>SCUK01000033.1 GCA_004297445.1 Anaerolineae bacterium | reverse complement strand
CAACATTCAAAACTCACTCCTCAAAATCATCTGTGCCGTTTTGCGCGACCAACGCCCCTTCATCCCTAATTATCGCTCGCTTTACCCATTGACACGGTCATAGTATTCGGAATGACAAGAATGGTGGTCATTGCTATCTGCAAAACTGTCCCCTTAAGGTCTTACTTGCCGACCACTTCCAGGCGGGCGAGGGAGGCGACAAGTTTTTTCAATCCGGCTTCCTCGAAGAACACATCCACGATTTCCTCGCCGTCCTCGATTTTGGTGTTGAGCACCATACCGTTGCCCCATGCCGCGTGGCGCACGTTCTGGCCGGCGCGGTAGGTGGGTTGAATGACGGCCGCCGCCGGGCTGTTGGGCCGTTCCCATTCGTCCTGCCGCTGGCGCTGGTGGCGTTCCACATAGCGGGTGGTGCCCAGCGGGTTGTGGCCGTCCAGGATGTTTTCGGGGATGTCGTCCAGAAAGCGCGAGGGTTCGGTGGGTTCGCTGTAGCCGAAGGTGGTGCGGTTAAGCGCATAGGAGAGGTAGACGCGGTCTTTGGCACGCGTAATGCCGACATAGAAGAGGCGGCGCTCTTCTTCCATTTCTTCCGGGTCGTCAAACGAGCGCGAGTGCGGCAAGGTGCCATCTTCCAGCCCGGTGATGAACACCACCGGAAACTCCAGCCCCTTGGCGGCGTGCAGGGTGAGCAGGGTGGGCACGTTGGCGCTCTGGTCCACCGTGTCCTGGTCGCTGACGAGGGCGATGCTTTCAAGGAATTCGCCCAGCGGTCGGTCTGCGTATTCGGCGGCCAGCCGCCGCAGTTCCTGCACGTTGTCCCAACGGTCGGTGGCTTCTTCGCTGCCGTCATCCAGATAACTCTGGTAGTCGATGTCGGCCAGCACCTGGTCGAGCAGGATGAGGGGTGGCGAGTCGATGTGGTGGGCGCGCCAGCCGGCCAGCAGATGGCCGAAGCCTTCCAGCGAGGCCGCCGCGCCTTTGCCGAACGTGCCAAGGAATTCGCTCTTCTCGCCTCTGGCGAGGTCCAGCAGCACGCCGCCCATGCTCAAGCCGGCGTTCACCGCCACGGTGCGCAGGTCGGTCATTGTTTTGCCGCCAATCTTGCGGCGCGGCACGTTGATGACGCGGGCGAGGCTGGCTTCGTCGTTGGGGTTGTACACCAGGCGCAGGTAGCCCAGCAGGTCTTTGATTTCGCGGCGGCCATAGAACCGCTGCGCGCCCACCAGTTTGTAGGGCAGGTTGGCGTGGATGAAAGCTTCTTCCAGCGAGCGCGACTGGGCGTTGGTGCGGTACATGATGGCGAAGTCGCCGGGTTCGTGCTCGCCGCGTCCCACCAGCCGGGCGATGGTGTTGACGATTAGACCGCCCTCCTCGCGGGCGTTGAACACTTCCTGCATGGAGAGCGGCACGCCGTCGCCGCGGTCGGTGAATAGTTCCTTGCGCACGCGGAAGTGGTTCTGGTCAATCACCGCCATGGCGGCGTTGAGGATGTTCTGCGTCGAGCGGTAGTTCTGCTCCAGCAGGATGGTGGCGGCGTCCGGGAAGTCTTCTTCAAAACGCTGGACGTTGCGGTAGTCCGCGCCGCGCCAGCGGTAGATGCTTTGGTCGGCGTCGCCCACTACGAACAGGTTGCGGTGGAAGGAGGCGAGGTGCTTGAGCAGGCGGTACTGCACGGTGTTGGTGTCCTGAAATTCATCCACCAAAATGTGCTCGAACTGGCGGGCGTATTTGTCGCGCGCCGCGGGCTGGTCTTCCAGCAGAATCGCGACCCATAGCAGCAGGTCGTCAAAGTCCAGGGCATTGTTCTGCAGGAGCGCCTGCTGGTAGCGCAGGTAGACGCGCTGGACGACTTCATCGCGATAGGTCTGGATGGGGTAGTCGTCGGGCAGAATCAGTTCGTTCTTGGCGCGGCTGATGCTGCCCTGCACCGCCTGCGGGCGGTAGGATTTGTCGTCAATGTCGAGGTCTTTAATCACCTGGCGTACCAGCGAGACCTGGTCGTCGTCGTCGAAGATGACGAAGTTGGCATCGAAGGGCAGGCGTTCGGCTTCGCGACGCAGCAGGCGGGCGCAGATGCTGTGGAAGGTGCCGAGTTGCAGGCCGCGCGTCTCGCCGGAGAGCAGGTCATCCACCCGCGCCCCCATTTCCTTGGCGGCCTTGTTGGTGAAGGTGACGGCGAGTATGTTGTAGGGCTTGATGCCGAGGTGGCTGATGAGGTAGGCGATGCGGTGAGTGAGTACGCGGGTCTTGCCGGAGCCCGGCCCGGCCAGCACCAGCGTGGGGCCGGAAACGGCAGTGACGGCCTGCTGCTGCTGGGGGTTCAAACCGCTCAAAAGTTCCATGATTGGGATTGTACCGCGACGGAAGGAGTGTACGTTGATTGTTGGCGGTAGTCCGAAGAGAGGTGCCGCATCCCCTTACCGAAATCACCCCGCCGGCGCGGCTTCCGCTTCCGGCTCGGCCACGCGCGCCCGCGCGGCGTTGTGCAACAACACATAACCGGTGATGGCGACTGCGCAGAACAGCGCGCCCCACAGCCACAACGAGTTGGGGTCGCGGTTGTCCAGCACCAGCCCGGCCAGGTACGGCCCGGCGGCAAACGGGATGGTCCAGGCGAGGGCGAACACCGCCATGTAGCGGCCGCGCATCGCCTCGGGGGCCAGCTTGGCGGCCAGCGTCTGAGCGGTGGGCACCACGATCATCTCGCCAATCGTGATAATGGCCATCGCCAGGGCGAAGAGGGCCAGCCCGTCCACGAAGGCATACAGGCCGAAGCCGAACAGGTAGAACACCCCGCCCAGCGCCATAAGCAGCAGCGGCGCAATGCCTTTCAGGCGGCGGGTAAGCCAGAACTGCATAAGCACCACCATCCCGGCGTTCATGCTCAGGATGATGCCATAGAAGTGCGGCGGCGCGCCGCGCGCATCGCGCAGAAACACCGGCAGGCTGGAATTCATCTGGATGTAAACGATGTTGAGGAAGATGGACGCCGCCAGGAAACCGACGAAAGCCATGTCGCGCAGGACGACGGCGTAGCCTGCCAGCGTCTGGCTGAACTTCTCATGCTCGTGGCCGGGCGCGGCCGCCGGTTTGGTCTCGTGGAGCGCCACGAACAGAATCGCGGCGGTGATGACGCTGGTGGTGGCGTCGCCCCAGAACAGGAACAGGTAGGAGCGCGCCGCCATGAACCCGCCAATGAGCGGGCCGATCATCACGGCGAGGTTGGACAGAACGCGCCAGATGCCGTAACCCTCGGCGCGCTGTTCCTCGGGCAGGAGGTCGGCGACCATCGCCTGCTGGGCGGGACCGGCCATGTCGGCCAGCACGCCGACGATGCCCGCCACGACGTAGAACACCGCCAGGCTGTCCACGTAGCCCATGACAACACTGCTCAGCGCGCTCACCACGAGGCCGAAAAGGACGAGCGACTTACGGCCGAAACGGTCAGCCAGCGCGCCACCGATGAAGCCGCCCACCTGGCTGGCAATGGCGAAGATGGCGAACAGGCCGCCCACGACCGTCATGCCAACGTCAAAGCGCTCGGAGACGTACAGGGCAAAGAATGGGAAAAGCAGCGCGCCGCCCAGCCGGTCAATAAAAGATGCCCCCATCAGAATCCAGAACTGACGGGGAAAGCGGCGCAGGGCGCGGAAATCAGCGGTGATTTTGTTCAGCATGGCTCTTTCCTCGGCGAATATTGTACATTAGTTCTATTAATTAACGGTGAGGAAAATCATGTGAGGGATTCGGAGCAACGGATAGTCTTATTCTGCGGACAATTCGTTGATTTCCTTCGATCCTTTGCATAAGCCAGTTTTTCCGGCTGTGGTATCTTTTCCGCATTGAGGAGACTCCCATGAGCAAAAAACGAATCCAACTCGGCCATTATTTTGGTCTGGACTTAAGCATGCGACCGAGCGTGTTTGGCTGGGCGGCGCTGCTGCTGGCGCTGCTGGCCGGGCTGGGGGCGTGGTGGTTTAAGTTCGGGGTGGGCATGGCGGTGGTCTTCGGCCTGCTGGCCACAGTCCTCCACTACGCCTCGGAACTATGGCACCAGTTGGGGCACGCCGTGGCCGCCAGGAAGACCGGCTGGCCGATGAGCGGACTGGTGTTCTTCACGGTGCTGGCGGTGGGGCGCTACCCGCAGGACGAGCCGGAACTACCGGCGGAGATTCACATCCGGCGGGCGTTGGGCGGGCCGGTGCGCAGTGTGACGACGGCGGCGGCGCTGGGCGCGCTGGCGGTCCTGCTGCGGCCGCTGGGCGGCATGGCGTACGCGCTGGTTCTGTTTGCGGCTTGGTGGAATTTCATCGTGTTCACGCTGGGATCGCTGCTGCCGCTGCGTTTCCTGGATGGCGGGACGCTGTTGTACTGGTGGCCGCGGCGAAGAAAGCAAGACGTCAACGGGTGATGGGTCAACGAGGCGAGGGAGGAAAGCGGGTTTTCCTCGTCACACATTGCCCCGGTAACTCGTTCACCTTTTTAGCGTTCTCGACATAAAGAAAGGAATCATCCATGCTTGAAACCCTGATTGTTGTCTTGATCATCCTGTGGCTGTTGGGCTATTTTGGCAAAGTGAACCTGCCCAATCTGCGCGGCACAAGGGTCATTGACCTCATCCTGCTGCTGCTGATCATCCTCATCATTTTGAGAATATTGCGGTAATAGAAATCGTGAGCAGAGAATAAAAAAACAGGAAACCGGAGATGGTTTCCTGTTTTCGGATCCTGCTCACGAATAACGGGTTTTTACGGACAGGTGGGAATCAGGCCGCCGAAAACATCGCACCACAGGAAATTGGCGTCAATGTAGTAGAAGATACCGATCAGACTGCACAGACCCAGGAACAGAATGACGCCGCAACCGACGAACAGCCAGCGACGGTTGATGCCGGGGCGCCCCATGGTGGGCAGGCTGCCGGTCATCGGCGGGCCGTCCGGAATCTGGCCGGCGTAGGTGGCGGGCGGGGTGGCCGGGTAGGGTTGGTACGTTGGGGGTTGCATTTGCTGGGGGCTGGGCTGCACCGGCATTTGGACCGGGGCCGGGTCGTAGGACGCCCTGCCGGAGGCCATCGTTGCCTGCGGGTCAAAGCCGGCGGCTTCGTAAGCCAGCACCACGTTATCGCCCATGCGCACCATCTGGCCGGGCTGCAGCATCACCTGGCCGTTAATGCGCACCTCGTTGATGAAGGTGCCGTTGGTGGAGCCGAGGTCTTCCAGGGCGTAGCCTTCGGCCACGCGCACCAGGTGGGCGTGCTTGCGTGAGACTTCGGTATCGTTGATGGAAATGTCGCAGGAGATGTCGCGGCCGACGTAGATCTCGTTTTTGACGAGGGCGTAGACTTTGCCGGCGTTTGGGCCCTTGCGCAATGTGAACTGGAATTGGCTCATGTCATCTTCTCCACTCAGGCGGGGACGTTCCTCCGGCCTCCATTATATTGCAAAGTTCCGGCGCGAAAAGAGATGCAAGGGGCGTGCCGGGGAGTAAAGGCGGTTTAACCACAGATACAGCCGGTAGGACACAGATAAAACCAAAGGCGCAAAGAATTCAAATAAGCAGCACGCCTTCGTGTGCCACCATCTCATAGCCGAAGACTTCGCCAAAGGCGCGGCCGACCACGGCGGCGACCTCGTCCACGGAAGGCGGCGGGTCTACCAGCATCTCCAGGCTGACCTTGTTCTGGTTCTCCAGCCCGCAGGCGAGAATGCCGTCCCAGTGGCTCATGTCCGGGGAGACGTTGAGCGAGAAGCCGTGGCGAGACACGCCGCGCGCATCCACGCGCACGCCGATGCTGGCGATTTTGGCTGGAGACTGCTTGAGTTCCGGTGGGCAGTGGCGGCAGCGGGATAGCACGTCCGGCTGGACCCAAACGCCGGTCTGGCCCTTTATCTGCCCGCCGCCAATGCCAAATCTGGACAGGCTGATGATGAGGGTCATTTCCAGTTTGCGCAGGTAGCCGACGTAGTCGGCCTGCGGTAAACGCGGCTGGCCGGTGTCAGGGTCGGTGGTGAGGTCGCCGTGGGCCAGCGGCAGAATCGGGTAGCCGACCAGCTGGCCCGGGCCGTGGTAGGTCACGTCGCCGCCGCGGTCGGTTTCGTGGAGGGTGATGCCGCGGCGGGCGCATTCAGCTTCGTCCCACAGCATGTTCTCCGGCTTGCCCTGGCGGCCAAAGGTGTAGACCGGGTCGTGTTCCAGCAGGAGGAGGGCGGGGCCGCGCTCACCGGAGGCAATCTGCGCCGCCAACTGATTCTGCAGGTTGAAGGCTTTCTGGTATTCGATGACGCCGAGGCGATAGAGGTCACACTGCATAAGAGGTCAACGGGAGATGAGGCGCCGGGTAAATGAGGGACCCTCTGAGTGCCTCATTACCCGGCAACTCGTTACTCGTTTGAAAAGCATCTTCGATATAAGTCCGTCTGCAGAATGCCGTGCGGGTCGGACTTGTGCTTGAGGACTTGAAACTTGGCGATGGTTTCATCGCCGAGGTAGGCGCGGGCATCGGCGGCGGTGAGGGCGCTGTCCTTGGCGAAGTAGAAACGCCCGCCGGCAGCGAGGGCGATGCGGGTGAGGTCGGCGGTGAGGGCGTGCAGTTTGTGGCGATTGCGGTCAGAGACTTTGAAATCCATGGCGAGCGAGAAGCCATCCAGCGCGTGGGAGAGCAGGAACTTGTCCGGCCGGTGGCGCTTGACCACGCCGAGGTAGGAGGGCAGGCCGCGCCGCTGGCACAGGCGCAGCATGTCGCGCCAGGCCTCGGCGGCAGCGGCTTTGGGCAGGAAGGTCTGGTATTGGATGAGACCGCCGCGGCCATAGGCGCGTTCCCAGTCCGGCACGTAGTCCAGCAGGAAGTTGAACGCCACGAAGGATTGCCAGTAGCGTTTGTCGTGGCCGAGGGTGCGGTTGAGGGTGTACTTGGCGGTGTTGACCGCCCAGATGCCGGGGTTGTGGAAGCCGAGCTTCATCGCCTGGTGAATAATGGAACGCGGCACGATGCCGAACAGGTTGGGGGAGAGAGCCTGGTGCTCTACTCGGAGGGACTGCGCGGGTTCGGGGTCGGCGCCTTCGGGCAGGTAGTCGGCGCTGTGCATCTGGCCGCGGCCCAGACCGCGGCCGCCAGCGGTGCAATCCACCCAGCCCACGATGTAGTCATGGTCCTTGCCCTCGTCGGTGGCGGCGAGGATGCGGGCCAAATTCGGCTCGGCCCAGGCGCGCACGTCCAGGTAGCCGGAGTGCACCTTTTTGAGTTGCAGGGTGATTGAGGTGAACACGCCCAGCAGGCCCATGCCGCCAATCATGGCGTGGAAGAGGTCGGCGTTCTTCCCGGGGGTGCAGGTCACTTCACGGCCATTGGGCAGCAGGGCGGTGAACTCCAGCACATGCTCACCGATCGGCCCGGCGTGCCAGTTGTTCTTGCCGTGGATGTTGGAAGATAGGCAGCCGCCCAACGTGGGGAACATGGTGCCGGGCATCACCGGCCCCCACCAGCCGTCTTCCAGGGTGGATTGCCAGAGATTCTGGATGGTGAAGCCGGGCTCGACTTTGAGGATGCCTTTGTGCGGGTCCCAGGCCAGCAGGCGGCGCATGCGGCTTAAGTCCAGCACGGCCTGACCGCGGTTGATGGCGGCATCGCCATAGGAACGGCCAGCGCCGCGCAGGCCGATGGTGAAGCCTTGCTTGCGTGCGGCGTGGAACAGGTCCGCCACCTGTCCGGGTTGTGTGGGGCGGAAGACGTAGCCGGGCGCGGCGATGGAGTGGCCGAAATTCTCGACGCGCGTCAGGCGGTCGGCGGGCAGGGCCGGATGCCTGCCATTTAAGTGGCTCAAAACTTGAGCCTCCGGAAGATGAAGGAGGGCGTGTGAATGATGCCAAGCATGAGGAAGCGGTACCAGCCGGGGATGTAGACGACCTGTTTGCGTTTGTGCATCGCGCGGGCGATGGCGGCCGCGGTTTTGCCAACCGGGTAGAGTCCTCTGGTCATGCCGGCGGCGCGGCTCATTTCAGTATCCACGCGGCCGGGCTTGATGGTGAGCACGTTGACGCCGCGGCGGGTGAGGCGGTTGCGCAGCGATTCCAGGTAGGTGACGAAACCGGCTTTGGCCGCGCCGTAGCCGGGGTTCAGCACCCGGCCGCGGTCTCCGGCCACGGAAGCGATGCCGACAATCTGCCCTTCGCCCATGCGTTCGAACAGCGCGGCGGCCTGCCCCAGCCAGGCCAGTGCGCCCAGCAGTTGCGAGTCGACCATTGCTTTGTCTTTGTCAAAGTTGTATTCGGTAAAGGTCACGGTGGGCATCACGCCGGCGGCGTACACGACGCTGTCAATGCGCCCGAGGTCGGCCAGCAGTTTCTGGAAGAGGGCGGGAATCAGTTCGTAGTCAGTAACGTCGTGGGTATAGGCCACTGCGCGGGTGTCGCCGGCGGCGGCATTGATTTCCCGGCACAGGGCGTCCAGCGCGCCGGCGCGGCGCGCCAGCAGGGCGAGGGCGTAGCCTCGGTGGGCCAGTTCGCGCGCCAGCGCGGCGCCGATGCCGGAGGATGCGCCCACAAGCACCGCCCGTTTGCGCGGCGTGAGGGGGGTGAGGTCGGGCGAAAGGGTCATTGGTTGGGCTCCAGAGCGGGGAATCGTCCGGCCTGATTATACTGCCTGCCCCCCGGCGGGCCGCGCACCTGAGACCTTGACGGGCGCCGGGGTGGGAACCCGCAAGCCGCCGGCGGTGTAGTAGGGGAAAAGCGAGCGAAATAACCTCGCCCAATATTATAGAAGGAGCGCAAGATGACGAAGAAGACGTTACGGATTGGCGGGATGGCGCTGGCCCTGGGCCTGCTGGCGGCAGGGGCGTTGTGGTCAGCGCAGGCGTTTGGGGCGCGGGCGGCCAAAGAGCCCGCGGCGTATTCCGGTATCGATGAAGCGGTTTTCCTGGTGGTAGACCGCGGTCATTTCAGCGGCCAGGCCGAAGTGCTGGTGATGGCCGCGCCGCAGTTGCTGGCATGGCAACCGGGCAGCGACTTCCCGCGCTGGACGACGGAGGCCGGCTTCGTCCTGGATGTTTATGCGGATGAGGCGGGAGGGCGTTTGTTCGTGCTCGACCAGCGCAAGGCCGGAGAAGACAGCCTGCAGGACCTGCGCTACAGCCCGGGGGATACCGACCCTCCCAGCGAGGAATGGCCGCTGGTGCTCACCCAGATGGATGCGGAGGATGGGCGGGTGTTGAGCCAGCACACGCTGGACATCGCCAGCCTGCCGACGGGGGTGTTCTATTCAGCGGCGATGCGGGTACTGGCCGTGAATGGGGATGAGGTCTTGATGTACTCGTACACCGAAGGCGACCGGCTCTTCAGTTATGACCTCAAGCAGCGCGCTTATGGAGAACAGACCTGGATGCTGTGCGAAGGCAACGCCTTTCCGGTGGAAGTGCACTACAACGCGGATGCCGGCGAGGTGTACGCGCTGTGCCACGCCTACTACAGCGGGATGCAGGCCTGGGTGACCGGCACGTCCCTGACGGATGGCAGCCAGTGGCACCTGGATATCCCCGCGCTGGGCGCTGAAGATTACATGGTCGGCAATGGGCTGGTGTATACGCTGGATGGCCGTCTACTGGTGCTGGATACGGACGCCGGCGTACTGGTGCAAGTGGATGTGACCGCCGGGTCGCTGGGCGAGATCGTGCACTACCGTCCGGAGCAGGAGGCGAGCGCCGCGCCGTGGTGGCAGCGTCTGTTCGGGGTGCGCACCGCAACCGCCAAGCGCTGGTTCGCGTTCACCGCGCTCTCACCGGATGGCCGCTGGCTGGCGGTGGATGATGGCATCCGCGAAGGAGACGCGTTGCGCTTCTGGCTGGTCGACCTGGCGAACATGGAAACGGCCACCGCGGTGCAGGTGAAGGTTACCGGCTATCCGCTTTCGGCGATGTTTGATGACGCCAATGTGTTGTGGATCATGACGGAAAAGGGAAGCAGTACATCCGGTAGCCCGGTGACGCGCTTCGACCCGGCCAGCGGCGAGCAGACCGTGCTGTATGCGGCGCTGGGGAGCTGGCCGAGCGATTTCGTGTTGTTGCCATAAAGCCGGGATGGATAAATAAGACACCCGACCTTTCCAAAGGTCGGGTGTCTTTTATTCTTCGGGATGATGCGGGTGATTTACGAGTCGCAGAAGCGGACGTTTTCCCAGCCGTACAGCACACCAGTCAGGTCTTCCAGTTGCAGGCCGCACAGGTCCGGGCGGATGAGGGAGAACTGGCGGTAGGTGAACAGCGGGATGGCAGGTAGTTCGCTGGCGAAGAGGGCCTGCGCAGTCTGGTGCAGACTGCTGTGGCCTTCCTGGCCCGGCAATGCGTTGCGGGCGGTCTGGCAGGAGTCGTCAAACTCCTGGTTCTGCCAGCCGGTCACGTTCCAGCCGCTCCAGCCAAGCGGGAAAGCATCGCCCTCCGGCCCCGGCACGGTGTAGCCATAGAACAGGTGGCAGGCGGGCTCCAGCGACGAGTCCACCGACCAGCTGTATTGCGCCAGGTCGAAATCGCGACCGAACAAGGGCGTGCCTTCGCCGGTGGCGTAGTATTCCTCGCGCGGCAGGGCGGTGACGGTCAGTTCCACGCCGCAGGCTGCCAGGTCGGCTTCCAGCAGCGCCGCCACTTCTTCATTGATGGGGTTTTCGGCCACGAAGTAGCGCAGGGAAAGGCGCGTGCCATCCGGGATGGTGGGGATGCCCTGCGCCACGCGCACCCCGTCGGCGCCGGCGGCCCAACCGGCGGCTTCCAGCAGGGCGATGCCGGCCTGCTGGTCATAGGCGTATTGGGTCGCTTCGGCATTGAAGAGCGGGGACTCGGACTGGACGTAGGTGTCCATCACGCTGCCCTGCCCGGCGGTCACCGCATCCAGGAGGGCGCCCCGGTTCAGGCAGTGGGCCAGCCCCTGGCGCACGCGCACATCGCCAAAAAAGTCGACGCGGTCGGTGGCCGGGGCGTAGCCGTCGTCATAACTCGCGGGTTTGATGCCAAAGTACAGCACCTCCCAGGCGCCGGCGTTGCTGGTCAGCAGGTTCGCCTGGCCGCTGGCGGTGAGTTGGGTCATGGCGCTTACTTCCACGCCCTTCAGAGCGCTGGGGTCCAGCACGTCGCATTCGCCACTCAGCAGGCGGGCGACATTGGCTTCGCCGTCATCGCCGACCACTTTGAACACCAGCGGTGCGAATCGCCCTTCCGGGTCGGGGCCGGTGTAGTTCGGGTTGGGGTACATGAGGAAGGTGTCTTCCGTCCAGTCTTCCAACTGGTAGGGGCCGTAGGAGGCGGGGACGATGAACGATAGGATCGGCCCGCCGCTGTTAAGGATTTCATTGCCCTCCCACAGTTTTTGCGGCAGGGGGGTCCAGAAATAAGTCATGTAGGACCGCGGGATAACACCCGGCAGTCCGGTCCAGACCACGGTGGTGTCGTCAATGGCTTCGTAGGAGGCGGTGTAGGCCGGGCGGCTGTTGCCGCTGCCGGCGAAGTTCTCAAGGTTGTAGGTGTAGGCGAATACCGAGTCGGCGGCAGTGAGTGGGCTGCCGTCGCCCCACGTGAGCCCGGACTTGATTTTGAAGGTCACGCGCAACTGGTCCATGAACAGCGGCTGCGAGGGGTTGTAGAGCACGGCGCAGTCATTGGTGTTGCAGCCGGCGGGACGCACATACAGGCCCAGGTCCAGTTCCTGCGGGGCGCCGTCGGCGGTGAGCACCCGGTCGCCCATCTGCACTTCGATGCGCACCAGCTCGGCGCTGCCATCTCCCAGGCTGGGGATGCTGTCCAGCAGGCCGGGCTGGATGGCCTCGTTTTCCACATGGTAGGGTGCGGGGTACAGGGCTTCCTGGAAGGTGCGCGACCAGATGTTGGGCGCCAGGTAGGGGTGGATGGCATTGGGCGCGCCGCCGAGGCACACGGTAAGGGTGGGCAGTTCGCCGGTTCCCGCGCCGGGTTGGCCGGAGGCGGCGGTTCCTGCCGGCAGGGGCAGGGCGTCCGGGGTTTCAGTGGGTTGGGCGCTGCACGCCGCCAGCAGCAGGGCGCAGGCCAGAAGGAACAGGGAGGTGAGAACGGGTCGGTTGATTCGCATTCGCCGATTTTACTACACGCGTTCCGGCACCCGGCGTCATACGACCGGATGTTCGCCTCTCTTTAATGAAGCGAAGAGGGCCCGCGCACGGAGTGGACAAATCTTAGAAGATGCTGAGAATATTACTTAACGGGTTGACTTTGGGGGGATGCCGACGTGTATAATCGTTTAACCTACGCTCCACCGTTGGGAAATCATTGAGTAAATGATTGAAAAACGATTCTCCGCCATTTCGTTGCGGTCTCCCCGCCCTACCTTTCTGGATGATTCCTCATTTTCCGGTCTATACAAGCGCCTGTGTAAAATTTACGTTATAATCATGGCTTGGTTTGCCTTACGATTCCAATGCCATGTGATTGCCGTACGTTAAATCCGGAAGGAGGTGGTTGGAAGCACAGATCGCATTTAATGTAAGTACCCAAACACAAACCTCAAACCATGTTTCTGGAGGAGAAACGAAATGTATCGAAATCGATTGATGGCTCTCCTCGGCCTGCTGGTGATCGCCAGCATGGTGTTGGCAGCTTGCGCGCCGACCCCCGATGTAACTGAAGAGCCGGTTGACACGTCCACCCCGGTGGATACCGCTACAACTGAGCCGACTGCACCAGATCCGACGGCTGAGCCCGAAGTACCCGCCACCACCCGCCACGGCGGCTGGCTGGACCAGGTGACCATGACCGTTGTGACGGCTGACGCTGCGGTGACGCAGATTGCTGCCGGCGCGATTGACGTTTATGCGTCCAACCTGTCCACCCCCCAGGACATCGAAGCTGCTGATGCGGCTGGCCTGGAGCGCTCGTTCCAGTTTGGTATTTACTACGAACTGACCTTCAACCCCTCCGGCGAGTTCGAAGGCAACACCTTCCCCGCCACCGGCAAGTTGAACCCGTTCGCGAGCGCCAAAGTCCGTGAAGCGATGAACTGGCTGGTTGACCGCAACTACATCAACCAGGAAGTGTACGGCGGCAACGCTGTGCCGAAGTTCTTCTCCTTCGTTTCCGGTTTCCCGGAATACGCCCGCTACGTTGAGACCATCCGCGGCCTCGAATCCCGCTACCAGTACGACGTCGATCGCGCCAACGCGCAGATCACCGCCGAAATGGAAGCCATGGGCGCTACGCTGGTCGATGGCAAGTGGAACTTTGGCGGCGAACCGGTGGACGTGATCTTCCTGATCCGAACCGACTCTGACGGCACCCGCGTGCCGATTGGTGACTATGTCTCCAACCAGCTCGAGTCGATTGGCTTCACCGTGACCCGCCAGTATGGTACGTCCTCCGAGCTGTCCGCCCTCTGGGTGGCCGGCAACATCGATGACGGCCTGTGGCACATCTACACCGGCGCCTGGGGCGTTGGCGGCATCACCCGCAATGACGCGGGCGATTTCCAGTTCTTCTACTCCCCGAACAGCGCCTATGCCTTCACCACCCTGTGGCAGGGCTATACCCTTGAAGAGGGCGACCTCGCCCTGTACGACGATTTGGCCAACAGCGCCTTCACCACGCTTGAACAGCGTGATGAGATGGTCGCCCAGGCTCTTGAGTCGACCTTCAAGTACAACTACCGTGTCTGGCTGGAAGATGGTCGTGCCTTCAGCCCGTGGCAGCCGAACGTCTCTGTGGCGTTCGACCTGGCCGCCGGCGTTGACATCAACCCGCTCTGGCCGCACACCCTGCGCTTCGACGATGCCGAAGGTGGCAGCCTGAACTGGGGTACCCCGGATCTGTTCGTTGACCCGGCCAACCCGGTCGGCGGCTCCAACTGGACGTACGACAACCAGTGGCAGCTTGCTACCAACGATCGTGGCGTCATGCTCAACCCGCACACCGGTATCGGTCTGCCCCAGCGCATTGAACGCGCTGAGGTCACCATCGCCGGCGAACTGCCCGTTGGCAAGACCTACGACTGGGTCGACCTGTCCTTCGCTGAGACGATTGACGTCCCGGCGGATGCCTGGATTGACTGGAACGTCGAAACCGAAACCTTCATCACCGTTGGCGAAGCTTACCCGGATGGTCTGACCGCGGTCGTCAAGTCCGTGTCCTACTACCCGGAAAATCTGTATGATGTTCAGTGGCATGACGGCAGCAATCTGGACGTTGCCGACTTCGTCATGGGCATGATCATGACCTTCGCTCCCGGCATGGAAGGCTCCCCGATCTACGACGAATCGATCGCCGGTTCCGTTGAAGCCTTCAAGGCTGGCTTCAAGGGTTTCCGCATCGTTTCCGAATCCCCGCTCGTAGTTGAGTTCTACACCGATGCGTGGCAGTCCGACGCCGAACTGAACGTGACCACCCTGTGGCCCGCGTACGGTTACGGTGACGCCGCCTGGCACGTGATCGCGGTCTCCAACTACGCCGAGGCCAACGGCCTGCTGGCCTACACCGCTGACAAGGCGGAAGCCAGTGAAGTCGAGTGGACCAACTACATCGGCGGTCCGAGCCTCGAAATCCTGAAGACCAGCCTGGATGCAGTGGCTGCCGAAGGCACCATTCCGTTCAGCGCCACCCTGGGCATGTACATCACGCCGGAAGAAGCCGCGGCTCGCTATGCGAACCTCGACGCCTTCTATGCGCAGTACGGCCACTTCTGGGTTGGCACCGGCCCGTACATCCTCTCCCAGGTCTTCCTGGTTGAGAAGCAGGCCGTCCTGGTCAACAACCCGAACTACATCGACCTGAGCGATAAGTGGGCTGGCTTCTCGGCTCCCAAGATCGCCACGGCTGAAGTAGACGGTGCGGCCATCGTGACGGTGGGCGCGGAAGCTACCTTCGATGTCTTCGTGACCTTCGAAGGCGAAGCCTACCCGGCTGACGAAATCGCTTCGGTGAAGTACATCGTGTACAACGCCGCCGGCGAGATCGTTGAAGTCGGTGCGGCTGCCCCGGTGGCTGACGGTCAGTACTCCGTCACCCTGAGCGCCGACACCACCACCGCCCTGGGCGCTGGCTCCAACAAGCTGGAAATCGCGGTTGTAGCCATCCCGGTCAGCGTTCCGGCCTTCACGACGTTCGAATTTGTAACGGAGTAAGGTTTAGTTCGCTGAGCTGTAACTGAAGTAAGGACAGGGGCAAGGCCCTCAAAAGCCTTGCCCCTGTCTTGAACCCGGCGGCAGCGTGAGGTTGCCGCATTGCCCGAACGTCCAACCCGCAACGGGGTTGGAACTTCCGGCAACGCAGACAACACCCCGGTTCTTCAAACCAGCAGAAAGAGGTAGTCATCATGAGCGTTGAATCTCAGGTCCAGCCCACGGCTGAAGCCGCCCCCAAGCGCCTCAGCCCCGCGATGCAGTCCATCACCCGCGTCGCGAAATACACAATCGTCAAGCTGGTGATGCTGTTCATCACCGTCGTGATCGGCGTGTATCTCACCATCCTGATCGCCAATATGGGCGGTTACGTGGACAACATCATGCGCGGCGAGATTCGCCAGGCGGTTGCCGACCGGCTTAACCGCGACCCGCTCTACCGCAGCATGCAGCCGGATGCCCGACAGGCGTACCTGCTTTCGCAGGTGACGGATGAAGAAAAGCGCCTGGGCCTGGACAAGCCGTTCGCGGTGCGCAGTATCGGCTACCTGGCCGGCGCGCTGCAACTGGACCTCGGCCGCGCTCTGAATATGAGCAGCGACTCCGGTTCACGCTCGGTGCGTCTCATCATTCTGGAGCGCCTTGCGCCCACGCTGTTGCTGATGGGTTTCTCCAACATGTTCCTGTTCTTCGGCAGCATTTTCCTGGCGCTCACGCTCTCGCGCAACTACGGCAGTTTCTGGGACAAGTTCACCGTGGCGCTTTCGCCCACGTCTTCAGCGCCGCCCTGGTTCTACGGCATATTCTTCATCCTGATCTTCGCCGCCATCTTCCGGGTGATGCCATTCGGCGGCATGATTGATGCGCCTCCACCCACCAACCAGTGGGACTACGCGATGAGCGTGCTCAAGCATCTGATTCTGCCCAGCAGCGCCATCATCATCAGTTCGTTCTTCATCAGCATCTACAACTGGCGCACCTTCTTCCTGATCTACTCGAGCGAAGATTATGTGGAAATGGCCAAGGCCAAGGGGTTGAGCAACCGTGATGTGGAAAGCCGCTACATTCTGCGCCCCACACTGCCCACCATCATCACCAACTTCGGCCTGCTGGTCATCACGCTGTGGACCGGCGCCATCATCACCGAAACCGTCTTTTCCTGGCCGGGCCTGGGACGCACAGCGTTCCGCGCGATTGGTCTCTTTGATACGCCAGTCATCGTGGGTCTCACCATCATCTACGCTTACCTGCTGGCCATGACCGTTTTCCTGCTGGACTTCATATACGCCGTGGTGGACCCGCGGGTCAAGATCGGCGAATAAGGACACAACGATGCAAGCATTGAAAAGCGCTTTCCGGCAATTAGCGGGATACCCCTCGGCCATGATAGGGATGATATTGATTTTGATCCTGATTGGGGTGGGTATCTATGCACCGATTGCCATCCCTTATGACGAGGCGATTACCATGTGGCGCGGCGGCGAGGAGTACTGGCGACAGAACCCGCGCACGGTGCCGCCTGTCTGGTACAACTGGTTCATAGAAAATGACCTGCCGGAGTCGTTTGATTACTACTCTGACAATACAGAAGTCGCCACCCGCACGGATGTGCCGCGCGAAGGCGGCGGCACACAATCCACCATCACGTACACGTTTGACTTCCAGGCGGATCAGTTCCCCCAGGAACTGATTGTGTATATGAAGGCCACGTTCGCGACCAAGAAACCGTTCGTCTCGATGTTGTGGATCACGCCGGATGGTCGGGAAATCCGGGTGGTGGATGTTGGCATCTCGCAGACCGAGACTTACCGCTTTGGACAGGACACGCGGCTCACGCGTCGCATTGGCGGCCTGCCGGCCAACCAGGGGTTGTTTGCCGACCCGAATTCCGAAGAATTGAAACCGCTGAAGGGCATCTACAAACTGGTGGTGGATGTGCGCACCTTTGAAGAGGGCGACACCTTTACCAGCAGCGAATTTGTGATGCACGGACTGGTGTCCGGCTGGTTCGGCACTGACCACTTCCGCCGCGACCTGGGTATTGCGATGCTGTGGGGCACGCCGGTGGCGCTGGCCTTCGGGACGCTGGCCTCACTGGGCACGTCGGTCATCACGATGATCATCGCGGCTATCGGCGTGTGGTACGGCTCCTGGCTGGATGAACTCATCCAGCGCATCACCGAGGTCAACTTGGTGTTGCCATTCCTCAACATCCTCATCATGGTGGGCGTGTTCTACTCACGCAGTATCTGGACGATGCTGGGCGTGACCATCCTGCTCAGTATTTTTGGCGCGGCCATCAAGACGTACCGCGCCATCTTCCTGCAGGTGCGTGAATCTCCCTATATTGAAGCGGCGCGCGCCTATGGGGCCAGCAGCATGCGCATTGTGTTCCAGTACCTAATCCCGCGCATTATTCCGCTGCTTATCCCGGGTCTGGTGCTGGGCATCCCCACCTTCGTGTTTCTGGAAGCCACCCTGGCTGTGCTGGGTCTGGGTGACCCGACGCTGCCTACGTGGGGCAAGATGATTAACGATGCCAACAACAATGCGGCGCTCTACAACGGGTTCTACTATTGGATTCTCCAGCCGGCAGCCCTGTTGATGTTCACCGGTCTTGCGTTCGCCATGGTAGGCTTCGCGATGGACCGCGTGTTCAATCCAAGATTACGAGGTGTCTAACCATATGGCAGAAACCAATCTGCTTCGCGTCGAAGATCTGAAGCTGTACTTCAAAGCCGGCAAAGGAGTTGTGCAGGCGGTGGATGGCGTCAGCTTTACCATGAAGCCCAACGAGGCAGTCGTGGTCATCGGCGAATCGGGCTGCGGTAAGAGCTCGTTCGCCAAGGCTGTGCTGCGGTTGCTGCCACGCAACGTGGCGGAGTACAGCGGCAAAATCTATCTCAATGGCGTTGAAACCATGGAGATGGAAGACGAGGAATACCGCCAGAAAATCCGGTGGGTGAAGATGTCCCTCGTGCCGCAGGCCGCCATGAACTCGCTCAACCCGGTGTTGCGGGTCGGCGACCAGGTGGCCGAACCGATGGTGGTGCACCACGGTTTCAAGAAAGCCGATGCGCTTAACCAGGCGCGCGAGATGTTCAAGCGCGTGGGCGTTCCGGTGGATTTTGCCGATCGCTACGCCTTTGAGTTGAGCGGCGGCATGCGCCAGCGCGTGGCCATCGCCATGTCGCTCGTCACGGTACCGGAACTCATCATCCTCGATGAGCCGACTTCGGCCCTGGACCTGCTGACGCAGGCCAACATCATGAACCTGCTCAAGCGCATCAAGCAGGAGATGGCGACGAGCTTTGTGCTTATCACGCATGACATCGCCACCTCCAGCGAACTGGCTGACCGTGTGGTCGTCATGTATGCCGGGCAGATTGTGGAAGTCTGCGATGCACGGCGGTTCTTTGCCGGGCCGTTGCACCCCTATTCTGCCAAGTTGATGGCCAGCGTGCCGCGCCTGCGCGAGACGATTGAGCCGGAATACATTACCGGCCAGCCGCCCAGCTTGATTAACCCGCCCACCGGCTGCCGGTTTGCGGACCGCTGCCCGATGCGCTTTGAGAAGTGTTCGCAGGAACCCCCCACATTTGAAAAGGAAGGCCGGCTGGTTAAATGCTGGCTGCATGAATGATGACTATGACGATGGAAAAACAACTTCCTGGAGCCAGCCTCGCCCAACCCCTAGACGAGAAGGGCCGCGAAATCCTGCTCTCCATTCGTGACCTGCATGTGTGGTTTGAACTGCGCCGCTTCGGCTTCGGCCATGCCGGCTATGTGCGCGCAGTGGACGATGTCAGCTTCAATCTCCACCAGGGCGAGACGATTGCCGTGGTCGGCGAGTCGGGGTGCGGCAAGTCCAGCCTGATGAAGACCATCCTCGGGCTGCACAAGCCCACCAAGGGAGAAGTCATCTTTGAAGGCAAGAACATTAACGATATCGGCTCGGGTGGCCTGGCCTGGTACCGTTCGCAGGTCGGTTACATCCAGCAGGACCCGTTTGGCGCTCTTGCGCCCTTCATGACCATCGAGCGCATTCTCGAAGAGCCGCTCATCATTAATGGCGTGACGGACAAGAAAGAGCGCCATGACCGTATCATGAAAGCGCTGGAAGAGGTCAAGCTGACCCCGCAGGCCGAGTTCCTGCCCAAATTCGCGCACCAGATCAGCGGCGGCCAGCAGCAGCGCATCGTGATTGCGCGTGCCATGATTTTGCAGCCCAAACTGATCGTGGCGGATGAGCCGGTGTCGATGCTGGATGCCTCGGTGCGCGTGGAAGTGCTGCGCCTGATGAGCGCTCTGCAGGAGAGCCACAACTTGGCCTTCATCTACATCACCCACGACCTTTCTACAGTGCGCTATTTCTCGGAGCGCATCTTCGTGATGTATGCCGGCCAGCTGGTGGAAAAAGCTCAGGTGGATGAACTGCTGCGCAAGCAGATGCACCCGTATAGCGAAGCCCTGCTGGCAGCCACCTCCGACCCGGATGCTGATAATGCTTTGACCTTCAAGGATGTGCCGCCCGGCGAACCGCCGAGCCTGGTCAAGCCTCCGGATGGCTGCCGCTTCCACCCGCGCTGCCCGCATGTGATGCCCGGTTTGTGCGATGTGAAAATGCCGCCGGAGTTTGAACCGACTTCCCAACACTACACGTTGTGCTGGTTGCATGATCCCGAGCAGAATTAGTCCCAAGGGCATGATTGGAATCGGCTTCGTGCTGGTTTTCTTGGGATTCCTGTTGCCCTTTATGGTGGTCATCAAGATGATTGAGAACAGTTTCCTTCTCAGTTTTCTTGCGTATGGCGCGCAGGTGTCCGGCCTGATACTGGGCATTATTGGCGCAGCCAACCACACAATGCTTAACCGCCACGACAAAGACGAATAGCCAGTAGAGGGTTTGAATTGCAGACACGCATCTCGAAAGAGGTGCGTGTTTTTGTTTGGGCACAGAGGACTGGCCGCGCGAGTACGGGCTAGCCTGTTGCGGCTAGCATCTCTGGTGTTGGCGGCGCGCCGAGGTCGCCTTCCCACAAGCGTTGGAAATCCCGGCTGGTTTGCAGCAACTCGTCCAGCGTGCCCTGCGCCGCAATGCGGCCGCCGTCCAAGACGATGATGTGGCTGGCGCGGCGCAGGGCGGCGCGGCGGTGGCTGACGACGAGGCAGGTGTGGCCGGGTTGGGCGAAGACACGCTCCCACAACTGGCGCTCCGTGTCCACGTCCAACGCGCTGGAGAGGTCATCGAACACCAGCAGTTCGGGGCGGCGCACGAACATGCGCGCCGCGGCGGTGCGCTGGACCTGCCCACCGGAAAGCCGCGTGCCGCGTGTGCCCACTAGCGTCTCTGCCGCGTGGTCCAGTTCGGTAAGGTCGCGCTCAAACACCGCCGCCAGCACCGCGGCGTCAAAGTCGGCGTTCTCGCCTTCCAGGCCCATCAATACGTTGTCTTTCAGGGATTCGCTGAACAGGCGGGGCACCTGTGGGGTGTAGGCGCTGTGCGGCGGGGTGAAGAAACTGGCCGGGTCTTCCACCTTACGGCCATTCCAATGTGCGTCGCCGGAGTCCGGCGGGAGCAGGCCAAGCAGGGCGCGCAGCAGGGTGGTCTTGCCGGAACCGATGCGCCCGGTGATCACGGTGAATGACCCCTTTTCGATATCGAAACTGATGTTGCTCACGCCGTTCGCGCTGCCGGGGTAGGTGTAGGAAAGGCCGCGCACGCTCAAGCGGTGGAGGGGTTCGGTGGCAGGAGCTTGCGGCAGGGTTGGCAGGTCGCCGGTCAGGTGAATCGGGTTGTGTTCCACCAGCCGGGAGGGGGATGCGCCGGGCATCAGTTCCATGAGGCGTTTGATGGACACGCCGGTCTGGCGGTAACGTATCAGGTAGGAGCCGAACATGGAAGTGACGATGGTAAGCCAGCCGAGGTAGGAGACAAAGAGCGAGAAATCACCCACAGTGAACGTGCCTGCCCCGCCCTGCATGGAACGCGCCGCCACCAGCAGGAGGATGCCCGTGCCGAGGTTGGCCGAGTTGAAGGTGAAGGTTTCCAACGCCTGGCTGAATATCAGGTCAGCCAGCGCGGTCTTGCGGCGTTTCTCGTTGCGCTGTTCAAAGTGGCGGATGACGTGTTCCTGCGTCCCGGCGATTTGAATCGCCATCACCGCACCGAATGTCTCGCCCAGGAAATCCGTCACCCCGCCCACCGCTTCGCGCGCCGCCTCGCGGTAGCGTTGAATGCGCTTGCTGGCAGAATTGACGATGACGAGCGTAATGAGGATGGGGACGACGACGGCCACAGTGATGAGGGGATTAATGCTGGCGAGGGTGCCCAACCCCGCAATCATCACGACGGCCTGTCCCACAGGGTCAATTGTCCAGGATAGGAAGTTGGGCATGTTTTCCACATCCTCACGGAAGCGGCTGATGGCCTCGCCGGGGGAGTGTGGCAGGGCGCGTGCGCCGGGCTGCTGAAGCACGAAGTTCAGCAGGTTGCGCCGCAACAGGGTGTTGATGACATTGTGCAGGCTGTCTTCGGCGAGCACGGCAAACAGGATGAAAAGGAACCGACCGACCCACACCACGCTGAACAGGGTGACCAGCCCCCAGATGTCCAGTTGGGCGGGTGCGCTGCCGGTGAGGCCATCCAGCAACTGGCGCACGATGAGGGCAGGGATGAGGGGGAAGACGTAGAACATGATGCTGGCAAAAAAGCCGGAAGCCAGGTAAAGCCACAGTTTGTAGCGCGCCAGTTGAAAGATGTAGCGCCAGGTGGGCCACTCGTGCGTGCGGTCGGTCGTGGTCATTGGGTCAAGCGCCGGTTTCAGGCAGTGTGGGGTTCGGGGGCCGGCTGGGGTGTGCCCAGGTCGCCTTCCCACAGGCGCTGGAATTCCGGGCTGGTTTGCAGGAGTGCGTCGAGCGTGCCCTGGGCGGCAATGCGACCGCCGTCCAGCACGATGATGTGATTGGCGCGGCGCAGGGCGGCGCGGCGGTGGCTGACGACGAGGCAGGTGTGGCCGGGTTGGGCGAAGACACGTTCCCACAACAGGCGCTCCGTGTCCACGTCCAGCGCGCTGGAGAGGTCATCGAAGACCAGCAGTTCGGGGCGACGCATGAACATGCGCGCCGCGGCGGTGCGCTGGACCTGCCCACCGGAAAGGCGCGTGCCGCGCACCCCCACGATTGTTTCGGCCCCGTGGTCCAGTTCGGTGAGGTCGCGTTCGAATACCGCCGCGTGAATGGCTGTATCGAAGTCGGCATCCTGGCCTTCCAGCCCCATCAGGATGTTGTCTTTCAGGGTCTCGCTGAACAGGCGCGGCACCTGCGGGGTGTAGGCGCTTTGTGGCGGGGTGAAGAAGCTGGCCGGGTCTTCCACCTTGCGGCCATTCCAGAAGATTTCGCCGGAGTCCGGGGGAAGCAGGCCGAGCAGGGCGCGCAGCAGGGTGGTCTTGCCGGAGCCGATGCGCCCGGTGATGACAGTGAAGTCGCCTTTTTCCAGCACAAGATCTACGCCCTGAATGCCATGACTGCTGCCGGGGTAGGTGTAGGAGAGGCCGCGCACCGAGAGTTGTTCAAGGGGTTGGGGAGTACCGGGCCGGGGCAGGGTCGGGAGGTTGCCGCTGAAATGGATGGGGTTGTGCTCGGTGAGGTGGTTGGGCGGTGCGCCGGGCATCAGTTCCATGAGGCGTTTGATGGATACGCCGGTCTGGCGGTAGAGGATTAGAAAATTGCCGAACATGGAGGTGACGATGGTAAGCCAGCCGAGGTAGGACACGAAGAGCGAGAAGTCTCCCACGGTGAACGTGCCGGCGCCGCCCTGCATGGAACGCGCCGCCACCAGCAGGAGGATACCGGTGCCGAGACTGGCGGAGTTGTATGTAAACGTTTGCAGCGCCTGGCTGAATACCAGGTCGGCCAGCGCGGTCTTGCGGCGTTTTTCGTTGCGCTGTTCAAAGTGACGGATGACATGATCCTGCGTGCCGGCAATCTGTACCGCCATCACTGCGCCAAAGGTCTCGCCGAGAAAATCGGTTACGCCGCCGGCGGCTTCGCGGGCGGCCTCGCGGTAGCGCCGGATGCGTTTGGTGGCGTTGTTGACGATGACCAGTGTGACGAGAACCGGGACGACGACGGCCAGGGTGATCAGAGAATTAATGCTGGCGAGGGTGGCGAGTCCGACAATCATCACCAGGACCTGCACTACCGGGTCCATAGTCCAGGCAAGGAAATTGGGGATGCTTTCGGCGTCGTCGCGGAAACGGCTGATGGCCTCGCCGGGGGAGTGCGGCAGGGCGCGTGCGCCGGGCTGCTGGAGTACGAAGTTGAGCAGGTTGCGGCGCAACAGGGCTGTTCCCACATGGTTGAGGCCGACGTCGGTGACGATGGCAACCACATTGAATGCATGACGCATGAGCCAGACGCCACTGAAGAGCGCCACCAGCCCCCAAATGTTCAGGTCGGCTGGGGCGCTGCCGGTGAGGCCGTTCAGCAACTGGCGCACGACGAGCGCCGGGAGGAGCGGAACGAAGTAGAACAGGACGGGGTTGAACAGCACTTCAAGCGCATAGAGCCAGGGTTTGTAACGCGCCAGTTCGACCATATAGCGCCAGGTGGGCCATTCGTGAGTGCGGTCTTGCGCCTCGCTCATACGAGGGCCTCTTCCAGGCCGGTGGCCAGCAATTGCGAGAAGCGCGACGACGAGTCGCTGGCCAGGGCGGCACGCGCGCCGAATTCCAGCACCTGGCCGCGCTCCAGAATTATGACGTTATCCACGCGCTCAATCGTCCCCAAGCGGTGGGCGATGACGATGCCGGTGCGCCCGGTGAGCAGGCGGGTGATGGCTTGTTCGAGCAGGCGTTCGGTGGCGGGGTCCAGCCGCGAGGAGGCTTCATCCAGAACCACCACCTGCGGGTCGGAGAGGAAGACTCGCACGAAGGCCAGCAGTTGCGCCTCCCCGGCCGAAAGGCCGCCCCCACCCGGCTGCAGCAGGGTGTTCAGGCCGTCCGGAAGGTCATCCAGCCAATCACCGAGGCCCAGTTCGCGAATCACGCTTTCAATCTGCGCATCCGGCACCGCCGGGTCAAACAGGGTGAGATTGTCGCGCAGGCTGGCGTGGAACAACTGGATTTCCTGCGTCACCACGCCCACCGCCCGGCGCACATCGGCGAGTGGGGCGGCGCGCAGGTCCAGCCCACCCAACCGTACTGCGCCCCCGGTGGGGTCATAGGCGCGGAACACCATGCGGCTGAGAGTGGTCTTGCCGGAGCCGGTGCGCCCCAGCAAGCCGGTGACCGAGCCGGCCGGCAGGGTGAAGGAGAGGCCGCGCAGCACCAGTTCCAGCGGTGCGCCAGTGGCGTTGTCATCATCAATGTAGCCGAAGGTGAGGTCTTCGAACTGCACCGGCAGTGCGCCGTTCTGCGGCAGGGGGGTCGTGCCGGTGTCCTGGATGCGGGAGGTGCGGGCGAGCAGGTCCTGGACGCGGGCCACGCTGGCCCCGGCTTGCTGCAAATCCTGAATCTGGCGGTTGATGACCTCAATCGGCTGCAGGAGGACTTCGGTGTAGCGGTAGGAGAGGTACACCGCGCCGATGGTGAGGATGCCATCCAGATAGAGGAAGGCGCTCAAGCCCAGGGCCACGCCGGTGCCAGCCATGAACAGGGCGCGGGTGAAGCCAAATACCGAGACCGACATGAGGTTGGCTTTGAGGTCGGCGCGAAACAGACGGCGGGCGTGTTCCAGCAGGCGGCGCATCACATAGGCCACGCCGCCGTTGGCGCGGATGTCTTCGGTGCCGGCCAGACGTTCTTCAATGAAGCCGTAGAGCATGGCGTTGGCCTGGCGCGCCTCGCGGTAGAGCGGCACGCCGATGTCGCGCAGGCGGTTGAGCAGGATGAATGTTGCCAGGCTGAAGCCGGTGAGGGCTGCGCCCACCTGCCAGTGAATGCGCCATACCAGAATCAGTACGCCGATGAGCAACAGGAGGTTGCCCAGCAGGTCGATGACGAAGCGGGCGAAGAAATTGTTCAGGCGGTCCACATCGCCGTCAATGCGTTCAATCATCTCGCCCGGGGTGCGGGCGTTGTGGAAGGCCATATCCAGATTGAGGCAGTGGCGCGCCAGGTCGGACCGCAACTGGTTGGTGGCACGCAGACCGATGTTGGCGGCGAGGTAGGACTCGGCCACCGTGTCCAGTTGGCGAAGGAGGGCGAAGAGAAGGAACGCCCCCGCGAGTTTGAGCAGGGTGTTGAGCGGCGCGCCAGCTACGGCCTGGTCAATGAACTGGCTTAATATCCAGGGGTTGATGAGTTGCAGGCCAATGCCGGTCAGAAGCAACAGGAGCAGGAGCACAGAAGGCCGCCACTGCGGCGCGAAATAGCGCCCCAATACGGCGAGGATTTTGCGGGTGGAGGATTTGACGGGCGAAGTGGGCTCGGAATCGCTCATCGTCAGTTGGCGCGGCCGACTCGAAGGCGCATGTGGTCCACCTTAATGCAGGAGTCCATCACCATGGTGAGGCCGGCGCGGCGGGCGGTTTCGGCGGCCACCTCATCTGCCACGCCCAGTTGGGCCCACACGGACTTTGCGCCAGCGGCGATGGCTTCCTCCACCACACCGGACAGAAACTCGCTGCGGCGGAAGACGTCCACGATGTCAATGGGTTCGGGCACGGCGGCGAGGCTGGGATAGGACGGCTGGCCGTCGATGGTTTCGACGGCAGGGTTTACCGGGTACACGGTGTAGCCAGCTGCGCGCAGGTATTGGGCAATCTGGTAGGAGGTGCGGTCCGGGTTGTCCGAATGGCCGACGACGGCGATGACGCGAGCGTTCGTCAGCAGGTCTTTGAGTGCGGAGTCAGGCGGGTTGGTCATTCGGAAATTTTACCTTAGGCGATACGACGCTCCCGGGTGGTAAAGAAACATCCGACATCTAAACGACATCGGATGCTTGAAGACTTACGGCCTGCTAATACTCGCCGAGACTGCCCTTCTCGCGGGCGTGGTGTTCGGCGCGCCGGAAGAGCCAGTAGCCTACGAAGGGCATGATGAGGCCGAAGGCCACCACGATGATGATCTCCACGTTGACGGGAGCCAGTTCCGGGAAGCCGGGCGGGTAATCCATTAGCGTCGAGCGGAAGATGTCCACGCCGTAGGCGGTGGGGATGAGGCGCGAGATCCAGCGCATCCATTCCGGCAGGGCGCTGAAGGGGAAGAAGCACGCGCCGAGAATCATGAAGACGAACTGGAACATGTTGACCAGCGAGTTGGCGGTTTCCTTGACGCGCAGGGTGAGGGCGGCAAAGGCGAAACCGATGCCGAAGGTGCCGGACAGGATGAACGCCAGCAGCACCAGCGCCCGCCCGGCGTTGTAGACCGGCAGGCTGCCCAGCATGGAGCGCATAATGACGGCGCTCGTGAACGAGAGCAGGCTGGTCCAGATGAGCAGGTGGGTGACGCGGGCGATGAGGCTGGCGAACTTGCTGGCCGGGCTGAGGTACAACTGTTCCAGGGTGCCCTGCACCTGCTCGTGGCGCACGTTGAAGCCGATGGTCCACAGCGTGTCACTCACGAACATGAACATGATGAAGCCGTACACCACCACGCCGGAGGTCGTCTCGCTGGCTGCGCCGCCGGTGCTGAAGGTGAGCCCGGCCAGGGTGAAGATGGAGACGATGATGAAAATCTGGGCGAATGAGGCGATGAAGTCCACCGGGTAACGCGAGAGGATGGTCAGTTCCTTGCGCACCATGGCCCAGAAGGTGGAGAGCACCTGGGCGTTGGTGGCTTTGGGGGGAACAGGGGTAATAGCGGTCATTGGGAAATCTCCTCTATCTTCGGCCTGCTAGAGCATTGTCCAGGCTCAACCGTAGATTGAAATCAACGCCTGGACAATGCTTAAAGTGTTCCGTCCAACATGAAACTATTCGTTGAGTTGGTTGTGGACGGAACACTAGAACTGACCCACGCCTTCGTTGCGGCGCACGCTGTTCTCGATTTTCTTGAATGCCCAGATGCCCAGCATGGGGGCGGCCAGCATGAAGAACCACAGCACCGCCAGGTCGAAATACCATTCTTTGAAGAAGTAGCCCACGCCCAGCATGGCGGAGCGTACGCCGTTGGTCATCCAGGTGGGCGGGAACAGCTTGGCCACCCATTGCGCGGCGATAGGCATCACGGTAATGGGGAAGAACACGCCCATGAGGAAGTTCACCACCCATTGCATCAGGTTGAGCATGGCGTTGGCTTCCTTGAGTTTGAGCACCAGCGCGCCGTAGAACAGCGTCATGCCGAACAGGGGGATTAACCCGCTGAGGATGAACAGGAAGGCGATGAGCAGGTCGCCCTGGAAGGGGTTGATGCCCATGATGGCCGACCCGATGAGGTAGGCGACGAAGGCGCCTACCGTGGAGCGGCCGGTGCTGTAGATGCCGGTGCCGGCGGCCACGAACACACGGTGGGTGGGCGTGAGGTAGATGGACTCGAGGGTGCCGGTTTCCATCTCCCAGCGCAGCCAATTGGCGATGTGCCAGAAGGCATTGGACACGATGACGAAGGTGGCCGAGCCGATGAGCATGAAGCCGACATAGTTGGCAGTGCCGGTGTTGGCGAGAAAGACTTCGGCGGCCTGGTCTCCGGCGGTGGCGCGCCCCAGCAGGATGGGCATGGCGGCCAGCACGATGGGCGTGAGGATTTCGTTGAACAGTTGGCCCTTGTAGCGGCTGACGATGAGCAGGCGGGCGCGCACCGTGGCAAAGGTGGCGCTGAGTAATGCTGCCGGGCTGGCCTGGCCGGGCTTGCGGGTGGAAAGGGCTGTGGCAGTCATGGGCGGCCTCTTATTTCTTGGCCGCGATTTCAACGGCGGTGTTCTCGGCCAGGGTGCGCCCGGTCTTGGCGATGAAAACGTCTTCCAATGTGACGTCCTGGGGCGTAATCTTCTGGATGGTAGCGCCCACGTGGCTGAGCGTTTCAATGAGGCGGGCCAGCGTATCCGTGCCGTTGTGGCTCATCACGGTCAGTTCGGCCATGCCGTCCACGCTGCCCAGGGTGGCCTGGCTCACAGCGGGCAGTTTCTTCACTTCTTCCACCGCTTTGGAGGGGATGACGCCGGCGATGCGGGTGATGTGCTCGCGGCCCAGCGAGGCTTTGAGGTCGGGCACGCGCCCCATCGCCAGCAGTTCACCGTAGTCAATGATGGCGACGCGGTCGCACAGGGTCTCGGCTTCGGCCATGATGTGGGTGGTGTAGATGACGGTCTTGCCTTCCTGCTGGTTCTTCTGGCGCACGATGGCGCGCAGTTCGCTGGCGGAGGGTACGTCCAGAGTATTGGTCGGTTCATCCAGGATGAGCAGGGGGGCATCGTTGATGAGGGCTTTGCCAAAGGCCAGTTTCATCTTCTGGCCGGAGGAGTAGGTTTCCACCGAGCGGTCGGCGAGGTCGCCGAGGTCGAGCATATCGATGATTTCCTGAGCGCGGCGTTTGCGGTCGGCGGGCGAATAGTGATAGAGGGCGCCAAAGTACATCAGGTTCTCGCGCCCGGTGAGTTTCCAGTACAGGCCGCGGTCGCCCATCAGCATGCAGCCCACGGTGGCGCGCACAGCGTTGTCGTCGGTCATCACGTCGTAGCCGTTGAGGCGCGCCGTGCCGCTGCTGGGCAGCAGCAGGGTGCTGAGGATTTTGATCATCGTGGTTTTGCCGGCGCCGTTGGGGCCGAGCAGGCCGAAGATTTCGCCTTCTTTCACGTCCATCGAAACGCCTTTGAGCGCCTCAACATCGCGCGGGACGGATTTGAACAGTCCCTTGCGTTGCTTGGTGTGGTAGGTCTTGGTCAGGTTTTCTACAACTACAGTGCCGCGCATAACGCTCTCCTTGTGAGCCTAAAGTTCGAGGTGCATCCAGATGAGGGTCTGGTGGCGCTCAAAGCCCAGCGCCGCCAGGTCGGTTTCGAATTCGCCGGCCGGCAGGTCCAACGCCAGTTTGCGGTGGGCGGGCGTGCCCGCCCGCGCCGCGGGCACCAGCGCCGCCAGCGCGGCGGCTTCGCGGCCGGGGGCTGCCGCCAGCCACAGCCAGTCGGCTTGCAGGTGGGAGGATTGCCATGCCAGCACGCCCTGCAGTTCATCGTCCTCGGCGGCCGACCAGTGGCGCAGGTCGCGGTCGCTCATCAGCCGTGAGACCGCGCCGCGCAGGCCGGGGTCCATGAGCCGCGGGTTGAGCGGCAGGTGCCAGGCCACGGCGGCGGGGTACAACCGCGCCAGCCAGCGGCGCTGGGCAATCCAGTCCGCGCGGCGGCGGGGTTCGACGCGCAGGGCAGGCCGGGGCAGGGCATCCGGGGTGCGCAGCAGGTGCCAGGTGGTGCGCCGGGCGCGTTCCTGGAAACCCACGCGGCGGTACAGGGTGTGGGCTGCTTCATTGTCGGCGTCCACCTGCAGCCAGGCGTGGCGGATGCCCTGGGTGTCCGCTGATTCGAGAGCGGCTTCGGTGAGGGCGCGGGCGATGCCGCGACCGCGCTGTTCCGGGTGGACGGCAACGTTGGCGATGAGGACGGCGCGTGAACCCATGGCGGTGACCGGCAACAGATTCAGGTTGCCTATCAGCCGCTCGTCTTCTTCCCAGACGAAGCCGCTGAAACCGCCGGCGCGCCCGCTGAAGGACAGCAGGCCGGGATTGCGCGAGGCCTGGCGCATCTGGCGTACGTAGCGGCGGCCGTCACTGTCCAGCCGTTCGGCAAAGCACAGCTCGACAAGGTCGGCCACGCGGGCCAGGTCGCGGTTGAGGTCCAGCGGGCGCAGGTGCGGCTGGGGGAGGGCGCGTTGCAGGAGTTGGGTGGCGGCAGTCATCATGGGTTTATGAATTCTAAGTTTACCCTTGATTTTCTAAAACTTACCTTGAACCTTTTGAATAAAATTGAAGACCAATATCAATATTCTATATCGGCCTTCAACTTTGTCAAGGTACGAATTGAAATTATTAATGAAAATCTCAGGATTTCGCCACTTTTAGCGGATTAAGTCTAACTGGTGATGTCCTTCAGCGCTTCCTTTACTGCGTCGGAGGCTTTGAACACCCCGAAAATCTTGATTTCGGTGAAGACCGCCGCTGCCAGTTCCGGCGTCACGTCGTCTTCCAGGATGAACATACCCAGCACCCGCACGCTTATTTTTTCGTTCCGATAGCGCTTCTCTTCGAGGTCGCCCTTGTCGTACACCAGCACGCCCGCCACGATGGAGCGGCGCTGCACGGCCTCGCGGATGGCCTGGCCGTGCGAGTCGATCTGGTTGCGGATGGCGGTGCGGATGAAGTCAGTGCGGGTGGCGTAAAAGCCCTGTTCCACGAGCAGGTCGATGTTGCCCAGGTCCACCGGGCTCATGTTGATCGTGATTTTCTCAGTGTCAGCCATGTTTCTTTCCTTTCAGGGAGGGGCTCACTTGCCAGCCTGCGGCAGGGTGAGCCCCATGCGGTGGAATTCTATCCGGGTTTTGAAACCGGCGGCGTGCGCGGCGGCCAGCAACTCCGGCTGCCAGCCCATTACGGTCATCTGGATGACCTGCCCGGCGCTGCCCTGTGCAACCTCATGCAGCAGCCCGGTCAGCAGGGCCGGCGCCAGGTGCGCATGGGCCGGGTCCAGCCGCGCGGCCAGGTTGTGGCGCCCGCCGGGTTTGGTGCGGGCCGTGACCGTCATGCGCCCCACGGTTTGCCCGCTGGCGATGTGCTGGATGCTGCGGTCCACCATGCGCGTGCCCTGGATGCGGTTGATAAGCGGCAGAATGAGGCGAAGGATGGCGGGCTGCTGGTAGCGCGCCGGGTCCACGGTTTCAAATTCCTGCACCGCGGCCGGGATGATGCGCTTCTCCAGGTCGTAGCGCGTTTGCCAGTCCATCATGTCCAGCGGCAGCAGGCGGTAGCCTTCCGGAAACTGTGGGGCGGGCGCGGCCGGCGCGGCGGGGATTTCCAGCTCGAACATGCTGGTGAAGTGGCGGAAGCCCACGCTTTCATACAATTTATAGGCGGGCAGGTTGCCGGCGATGACGTCCAGCGCCACCTGGCGGCCGCCTTCCCGGCGCACAAAGGCCAGGATGGCGTTGACCAGTTTGCGGGCGATGCCGCGCCGCCGGAAGTCCGGGTGGGTGGCGACGGTGGTCACCATCCAGTTCCGGCTCTTGCCGCGCGGCTGGGCGATGACGATGCCGGCAGTGCGATTCTCTTCTTCCCAGAAGTAGCCCCGCAGCAAATTGCGCAGGCTGGGGGTGAATACCTGGGCGATGCGAATGAGCGGCCACAGGCGGCGGATGCCGGCAACGGTGTCGGCGAGGCCTTCCTTCTCGTCGGTCTGCACGCTCCAGGCCGGGTTCTCCGGGTACTGGAAGGACGTGGCAATCATCTCGCCCAGCAGGCCGGCGTCTTTCGGCAGTGAAATCAGGCGTTCAGCCATGGCAGGCTCCTTCGGTTGAGGTGTTGATGTGAATGCTCACCCGGGTGAGGGTATCGGGCGCACCAGCAAAGGCGTTCTCCAGTGCGCCGCGCAGCAGTTCGCCCTCGAGGGCGGGGGATCCCGCTTCCACCTGGCGCAGCAGTCGGTTGACTTCCTGCGGGTGCAGTTCAAGCTGGATATCGATTTCTTCGCTCATGACGGCTCCTTTCGCCATCTCATTACCATCCAGAGGGATGGTATACGCCAGGATATTACCATCCGTTCGCCATCTTGTCAACATCCACGGGGATGGTAGATTCAGGGAATTTTGCCAATCCGTGCGGCTGGAAAGCGACCTGGCAGCGCAATTCCGGCGGGAAAGCGCCGTAATCCTCCTTTCGGACGATTTAGGCGGGCCGCGGCAGGGCGCGCGGGGCTGGATGATATAATCGCGCCATCATGTCCAAGAAGAGCGCAATTCTGTTGGGGACCGCCCTGCTGGCGGGATTGTTGTTTTCCTGGCTCAGCGCCCCGGCTCCGGCAACCGCGCGTTTTCAGCTCACCCCGTTTCCCACACCCACCCCGGGCGAAGACGGGCGCATCCTGTATACGGTGCAGGCTGGTGATACGCTGTGGCGCATTGCGGCGGTGAGCGGCGTGAGCCTGGAGCAGTTGCGTTCGCTCAATGGCCTGGGCGTGGACGATGTGCTGCAGGAAGGGCAGGTCATTTTGCTGGGCCTGGCTGGCCCGGCGCAGCCCACCCAGGGGCCAGTGGCGACCGCTGGCACCGTAGTGGCAGAAGCCACCGCCACCCCCGGCGTGAGCGCCGGGACGATCTGCGTGCTGGCCTACGATGACCTGAATGGGGATGGCATCCGCCAGGAAGAGGAATTGCCGGTGCCGAACGGTGAGGTCAGCGTGACCGAGCGCACGGCGCTGTTTTCAGACACCAGCGCCACCACCGTGTTTCTGGACGACGGCACTGAGTCCTTCCCATGTTTTGAAGATATCCCGGTGGGCAATTACAACATCACGGTCGCCATCCCGGAGGGGTATAACCCCACCACGGCGCTCAATGTGGGCGTGGAGCTGCAGCCCGGCGATGTGACCCAGTTGAACTTTGGTGCGCAGTTAAGCAGCGCGGCGGCGGCGGAAATCCTGCCGGTGGAAGAAGGCGGGCGCTCGCCCCTGCTGGGCATCCTGGGCATTGGCCTGCTGGTACTCGGCCTGGGGTTGGGAGCCTATAGCTTCCGCATGGCGCGCAGCGGATAACCTCTCTTGCACAGAAACACCAACGCCCCTGAACCCAGGGGCGTTTTCGATTCTTGCCTTCCCTGTTTCAAACCAGCGACTCGTACACCGCCAGCAATCCATCCAAGAACCCCGTCCCGTGCCAGGCAGCGGAGCGGGCGCGCGCCTTGTCTTCCACTTCACGGCGTATGTTTTCTTTAATGATGATGGCGATGACGCCGCCGCCCAGGTCGCGCGAGTTATCTTCTTTTATGAGAAACGCGGCGGGCCCGGCCAGGTGGGCGATGTCCGGCCGGTCAATGCCCACCACTGCCTTGCCGCAGGCGATGGCCAGCCGTGCCGGCCCACCCCACGCACCCACGGCTGCCGGATGGAACAGCGCGGTGCAATTGCGATAGACGGCGGCAGCCTCGACGGGCGTGGCGTCCGGCAACAGGCGGGTGGTCGCGACCAACCCTTCGGCTTCGATATAGTACCGGGCATAAGCCAGTGCATAGGCATCCAGCCCCAGCAGGATGAGGGGGTAGTCTTCGCCAATGGGCGCCTGCGCCCAACTCCAGGCGCTCAATACCCGGCTGAGCGCGTCCGGCGTGCCCGGGCCATGATAGAGGATGTAGTCTTCCGGCAGGTCGAAGGGGCGCGCCTCGCCGTGTTTGGCGGCGCGAAACCCGTGGGGCACGACTCCCGGCAGGCGGCGCAGGTGCGCTGAATCCAGAGATGCCGGGGGAGTCTGGTCGTCCGGCCACAGCACGGCGGCGCGGCTCAACCCTCCGGCGGCCAGCGCATCGGCCAATCGTCCGGCGAACCCGGCGCCCGGGCGTTCCGCCGCGCCGAACCCTGCGGGGCTGACCACCAGCGGCCCGCCGCCCAGCAAGGGTCCGCCATTCTGTGTGGTGTGCAGGAGGGCCGCGCCGGCCTGACGTTTCAGGCGCGGCAGGGTGCGCTGCATCCAGCGCAGGCGGCCGGAGGGCGTGTTGGGCATGGGAGCCAGTACGGCTTCGGCGTTTTCGGGCAGCCAATGCGGCGCGGCAGCGGGCAGGGCGACCTGTGCGCTCACCGATTCGGGCAGTTGCGCCAGAATCGTGACCAGGTGCAGGGCGGCGGGGCTGGCCGGGGCATAGGCCAGTGGCCAGCCATCATAGAGCACTCGAATTTGAGACATGCGGCAATTATACAGGCCGGGTCGTTTGCCTTATAATCAAGGGCTGTATACTTTAAATCCCAACGATTGAATCACGGATGCCAATGTCAGGACCACTGAACTTCCAGGAGATGATCGCCGCCCTGCATGACTACTGGGCGGCGCAGGGCTGCCTTATCTGGCAGCCGTATTACCAGCAGGTGGGCGCGGGCACATACAACCCGGCCACCTTTCTGCGCGTGCTGGGCCCGGAACCGTGGCGGGTGGGCTACGTAGAGCCATCGGTACGCCCGGATGATGGCCGTTTTGGCGAAAACCCCAACCGCCTGCAGACCCACTACCAGTACCAGCTGATTCTCAAGCCGGACCCCGGCAACCCGCAGGAACTGTATCTGGGTTCGCTGGAAGCCATCGGGATTGACACCCGCAAGCACGACATCCGTTTTGTGGAAGATAACTGGGAAAGCCCGGCGCTGGGTGCGTGGGGCCTGGGGTGGGAGGTGTGGCTGGATGGTTTGGAAATCACCCAGTACACCTACTTCCAGCAGGCGGGGCAAATTGAACTGGACCCGGTGGCCGTGGAAATCACCTACGGCCTGGACCGCATCGCCGCGCCGTTGCAGCGGGTGCGCGGATTCCAGAACATCCAGTGGAACGCCGAGCGCACCTTTGGCGATTTGAACCTCGCCGCCGAGCAGGAACAAAGCACCTATTACTTTGATGTGGCCGACGTGGACCGTCAGCGCCAGATTTACGCGCTTTACAAGGCCGAAGCCGAAGCCGCGCTGGAACGCGGGCTGGTGCTGCCGGCTTACGATAACCTGCTCAAACTCTCGCATACCTTCAATATTATGGATACGCGCGGTGCGGTGGGCGTTACCGAACGGCAGGCGCTGTTCAAAGACATGCGCGTGCTGGCCCGCAAAGTGGCCACTGCCTACGTGGAGCAGCGCCAGCAATTGGAATATCCGTGGTTGGATACTCGCGAGGACAATGCCACCCGTGTGGCCGAGGTGGAAGCCGCGGCTGCCGCGGCGCGCAAGAACCTGAAGCCACTGGATGCGGCGGCCGACTTTCTTATGGAAATCGGCACGGAAGAACTGCCCCCCGCCGACCTGGACGGCTACCTGGCGCAACTTAAGGAGGCAGTGCCTGCGCTGCTGGCAGGCCTGCACCTGGAACACGGCGCGGTGAGTGTGGTTGGCACGCCGCGCCGGCTTACGGTGCATGTCAAGAGCCTGGCCCCCGCTCAGCCGGACCGAGAAACCCTGCACAAGGGACCGCCCGCCGACCGGGCTTACGACAGCCTGGGCGAACCGACCAAGGCCGCCGAAGGGTTTGCCAAAGGCAAAGGGTTGAGCGTAAAAGACCTGACCGTGGAAGAGATGGATGGCGGTCGTTATGTGGTCGCCAAAGTCTTTGAAAAGGGCCGCGCCGCCGGAGATGTGCTGGCGGAAGCCCTGCCGGGCCTGATTGCGGGACTGAAAGCCGAGCGCGGCATCCGCTGGAATTTTACCAACGTGGCTTTCTCGCGCCCCATCCGCTGGCTGGTGGCGTTGCATGGGGAGCAGGCGATTCCGTTTGCGTATGCCGGGCTGGTGGCAGGGGGCGAGACCCGCGGCCTGCGCACATCCGACGGCGGGACGCTGGCGGTGAAGAACGCCGCCGACTATTTCAAGAAACTGGAAAAACAGGGCATCGTGCTTGACCCCGCCCAACGCAAAGCCCAAATCTGGACCCAGGTACAAATTCTGGCGCGCCAGGCGGGCGGCGCGGCGGTGGAAGACCCGGCCCTGCTGGACGAAGTGACCCACCTGGTGGAGGCGCCGCTGGGCCTGGTGGGCACGTTTGAAGAGGAACATCTCTCGCTGCCGCGCGAAGTGCTGGTCTCGGTGATGAAGAAACACCAGCGCTACTTCCCGGTGGAGAAGGATGGAAAACTGCTCAACATGTTCGTGACCGTCGCCAACGGCGAAAAGGACACCGACCTGGTGGCCGAGGGCAACGCCGCGGTGGTGCGCGCCCGTTTTGCGGATGCGGCATTCTTTGTGAACAAGGACCGCAAACAGCCGCTGGCTGATTACGTGCCGGGGCTGGCGACTCTGACCTTCCAGACCGAGCTTGGCTCCATGCTGGACAAGACGCGGCGCATCACCGCCCTCGTGGACGACCTGGCCGGGCCGCTCGGGTTGAGCGGAGACGAAACCGCTGCCGCCCGCCGCGCCGCAGAACTGTGCAAGGCAGACCTGATGACCAGCATGGTGGTGGAAATGACCGCCCTGCAGGGCGTGATGGGCCGCCAGTATGCAGAGGTATCCGGCGAAACCCCTGCCGCCGCCGTGGCTATTCAGGATCACTATCTGCCGCGCTATGCCGGAGATGCCAACCCCGCCACCAAGCCCGGCCTCGCGGTTGGCCTGGCAGACCGGCTGGATAGCCTGGCCGGTTTGTTCGCGGTTGGCCTTGCGCCCAGCGGATCCAAGGACCCGTTTGCCCTGCGCCGCAGCGCGCTGGGGTTGATTCAGGCGTTGCTGGGCTGGAAACTGGATTTTGATGTTTACGCCGGGCTGGCGGCCGCCGCGGCGCGCCTGCCGGTAACTGCCAGCCCGGAGAGCCAGCGGGAGGCTCTCGCCTTTGTGGTGGAGCGCCTGCGCAACCTGCTGCTGGAACAGGGCCGGCGCTACGATGGGGTGGATGCCGTGCTGGCCGCCCAGGGGCACAACCCGACGGGCGCGGCGCGCGCCGCCGTTGAACTGGAAGGCTGGGTGACACGGCCGAACTGGAATGAGATACTACCCGCCTATTCGCGTTGCGTGCGCATCACGCGTGACTTGCATGAGACTTTCACTGTAAATCCAGAGGCGTTTACGGAAGACGCCGAGCGTGAGTTGTATGCCGCGCTGCAAACCGCCGAAGGGGTGACCCGCGCCCCGGGTTCGGTGGCGGATTTCTTCGCGGCCTTCACGCCGATGATGCCAGCCATCACGACCTTTTTTGAGAAGGTGATGGTGATGGCGGAAGACCCTGCGGTGCGGAACAACCGGTTGGGGCTGGTGCAGCGCATCGCTGCGCTGGCGGATGGGGTGGCGGATTTCTCGAAACTGGAAGGGTTTTAGCAATAGTCAGGAAGGCTGATTAGAAGACCTCCGATGTCTTCAAGACATCGGAGGTTTTTTGTTCCGGTTCTGTATCTCTAATTCCGGCTTGGCCGGGTCTTTGAGTCCTGCATCCAGAAATCGAGGTCGGTCTCGGCATCCGCCGGATGCGGCGCTGGCAACTGGGGCGGGGGTTGGGTGGGCGTCAGATCTATGGTCATGCCCTCGTAGGCCAACTGCGCGCCGCTGTACCAGTTCTGGGCGCGGCGGCCGATTTCGTCTACCGTGGCATCATCATACTCAGGGTCGTAATGGGTGAGCACCAGCTGGCGTGCTCCGGCGGCGGTTGCCGCCTTGCAGGCCAGTTTGGTGTAGGAATGCCCCCAGCCCTTGGTGCAGGGCGAGCCGGGTTGCAGGCCGAAGTAGTGTGCCTCGGTATACTGCGCATCATGGATCAACAGGTCGGTGTGGTGGGCAAAGCGCGAGAAGGCGTCAATGCCGCGCACGGTCTCCGGCTCGCGGTCGCTGGCATACACCAGGCTGCGGCCGCGATAGCTGATGCGGTAGTACAGGATATCGTTGGGGTGTTCCTGGGCGAACAGCCCCTCAACCTTTACCATCGCTTCCTGGCCGGGGATGTCCGGCGCGTCCGCCGAGCGCAGCAACGGGCCGGGCAGGTCCCCACCCAGCAGCAGCACGTGATTCAGCAGGAAGTCCTGCACGCCGCATACCCCGCGCATATCCGAAAGGGTGAGCGGGAAATAGGGCGGCATGACGATCTCATTGATGTCATGCGGAAAGCCATTGCCGGTGAGGTCCGGGCCAAATATGTGGATGCGGTTATGAGGGTTGAAGGCCGGGAAGAAGAACGGCAGGCCCTGGGTATGGTCGTGGTGCAGGTGGCTGAACAGCAGTGTGGCGCGGGTGGCGTCGTCCTGGGTTTGGCGGGCTCGCTGGGTAAGCGAGTGGCTCAACTCCGTGAGGCCGCTGCCGGCATCCAGAATTATCGTCTGGCCGCCTGCCTGGACCTCCACGCAGGAGGTATTGCCGCCATAGCGGAAGTGCGAGAAGTCCGGCGTGGGCCGGCTACCGCGCACGCCCCAGAAGGTTACTTGAAACGTGCTCATGGGATTACTCACTCTCTGTCATTGTAAACGAATAGTCGTACGGGGAGTTATGAAAGGGCTGCCAATGCAGATGGCCCATTGGGGGCATGGGGGCCTGTGATGTACATCACAGGCGTGTGGCGCGGTGCGTCTTAGCCCTGGATGGGACTGAAGCACTGGGTCCGGCGGGTAAGGTTCATGGGTTGTCAGCGGGAGCAATCACTGACAATTCCGGCCAACTCAGGCATACTTGGCACACTCTAACCCAACCAATTACACAACAAGGAGATTGAAATGAGCCAGAAAGATGCCCGCAAAGTTGTAAGCCGTGCCGTGATCGACGAAGAGTTCCGTCAGAACCTCTTTGCTGACCCGGACAAGGCCCTGGAAGGGTACGACCTTTCCGCCGATGAGCGCGCTGCCTTGCGCTCGATCCCGACCGAGACGATGGACCAGTTTGCCAACAACCTCGAAGAACGCATCTCCATGTCCCTGCTGTCCTTCGGCGCGGACGCCATGGGCGGCAGCGCTGCTGGCGGCCACGCGGCCGGCGGCTCGGCGGCTGGCGGTCATGCCGCTGGCGCGGATGCTTACGGTGGCAATGCGGCTGGTGGTTCTGCTGCCGGCGGTAACGCCGCTGGTGGTTACGCTGCGGGCGGCTCTGCGGCCGGTGCGGATGCCTATGGTGGTTCTGCGGCTGGCGGTTCGGCTGCCGGTGGTAACGCCGCGGGTGGTTATGCGGCCGGTGGTTCTGCGGCTGGCGGCTCGGCTGCCGGTGGATACGCTGCTGGCGGCTCTGCGGCCGGTGCGGATGCCTATGGTGGTTCTGCGGCTGGCGGTTCGGCTGCTGGTGGTAACGCTGCGGGTGGTTATGCGGCTGGCGGTTCGGCTGCTGGTGGTAACGCCGCAGGTGGATACGCTGCTGGCGGTTCGGCCGCTGGTGGTAGCGCGGCTGGCGGCTATGCCGCTGGTGCGGATGCGGCAGGTGGTTCGGCCGCTGGTGGAAACGCTGCGGGTGGTTATGCGGCTGGCGGGAACGCGGCCGGTGGTAACGCTGCTGGCGGTTATGCCGCTGGTGCGGATGCCGCGGGCGGTTCGGCTGCCGGTGCGGATGCAGCTGGCGGGTTTGCCGCCGGCGCTTCTGCCGCCGATGCTGCTTCCACCCCGATGAACTGGCTTCAGCGGCTGGCTTCTGCCCTGGGCCTGCACGGTGGTGGCGCCGAAACCGGCGACCGCAAACTGTACTAAATCGAATTACACAAGAAAAGAGAGCCGCCTGAACGGGCGGCTCTCTTTTTGTCTGTCCGGCTGCTACGGTTTGAAGTAGTAAGCACGCAGGTTATCCAGATTTACCGGGCTGTGCTCCTCGAGCACGGCGAAAAATTCCTCGGCGCTGGCGATATCTCCGTCATAACGCTGGCGATAGTCGCGCAGCGCCGCCAGTAGGTTGGGTTCCCCAATCAATTCGCGCACGTCGTCGAGGAAGTGCGCTCCCAGAAAGTAGACCGCCTTTACATAGGGCAGGAAGTCGGCCTGGTCGTAGATGGCGCTGTTCACGGCGCCTTCGAGCCGGAAACGCTCAATGCGGAAATACCACCACCACTCCACCAGGCTGGGGTGGACGTTCTCATAAAACAGCAGTTCGCTGAAGGTGCACAGCGCCTCATCCAACCAGGGTTCCAGCGCGGCGTTGTTGCCCACCGCGCTGTACCACCACTGGTGGGCGGCTTCATGCACGGCGATGGTGGTCAGGTAATTGGTGGGTGTGCCGTCATACTCGATGAAGTAGAGCTGGTCGAGAAAGAAAAACGCATCCGACTCCAGCCCATCGGTGAAGGAGGCCTCCACCAGCATGAGGCCTTCATGCGGGTAGGGGCCGAAGAGTTCCTGATACAGAGGCACAGCCTGCGCCAGCGCATCCAGCGCCGCCTGCCCGGCGCGCTCATGTTCCGGGTAGACAACCACCTGTAACGGAATGCCATCGGCATCGCCAACCAGCGTGATGAAGTCGCGTCCGGCAGACCAGGTGAAGGCGCGGGCGCGCGGCAGGGTGAATTGTGCCCCGCCTTCCAGGTCCGTGCGCGCACCGGGGGCCATCAGCATTACCGAGTCATCATCGGATCGCAGGGTGACGTCAAAATCCGCCGGCGGAAAAACGAGATGCTCGCCCACCAACCCCGGCGGGTGAATCAACCAACCCTCCCCGGCGGCGTATGCCGGCAGGGCGGCCACCCAGTTGGCGACGTGCAATTGCCGTTCGGTGGCACTCAGGGTGCCGGGCGTGGCGGGCAGGCGCAACAGGTAGGTGAGTTCCAGATGCAGGGCGGCATCGGTTGCCCAGGCTTCCGGCAGGGTGATGGTCATGACTCCCTGCGCAAACTCGTAATCTGCCCAGTCCTGACCGTTCACTTCCAGCGCGGTCAGTTCGAAGGCATCCAACCAACGCGGCTCCACGATGAGCGGCACTTCGGCAAGGGGCTGTCCGCCGGGGTTGGGCAGGACGGCGATCTCATGCACATGCAGCGTCGCGGCGTCATAATCGATGTCCACATTCAGAATGTATTGCGGGCGTTCGGGCAGGCCCCACGGGGTGGGACTGGGCGGCAGTGAGGGCTGTGGGGTTGCGCTGGCGCGCGCCGGGGCGGTGAGGGCGGCGGTGGGGATGGCAGGTGACAACGGCGCGGCTGGCGGCGCGGCGCAGGCGGCCAGCAGTGGGAGCAACGCCCAACACAGGAATGCGCGCCGGGATGGGAACATCGCACCTTTCACCTTTATATCTCTTCGGCTTCCGGTGGCTTGAGGGTAAAGGTGCGGCGGTGGGCGACGGTGTAACCCAGAGCCAGGATGGCGCGGCGGTGGGCGGCGGTGCCATAGCCCTTGTTGGCCGCCCAGCCGTAGCCGGGGTGGCGGGCGTCCAGCGTGCGCATGTGGGCGTCCCGCGCGGTCTTGGCCATCACCGAGGCGCAGGCAATTGACAGGCAACGCGCATCGCCCTTTATAAGCGAGGTCTCTGGCAGGCCGGTGGCGGGCAGGGAGAGCGCGTCGATAAGCAAGTGTTGGGGGGCCGGGCGCAGTTGGGCGATGGCGCGCATGGCGGCCAGGCGGGTAGCGGGGACGATGCCCAGGTCGTCAATTTCCTCCGCTTCGGCGAACCCCACGCCCCAGGCCGTTGCCGTGTTGCGGATGGCCTCTGCCCAGCGGGTGCGAGCCTTGGCGGGCATCTCTTTTGAATCGCGTACGCCGTGCAGGGTGTGAATCAGGTTCGGGTCGGGGGGCAGGATGACGGCGGCGGCGGCCACTGGCCCGGCCAGCGCACCCCGCCCGGCTTCGTCCACCCCGGCCAGGCGCGGCAGCCCGGCGGCCCAGAGCGCCTGCTCAAAGTGCAGGGTGGGCGCCGGGGGAATCAGGGCCCGGTCAAACTTGGCGCGGGCCATAGCGCCCCCGCAGGGCATTCAGGCGCAGGGTGAGCAGGTCGCGCCCCAGTTTCAGCGCGTCCGGCACGGGCCGGACGTGGCTCTCGGCAGCGAACACCCATGGGATGGGCTGTTCGGCGATGGCCAAGCCGCGCCGCCGCGCCAGGAACAGGATTTCGACATCGAATGACCAGCCCATCAGGGTCTGGTGAGGGAACAGGGCTTCGGCGGCATCGGCGCGGAAGAGCTTGTAGCCGCACTGGGTATCCTGCAGGCCGGGCAGGGCCAACACGCGGATCATGAGGTTGATGGCGCGCCCGCCGAGGTGGCGGAACTGCGGCTCATTGAAACGCCGCGCGCCGCTGGCCTCGCGCGAGCCGATGACGATCGGGGCGTCATGGTTGGGTGGCAAAAAGCGCGGCAATTCGTCAATCGCCATCGATCGGTCGGCATCGGCCATGAAGCGGTATTGACCGTGCGCCGCCAGCATGCCGGCCTGCACCGCGCCGCCCTTACCGGGTTGGGCGCGGTGGATGGCCCTGAAGCCCGGGTGCGCCGCGGCAAATTCCTGTGCCAGCGCAAAGGTGCGGTCGCGGCTGCCGTTTTCCACCACCAGCACTTCGGAAGTGTAGGATTGGCGCGCCAGAAACGCTGCCACCTCCTCCAGCGTTTGAATCAGCCGTCCTTCTTCGTTGTAGGCCGGGATGATGATGGAGAGGAAAGGCGATTCGGGCACGATGTAGGTTCCGGGGCTGAGTGGGGTAGTGGTTTCAGGCGTCAAAGGCGCGGGCCAGAACCGCCAGGCTGGCGGTCACGGTGCGCTGGCGGTATTCTACCAACTGCTGCTGCGAAACATGGCTGAACACCTCGCTGGTCATACGTTCTTCCGAGCGCAGCAGCGCGAAGAATACCTCTGGCGAGAGGCCCTGGCGGCTGGCAAACACCTCCACGGTGCGGATGGCGGCGCCGGGCTGGAGTTGTTCCTCAATATAGTCGCGCCATTGGCGCAAGAAGTGGTCTTCCACAAACGGCAGCCATTTGTTCGGTACGGCGGCGGCGAGGCATTCACGTTCGTCCGGCGGCAGGCCTGCGAGGACCTGCTCATCGAGCCAGGTGCGCACGATGTTGTGGATGTACAGGCGGTGCGGGAAGGTCTCCCATCCGGCTTCCACTCCGAAGATGGGCAGGAAAAGGGAGCGAATCCATTCGAAGTCGGCAATCAGGTGGCAGAGATAGCCGGCCATGAAAGCGCCCTGGTCCGCGGGCAGCGCGGCCGCGCTGCGCAGGTCCGGATAGGTGGCCAGCATGCGCTCCACCGGATGGGTGTCATCTGCCGGGGGCACCTGGAAGAAATGCGTGAGGACGCGCTTCTGGCCGGACATCACCTGCACATCCGGCGCGGTGTTGCCCAGCAGGAAGGCCGGGCGCCCGGCGTGCAGCGTTGCCCCGGCGGCGGCCGGCAACTGCGGGTGCGCCAGCAATTCTTCGGCCAGACTGAGATGGTAGAACGGCGTGGGCATAGGCTAATTATAAGACCCGACATGATATACTCGCGGGCCAGAGCAGGAGACGCAGCCGTGATGGACATCGAACTGATTTATTGCCAGGAGTGAGGCTACGCCCCGCGCGCCGTGAGCGCGCTTACTCAGATTCTGTCGAATAAGACGATGGTTGAGGACATCGCCCGATTCACGCTGGTGCCTTCGGCGGGCGGGGTGTTTGAGTTCAGCGTGAATGGCGAACTGCTGTTCAGCAAGAAGCAACTCGGCCGCCATGCCGAACCCAATGAATTGCTCAATCACCTTCAAGACTACATGGAACGAATGAATGGCTGACAAAAAACGACTACTCACCGGCGACCGGCCGACCGGCAAACTGCACCTGGGGCACCTGGTGGGTTCGATCTACAACCGCGTGCGCCTGCAGGACCAGTATGAGACCTACATCCTGGTGGCGGACTTGCACATGCTGACCACCAAGAACTCGCCGGAAGACATCGCCGAAATCGATAAGAACGCTCACGATATGCTGCTGGACCAGATCGCCGCGGGGCTGGACCCGGACAAGGTGACGTTCTACATGCAGTCCGGCATCCCCGAAATCCACGAGATGTACACCCTGTTCCAGAGTCTGGTGACCGTGCCGCGCCTGGAACGCCTGCCCAGCTTGAAAGACATGGCGCGGGATGCCAACATCGAAATGCCGCTGGCGCTGCTGGGCTACCCGGTGCTGCAGGCGGCCGATATCCTGTGTGTGCGCGGTGACCTCGTGCCGGTGGGTAAGGACAATGAGGCGCACGTGGAAATCACCCGCGAAATCGCCCGGCGCTTTAACTTCCTGTATGGCGAAACACTGCCGGTACCGGACGTGATGATCGGCGAGGTGCCGACGCTGGTGGGCACGGATGGCCAGGCCAAGATGAGCAAGAGCCTGAGCAACGCCATCTTCCTCTCGGACGACCCGAAGACGGTGGAGAAGAAAGTGGCGGGCATGTTCACCGACCCCAACCGGGTGCGGGCCGACATCCCCGGCACGGTGGAAGGCAACCCGGTGTTCCAGTATCATGATGCCTTTAACCCGGACACCGCCGAAGTGGAAGACCTGAAGACGCGCTACCGCGCCGGTAAGGTGGGGGATGTGGAAGTGAAGGAAAAACTGGCGCGGGTGATTAACGCCGTGTTGGAACCGATGCACGCGCGCCGCGCCCGCTATGAAGAAAGCGGCTTAATCGAAGAAATCATCGTGCGCGGCACGGTGAAAGCGCGCGCCGAGACACAGCAGACGCTGTTCGCGATGAAGAAGGCGATGGGCCTGACCGGGGTGTGGAACCGCATCCGCCGCAAGGTGGAGAAGCGCGAGAAGAAGGCAAACTAATCGGAATGGCAGCGGGCTGAAGCCCGCTGTCTGATTAATCTCATGCGACTGCTCATCCAACGTGTAAAGTCCGGCTCGGTCAGTGTGGCCGGGCGTGTGGTGGCCGAAATCGGACACGGAGTCGTAATCCTGGTGGGGGTGGGGCATGGCGATGGCGAGGAGCAGGCTGCCTGGCTGGCAGAGAAGGCCGCCAACCTGCGCATCTTTGCCGATGCGGACGGCAAAACCAACTTGAGCCTGCTGGATGTGGGCGGCGCGGCGCTGGTGGTGTCCCAGTTCACGCTGTATGCCGACCTGCGCAAGGGCCGCCGGCCGTCGTTCACCGATGCGGCGCTGCCGGACGTGGCCGAGCCGCTGGTGCAGCGATTTGCGGACCTGCTGGCGGACCACGGCGTGCCGGTGCAAGTGGGCGTGTTCGGCGCCGAGATGCTGGTGGAAATCCACAACGATGGGCCGGTGACGATGTGGGTGGAGCGGTGAGGGGTAACTGGTAATCTGTTATTGCTCGGGCGCGGACATACTTAAACATAAATCTTGTCATTCCGAGCGCAGCGCTTGCCCTGAGCGTAGTCGAAGGGAGGAATCCCGTTCTACATCCCTCTTCCAGACCGGCTCACTGGTAAACAACCGCGACTTGCGACCCTTCGCTTAGGGTGGCAAGACTTAGCACATCGGCATCCTTGCAACAAGGCAACCAGTAATCTGCCTTCCCTGCAATTCCTCTATTGAACTCCTCGTTTGAAGTCCCAATCTCCGCGCCACAAGACCATATCCAACTGAATCGCCAGCGCGCCGGCATCCAGCATGGCTGCTGACTGGTCTTGCGTGTACACGCCGCCCGCGCCAATCACGGGCAAACCCTGCCCGGCCAGCGCGCCCACCGCTGCCAGCGCCGCCGGAAACACCTCTGGCCCGTAGAGCCTCCCGCGCGGCGGCCCGCCTTCTTCGTCCGGCGCGCCGCCCGGCGGGCCGAGGCTGACCGCGCTGGCTCCGGCATCCATTGCCGCCGCAGCCAGATGCTGCGCCCCCAGCGGCACGCGGGCGATGATGGGCAGTTCGCCCAGCGCGGCGCGCACTATGTCTGCCGCGGCGCGCTCATCCATTTCTTCCTGTAATCCAAGCTCCACCGCCATCACGTTGTCCAACCCTTCCAGACGGCGCACCATGGCGGCGGTCTCGTGCGGCGCGCCGGTCATCAGATGCACGATGACCGGCAACGGGCCGCGCCCCCAGCGCGATCCGTGTTTGCGGATGGCGGCGGAAAGGCCGGGGTTGGGCAGCCCGCTGTGCAACAGGGCCGAACCGGGTGAGAGGGTCACGCCGCGCTCGCGCGCCGGGGTGTGCGGGGCGCGGCTGATGGGGTTGGTGATGAACGCGCCCAGTGATTCCAGCGGTACGCGGCCGCGCGGCTCCGGGGCGAAGCCGAGGAACCCGGCGGCGTTCATCAGCGGCAAGCGGAAATCGAGTGAATAATGGGACATCAAAAGGTCAACGTGGCAACGAGGGTCGGATGGCCGCGCGCCACGATGACTAACTTAACCACACCGGTAGGTGCCCGAGGGCAACCATGCCTGTCCATTGCTCGGGGTCGCCTTCCGTCAGGATGGCGGCTTCCAGAACGACGGTCGCGCCGGACTTTTCCATCACGGCGCGCATGCCCTTCTGGGTGGAGCCAGTGCTGACCACATCGTCCAGCAATGTCACGCGTTTGCTTTTGAGCAGGGCATGGTCTTTTTCATCCAGGTACAGGGATTGCGGTTTGCCTGTTGTGATGCTGACGGTTTCGGCGGAAATGGCCGCGCCCATGTACGGCTTATAGACCTTGCGCAGTACCACGTAGGGCTTGTTGGCGGCGACGGCCAGCGCGTGCGCCAGCGGGATGCTCTTGGCCTCCGCCGTCACCAGCACATCGTAGGCATCGGCGGGCAGGCGGGCAGCCAGCGCCTTGGCGGCGGCCTGCACCAGTTCGACATCGCCCAGGATGTTGAGGATGGCGATGGTGACGCCGGGCGCGACCTCGAACAGCGGCAGGTGGCGGGTGACTCCGGCAATTTCTATCGTGTGCGTTTTGCGCGTCGCGCTCATCGTCTTCTCCTTTGTGGCAACCGAATTATAATAGCCCCATGAGCGAGGCCAAGCCCACCACCCGGTTCCAATGTACGCAGTGCGGCGGCGACCTGAAGCCCGACCAGGGCCAGCTTTTCCTCACCTGCCCGTTCTGCGGTTCCACCGTCTACCTAGATAAATCCAAAGTCGTCTTTCACTGGTACGTGGCGCCCACGCTGGACGAAGCCAAAGCGCGCGGCGCGCTGGCGCGCTGGATGTCCGGCAATGACACGGTGAAAGACCTGGATAAGAAAGCGACGCTGGACAAGGTCACCTTCCGCTATTTCCCGCTGTGGCACTTCAAGCAAAAAGATGCCGGCGGCAAGGAACGTATTGTGCTGTACCCCGCGGCGGCCACCTCGATTACGGAAGTGGCGCAGATGCAACTGCCGCCCGGCGACCTGCGCAAGTATGAAGACCGGCTGGACAACGACGCCGAGCCGCCCACCGTGCCGCTGGAAGCCGCGCTGGAGTGGGCGGAACACAGCCCGGCGCACAAGGAAACCATCGTGGAGAGCGCGGTGGTGCATGTGCCGCTGTACCGCTTCAAGTATTCCTATGAAGGCCAGGGCTACGCCGCGATGGTGGATGCCGCCAGCGGCAAGGTGATGGCCAACATCTACCCCGAGAAGGCCGAGACTCCCTACCAGTTCGTGGGCGGGCTGGCGGCCATCGTGTTCCTGGGTCTCGCCACCTTCCCCATCCTGGGCGGCTTCTTTGGCGATGGCGGCACCGGCATTGGTTTCGGTATCTGCACCGGTCTGGGTATTCCGGCGGCGCTGGCAATCATGGCGCTGGCGGCTTACGTTTCACAAAAGGTCTGACACATGAGCGACACCGCCACCCAGGGCATCGCCTGCCCCAACTGCGCCGGCATGGTGCCCATCCCCGAAGGACAGACTCTCGTCATCTGCCCGTTCTGCAATTTGCGCTCGCTGGTGAAGGGCGAGCGCGGCCTGCGGCGTTACCAGGTGGCGCGCAAAATCACCGGCACGGACGCCGAGAAAGCCATGCGCGGATTTCTGGGCGGCAAGATGCAGGTGGCGCGCAACGCCTCCCGCGTGGCGGTGGTGCAGGAGACCTTCCTGGCCTACCTGCCTTTCTGGGCCTCGTGGGCGCGGGTGCTGGGCTGGGCGTTCGGCGAGGAGAAGGTCGGCTCTGGCAAGAACACCCGCTACGAGCCGCGCGAAATCAAAATCGCCCAGGAAATGGATTGGAACGGCGCGGCGCTGGATGTGGGTGAATTCGGCGTCGAGAAGATTTCGCTGGTGGGCCGCACACTCGACCCCGTGGATTGGGACGCCCTGCACAGCGAAGGCATGGTGTTTGAGCCGGTGGGCGTGGCGGGTGACGCCCGCGCCCTGGCGGCCAAAGACTTTGACCAGCGCGTCAAGAAACTGGCTGACCTCGACCGCACCTCGCAGATTTTCACCCGCATCACCCGCGAGCGCTTCGGGCTGGTGTACTACCCGCTGTGGGTGGTGCGCTATGTGTACCGCGGCCGCGTGTTCCAGGCGGTGGTGGATGCGGTGGATGGCCAGGTGCTGTACGGCAAAGCGCCCGGCAGCACTTTGTTCCGCGCCGGCGCGCTGGTGGCCGGCATGGCGCTGGGTTCACTGCTGGCGGTGGATGGCGGTTCATTGGCCGCCTATATAGCCTTCACTTCTTCGGATGATGATGCGATGGGGATGCTGCTGCTGGGCGGGGTGGCGGTGATTGGCGGCTTTGGCCTGATGGGGGTGGGCTACCGCGCCTTCCGTTATGGCGAACACTACGAATACCGCCGCGGCGACAAAGTGACGAGCCGCCGGCGCAGGGAAATCCGCGAGGGTGGCGTGCGGCGCGCGCTGGAGGAAACGACATGAGCGAGTCCATCCGCCTGCTGGCGCTGAAATGCCCACAGTGCAGCACCTCCATCCCCGCCGGGCTGGACGAGGTGGCCTGGACGTGCGCCACCTGCAAGACCGGCCTGCTGCTGGACGAAGAGAAGACGCTGGCACGGCTGGCGTTTCATTATGGCGAAGGCATCCCCGCCGGCCAGCCGGGCCGCCCGTTCTGGGTAGCGCAGGGCAAAGTGACTCTCAACCGCGAATCGCGTAACATGTTCGGCAAGGACGATGAGTCATTCAAGTATTGGGCCGCCGGGCGGCGCTTCTTCATCCCCGCCTATGCCTGCGATGTGGATGAACTGGTGAACATGGCGATTACATTCCTCAACGACCAGCCGGACCTGAAACCCGGCCCGGCCGTGCCCTTTCATCCGGTGACCATGCTGCCCGGCGATATGATGCCGGTGGCCGAGTACGTGGTGGTGGGGGTGGAGGCCCTGCGCAAGGACCAGGTGAAGAAAGTGAATTTCACGCTGGATTTGAGCGAGCCGGAATTGTGGATTTTGCCGTGATGGTTCGCCCCTATTGTGGGCGAGCTATTTGACCTTATTCGATTTGATTCTTAACCGCCATCATGCAGGGGCGATCTGCACGTCACCCCTGCGCCATCCAGACTCGAGATACCCATGAAGCTCACCCCCCTCTGGACCGACCTCACCCCCCGCCCCGCCGACCTGCCTGCCCACGACCAGCCGGAGGAGGTGGATGTCGCCATCATCGGCAGCGGCTACACCGGCCTGCACGCCGCCCGCGTAGTGGCGGATGCGGGCGCGAAGGTGGCGGTGCTGGAACGCGAGCACATCGGCTTCGGCGCCAGCAGCCGCAACGGCGGCATGCTCACCTCCGGCCTCAAAGCGTCGCCGGAAATCATCGAGAAGCGCTACGGGCTGGACAAGGCGCGCCAGTTCTGGCAGTGGTCGCTGGACTCGATTGACCTTGTGGACCGCGTGATTCGCGACGAGGGGATTGACTGCGGCTGGGCGCGGCGCGGCCACCTCTCGCTGGCTTACAAGCCCGCCCACTTTGACCATTTCCGCAAGCATGTGGACTATCTGAAAAACAAGTACGGCTACACCGGCTATACCCTTGTGAGCAGGGCCGACCTCAAGAACGAGATCGGCACGCAGGAATATTACGGCGGCAAGACCGCCGAGACCACCGGCGGGCTGGACCCGGCGCGCTACGTCTTTGGGCTGGCGCGCGCCGTCGCCAAACGCGGGGTGTCTCTGGTGGAGAACGCCGGAGTCACCCGCATCCGGCGCGAGGACGGCGCTTTCCGCCTCACCACGCCCCGCGGCGAGACCCGCGCCCGCGAGGTGCTGCTGGCCACCAACGGCTACACCACGCCGGATGTGGCCCCCAAAGCCCGCAGCGGCATCATGCCCATCGGCTCGTACATCATCAGCACCGAGCCGCTGCCGGAAGCGCTGCAGAAAGAACTCAGCCCCAACGGGCGCATGTTCTACGATAGCAAGCAATACTTGAATTACTTCCGGTTGAGTCCGGATGGCCGCATGGTGTTCGGCGGGCGCAACAATTTAAGCACCAGCCTGGACCTTGAAGAGAGCGCGCGCCGCCTGCACCAGCGCATGTTGACCGTGTACCCGCAACTGGAAGGCGTGTCACTCACCCATTCGTGGACCGGTAAACTGGGCGTGACCTACGACCTGATGCCGCACATCGGCCGCGAAAACGGCATGTGGTTCGCCTACGGCTATGGCGGGCATGGCGTCTCCATCGCTTCGTTTCTAGGCTACGAGATGGGCCGCATCCTCACCGGCCAGCAATCCGGCAGCCTGTTTCAGGAAATCCCCCACCCGCGCTTCTTCTTTACCCGCTGGGATAAGTTATTCCTGCCGATTGTGGCGCAGTATTATCGCCTTGTGGACGCGCTGACCTGATGCGCGCCGCCCGCCCCCTTCATCTCGTCCTGCTGCTTGCGCTGCTACTTTCGGCATGCGGCGGCGACCTGCCTGCCGAGACCACCGGTACAGTGCCATTGCCCCCCGATGCCACCGCCCAGACCGGCGCGCCGGCATCCACCGATAGCGCAGCTCCAATTACGGTGTACTTCTCTGACCCCAACGCATCCGGCAACCGCGGCGGGCCGGATGCCGATCTGGCGGCGGCGATTGATGCCGCCCGTCTGACGGTGGACGTGGCGATTTATGACCTCAACTTGTGGAGCATCCGCGATGCGCTGCTGGACGCGCACCGGCGCGGGGTGCAGGTGCGCATGGCGACCGAAAGCGACAACCGCGACCGCGCTGAGTTCAATGAACTGGCGGATGCCGGTATCCCCATCCTGGGTGACCGGCGCGAGGGACTCATGCATCACAAGTTCGTGGTAATTGATGGCTTCCAGGTGTGGACTGGTTCGATGAATTTCACCCTGGGCAGCGCGTACCACGGCAACAACAACCTGCTACGCATTGACTCCACCCGCCTTGCCGAGAATTACACCCACGAGTTTGAGGAAATGTTCACCGACGACCTGTTTGGCGATGCCTCGGCGCGTGGCGATACGCCCAACCCGACCGTCACGCTGGATGGAGTGTTGGTGGAAAACTACTTCTCGCCGGACGACGGCGTGGAACAGCACATCGTGGACCTGATTAACAATGCGGAAGAAAGTGTGTACTTCATGACGTTTTCCTTCACCAGCAACGCGATTGGCGCGGCCCTGTTGCTGGCGCAGCAGCGCGGCGTGGAGGTGGCCGGCGTGATGGAAACCACCCAGGTCGATAACTCAGGCAGCGAATATGAGTCGTTGCGCGATGCAGGAATTGATGTGCGGCTGGACGGCATCCCCGGCGACATGCATCACAAAGTGTTTATCATTGATGGCAGCGTGGTTGTCACCGGCTCGTACAATTACAGCCGCGCCGCAGAAGAAACCAACGACGAGAATGTACTCATCATTTACAGCGCCGGAATAGCCGAACTGTATATGCAGGAACTTGTGGATGTGATGCTGGCCGCAGGCGACTGAAAAAACAGGGCGGACTAAATTTCCTTCTTGTCCACGCCAATCCACATGTGATTGGGCAGGATGATGGCGCTGGGGCGGATTTCTATCTTGCCTTTCCCCTGCTTTTCTTTCGGGAGCATCGCCGGATTCACCAGGCACAGGTTGGGCGCCTGGCCAAATTTCTTGCGATAGTAATCGGCCGCCCGCGTAATTTTGGCGTCGAGCTCGACTTTGGGGTCGTTATCAAACCACAACATTCCGGTATCCATGAAAAGCCTCCAATCAAAACGGGAACGAATCGAGCAATGCCTGGCTGGGTGACCAGGTTGCCGTCTCGCCGGAGAGAATGGCCGCGTCGTTTCGTTCACTGTGAGCGATGGCGACTTGAATTATTTCGCTGCTGGACACGACCAGGGACTGGTAGCCGGAGTTCAACCCGCGTACGGATGCCGGCAGCGCCAGCGCTTCGATTGCGGAGGAGTCGCTCACGTTCCCGGCGATAAGGGTGGGAAACGCCGCAAGAGTTGTGCCCAGCCGATTTAGGCCTGAAGACGGTTGAGCGGCAAGCACCCAAATACCAACGGGCGGGCCAGAGTCCACCAGCCAGTCAAACAGAGCATTGTGGTCTGTATCCAACCCGCTCAACAGGTCTGCCAGGCCATCCACTGCCAGCACCTGCACCGGGCCTTCCGTTTCTCCGCTGGATCGTGTTTCTGCGAGATTGGCGAGCTCTTCCAATAGAATGGCCGCTTCCGGCGACTGCAAATGGAAGTTGACTCGGGTGTGAGGTTCACGCTCCAGGATGGAATAATGCAGCGGGCGCGAGGAGAGGACGTACAAGTTCAGGTCCGCCGGGGAATTGGTGAGGCAGATGGATGCCAGGGCGCTCTTCAGGTGAATTCCCAGCGCGGCAGGAGAGTCGGCGATGAAGAGCAGGGAACCGGTGTCCGCCTCGCCCAGGTCAAAAAGCAGCGGCAGGCCATCTTCGCACAGTCCGAGAAGCATCTGGAACGGCGGCAATGGCAGGAATTCGCGCAAGGACTCTTCCAGTAGCACCTGCGGAGAAGGTGCAGGAGCGTGTCGCAGCGGTCTGCGAGGCTCTGTGTGGCCGGTGGATAGGGGAATGGCGTAGGTCATTGTAGACTCCGTCCGTTATTAGAACGTTTGTACTATATTCTAGCACGGAATCCTGCCGGCGCAAGCCCTGCAACAAAACGTTGCTGTCCCAAATTTGGTGGGTGAATTTCTGTGGGCGCGTTGAAGTGGGGATTACACACTTGCAGGGTTTGGTTCAGGTCAGGGTTGAACTTGAAATCAGC
>SCUK01000032.1 GCA_004297445.1 Anaerolineae bacterium | reverse complement strand
CCTCAAACGCAGATATCGCCTTTCACCAGCTCAACTTCGAGAAATCATCCAGGCGGTCCTGTCCATCTTCTTGGCCCTGATCTTTGGCAATCCTGTCCGATCTTTTGTCCGAACCTGAGATAGTAGGCTGTAAAGAAATTGCTCAGACCAGAGTTTCATGCAGAACAAACAACTGGCAAGTTTTTTTGAATCATCCTGTCTTGGCAAATTCGCATCTGTGTCCCAAAACTCCCGAAAATAAGAATTGCACTGAATCTATAGCCCCTTTGAATTACCACACACCAATTTTTTTGTCCCTCAACCCCCAGCCAACAATCCCTCCAGCGCTGGTAAATCCGCCGCCACTACCTGCGGCGCGGGCATCCGGCGGGTGATGGCATCCGGGTCTTTAAGGCCGTGGCCGGTACATACCGCCACAATCGTCTCGCCCTGCACGTCCAGCCCGGCGGCGATTTCGTTCTTCAATCCTGCCAATCCGGCCGCGCTGGCGGGCTCCACCCACACGCCCTCGGCGGCCAGCAGGGTTTGCATGGCGAGGATGTCATCATCGCTGGCGGCCACAATGCGCCCGCCGCTTTCCTCGGCGGCGGCCAGCGCCTGCTCGCCGCGCGCAGGGCGGCCGATGCGGATGGCAGTGGCGACCGTCTCCGGCCGGTCCACCGGATGCCCCAGCACCAGCGGTGCGGCCCCGGCGGCCTGCACCCCCAGCAGGCGCGGCAGGCCGGTGCCGGCGCGGGCGTGCATCTGGGTGAAGCCCAGCCAGTTGGCGCTGATGTTGCCGGCGTTGCCCACCGGCAGGCACAGGCGGTGCGGCGCTTTACCGAGCGTCTCGATGATTTCAAACGCGGCGGTCTTCTGGCCCTCCAACCGGTAGGGGTTGATGGAGTTCACCAGCGCGATGGGGCGCGTCTCGCTCACCTGCACCACCAGCCCCAGCGCATCGTCAAACGAGCCGTCCACCTGCACCACCTGCGCGCCGTAAGCCACCGCGCCCGCCAGTTTGCCGACTGCCACCTTGCCCTGCGGAATCAGGACGATGGCCTTCAGGCCGGCGCGGGCGGCGTAGGCGGCGGCGCTGGCGGCGGTGTTGCCGGTGCTGGCGCAGATGACGGCCCGCACGCCGCGCCCGGCGGCCTCGCTGATGGCGGCGGTCATGCCGCGGTCTTTGAATGAGCCGGTGGGGTTCAGCCCTTCAAACTTGACGTACAGGTCAAACCCGCCGCCCAAGTGCGCCGCGAGACGCGGCATGGGAATCAGCGGCGTGCCGCCTTCATGCAGGCTGATGTCTGCGGTATGGGCGGGCAGGTCCAGCAGGGGGCGGTATTTGGCGAGCAGGCCGGGAGTAGTCAACGAGGCACCGAGGGATGGGTCAATGAGGATTTACCTTTCACTCCGAGTAAACCGCCGCTGCGTAGCAGCGTTCGGTCAAGCGAGGAATCCCGCAGATGATTCTATTGCCAGCAGGTTCGCTGGAAAAACAGACGCGGCCGGGATGCCTCGCTTGCGCTCGGCATGACAAGGTAGAGTGCATCATACCTTTCCACTGAAACGCGACTTTTGGGATTCATTTAACACGGCCAGCAGGGTTTGCAGTTCGTGGGCGCTGCGCTGGCGGGCGCCCTCCATCGCATACCAGAACAGCGGGCCGCGCGCCGGGTAATCCAGGTTCATGTTGGCGTGCGAGTCAGCGGGCAGGCGCGGCGTGGCCCAATCCCGCGTGCGATCAAAGAACGTCAGCAGTTCGAGTGGGTAATACACATTGCCGGAACGCAGGTCGGGGTTATGGATGAGTTGGTCATTCATGCCGTCAAACTGGGCAGGCGGCGGCAGGTCATCTTCGGTGTAGTGCGCCGCCCACAGCCGCGTGTAGTTGGAGTGGGCGTAGAAGTCCTGCACGGCGTGCAATAAGCGCCCAAAGGCGGCCCAGGCCTCCGCGGCAGGACCTTCCCCGGCCAGCACCTCGCGCACGATTCGGCGCTGGCTTTCCACGTACGCCCAGCCGAGATCGAACTTACTCTCGTCAAAATGAAACTCCGGATGGGCGAAGAAGCCGCGCAGGATGGCGTCTTGCCCGGTGTTGGCGGCGGTGATGACGGCCAGCGCTGCCGGACTAAAGAATTCGCCCAGCGATTCCTGGCAGAGTTGCTCATGGTAGATTTTTTTCATGGGCCTTCTGTGATGAGGTCCTTGAGTCCCTCGAATGTGACCGGCCCGATGCCGGAGACATTGATAATCTGCTCGATGCGGGTGAACGGCCCGTGCTCGGAGCGGTAGTCCAGGATGGCCTGGGCGCGCACCGGGCCGATGCCGGGCAGGGCAGGGCGTCCAGTTGTTCCAGCGTGGCGGTGTTGAGGTTGATGGGGAAATCAACTGCCAGTGTGGCGGTAGGTTGGCCGGGCGGCACGTAGCCCTCCGGCCGCCAGTCCTATCAGCGCCCAGCGTCATTCCACTTTGCGCCCCTGCACCGGCCCTCCTCATAATCTGAGTGATGCCTGCCTTACCCGGACGATTATCCCATAAGGCGACCTAAAACCCCGTCAGCTTGCTGCGGGGAACCAGGTCGGCCTGTCGCGCAGTTGAGAACATGCGTGCTACAATAAGGCGTGCTGATCCGCAAAGCTTTCAAGTTCCGACTGTATCCCAACCAGGCCCAGCAGCAGACGCTGGCCGCGCAGTTCGGCCATGCCCGGTTTGTCTACAACCACTTTCTTCAGGTGCGTCGGGAGCACTATGCGACCCATCAAGAAGGCTTGCGCTACCACGACACCGCCCTGATGCTGACGACACTCAAACGCGACCCTGAGCATGGCTGGTTGCGGGAAGCCGACAGCCAGGTGCTGCAGCAGACACTCAAGGACCTGGAGCGGGCGTTCGTCAACTTCTTTGAAGGCCGCGCCAGGCTCCCTCGTTTCAAGTCGCGCCGGGCGGAACAATCGCTCCGCTACCCGCAGCGGGTGAAGGTGGATCTCGCCGCCCGGCGCACATATCTACCGAAAGTCGGCTGGATCAGGACGGTATTCCACAGCCCGCTGGAAGGAACGATCAAGAATGTGACCGTGTCGAAAACCAGGAGCGGTCGCTATTATGCAGCCTTCCAGGTGGAGCTGGAGATCGCCGCGCCAGACCCGCAAGGGGAGCTGGCTGGGCTCGACCTCGGCCTGAGCGCGTTTGCCGCGCTCTCGGATGGCCGCAAGTTTGAGAATCCGCGCCATGTGCTGCAAGCCGAACGCCGATCGCGGCGTCTGCAAAAGAGCCTGTCCCGCAGGCAGAAAGGCAGTGCGGGTTGGGAGCGACAGCGACAGAAGGTCGCCCGCCAGCATGAGCAGATCGCCAACCAGCGGCGCGACTTCCAGCACAAGTTGAGCCGGGTGCTGGTCGAAGAGCACCGCCTGATCGCCATCGAAGACCTGCATATCCGGGGCATACTGCAAAATCGGCGGCTGGCGAAGCACATCTCGGATGCCGGCTGGGGGCAGTTTGTGGGCATGCTGGCCTACAAGGGGGCGTGGTACGGTTATGAAGTCGTGGTTACCGACCGCTGGTATCCTTCGAGCAAGACCTGCTCAGCCTGGGGGAGTGAGATGAGCAGCATGCCGCTGAATGTGCGTACCTGGGAGTGCTCGCTGTGCGGCGTGCAGCACGATCGCGACGTCAATGCGGCGATCAACCTGTTGAACCAAACTACCGTGGGAACCACGGGAAGTCACGCTGACGGAGTCCATGTAAGACCTGGCAGGCAGTACATCCAGGCTGGGACGAAGAAGTCAGAAGCCCCGCAGCTTGCTGCGAGGTAGTTCACAATCACGCCCATTCAAAATGGAGGCCCCATGACCGGAACCATCCTCAACATCGTCACCGTGCTGGTTGGCGGCGCGCTGGGCCTGCTGTTCGGGGCGCGACTCCCCGAGCGCGTACGCAGTACGGTGGTGGCCGGGTTGGGGCTGTTCACCGCCGCCATCGGTTTCCAGATGTTCACTGAGAGCGGCAACCCCATCGTCGTGCTGGGCGGTCTGCTGCTGGGCGGGGTGCTGGGCGAATGGCTGCAAATCGAACTGGCGTTGCAGAACTTCGGCGGCTGGCTGGAGCGGCGCTTCGCCGGCGGCACGGGCGAGGGTGGCACATCCAACCGCTTCATCCGCGGCTTCCTCACCGCTTCGCTGTTGTTCTGCGTGGGGCCGATGACGATTCTGGGCTCGATTCAGGATGGGCTTACCGGCGATTATTCGCTGCTGGCCATCAAGAGCGTGCTCGACGGCTTCGCGGCGCTGGCCTTCGCTTCCTCGCTGGGGGCCGGTGTGCTGTTCTCGGTCATCGTGATTCTGGTCTACCAGGGCGGGTTAAGTCTGCTGGCGGCGCAGGCACAGGCGCTCATTAGCGTGCCAATGATGGCGGAGATGACGGCGGTGGGCGGGGTGCTGCTCATCGGGCTGGCGGTGTCCAGCCTGCTGGAAATCAAACCGATTCGGGTGGGGAATTTCCTGCCGGCGCTGGTCATCGCGCCGCTCATTGTGGCTATCCTCGCCGCGCTGGGCGTGCAAGGGCCGTAAGACAGACGCCCGTCGCCCAATATCCCCTCTTCCTGTTAAGCCTTGATAATCCCCTTGCGGATGGCGTAACGCACCAGTTCCGACCGTGAATGGATGTTGAGCTTGCTCATGATGTTTTCGCGATGGCGCGATACGGTCTTGGGGCTGATGCTCAAGCGGTTGGCGATCTCAGTGTTGGGCAGGCCGTCGGCAATCCAGCGCAGCACTTCCTGCTCGCGTTCGGTCAGGCCGTCCAGCATCTCGTCGCCGCGCTCGTCGGCCATGGTCAGGAAGTCTTTGACCAGCAGTTTGGCCAGGCTGGGGAACAGGTACACGCCCCCGGCGGCAGCCGTGCGTATGGCGTTGAGCAGTTCTTCCGGCGCGGCGCGTTTGGGCACATAGCCACTGGCCCCGGCTTCCAGCATCTTGAAGAAATATTCCTGGTCTTCGTGAATCGTCAGCGCCACGATGGCACAGGCGGGCGTGGCCTGCTTGATTTTCTGTGTCGCTTCAATGCCGGACATGTCCGGCAGGCCAATGTCCATCAGGATGACATCCGGCTGGTGTTTGGCGGCGGCGGCAATGCCTTCGGCGGCGGTCTCAGCCTCGGCGGCGATGTGCATGTCCGATTCGCCCTCCAGAATCATACGCAGGCCGGAACGCACCACGGCATGGTCGTCAATCAACAGTAAGCGGATGGTCATCGTAGGACTCCACGTGAATCAGGGAAGGCAGGTCGGGGCAGGGGATGCTGACGGTGATGGACGTCCCCTGGCCGGGTCGGCTTTGCAGGTCGAAATCGCCGTTGAGCAGGGCGGCGCGTTCGCGCATTCCCAACAGCCCCCAGGAGGGCTTGCGGCGCGCATCAATCGCCAGCGGGTCAAAGCCGCAGCCATCATCGCGCACGGTCACGGCCATTTGGTGTTCGGAATACCTCAGCGTCACCCAGACGTTGTGCGCTCCGGCATGCTTGATGATGTTGGTCAGGGCTTCCTGAGCGATGCGGAACAGCGCCACTTTGAGCGCTTCCGGCAATTGCCGCGCCGCGCCCACTTCCTCAAAATGGAATTCGAAGCGTGCGGCTTCGCCCAGTTCCCCGCCGTACCAGCGCAGGGCGGCGGGCAGGCCGAGGTCATCCAGGTGCGAGGGGCGCAGGTTGCGAATCATGCGTTGTAGTTCGTCCAGCGAGCGGCCGGTGAGGGCTTCCAGCCGTGCCAGGTTGGCGGCGGCCAGCGCTGGGTCGGCGCGCAGGTTGTTGGCCACGCCGCGCAGTCCCAGCCCGATGGCGGTGAGCGCCTGGCCGGTATCGTCGTGCAGTTCGCGGGCAATCCGCTGACGTTCGGCTTCCTGGGCGTCCACGATGCGCTTTAACTGCTCGCCGCGCAGCGTCTCGCGGCGCTCGGCTTCTTCCAGCCGCGCCCGCTGCAGGCTTTCGATCTGGCGGTGAATCTCGCTGTCAAACGAGCGCATCATGCGAATGACGAACAAGGTGATGAACCCGGCCAGCGCGGCGCGGAACAACTGCACCGGGAAGCCGAACCAGGTGAAGAACAGGTCCTGATTGAGAAAGGTGGAAGGCACCAGCCGGCTCTGCGGTCCGAAGAGCTGGCCTATCAGCCCGTACCAACCGAAGCCGAGCGCGGCCATCAGGCTGTCACGCCCGAACTCCGCCATGCCCGCGTGGCGGAAGGCGCGCTGCTGCGCCACAAGCCCCAGGCTGGCCATCACTGAGGCGGGGATGCCTAGTGAATAGCGCGTCCAGACGTCGGCCACCCGCCACAGGCCGCTTAATACTGTGTACTGGCCGATGAAGGCCATGACGCCAAAAGCCCAGATGCCGGCCATGACCAGCGGCACCAGCAGGGAGATGCGCCGCCGCCGCAGGTCCGGAGCCAGCAGGGAGGTGCCGAAGCCCGCCAGCGAGAGGAACGAAAAGGCCAGCAGGGCCAGTTTTGCGCCTTCCCAGATTTGCCCTTTGGGGCCGTAGTCCGGCACCAACGCCCAGTGTTGCAGCATCGCCACCCATTCGTGCAGGCCGTGAATCAGGCCGAACCCGGCGAACGGGCGCAGGGCGAGGCGCAGGCGCAGGTCCGAGCCGCGGGCGTGTTCGAGGATGATGGCCAGCCCCATGGCGAAGAACGCCAGGCCATAGGCAAAGTAGACAAATCCGAGGCTGGTATGCGAGAGGTTCATGCGCGTTGTTCCGGACGGGAGTCGCACCCGTCCTATTCTTCATTTTAGGGTGGAAGTAGGCCGATTTGACCGGACAGATGTCCCCTTTTGGTCGTTCAGAAGTCCTAATGGAACAAACCGACTCGCCTGAAGCTGTTTGGCTCTCCAGAGTATCCCCGAAAACTTCGTAGGGGCGGGCTTGAAACCCGCCCCTACTGATCGCTAAGTGCTCTGTTGCAGCAGAGGGTGGGGAGTCAGGTCTTAGAACACCACTACGCCCAACAACTTCCAGATCCAGATCACCCCGAATGACAGCACCAGCAGGCCGATGACGTCCAGCAGGATGCCGCGCTGGAAGATCTCCTTGACAGAGAAATAGCCGGTTGAATAGGCCATCATCGTGGGCGGCGTGCCGATGACCAGGGCGAAGTCAATCGAGGAACCGATGGCGATGACCGCCACCATCAGCCGCGGGTCCATGTGGAGGATTTGCGCCAGCGGAATCGCCAGGGGGATGAGCATGGCGGCGCAGGCAGTGTTGGAGATGAACGCGCCGATGACGAGGGTGAGCCCGGCCACGAGGAACACCACCAGCAGTGGCGGCAGGCCCGCCAGCCCCACCAGCCGCAGGGCGATCCAGTCCGAGACGCCGGTGGTCACCAGTACGTTGCCAATCGCCAGCCCGCCGCCGAAGGTGAGCAGGGCGTTCCAGTTCAATTTGCCGAGGTCTTCTTTCTGCAGGCTGTTGGTGAGGAACAGCACCAGCGTCGCGCCCAGCGCCACAATGCCGGTGTCGATGCCGTGCCACTCTTCCGTCATCCACAGCGCCACGGTAATCAGGAACACGCCAATCAGGGTGACCTGCTCGGTGGTGGGGCGGCCCATGGCGCGCAGTTCATCCTCATACACCTTGCGTGCCGCGGTTTCGTCCACCGCCGGCATCTTGACCTTGAAGGCCAGCCACAGGAAGGCCCACAGAATCGGCACCATGATCAACACCACCGGCAGGCCGAAGGCGAACCAATCGACGAAGGCCAGGTCGGCCACGCCGTACTGGCGCAGGAAGTCCAGCGCCAGGATGTTGGCGGGCGTGCCGATGGCCGACCCGATGCCGCCCACGCTGGCCGCATAGGCGATGCCCAGGATGATGGCCTTGCGGAAACTGGCTTGCTGGCCGCCGTTCGGCATGCGGGCGATGACGGCCAAAGCAATCGGCAGCAGCAGCGCCACGCTGGCAGTGTTGGACATCCACAGCGAGATGAAGGCCGCCAGCGCCATCATCGTGAGCATGAGCAGGGAAGGTTTCAGGCTGGCGCGCCGCAGTACGTTGAGCGCCAGCAGGCGGTCCACCTCCGAGCGGCCCAGCGCTTCCGCCAGCAGAAATCCGGCGAAGAACAGCGCCACGATGGGCGAGAAGAATGGCTGCAAACTGCTGCTGGGGGTGCTGATGCCCGCGGCCACCGCCACCACCGGCACCACGAACGCGGTGGCCGACAGCGGGATGACCTCGGTGAGCCACAGGGTGGCGACGGCCAGCAGCAATGCCACGGCGATGCGCGCCTTTTGCGGCTGGCGCATCTTGAAGGTCAGCCAGTCGCCCTCGGTGCCGGTGGGCGGCAGGTCTTGCTCGTAGCCGTCGCCGGTGATGATGGATGACGCGTGGCGCGCTTCCAGCGGCAGCGGCACGCCGTCCGGCGTGAGGAGCAGGATGCGGTAGGTGATGTCGTGCCCGATGGAGGCGGCGTACGCCGGACGCGCTTCGATGATGAGGGTGTTCCCGCCGGCGGGGAAGGCGTGGCGCGCGGCATCCTGCCCGGTGGGGGCGAGGTCAAACTGGACGCTGCCGCCGTACACGCCGTCCGGCTGGTGGAGGGTGATGTCGGCCTGATACGCGCCTTCGGCCAGGTCGGCCGGGCCGAAGAGGTAGCCGAGCGTCGCCATGCCGAGGGCGATGAGCAGGCTGATGATGGTCTGGCGGGTGAGCAGCGGGCGCGGGGCGCGCTTCGGCGGGGGCGGGGCCATTTCGGTGGCCAGCAGCGGTTCAATGTCCCACTCCCACAAGCCCCAGCGCAGTTTCTCAGGGGGGTGGGGGTCCTTGGCAGCGTTGGTCATGCGCCGATTTTACCATATCCGTGACAATTTTCACAATAAAAGACGGGATTGAAAGTCATTCACCACAGATGGACGCAGATGAGGTTGGCTTAGAATCCAAGTTACTCCCTTGTCCAACGTTCTTCTAACTTCTTAATCGTTCGGTTCCCTCCTTTATAGGTTACGGAGAATTTGTCTGTCGTGGTCGGCCAAACCTCGCCATAGGTATATCCCTCCAAGTCAGTAATGAGGCCGTCTGTCACAAATAGAACGAAGCCTGCCCCATAATCTAAGCCATCTATTACAGCCTGAACATCACCAAACCCAAAGTCTGGTTTTACATCGAATTTTTCATGCAATCTTGGTTGCTCTGGTGGAAGCACAAACGACAGGTAAAAACCTACCCCTGTAAGCTTGCGTTCAATCTTGATGACAGAAAGAAGTTACCTCTTTAACTCGAGCAGCACTGGATGATCCCCATCAACCAGTTTTTCTAATACTTCTGATTCTAACGACAATAAGCCCAAGCTTGTTTTATTATTCAATTATCCCAAGTCCTTTGAATCGCCCGCACTCATAGTTCCATTATAGACAATTTATGCAGCAAAGCAACAATCAGCAATCTAAAATCAACAATCCAAAATCAATCACCTTCGTTTACCCCTTTTTTACATCCCCATCACGTCCCGCCAACACCGGCGGCGTACACTCCTCACAGTACAATCCCACCCTGAGTCACGCCCCTATGACCGTCTCTGCCCGCCTCGTCCCTCAACCCGCCCCCGCCGTCCCGTGGCTGGACCGTCGCCTGCTGCCCGGCGTGACGCCGGCGCGCCTGATATTGCTGGCCTTGCTCCTCGTTTCCGCCGGACTGCACTTCACACACCTGGACGCCATCGGCGATGCCAACCGCTACTACACCGCGGCGGTCAACGCCATGCTGCAATCGTGGGACAACTTTTTCTTCGTGGCCGCCGAACCGGGCGGCTCGGTGAGCGTGGACAAGCCGCCGCTCGGCCTGTGGGTGGAAGCGGCTTTCGCCGCGGTCTTCGGCGTGAACGGCGTGGCGGTGTCGTTGCCCAATATGCTGGCCGGGCTGGCCTGCATCCCGCTGATGTACGCGCTGGTGAAGCGCTGGTACGGGCCCGGGGCAGGTCTGGCGGCCGCCGCCGTGCTGGCCTTCACCCCCATCCTGCTCGCCACCGACCGCAACAACACGATGGACAGCCAACTGCTGTTCGTGCTGCTGCTGGCGGCATGGGCGTTCATTAAAGCCACTGAGACGGGGCAGAGCCGCTACGTGTATCTCGGCGCGCTGCTGGTCGGGCTGGGCTTCAACATCAAGATGCTGCAGGCCTTCCTGCCGCTGCCGGCGTTCTATGCGCTGTACTTCTTCGGCGCGGCGCGCAAATGGTGGCACAAGGGCCTGCATCTGGGCGCGGCCACCGGGCTGCTGCTGGTCGTCTCGCTGGCGTGGCCCATCGCCGTGGACCTCACGCCCGCCGACCAGCGCCCGTATGTAGGCAGCAGCACCGACAACACCGTGATGGAACTCATCATCGGCCACAACGGGCTGAACCGCCTCGTTGGCGGCCTGCGCGGCAACCGCGCCGCTGGGCCGGACGCCGGGCCGCCGCAGGGACCTCCGCCACCCGGCCAGCCGCCCAACAATCCACAACTGACAACGCCACGAGGGGGCGATGTGCCCCCCAATCGCCCCCAGACCGGCGGCCCCGCCAATGGCCCGGCGAACCCGCAGGCCGCGGGTGTGCCCTTCTCCTTTGAGACCGGCGTGCCCGGCGTGGAGCGGTTGTTCGTCGCTCCGCTGGGCAAGGAAGCGAGCTGGTTGTTGCCGTTCGGTTTGCTCGGTCTTGTGGCGGCTGTCTTCGCCGCCCGCCCGGCGTGGCCGGTCACATCCCCGGCGCAGCGCGGATTGCTGTTGTGGGGCGGGTGGCTGGTCACCTGCCTGGCCTTCTTCAGTATGGCGGAATTGTTCCATGCCTATTACATGATCATGCTCGCCCCGCCGCTGGCTGCCGCCGTGGCGCTGGGACTGTACCAGTTGTGGCGGCTCTCAGCGGTGCGGCCGCTGCTGGCCGGGCTGGTGCTCGGGCTGGGCGCGCTCGCCACGCTCGGTTTTCAGATCTGGCTGGCCGGGCAGTATGGCCTGACCTCGCTCTGGCTGCTGACGCCGCTGGCGGTTTTTGGACTCGCCATGCTGGTCGGGGCTCTGGCCGCCCTTCACGTTTTCAAGGGGCGCGGCGGTTGGGCAGCGTTCTTTGCCCTCACCCTGGCGTCCCTGCTGCTCCTCCCCGGCTACTGGACGGTCAAGACCGTTGTGTCAGACAGCGCCAACATCAACCTGCCGGCGGCCTACGGCGGTGAGAACAGCGGCCCCGGCGGGCGGTTTGCCAACCCGGGCGTGGACGAAGACCTGCTTGCTTATCTTGAAGCCAACACCACCAACACCCGTTACCTGGTGGCCGTGACCAGCGCACAGGTCGGCGCGCCTTTTGTGCTGGCGACCTCGCGGCCGGTGCTGTACATGGGCGGTTTCAGCGGCGGTGACCCGGTGGTGGATGCCGCCGACATTGCGGCGCTGGTGGCGGACGGCGAGTTGCGCTTCGTGTATTACGACGGCGAGGGCCGGGGCTATCGGCGCAACGGGGTGGATGAGTGGCTGGAAGCACACTGCGCCATTGTCCCGCCGTTCCGCGCCGACCGCGGCGGCGTGCTGTATGACTGCGCCGCCGCGCCTTAAATCAAAAGCATCCCGACGACCGGGATGCTTTAAGAACACGGCACAAGCAGAAATGGCTTACGGGGCGCGCACGTAGCCGTTGTCGTACACGTAGCCGATAATGAAGACAATCGGCCCCATCACGATGCACATAAAGACAAACATGTTGATGGACAGCGTATTCTCAAACATCTTCATCAAAATCATCATCGGCCCGGCGGCGCCAAAGATGACCATCGCCGCGCCCAGGTACTTGAGCTTGTAGATGTGCGGGTGAATCTTGCGCCGGATGGCGACAAGTTTGCGTTCCGCCGGAGAGAGTTCCAAGTTGACCATAATGCGTCCGGAGAGCATTCTACACCTGAAAACGGGCATCGGCTACCGGAATTTAGCCCATTCTCATCCGGCTTAAATGCAAAACGGGCTGCCCCCCAACCCGCTTTGCCTGACTGAGGAATCTCGACAACGATGACACATTTCCGGCGAATCTATTATGGAAACTACGAATTCCTTCGCGAGATTCCTCGCTTCGCTCGGAATGACATCATGATCTGAAATACCAACATAACGAGTTACGGCACCCAGTCGGAAAGGATACGGATTTCGACTTCCGGATTTGCCGGGTCGTTGGTCTTCAGGACCACCCGGAAATCATGGTAACCGTCCATGCCTTCGTGCATGCTGAATTCACTGGTGGTGATGAAGGTGCTTTCGCCCGGCTGAAGGACCATCGAACCGATGGTCAGTGGGGGTGGTCAACAGCCCTCCAATACTTCAATGTAGGGCTGTTCCGCGAAGCGCAGCGTACCGTCGCCGGTGTTCGTCACCACCACCTGGACGCTGAGGGGGGTGTTGAACTTCACGACGCCGAAATCAAACACTTCCTGGCTGACGGCGATGGCCGGCGTGCCGTCTGCCGTCCCGCCCCCGCTGAATCCGAGGTAGGCGGCGATGCCGAGCAACAGCGCGCCGGCAACCAGCGCCCATTGCACGGGCGTCAGCCCGTTTCGGCGGGTCTTCCTGGCTTTGTGTTGTCCCATAACAGTTTCTCCTTTCAAGGTGAATTCAATTGGAAGGTATACAGATACGCCACCACGTTCCATAATTGCGCATCGGTGTACAGCGCGCCCCACATCGGCATACCGGTGCCCATGCCGCCGCGCAGCATTTTGCCGTGCAGCAGCGCCGGGCTGGCGCCCAGCAACACCGCCGGGTCCTGCCAGTCCGGCGGCGCCTGTATCATCATATCGTGCGTGCCCGCCAGTTCATCCATCGCGGCCTCGCCCGCTTCTGCCAGGGCCTCCGCATACAGGCCGTCGCCGCCGCCCAACTGGCCGTGGCAGGCGGCGCACTCCTGCCGGAAAATGGCTTCGCCCTCGACCAGCGCGGCGGGGCTGGTCTGGCCGGCCCAGAGCGCGGCCACCAGATTCCAGCGCTGGGCATCTGTCAGGTCTTTCAGACCGGGCTGGCGGCTAAATTCTGCAAACAATTGCGCCGGCGACGTGGCGGCATACTGCTCGAACGAGAATTCAACCGCGGCGTCGGGCGCGTTGGCCGCGTCCGGGCGAACCGCGGGGGTGACGTCCGCCGGATGCGGTGCGTCGATGTCAATGGCCAGTTGAACGTAGAGCGGCGGTTCCGGCGGAGCGGTGCTGGGTGTCTCGCCCTCCACCACGATGATGCCGCGCATGCGCCAGTGGTTGAGGCCGCACCACACAGTGCAATAGTACGTGTAGGTTCCCGGCTGGTCAAAGGTTAGCGTGACGTCCGTCACCGTGCCCGGCGCGACCAGCACCGGCTCAATGTCCGTATGCCCCACACCGAATCCGTGCAGCACATCGTCGGACGTCAGGCGCAGGGCGAAGGGCTCTCCGGCCTCGGCATGCAGGACGTCCGGCGTCCAGCCGCCTTCCTCCGCCAGCCGAGCGTGCAGTAGCGGAGTGTGCGGCCCGGAAATCAATGGGATTGATGCCACGCCTGCCAGCGCAAGCACCACGAGGCGCGCCAGGGTTTCCTGTTTCATAACAGCAGTCCCATCATTACTACCGTGAGGGCAAGCGAATAGCCGGACACCGGCAGCGGGTGAAGGCCGCCGCGCGCCCCGGCGCGCTGGGCCACCCGCGCCGCGCCGAACGCGCCGAGCGCCAGCACACCCACCTGCACAGCCACGGTCCAACTGCCGTAGAGCGGAGACCAGACCGCGCCCGCCGTGCCGAACAGGTCCCAGCCCCAACCCAGCGGGTCAGACAGGACGTTGAGCAGGTACGAGCCGTTGGCGAACACGAAGGACAGGCTGAAGGCGGCCCAGAAGGCCAGCCCCAGCGGCACCAAAGCCGCGGCGGCCTGGGCAAAGTCGTGGCGGCGGGCGGTGTGCGGCTTGGCCGGAGCCATGCGTTTTGCGAGGCGCACGGCCACCCAGAACAGCCCCGGCAGCAGGGCCAGGCAAATAAGCAGGAAGGCGGCGGCGTAACCCAGCCACGGCCAGGTGCCGGCGGCCAGCGCGGCGACCTTGAGATTCCCCCACGGGCCAAGGAACACGGCGGCATACACCAGCGCCGCGCCGAGCATCAGGAAGGCTTTGAAGGCTTCGTCCAGCCGGGCGGCGGGTTTTTCCAGGTCAGCGGCGAAGGGCCGCAGGTTCAGGACGATGTTGTCATTGGGGCAGGAGCGCAGGCACTCCAGGCACAGGCCGCAGGCGGGGTTGCGCGTGAGCCCGGCGGGGAATGTGCCCCACGGGCAGCCATAGCCGGCTTCCGAGCCGTTGTAGCAGGCCTTGCTGGCGCAGGATGCGCACGCCGCAGCATCCGCCACGCGCAGTTCCAGCGGCGCAACCTGCGAGTACAGGCCGATGAAGCCGCCCACCGGGCACACCGACTTGCAGAACGAGCGACGTTCAAACACCGCGCTCATGCCGATCGCAGCCACCAGCATGATGATCAGCGCAAGGGCCGTGACGCGCGGATTGGTGAGGATGGCGGCCGAGAAAATCGCCATCAGGGCGAAGGCGGCGTTCTGCCACCAGATATTGCGGAAGAGTTTGGGCAGGCGCAGGTTCAACCCGCGGGTTCGTCCGCCGTTGGGGCCAAGCAGGGAGCGGCGTTGCAGAAAATCGCCCGCCATGGGGATGGGACACACCGAGCACCAGCCGCGCCCGGTGACCGGGACGACGGCCAGGATAAGGATTGCCCACCAGGCGATCCATACGGCGATGATACCGAAATTGCGACTGCCCACCGGCGTGCCCACCAGCCCGGCGACGATGGCGAAGACGAAGCCTGCCATGAGCAGGGCGGAAATGGTGAACTGCGGCCAGCGATTCTTGAGGGCCGCTTTCAACCACGGGATTTGCAGGAGGGAAACGCGGTTCATGCTGTCTCCCGGCGCACGGCCAGCGGTGCGGCCAGCACTGCCAACCCCGCCAGCGCGGCGGCGCGTGCCAGCGTCCAGTTCGGGCCCACCGTGAGCCGCCCCAGCATGAAGGGATGCAGCGCGCCACAGGTGATGCTGCAGCGCAGACGGAAGACGCCCGACTCGGTGACGACAAACGTGAACGCCACCGGCTGCCCCGGCTGGGCTTCGGCGGAAACGCCATAGCCTTCCACGTAGATACCGTGGGCCACATCCGCGCTGTGCAGTTCAATTGTTACTGTATCGCCGGGGTTGGCGTGCAGCGTTGCGGGGGTGAATGCGTATTGACTGGCTTCCACCATGACGAACCGCTCTATGGGATTTGCGGCCAGCGCCGGCGCAGGAATCAAAATGACCGCCGCGGCCAAAACAGCCAGCGTCACGGTCATCCAGAGTTTCTTCCTTCTGAGGTTCATCACGAATTCCCGGCCAGGGTTAAGGGAGGTTGGACGGCCCATAGCGGCCGTAGGTCTGGTCAATCACGACTTGAATGTCCGGCACTTCTTCGCCATCGCCCAGCATGCGCATCACATCCAGGGTGATGTCCACGCAAATCTGGCAACCCAGCGCATGGCTGTCGAAAATCAGGTTTCCGGCGGCATCGGCCCCGGAGACGTAGCAGGCGTAATTGGAGGTGTGCCCGATGCTGCCGCAGCCGCAATAGCATGGGAATTGCTGCATCAGGTCAGGATTGGCCGCAGCAAAACGATACGCGTCGCTGACGTTGGTGGGGGCCTCCTGCACGGATTGGGGCATGTGCTCCATGTCCATCATGTCCAGAGTGGCGCCGCCGGAGGAGCAGGCAGGCAGCCCGGCGATGAGTACCAGCGCAAGGATGGTGAAGAAGGCGAGGCGGCGTTTGGTTGAAGGCATAGGCAATCCGGTTTTCTATACCTGATTATAGGGAATCCCGACGGGGAAACTCAGGGACAACTGTCCCCGGTTTGGAGGGAATATCTACCTGATTGGTCTGAATTCGGGGCGTTCAGGCGGCCAGCTTACGGGCCAGGTAATCCAGCAGGAAGTTGGGCGGGTTGCGCAGGTCAAAGGGGGTGAAGCGCCCCAGCGTGATGAGTTGGCGGATATCCGGGCGCGCCTGCTGCGGCGCATCCAGCGCAGCGGCGATTTCGTCCGCAAGGCGGCCGCTGCCGCGCAGTACCACGACCTCACGGCCCTGGCGCACGTTTTCAAGAGCTTCCTTCTGTGTGCCTTTCCCGCCGTTCACCAGAATGCCCAGCGAGCGCTGGCCGCTGGCGAGATACGCCGCCAGTGAGAACATAGGCTCGCGTTCGTCGCCAAATTCCTGCCCTTCCACCTGAACAATGTGGGTGTGGTTCAACCCGAAGGGGTAGGTGTCTTCGTTGGGGAGTTCGCCCGGCAGGTACGTTACCCCTGCCGGCGCAACGCCAATGTAAGGCCCACTAAATCCGATGCGGCCCAGCGCGGCATTCAACATGCCCATGATACCGGCATCCGTGCCGCCATCAATCACCGCCGCGCCAGCAACCTGCAGGGCCGGGCCAAGGCCCTCATGCACCTGCCGCGCCAGGCGGGCGCCATCCTCGGCGCTCAGGTCGGCCGCGCCGCCCATTACCAGCGCCAGCGGACGCTGCGGTTTGAGCCCCAGCCGCGCGGCGATCTCCGCGCCGGGCGTGGTCTGTGCCACCAGAATGGTCTCTACCGTGGTTGCGTTTGTGGGTGTCATTTGGATGACAGCGCCAGTCCAGCCCCTCGAAGCTTGCTTAATTGGTTAACGAGCGCCGGTTTGAAAGTGTTATACAAATGCACCACGCGCCAGAAGGCCACGGCCGCCATGCCATGCGCCAGCACCGCAAAAAGCGGCGGTTGTTCCAGCGTGTAGTAGATCCATGTGAGCCGGGTGGTGCCCCACAGTTCGAGGTAATAGCCCAGCCCGGCCCCGGCGATGAAGTTCAACACGGCCACCCGCGCATCGGTGGGGGTGGCGATGAGGAACGCGCACAATACCAGCGCCGCCAGCGTGAGCGAGCGGCCAAAGGTGGGCGCAACAAAGAAGAGCATAAGTAGGAAGAAAGCGGGCAGGATGAGCCAGTGCAGCCATAGAAAGGCGGCCTGCGGTATGCGTTGCGCTGCCAGCCGCAGGAACCGCACCATGCGGTCAATGGAAAGCGCGGCGATGGGCCAGGCCGGGATGATCCACAGCGGGGGGCGTTCGTTGGTGTAGTAATGCCACAGGTTGGTCTGCGTGCCCCATGACTCAATCACCAGCCCGCCCACCAGACCAACGACGATGATGGGGAGGTCGGTCTTGATGTCCGCCCCGGCCATAATCATCACGCTCATGAAGAGGAAGATGTTGATGAGCAGCCAGTCCAGTTGCCGCCACAACGGCACGGCCGGGTTGAACAGCGCGAAATATTCCGTCACCAACGGCCACCACACGTACATGATGAGGAGGATGAGCAGCACAAAGCCGCTCATCAGGGCATAGGAGGCGCGCGTCCAGCGCAGGTTTGCGCGCAGTTCGGCCAGCGGGGCGGTCTTGGTCATCCAGACGATTAAATCACAGAAACGAAAAGCCCCGGCTGGGTTTTGTCCGGCGTTATCCGTCGTTGCTTTCCTGCTCGGAGGCTGAAAGGCTGTCCTGGAGGTCATGGAGGACGGCGATGAGCGATTTCTTTGACGAAGCGTTCAGGGACCGGAACCATTCGTTCTGTTGGCGATGTATCTCCGGGCGGAACTTGAGGGTCAGCGCTCGGCCTTCTTTGGTGATGGTCACCGAGACTTTGCGGCGGTCGGTGGGGTGGGCTTTACGCGTGACCAGTCCCCGTTTTTCCAACGAGTCCAGCAGGCTGGTGGTGGAGGCGCGGCTGATGATGAGACGGTCAGCAATGGCGCTGGGCGCCTGCGGGGCATCCGAGTCGGCCAGGATGCTGAGCACCAGCCCGGCGCTGGGGGAGAGGCCGTATTGGCCGGTGATATGGGCGATGTGTTCCACCAGCCGGTCGGCGGTGAATACCAGGTTCATGGCGCACTCGGTGGCCAGCGCGCTGGCGCCGGGGTAGCGGGTTTCAAAATCGGGGGCGACGGCTATTCGATTATTCTGGCTCATGTGCAAAACTACCTCTTGACAAAGTAGTTAGAATTCATATAATCAGCATTATAACAACTTTTGGCCCATTTGCAACCCCGAGGAGGTGCAAAATGCAGCAAGCGATCATCATCCAGGTAGATGCCGAGGACTTTGAACTCTGGCACAAAACCCACTCATCGTATGAGGAAGCCCGCAAGGAATACGGCATTACCGAAGGGCCGTTTTTCCGGAGCCCGGAGCATCCCAACCGAGCCCAGGTGCACCTGGATGTGGCAGAACTGGACCGCGCCATGCAGTGGTTCCAGAGCGATGCGTTCAAGGCCGGCGTGAAGGAAGCGGGCAATGTGCGCCGCGATATCTGGATCGCCAACAAAAAAGGCTAATTCATAGATGAAACGCCGCCCCGATGACGGGCGGCGTTTTTGTTTAAGGCAGAGGTCAGCACAGGCCGGTTTCCATACGCGCAATCACCATGCGCTGGATTTCGCTGGTGTCTTCGTAAATCTCGGTGATTTTGGCATCGCGGAAGTAGCGCTCGACAGGCAGTTCCTTGCTGTAGCCCATGCCGCCATGAATCTGCACCGCGTGGTGGGTCACGAACATGGCGGTTTCGGTCATTCGGAAGATTAAATCACAAACTATACAAAGTCTGTGTCTGGGCGATTATTCAATTTCAGTTGCCGGGTTCTAATGGGTATGCGTTTCCAATGCTCGCAAACGCTCGAAGCGGATTTCATACTGATGGGCGACCTGCAGAAACATTTCCTCCAAATGCGGGAACCCGAACCAAACTAGCCCGATAGCGAACAAGAGACCTGTCAGTTGGCGCATGCTGGAGTTGAACGACCCCAGGGCATCACCGGCATAGAATCCAGCGGGGAAGTGTGATCCTGTGAGAGCAACCAACCAGAGGTTGGTGTCGCGAAAACCCTGGCCCAGCCCGGCCAGGTCGCTGATCAAATGTGAAACACCGTCCACCGCCATTGGCAGGAGAAACAGGGCGAAACCCCACACTGGTAACTGCTTAAGCCGTCGTCGCAGAGCATACCAGAGCCATGCTGCCGGAAGCATCGCAGTGTACATCAAGACCATTCGGTCTGACCAAGCCACCTTCCAACCCAATTCCGGAGCGCCAACGAATTGGCGCAGGAGGAGAGGGTTATCAGTTGCCTGAAAGACCGCCTGAATTTCAGTCAGTGAGTACATCTGCTGCGGGCCAAAAAGGAAGAAAGAACGCTGGGGCAATTGGTGGCACAGAAAGGAGTAAATCTCATAGATGGCGCGAGCCATGCCTTCCCAGTGAATTGCCATCAAAGCAGGTGCGAGAAAGGGTAACCCCACCAGAATGCCCCACCCCAGCGTGAAGAACCAAATCCACTTCTTCGAGATTTTATACAACATGTCTGCCTTTACAAACGCAGCGGGCTGGTTTCACCTCGCTGGCGCTGAAGTGCGTGTTCTCGCGTTTAGCGGTTTTCTAGCGTAATCCCGTTTCCATCCGCGCAATCACCATGCGCTGGATTTCGCTGGTGCCCTCGTAAATCTCGGTAATTTTGGCATCGCGGAAGTAACGCTCGACAGGCAGTTCCTTGCTGTAGCCCATACCGCCATGAATCTGCACCGCGTGGTGGGTGACGAACATGGCGGTTTCGGAGGCGAACAGTTTCGCCATGCTGGCTTCGAGAGTGTAGCGTCCGCCGCTGTCTTTGGCGAGCATCTTGGCGAGGGCCGCGTTGTGAATCAGCGCCCGGGCGGCTTCAATGCGGGTCTTCATGTCGGCAATTTTGAACGCCGTGCCCTGGAACTGCCCGATGGGTTGCCCGAACGCCTCACGCTCGCGCACGTAGCCCACGCTGGCCTCATAGGCCGCTTCGGCGATGCCCAGCGCCTGCGAGGCGATGCCGATGCGGCCGGCGTCCAGCACCGTCATGGCAATCTTGAAGCCTTCGCCTTCGGCGCCCAGCATGGCGCTGGCCGGCACGCGGCAGTCTTCAAACACGATTTCGCTGGTGGCCGAGGCGCGGATGCCGAGCTTGGGCTCTTTCTTGCCGCGAATCAGGCCCTTCGTATCGCCGTCAATCAGGAACGCGCTGATGCCCTTGTGCCCGCCGTCTGGGTTGGTCATGGTAAAGAGCAGGAAATAATCGGCTACCGGCCCGCTGGTGACCCAGGACTTGCGGCCGTTAATCACATAGTGGTCGCCATCGCGCACTGCGCGGCTTTTCATCGTCCCGGCATCCGAGCCGGACATCGGTTCGGTGAGCGAGTACGCGCCAATCTTCTCGCCGCTGGCCACGCCGCGCACGTACTTCTGTTTCTGCTCCTCGGTGCCGTATTTCAGGATGCCGTGGCAGAACAGCGAATTGTTGACCGACATGATAGTGCCGTGCGAAGCATCGGCCTTGCAGATTTCTTCCAGCGCCAACACATACGCCAGCGTATCCATGCCCGCGCCGCCGTATTCCTCCGGCACTTCAATGCCCATGAAGCCCATCCCGCCCATCTGCTTGATGGTCTTCAACGGGAATTCGCCGCTTTCATCGAACTCCGGGGCGATGGGCACGATTTCCTTTTGGGCAAAATCGCGCGCCGCCTGCTGAATCATGAGGTGTTCTTCTGAAATGAAAGAATATGACTGTGAGGACTTGGATTCCATGCGGGGTGACTCCGGATTGGGGATTTGCGGATTATAGCATGTGGGTGCAGGTCAACGAGGTGACGAGGTATGGGTCGACGGGGAAAACTGCAACTCGACCGAATGGCCCGTGTTTTCTATTGCCTCGTTGCCTCGTTGCCTCGTTGCCTCGTTGCCCATTTATTGAAACGAAGGGAACAACGCTTTCATCGCTTCCAGTTGTTCCAGCGCAGGCGCGGATAGCCACAGCACATCGGTGCGGGTCTGGTAGATGCAGGTGATTTGCCCGCCGCCCAGCCAGCATTCGCCGTTGCCGGGGCCGTCTATCGCGGCATTTGCATAGCGCCCGGCCAGCGAGGCGCGCAACGACTCCCAGAATTCGTCCTGGTCGGCGGCGGTGTCCCACGTCCATTGCACACTGTGGGCGGTCTCGCCGGTGGCGGCGTTGAGGTACACCTGGTAGGTGTCGCCGCCCCAGCCGGCGGCCGCCCTGAACGTTTCCTCTTCGCCGCGCTGTCCGGCCGGTTCCAGCGTGTAACCCAGCAGCAGGGCGGTGTCCCACTCGCCGAGGCTGTCGCGGTCAATCAATGCCCAGCCCTCGCCCAGCGCGGCTTCGAAGGATGGCGCGTCCACGCCAATCCCGCCTTCGGCCTCCAGGAATTTCTCCGGATGCATGATCTGTTCGGTGGTGGCAGGCAGGCGTTCGCGCCAGGCGCGGTTTACCAGATCCCAGCCGCCCTGGTCGTAGAGCGTGCTGACAAAATAAGCTCCGTAGTAGTAAGCGATTGCCCCATGAATGGTGTAGTAGGGCGGCACCGGCTCGTCGTCTTTGAAGAGGTCAGTGGGGCGATGGCGGCCGGCCCAGGTGAAGGTCAGGTTCTGGCCGTAGGCTTCGTACCACAGGATTTCCACCCAGGTGGCATCCCCCTCTGCCAGGGCGCGGATGGCCAGACAGTGTTGTTGGGTGTGCTGGCAGTGCGGGTACACGCCCTGGCTGTTCAGGTCGAAGGACATGTCCACCAGCGCGTGGGCGAACTCGTGCGAATAAATGTACTGCTCGATGCCCTGAAAGGAAGTGCCAATCACGTGGATGCGATTGTCGTCCGGCAAATAGAAACCGCCGATGCCATCCACCGTGCCGTTGAGCGCGGCGGTAGTCACGTCGTAGTCCGGCGGCAGGAAGCCCAGCGCGGTGAGCACGATGCGTTCCCGTTCGAGGTCGGCGTACATGGCTTCGTCAAAGAACAGGTCTTCCACCGTCAGCCGCAGGCGCAGCAGCGGCATCAACTCATTGTTCACGCCTTCGGTGATGGGCAGGCCGCGCAGGTCCGCCACCTGTTGTTGAATGTTCGCCATCTCGGTCTGCACCGCGGGCAGCAGCGGCAGGCGCGCGGGGGTGGCGGTCTCGGTGGGGGTGATGGGCAGCGTGGGGGTCAGGGTCGGGGCGGGGGTGGGGCTGGTGGTCGGCGTCCAGGTGGGCGGCAGGCCGGCCGCACCGCCGGGTTGGCGCGTTGCGGTGGGGAAGGGAATCAGGGTGGGCACCTGCCCGGCAGGCGAGATGGAGGAATTGTAGATGGCGATGCCGGCCACGACCAGCACCACCAGCCCGACAATGCCGCCAACGATGAGCAACGGGGTGAGCATGTTGCTCAGGTCGCGCGGGCGCGGCTCGTTGCCCTGGATGGCAGGAAGTTCTTCGGTCTCAGGCTGTGGTACAGGGTTCGCTGCGGGGGGCGGCTCCTCCAGCGATTCGGCGACAGTTTTCAGCCAATCGGGGGCGGCAGGCGGTTTTGGGGTTGTCCCGGTGAGTTTTTCCAGTTGGCGTTGGGCGCGCTCGTTGGCCGGGTTGATGGCCAGCACTTTCTTGAAGGCGAAGACCTTTTTCTCGTGGTCATCCAGCGCGAAGCCGAGCATCGTCCACGCGTCTTCGCAGTCCGGCTCATGGGCCACGGCTTCGGCCAGCAGGGCAAGCGCCTGGGCGTTTTCCTTCGCTCGCAGGTGGCGCGCCGCCCGGCGCAGGAGTTCGGTAGTCTTCTCGTCCATCCTCGAGGGTCCTGCCTGCGATTATACAGGAAGGACCGGCCAGCACAGGACGAAAAGGCTATCCCGCCGGATGGTGGGGGCGTGTATACTGGTCCCGGATGGCATTTTGGTTGAACGAGGAAGGGTCCAATGGCTGAAATTCAGTTCCATTATCCGAGCAATGACCTGCTGACCGTTTCCTGGCATGGTTGGTTCAGCGATGTGCGTGCCCGGTTGGGCGAAACTGAGATTGGCAAAGTGTATGCGTTTGAGGAACTGCTGAAGGGAACGACGTTTAAGTGCCCGGATGGCAGTTCGCTGGTGCTGAAGTATGGCCTGGGGGGGTTGTTTGTGGAACGCGACGGCCAGCCGCTGCCGCGCACCGAGGCCGGCCATGCGCGCGCCCTGCGCCCGGCCAGTTGGGCGCTGTATTTTGTCGGTGCGCAATCCGTTTTCGTCGGTCTGCTGATGATTTTCTTTCGCGGGGCGGTGTTTGGCTCCACGACCTACGGGCCGCTCATCTTCATTATGGGGTTGCTGTATATCGGGCTGGGGGTCGGGGTGCAGCGCGGCAAGGTGATGGCGTTGTATGCCGGCATCGGCCTGTATTTGCTGGAAGCGGTCGTCAGCATCGGCCTGGGCATTGCGGGCGGACAATTCCTCAGCCTGGGCACGCTTGGGCTGCGTGTGCTCATCCTGGGCCTGATGGCCACCGGGCTGGAGCCGCTGGGGGCGTTGAAAGAAGACGAGTGACGGTCGCCGTTTGTTTTGATTTCATCCGCAGGGAATCCGATACATCCTGAACGCCTGACTTTTGATCTGCCTCGCTCCGCGCAGTCTTGATACAATACGCCCCATGGCGGACGAAAAAATCACCCCCGAACTCTTTGCGCACCTGGTTGAACTGGCGGCGCTGGAACTCGGCCCGGAAGAGGGCGAGTACATCCGCAAACAGCTTAACAACCAGTTGAAAGCCATTGAGGAACTCGTGCAAGTTCCGTTAGACCCTACTACGCTGCCCGCGTCGCACGGCGTGCCCTACACGCCGGCCATCAGCGCCGAATTGCGGGAAGACCTGCACAACCCGTTCCCGCATCCCGAAGCCATCCTCAAGGGCGCGCCCAAGACCGAAGACGGCCACTTTGTTGTGCCGGATATCCCACACGAAGACCTGAAATAACCAGTCAGACACGGGCCAACCCCGCTGTAGGAGACTTCCATTCCTATGACCGAACTGTGTGACCTTTCTGCCGCTGAACTTGCTGCTCGCATCCGCAATGGGGAGGCGAGAGCGGTGGACGCGCTGGATTCCGCCCTGGCGCGTGTGGCGGCCGTGGACGGCCGCCCCGGCACGCTGGACCCCGGTGACCTGACCGCCGACGACCAGGCCAAAGTCCACGCGTTTATTACTCTCACCGTTGAGCGCGCCCGCGCCCAGGCCGAAGCTGTGGATAAGAAACTGGCGCAGGGCGAAATCCCTGGCCCGCTGGCCGGCGTGCCGTTCACCGTCAAGGACATCTTCGTGGTCGAAGGCACGCCCAGCACCGCCTCCTCCCGCATGTTGGCGAATTTCGTCGCGCCCTACACCGCCACGCCGGTGGCGCGCATGGAAGCCGCCGGGGCGGTGATGCTGGGCAAGGTCAATCTCGATGAGTTCACCTACGGCTCGTCCAACGAGTCGTCGGCGTTCCAGCCACACCCGCGCAACCCGTGGGATACTTCGCGCGTCGTGGGCGGCTCCTCCGGCGGCAGCGCTGCGGCGGTTGCCGCGGGGGAGGGCGCGCTTTCGCTGGGGACGGATACCGCCGGTTCCATCCGTCAGCCCGCGGCGTTCTGCGGCGTGGTGGGCGTGAAACCCACCTATGGCCGCGTCTCGCGCTACGGCCTCATCGCATTTGGATCGTCGCTGGATTGTCCCGGCCCGCTGGCGCGGGACGTGACCGATGCGGCCTTGATGCTGAATGCCATCGCCGGGCCGGACGCGCGCGACGCCACCGCCGTCACCGTGCCGGTGCCGGACTACACCGCCGGAATTGAAGATGGCGTGAAGGGCCTGCGCATCGGTCTGTCGCCGGACTTCTTCAAACTTACCTATTACAACCACGAAAGCAGCGAGATGGAAGAACGCCCGCTGCCAGATGACATTCTGGCGGCAGTGATGCAGGCCGCCGACAAGTTGTCCGATGCCGGGGCGCGTATTGTGGAGAACGTGCCGATGCCGCACACCCGCTACGGCATTCCGGCGTACTTTGTGATTTCGCGCGTGGAAGCCGCCAGCAACCTGCACCGCTTTGACGGCGTGAAGTACGGCTATCGCACCGCCGATAAGGTGGACGACTTGCGGGCAATGTACCGCAAGACGCGCGGCGAAGCCTTCGGCCCGCAGCCCAAACTGCGCATCCTGATGGGAATGTATGTGAGCGCGGCACAGTACAGCGAGCAGTATTACCAGCAGGCGCTCAAAGTGCGCTCGCTCATCCGAGGGGACTTTGACAGCGTGTTTGATGCCTCCGGGGAGCACAAGCTGGATGCACTGCTGACGCCGACCACACCCACCACCGCCTTCCCGATTGGCGATGTGTACGGCGATTCGGTGCTGATGCAGTATGCCGACCAGTTGACCGTGACGGCCGACCATGCCGGCATCCCCGGCCTGAGCCTGCCGGGCGGGTTGGATGCCGGCGGCCTGCCCATCGGCATCCAGTTGCTCGGCCCGGACTTCTCGGAGGCGTCGCTGTTCCGCATCGCCCGCACCTATGAGCGCGAGACGGAGACGGCGGCGTGGCGTTCCGCGCGGCCGAAGGTGCTGGGGTAACGAAAGGTCAACCGGTCGACGAGTAATGTGTCACCGCGGTCTTTCCTCGTGCCTCGGTAACTCGTTGACCTCTTCAATACAACATGGAAACTCGTAAAGTCCTGCGCCGACTTGAAACCCTGGGCAACCCCGAAGACCGCGCCGGCATGGCGCGCTTTGGCATCAACGCCGAGAAGGCCTACGGCATCCGCATCCCCAAACTGCGCGCCCTTGCCGAAGAACTCAAGAAGGACCACCCGCTGGCCCTGGCCCTGTGGGGCACCGGCATGCACGAAGCCCGCATCCTTGCTTCGATGATCGCTGACCCCAAACAGGTGACTCCCGACCTGATGGATGCCTGGACGGCCGACTTCAACTCCTGGGACCTGTGCGACCAGGTGATCGGCAACCTGTTCGACCGTACGCCGCATGCCTTCGCCAAAGCCCGCGAATATTCTCGCCGCCAGCCGGAGTTTGAAAAACGCGCCGGGTTCGCCCTGATGGCCTGGACAGCGGTACATGATAAGAAAGCCGCCGACGCCGACTTTGAAGCGTTCCTGCCGTTCATTGAAGACGCCGCCACCGACCCGCGTAATTTCGTGAAGAAAGCGGTGAACTGGGCGTTGCGCCAGATTGGCAAGCGCAATCGCGCCCTGAATCGCAAAGCGGTGACGCTGTCAAAGCGCCTCGCCGCCAGCGCGGACAAGACCGCCCGCTGGGTGGGGACGGATGCGCTGAAGGAACTGACCGACCCGAAACATGTCGAGAAGATAAAGAAGTAGGGCGTTGCCCTTTATAATGAAACCATGACCGAATACGAAGCCATTATCGGGCTGGAAACCCACATCCAGCTCAATACCGAGACCAAAATCTTCTGCGGCTGCAAGGCCGACTCGTGGGATGACGCGCCCAACACCAACATCTGCCCGGTGTGCAGCGGACTGCCCGGCAGCCTGCCGGCGCCCAACCGCGCCGTGGTGGAAAAAGCCGTGCGCCTCGCCCATGCCATGAACGCCGACATTCAGACCGAGTCCTACTTCGACCGCAAGAACTACTTTTACCCGGACCTGCCCAAGGGATATCAAATCACGCAATACGACAAATCCATCGCCAGGGGTGGGCACATGGATGTGCCGATGCCGGACGGCAGCACCCGCCGGGTGGGCATCCATAAACTGCACATGGAAGAGGACGCCGGCAAGACCCGCAACGAAAAGGGCCGCCGCCTGATTGACTTTAACCGCTGTGGCGTGCCGCTGATTGAAATGGTCACCGGGCCGGATATCCGCAGCGCCGACGAAGCCGCCGAGTACCTCATCCGTTTGCGCCAGTTGCTGCGCTGGCTGGATATCTCCGAGGCGGATATGGAGAAGGCGCACCTACGCGCCGATGCCAACGTCTCTATCCGTGTGAAGGGCGAGACCGTTTTCAATACCAAAACCGAAATCAAGAACGTTAACTCCATTGAAGGCGTGCGCGCCGCGGTGGAGAAGGAAATCGCGCGCCAGATTCAGGCGTATGAATCGGGCGAGAAAATCGAAGCCTGGACGCTGGACTGGGACGAGAACACCCAGACTCTGCGCAAAATGCGCTCCAAGGAAACCGAGGCCGACTACCGCTACTTCAAGGAACCCGACCTGCTGGCCGTGCATCTCGATGAAGAGTGGCTGTCCGGTCTGCTGGCAGACTTCCCCGAATTGCCGCTGGCGCGCCGGCTGCGTTTCATCGAGCAGTACGGCCTGCCGGAGTACGATGCCAACATCCTTACCAGTGAACGTAGCCTGTCCGATTATTTTGAAGCCGCGGTGGCGGCGTATGGCGGCGATGCCAAGCGCGTGAGCAACTGGATGATGAACGACGTGCTGAAACTACTCAACGAGCGCGGCCTGGAGGCCGGCGCGCTTAAGCTCACCGCCGAAGGGCTGGCGGACATCATCAAACTGGTGGATGCCAACACGGTCAACACGCCCACCGGGAAGTCGCTGATTGAGAAGGCGCACGACAGCGGCAAGACGCCGCAGGAAATCGTGGAATCCGAAGGGCTGGCGCAGGTGAGCGATGACAGCGCCATCCGGGACATCGCCCGGCAGGTCATCGCCGCCAACCCGGACAATGTGGAGAAGTACCGCGGCGGCAAAGACTCGCTCATCGGCTGGTTCGTGGGGCAGGTGATGCGCGAATCAGGGGGCAAGGCTGACCCGAACATGACCCGCGCCGTGCTGGAAGAATTGTTGAAAGGATAATCAGGTCAACGAGTTGCCTCGCTGACACATTGGCCTTTATTGACGATGGAAAACCGCATCTCCTACACACTGCAATGCGCTGCGCTGGGGGCGCTGGGCGGGCTGGCCGGAGTGGTCATCCGCCAGTTCTTCCTCACGCTGGACATCCCGCCGTTCCTGCCGGAGTTCCTGCGGCTGGTGGCCGGCCCGCTGGCCGGGGGTGCGCTGGGCGCGGGGCTCGGCTATTTCAGCAGCCTCATGTTCGAAACGAACCCGGAGCGCCTTGCGCGCCTGCGGCAGTTCTTCCCGCTGTCCATCCTGTTCGATGGCCTGATGCTCGGCCTGTTCCTGCGCTGACCCCTATGCCAGATTTCAGCCTGCGCCCCGCCCGCGCCGAAGATTCCGATGCCATCCATGCCCTCATCAAAGAAGGCGACATCAACCCCACCGGTCTGGACTGGCGACGGTTTGTGCTGGCGGTGGATTCCGCCGATAGCCCGATTGGCTGCGGCCAGATAAAGCCGCACCGCGACGGCTCGCAGGAATTGGCGTCCATTGCCGTTACTGCCGCATGGCAGGGGCGGGGGGTGGCGCGCGCCATCATCGAACACCTCATGGCGGGATCCAGTGGCACGCTCTACCTGATGTGTGACAACGAATTGCCGCCCTTCTACGAGAAATTTGGTTTTCGCGTCCTGACCCAGGATGAAATGCCGCGTAGTTTTCGCCGCACGTTGAAAGTGCTGAATCCGGTTTTCCGCCGCATGGGGTTTGAGGTGATGGTGATGGCGCGAGAACTCGATTCGACTGTTCAGAAGCGTTAACCCACCAGTGTTCCACCCACTTTGCGATATACTGCGCGCATGACCGCCGACCTGCCGCTGGTGCTGTTCGATGGCGTGTGCAACCTGTGCAACGCCTCGGTGCGCTTCCTGCTGTACCGCGACCGCACCGCCCAACTGCGCTACGCCAGCCTGCAATCCGAATATGGCCGGGCGCGGCTGGCCGCCCTGGGCCTGCCCGCGGACTTCACCGATTCCATCGTCCTAATCGAAGCGGGGCGCGCGTACAGCCGTTCGGCGGCGGTGGTGCGCCTGCTGGCTTACCTGCGCTGGCCGTGGCCGCTGTTGAGGGTGATTGCCGTAATCCCCGCGCCTCTGCGCGATGCGCTGTACGACTTCATCGCCCGCGTCCGTTACCGCTGGTTTGGCCGCCTGGACGAATGCCCCATGCCGCGCCCCGAATGGCGCGAAAGGTTCCTCGGCTGATGAAAAGCATTCCCACCTGGGCGAAACTCTATCTGCTTGCGCTGGTGCTGCGGTTGATTCCGGTACTGGCCCTGCATGACCTCGGCATCGGCCTGGATGATATGTTCCAGTACGACATGCTCGGCCGCAGCATGGCGGCGGGAAACGGCTTCCGCTGGTACGCCGAGGAGGACCTGGGCATCATGCGCCAGTTCCTGCCGGTGGACTTGTTGACCCCCGGCGATTACGACCCTGTGCGCGGCATCGAGACGTCGTTCCGCGCCCCCGGTTACCCGGCGTTCCTGGCGCTGGTGTATACCGCGGTGGGCACGGGCGCGACCCGGTTTTTCTGGGCACGGCTGGTGCAGGCCTTCATCGGCGCGGCGCTGGCCCCGCTGACCTACGCGCTGGCGCGGCTGGTCTTCCCCGAATCGGCAAAGGCCGCCCGCTGGGCGGGCACGGCGTTGGCGGTGTATCCCATGCTGTTGCTGTACCCCATCGGCCTCGGCACCGAGAATCTGTTCATCCCGCTGCTGCTGGCAGCGGTGGTGGCCCTGCTGTGGGCGGACCGCACGGTCGATTGGCGCGTCATCGCCCTTTCCGGTGTGCTCTTTGGCTGCGCGATGCTCACGCGTTCGGTCATCGCTCTCGCCATGCCGCTGGTGGGGCTCTGGTTGTGGCGTCAGCGCGGCTTGCGGCGCGCGCTGCTGTTGGCAGGGGTCACCGCGCTGGTGGTTGCGCCGTGGGTGGCGCGCAATTCCATGTTGTACGGCAAGTTCACGTTCATTGAGACTTCGATGGGATACAACCTGCATATGGGCTACCATCCGAAGACGACCGGGACGTTCACCTTTGGCCCCTCGCTCGAATTGCTTCCCTATCTAGACGATGCCGAGCGCGATGCCGAGGGCATGCGGTTGGCGCGCCAGTTCATCACCGAGCATCCGGAGCGCTTCTGGCCGCTGGCCGCCCTGCGGCTGGGGCATTTCTTCGGGCTGGAAAAGCGCATCCTGACCTATTTCTATTCCAACAACTTCTTTGGCCCTATTCCGCTGCCGGCGCTGGTGGCGCTCTTTCTGCTGTTCACCCTGCCGTTTGTAGTCCTGAGCGTCTCTTCGGCGCTGGCGGTAATCCGGGCGCGCCGCAACCCGGCCGCGTGGCTGATGCTGGCGGTGCTCGTCGGCTATCTTCTGCCGCACGTCTTCATTTTGGCGGAGCCGCGCTTCCATCTTGCCATCGTACCGCTGTTGGCAGTCTTTGCCACGCAAGCGTGGGAGGGCGGCCGTGCCGCGTTGGCGACTGCGCAGCGCGCCCGCCTGGCCCTGGCCGCGCTGCTGGTGGCCCTGCTGTTCTTCAACTGGGGCTATGAAATCAACCGCGACCGAGCGCGCCTGCAGGCGGTGTTTGGCCCGGAAGGCAATCGCGCCCACCTGGATTATTGAAACGATGGTGACGGGGCGCCGGGTTGCCGGGTCAATGCGGTAATCGGGCAATCCGGGATAATTTACAATATTTCAGGACTTCAGGACTTCAGGACTTCCCCTTGCGCAACCTCTTTCACTTTGACCTGAAATTCGACCGAGACATCGTGGTCATCACCATCGCCAGCACGCTGCTGATGCTGGCCGACTACTACCACCGCTTCACCGGCATCACCGCGCTGGATCGCGTCATCCTGTACCTGCTGGCGCCGCTGGCGATTACGGTGTTCGTGTTCCGGCGGCCGCTGGGCGAGTTTGGCTTTCAGCTCGGGGATTGGAAACTGGGCCTGACCTACACGGCCATCGGCGTTGCCATCGGCACGCCGATTATCTGGTGGGCGGCGCAGGACCCGGCGATGCAGGAGTATTACAAACCGCTGTATTCGCCCATCCTGCCCCTGATGACCTTCCTCGACCTCATCGGTTGGGAGTTCATCTTCCGTGGCTGGATGCTGTTTGGCTACAAGAAGGAGTTCGGCGCGCATGCGTTGTGGCTGCAGGCCGTGCCGTTCGCGCTGATGCACCTCGGCAAGCCGGAATTGGAAACGATGAGCACCATCTTCGGCGGGTTCGTGTTCGGCCTCATCGCCTGGAAGACGCGCTCGTTCCTTTACCCCTTCCTGATTCACTGGTACATCTTCACGCTGGTGGTGGTGCTGGCCGGCGGTCGTTGAAATCTACCCCTTGTCAAACAGTTTGCCGTAATTCACCAGGTCTTCAAAACTGACGTTGCCGCCGCACAGCACCAGGCATACCGTGCTGTCCGGCGTGAACTGGTCCTTCACTTTCTGCGCCGCGGCCCAGGTGCAGGAAGCGGCCAGTTCGGTGAGTTGTTTCAGGCGTTCCAATAGAAAGCGCTGGGCGCGGAAGGCTTCGGCATCACTCACCAGAATCAGGTCGTGCATGTGCTGCTGGCACAGGGTCAGCGCTTCGGCCGAGACGTACGGCGCGCTCAAGGTGCGCGCCAGCGAGCTGGGGACATAGGGGATGACCTTGCCGGCCTTCAGCGATTCGCTCATCGTCTCGGCGCCCAGCGTTTCCACGCCCCAGATGCGCACATCGGGCTTCAGCGCCTTCACCGCGGTGATGACCCCGCCAATCAGCCCGCCGCCGCCGATGCTGACGAGGATATCCGTCGCGCCCGGCAAGTCTTCGAGGATTTCCAGCCCCAGCGAACCGGCCCCGGCCATCATGTCCGGGTTGTCATACGGGTGCAGTTTGGCTCGCCCCTGGGCGGCCAGTTCTTCCATGCGCGCCGATGCGGCGGTGATGTCTTTGGCCAGTTCGATGGTGGCGCCGTAGCCGCGGGTCGCATCCAGGTAGTTCTGTGGCGTGGTCTCGGGCATCACGATCAGCGCGTCCACTTCCAGGATGAAGGCGGCGTAGGCCACCCCCTGGGCGAAGTTGCCGCCGCTCCATGCCACCACGCCGCGGGCGCGTTGTTCCTCGTTCAGCGCCAGCATCTGGGCGAAGGCCCCACGCGGTTTGAACGAGCCGGTCTTCTGGAATAACTCCATCTTGATGTGGACGTTCGCGCCCAATTCGTCGCTAAGCGTGCGGCTGCGCTTCATAGGCGTGCGCACGATGTACGGGGCGATCTTTTCGCGGGTGGATTGAATATCGGACAAAGTCAGCATGATTTCCATGATACTCGCGAATTTCTACAGGTCAACGAGTGGATGAGGGACGGTCAACGGGGAAAGCCGGGCAATGGTGACTATTTTGCCTTGCCGCTCTTCTTGGGGGAAATGTCCTCACGGACGCGGCGCGGCAGGCTGGCCACCACCAGCGCATAGGAGTGGTCTATCAACTCGCGCACCAGCGCGTCGGATAAACTGCCATCCAGGACGATTGTATTCCAGTGTTTTTTGTTCATATGAAAACCCGGCCGGATGGCGGGGTACTGCGAGCGCAGCGCTTCGGCGTCGTCCGGGTCGCATTTCAAATTCAACTGTGGCGGGTCGTTGGTGATTCCGTAGAGCGCAAACATCTTGCCGCCGACCTTGAACACCGGCGTCTCAAAGTCGAACGGGTAGGTGAGGGCTGCGCCCGGCAGGCTCAGGCAATAGCGGTCAATGTCTCCGTAGGTCAGCGCCATGCGTCCATTATATGGGACTGCGCGAGGGGTGACTGTCCCATAAACGGTGGGTTTTGAGAAAAAGAAAGACCTCTTGTATGATTAGTTTGTCGAAACAATCCACAAGAGGCTTTCCATGTCCATTGTCATATTACAACTGCCCAAAGTC
>SCUK01000031.1 GCA_004297445.1 Anaerolineae bacterium | reverse complement strand
TTAATGCGCTTGCTCGAACCCGCAAATCCGAAAAACGCTTGTCGGCTTGCTTGCTCGGCACTCATCTCGATTGGATCCACTAGATGGGACTTACTTTATTCAAAAGTCAGTAGTTTCAGCAGAGCGGCTAGGGCGAGTTGGCGAGGGCGTCGAGGAGGGCGTGCAGAGATTGCAGGCCGGTGACGCGCTTGATGGGGAAGGCATCGGCGGAGATGTGGATGCCGCGCGGGTCGTCTTCCTTCATGCCGTGGTTGGGCAGGTCCTGCACGGCGGCCCAGAAATTCCACAGGGGGATGTCATAGTCGTAGGCCACCTGCGCCATAGTCTGATTGTAGGGATGGCCGGAGGTGTACTCGTCGGCCTTGGTGGCGATGATGGGCAGGACTTTCCGCTCCAGCGCAAAGACGACGATGCGGCGCAGGTAGGCATCGAACTGCTCGGGGGACATGGTCTCGTTGGTGCCGAGGCTGACGACGATGACGCTGGGATTCCACAAGCGGAACTCACATTCGAGCGGCGTTTCCCCAGCGAGGCACTGGTCGGGGTCGGCCCAGTAAACAGAGAACACGGTGGCGACGGTGGCGCCGCTGGCGGTGGTGATGCCGAGGCGCGAGAACGAGCCAGCGAAGTGCAGGCGCGTGGGTTCGAGGTAGGCTTCTTCGGGCGGGGCCTCGTAGGTATCCCAGTCCAGCCGCTGGAAGAGCCGCCACGAGAGACTCTGGCAGTCACCGAGGATGGAGAAGCGGCGCGGGTCGTTGCCTTCGGCCACGCCGGTGCGGTAGATGGCGAGGGCGACGTCGCTGATGGGCGGGACGACCGGCGCGTTCTGCCAGTCCTGCGGCGGGGTGCGCACGTCCACGGGGGCCCACTGGCCGGCGCGGGCGTGGCGGGCGTTGGTCTCGGCGGCCAGCAGGAAACCCTCGCAGGCGGCGCCGGTGCCGGAAGCCGGCAGGGCGAGTCCCCATTCGATGAGCTGGTAATTGACGAAGATTTCACCGGCAAAGACGTAGTAGGCATCCGCGCTGGCGGCCGGGTCAGCGACCAGCAGGACGGTGAGGCCGGTGAGGGTGGCGTTGACGGACTGCGCCGCGGCGGCGATGTCGGCGCGCAGGGTGGCATTGTCGAGGCCGATGTAGCGGATTTCGGTGGGCGCGCCGTCCAGGTCCACGAGGAGGCGGTCCGGGGCGGGGGCATCCAGCACGAGGGCGGTGGCGCGGTGCGAGTCGGCGGGCAGGCAGTAGGCGGCGGGGAGGTCGGGCAAAGGGGGAACGACGGGCAAATTGCTCGGAGTGTCCTGCGCAGGCTCCACGGTGGGCGCGGCGGCGGGTTGAAATGACAGTGGTGCAGGTGCTGTTGGCGCAGTGTTCAGAGTTAGCGTATCCGTAGACAGTGGGCTTAAGCCCACTGTCTGAGTCGCAGGGCTGGCAGGAGAGAGGCTGGCGGCGAGGGCGAGGAGGGTCAGCGCGGGGAGGACTGCGGCAAACAGGACGCCGAGCAGCAGTTTGAGGGGGGCGGAGACGATGCGCGGGGCCACGCACTACCTTATACCAGAATCGTGCCAGGGGCAACACTCCCACAAGGGCCAGGCTACGGGTTTGCCGGACGGCAAGGGTTGGTTACAGGCATCCCGGAATCCGGGGGAGGATTGTCCCTTGCGAATTGGGCAGGGGAGAGCCAACAATGGGTGCGGTGGAGAGTTCTTCTCTCTTTTCATCAGACTGGAGAGATAGCCTATGACCCTGCGCGGGTTGGACGAAATGGAACGAGAGGGGGATGTCGAGGCGTTAATCGAGGTCTTGGACGACGTGGAAGGGGACGAACTGGATACAGCCCTGGAAGCACTGGCCCGGCTGGGGGATGTACGCGCCTACCCGGTGTTTGAGGGCATGCTGGCCGACGATGATATTGATGTGCGCGCCAACGCCGCCCGCGCCCTGTTGGTGATGGACGTGGGTTCGCCGCTGGCGCGCAGGATGGACCGCAGCCTGTGGCTGGCGATTGCGGTGAACCAATTGGTCTTCGCCTACCGGGACAACCCGCTGGGGTTTGTGGCAGGAGACGACACCTGGGCGGGAAAACGGGTGCGGGCGGTGGGAAGCGCGCTGAACGCGGAAGGCGGCATGGCGCTGATGCAGCGCGCCCACCGCGAGTTCAGCGAGTTGAACGAGATGCCGGGGGCGGCGCGCAACCTGGAAATCATGTGGGGCGGCATCGGCGAATGGATGGGATGACCTGCAAATAAAGGAGACTACAATGAACACCAAGAAACTGGCAGACGATATCAGACGGCTGGCGACGAATGACAAAATCGACCACGACGGCTGGCTGAAACGAATGCAGAGTGACTGGCCCGCCTGCAGGGCAGCGGCGGATATCCTTAGAAAGACCGGCAGCGAGGAGGACACAAAGGCGCTGGTGTTCTTTGCGAACTTCGTATTCGAGAAAGAAGCAAAGGCATGGAGCCACATGGGGGACGAGAAAGACATTGAATACCGGCGCAAGGAAATCTCGGCGTGCGAGAAGGCTCTGGAAATCAACCCCGCCCACGCCGCCTGCCTGAACAATCAGGGCATCACGTACATACAATTGGAAGAGTGGCCGCCGGCGATTTCGTGCTTTGAACGCGCCATTGCCGCGCCACACGGGTATAACCCGGAGCAGGCGCATGAGTCGTATTATGAGAATGTCATCGCGAAGGCATGGGCGAACCTGGCGGTGTCGCGCTGGAATAACAAGGATTTCGAAGAGGCACTGACGGCGATTGAAGAAGCGGTAAAGCGCGACTCATCCAACAAAGAAACGCAGGAGTACATGCGCAACCATATGCCCTACCGCAAAGTGACGCTGGGCTAAGGCTCACCCTGCACATGGGTGGTGACTAAAGGAGAAATTGCATGACCGACCGGGTGATTGAAGTCAGGGATTTCCGCAAGGTCTACGGCGAATTCGTGGCCGTGGACGGAATCAGTTTTGAGGTGCGGCAGGGCGAAATCTTCGGGCTGCTGGGGCCCAACGGCGCGGGCAAGACCAGCACGCTGGAATGCCTGGAAGGCCTGCGCGCCCCGGACGGCGGCGCGCTGCGAGTGAACGGGGTTGACCCGACCCGCGAGGCGCGCCAACTGCGGGACGTGATTGGGGTGCAGTTGCAGTCCTCAGGGCTGCCGGAGAGCATCACGCCGGACGAGGCAATGAAATTCTTCTGCGCGTATCACAAGGTAGCGCCGCGCTTTGACCTGCTGGACCGCATGGGGCTGGCCGAGAAGCGCAGGGCGCAGTTTTACGAACTCTCCACCGGGCAGCAGCGGCGGCTGGCCCTGGCGTTGGCCGTGGCGCACCGGCCGCAGGTGGTGTTCCTGGATGAGCCGACGGCCGGGCTGGACGTGGCGACGCGGGTGGAACTGCACGCGCTGATGCGCGAACTTCAAGCGGCGGGTACGACCATCATCCTGGCGACGCATGACATGGCGGAAGCCGAAGAAATGTCCGACCGGGTGGCGATCCTGCTGGGCGGGCGGCTGGTGAGCCTGGGCACGCCCATGGAAATCACTGCCACGGGCGCGGGGCTGACGCGCATCGCGGTGCGCACCGAAAGGGGCTGCCTGAATGCGGCCGATGGCAACATCCCGGCGGTGAGCCATCACATCTTCAAAGAGGGCTACGACATCTACTTCAGCACAGACATCGGGCCGACGGTCTCGGCGCTTATCGCCCACATCCAGAAGCGGGGCGACACGCTGATTGACCTGCGGGTGGAGCGGCCGTCTCTGGAAGACCGCTTCATCGAAATCACCGGCGCGGGAGGCCATTCATGAACGCGTTCATCCATCACTTTTCGTTTGAGTTTCGCACCGGCATCCGCAACAGGCAGTTGTTGCTGATGAATTACCTGTTCCCGCTGGGGTTCTACGTGATGATGGGGTTTGTGATGGCGGAAATCAACCCGCTGTTCCGCGAGGACATCATCCCGGCGATGGTGGTGTTCGGCATCCTGGCGGCCACGCTGCTGGGCATCCCGGACCCGCTGGTGAACGCGCGCGAGAACGGCATCTTCCGCAGTTACAAAATCAACGGCATCCCGTCGCTGTCGATCCTCATCATCCCGGCGCTGACGACGATGCTGCACCTGGTCATCATGGCGGGCATCATCACTGCCACCGCCCCGCTGCTCTTTGATGCGCCGCTGCCGGTGAACTGGCTGAACTTCATCGTAATTTTTGTGTGCATGGCGGCGGCGTGCGCCGGGTTGAGCGTGCTGATTGGCGTTATCTCGCCCAGTTCGCGGGTGACGGTGCTGTGGTCGCAACTGATATTTGTGCCTTCGATGATTCTGGGCGGGCTGATGCTGCCCTACAGCATGCTGCCGGCGGCGGCGCAGAAGCTGGCGCAACTGCTGCCGGCCACGCAGGCGATGAATGCCTTTAACGGGCTGGCGATGGGCAAAGAGGCGGCGTTCTCGCCGTGGGGGTCGGTGGCGATGCTGGGGGCCGGCGGGCTGGTGGCGTTTGGGCTGGCGGTCTTCCTGTTCAGTTGGGACAGCCGCAACGCGCGGCGCCGCGGACACCCGCTGCTGGCGTTGCTGGCGCTGCTGCCGTATGCGCTGGGAATCGTGCTGCTGGCGAGGTAGAACGGCGAGGGGGATGGAAGGTGGAGGATTGTCCAATGCCGCCGCTTCGTCCGCTGGTAGAATCGCCGCATGAAGTTTGACGTATTCACGCTGTTCCCCGAGATGTTCCCGCCCTACCTGGACGAGAGCATCCTGAAACGCGCCCGCGAAGGCGGGCTGCTGGATGTGCAGGTGCACAACATCCGCGACTGGGCGACGGACAAGCACCACACCACCGACGATACGCCGTTTGGCGGAGGCGGCGGCATGGTGATGAAACCGGAGCCCATCTTTGCGGCAGTGGAGGCGGTGCTGGGCGCGACACCGGACTGTCCGGTGATATTGATGACGCCGCAGGGGCGGCCGTTCACGCAACGCGTTGCCGAAGAACTGGCGGCGCAGCCGCGGCTGGCACTGGTGTGCGGGCGTTATGAGGGCGTGGACGAACGCGTGCGGGAGCACCTGGTGACAGACCAGATCAGCCTTGGGGATTTCGTGCTGACGGGCGGGGAATTGCCGGCGCTGGCGCTAATCGACGCGGTGACGCGCCTGCTACCGGGCGCGCTGGGCGACCCCACCGGCGCGGCGGATGACAGCCATGCGTCCGGCCTGTTGGAATACCCGCACTACACCCGCCCGCCGGAGTTCCGCGGCTGGGGCATCCCGGAGGTGCTGCTCTCCGGGCATCACGCAGAGATTGAGAAGTGGCGGCGGTGGCAGGCGCTGGAACGCACGTGGCGGCAGCGGCCGGACATGCTGGAGCGGGCGGAATTGACAGAGGAAGACCGGGCGTTTTTAGCGGGGTTGGAGAGGGGCTCGGGGTAACACGCCCACAAGGGGGTGGAAGAATCGCAGATTGCGCGGATTGGAGAGGGTTTTGCAGGGGGAAGGCACGCAGTCAGGACATGGGGGTGGTATTAAGACTGATGGACTCTAGTCACCAATAAGAGTATTGTCTTAATAGCAGAACCATCGCCGATTCATTGTAGTGGCGTCCGCCATATCCAGCTTCTCCGAGAATTGACATGAAAAAACAATATGCCCTGTACTCCACACTCGTCGTGATTCTCCTGACAAGCCAGGCCTGCAGCAATGCGAGCCCGACGCCAGAATCCGGCGATGCAACTTCGACGGCAATCCCCGGTCAAGGAGCAGCCGCCCCGACTGCGATTCCTGCACCCAGTGAATTCGCCCCGACGGCAATCCCTGAGCCGTTGCCTTCCGGCTATATGGCCCTCCTGCAGGAAAAGATGGCCTCCGGCGATTGGACCCGGGAAGAGGGACTGGTAACGTTACTCAAAGTGTTCGCCGGAGAAATCCAGGCGAGCGAAGCCAACCTGGGGGAGGGCGTCCAGGAGACAGAAGGAACGGGCATCCTTACGCTGGCGAGCGGCTACCTGGATACCGGAACCGATCCAGCCGTTAAGGAAGAGATCATCCGCCTGCTGAGCCTGCTGGTCCCTTCCCAGGCAGCTCTCGACCAGTATTCGATTCCGGAGAGCGAGGCCAACCGCCGCGGGGCCGGGCTGGCTGCCCCGGCAAGGCAAGACGAGGAAGCGTGCAACCTTTTGTGGGAAGACGGCTTCCCCGATGCGCGTACACCGGTCTATCCTTGTTTCAAGCATGGGGATCGGGTCATTGACGGCCACCTCTACCGGGTGTACTACCCGCTGGCCTGGCATGGGGATCACAGCCGCGACGAATTTTATGACGCCACGCTTGCTGCGGTGGAGTTGTCGATCGACAAATACAACGACTATGGCTCGGTCTTTCCCATCTATTTCGTGTTCAGCATCCTGCCCGACGAGAGAGATACCGCGGATATGACTATTTACGCCTCGACGGACACAAGGTGGTTCAAGCAGCGTCCGGAAAGACCCGAGACGGAAGGGCCGGATACGGAAGCCTGCCCGGTCATCATCAATCCTGCAGCGATGGCGCTCGGCATTGCTGCGTTTAAGCAGACCATCGCCCACGAAATCTTCCACTGTTTTCAGGCCTGGAATCTGGAACGCCAGTTCAACGGACCGGGAGAGGACTCGTGGTGGTGGGGGGATGGCACGGCTGAGTATTTCAGCAACCTGGTTTACCCGTCGACGGATGCCGAATATGATTTCGCGGATTCTTTCAATTGGATGTCCCAGACCGACCCCCTGACAACCATGAGCTATGAGAATTTTGTCTTCTTCCAGTTCCTGGGCAATACCATCGGGGAGGAAGGCGTAATTGCCCTCCTGCGGACCCTGCCCACCACGCCCGGTCGCGCGGCCCAGCTTGCCGCGCTGGCCGCAGTTCCCGGGATGGAGGAAACCTTCGAGGCGTTTGTGCGCTCCGTATTGGACCAGACCTTGATGGATAGCAGCGGCAGGCTGATGCATCTGAAATTGCCGCTTGATGCCAACGACGTGGTGCGGTTTTCGGATATCGGCATCCGGGATTTTTCTGCCGAACCCTTTGTTTTTGCCCGTTACATCGTCATCTTTGACAGCGAGAAAAGCTTTGCCGTTGAAACGCTCTCGGTAGGGGTGGGGCGCTCTTCCTGGCGCGCCGGCGCGACGATGGGAGGTTGGGCACCCTTGCCGACCCCTGTTACCGGAGGGTGTGAGGACCTGCCCTACCTGATGTACGTCATTACCACTACGCCCGCGGCTGTGCGTACTGAGTCCCTGGCGGCCACTTCGGTCACCGAGGCGCCCTGTGATGAGTGCCTGCTCGGCAGATGGGAAGCCACCAACGGGAGTGTCCTCGCGTATATGCAGTCGATTATCGCCGCAGGCGGAGAGGACGTCCCAACTGTGGAGAGCGCAACAGGGGTGATGTTCCTGCAATTCGGGTCAAGCGGGACCGGCGCGGGCGGGTACGAGAATCTCAAGATCCACGAGACGGGCGTAGGCGGCAATGCAAACACCGAAGTATTTGTAACCTTTGAGGGTTTCTCCAGCGGACCGTATACCGCGGATGGCTTTGAGATGGTCGGTCTTGGCCAATCAACCGAGATCATGGTGACGGTGCAAATTATTGCCAATGGGGTTTCCGTGGGCACAAGCACCGTCCCCATCGGGGCAGAGTACGCATTGGGTTCAACCATTCCCACTGCCTACATTTGCGACGGCGACACACTGACCACCTATCCGCAGCTGGAGGGGGTAGTCGTTGAGCCGATTGAGTGGATTCATATCAGCCCGTAGGTACGCGCCTGTCTGGACAAATTAGAACTGGGGCTGTACCGAGGCGTTGAGAAGTGGACTCCGGGCGGGTGGGAACATCTCGGCTAAAGCCTGGACTCTGGGGAGTGTGGCAATTCGGGCTTTTCCCCTTGACATTAACGTAACGTCATAGTTTATAGTGGGGCTATGTACACAGTGAAACAACTGGCGGAACTGGCGGGCATCACCCCGCGGACGCTGCACCACTATGACGACATCGGGCTGCTGAAACCGACGGCAGTGGCGGCCAACGGCTACCGCCAGTATGACGACGCGGCGCTGTTCCGCCTGCAGCAAATCCTGTTGTACCGGGAACTGGACATGGAATTGAGCCAGATAAAAGAGATTCTGGATGCCAGAGACTTTGACCTGGTGAGCGCGCTGGGCGAGCACCGCAAGCGGCTGACAGAACGGGCCAACCGGCTGGGAACAATCATTCAAACCGTGGATGCCACCCTCATGCACCTGGTAGGAGAAATCAACATGAGCAACAAAAAGAAAGCCTTTCAAGGCTTCAGCGAAGAACAACAGAAGAAGTATGAAGAAGAAGCGCGACTGAACTGGGGCTCGGAACGGGTGGACCAGAGCGTGAAGCGCTGGAACTCGTATACCCAGGAAGAAAAGAAACGGGTGCTGGAAGAAGGCGGCGCGATTTACATGGACATCGTGGCGAATATGAACCTGGGGCCGGAGGCTGCGGAGATCCAGGCGATGCTGGCGCGGTGGCACCAGCACATGCACTACTTCTACGAGCCATCGCTGGAGGTGCTGCGCGGGCTGGGGAACATGTACAACGACCACCCGGATTTCAACGCCACGTTCACGGCGATGCACCCGGACCTGCCTCCGTTTTTGCAGAAGGCGATTAATGTGTATGTGGATGCGCTGGAGATGGAATGGCTGGAGCGCGAGTTGGGGATTCTGGAAGAGAAGGAGTAAGGGGGCGGATAAACTCTGCCGGGCAGAGTATGTTGCGAATTTTTGTAGGGGCGCAGCGGAGTTGCGAAGCAACTCATCGCGCCCCCACACGTGACACAAAAAGATTGTGAAGTGAAAAAATGGTAGAGAAGAAAAAGACGAAAGCCAAGGCACATAAGAAGACAGCGGAAACGACGGCCGGAAAAGAGCGGTATGTGCCGCCGATTGAGACCTCGCGGCGGCGGGACGATGAGCAGGAAGACCGCGTGCGCCGCATGGCGATATTCACGATTGAACCACCGCAGCGGAAACTGGCCGACCTGGTGATTCCGGACGCGACGCGCGAGCAACTGCACAGCCTGCTGACGCGCATCCGCTACCAGCATGTGCTGTACGATGACTTCGGCCTGCGGGACATCGACCCGTACGGTGGGCGTACCGCCATCAACCTGTACGGCCCGCCGGGCACCGGCAAAACGTTTGCGGCGGAAGCCATCGCCCACGAGTTGGGGATGGGGTTGCTGCGGGTGAACTACTCAGAAATCGAATCCAAGTTTGTGGGTGAGACGCCCAAGAACATTCAGGCGGCGTTTGCGCGGGCACAGGCGGAGAATGCGCTGTTGTTCTTCGATGAGGCCGACTCGATTCTGGGCAAGCGACTGACGAACATCAGCCAGAGCACCGACCACGCGGTGAATGTGAGCCGGTCGGTGATGCTGATGGCGCTGGACCGCTTCAGCGGCGTGGCGGTGTTCGCCACCAACCTGGCTTCCAACTACGACACGGCGTTCGTGCGGCGCATTTTGGGGCATGTGGAAATGCCATTGCCGAACGCAGCGGCGCGGCGGCAGTTGTGGCAGGCGCAGATCCCGGCACGTCTGCCGGCCGACCTGACCGAGAAGGACTGGGCGCGGCTGGTGCGCGAGACGGAGGGGCTGGCGGGGGGCGACATCCTGAACAGCGTGGTGCTGGCGGCAGCGACGGCCATCCAGCGCGAGGGGCCGGCGTGCCGGGTGGGCGTAGAGGATTTCTCAGCGGCGGTGGCGGCGGCGAAGAAGGCGAAGCGCGAAATCGGGGTGGCGCGGAAGCGGAGGGGTTAGAAGGGCAAAGGCAATTGTTCACCACAGATAGACACAGATAAACACGGATGAAGGCAAACCCATCTCACGCAAAGACGCAAAGAATCCTAAGAAAAGTCAAGAATTCACCACGGATGAAAGCAAGGTCAACAGCGGGCCCGCTGTCTGATTAGAAAATGAGCAGGTAGAGGGCGAACAGCGCGGCAACCAGCAAGGCGGTGGTAACAAAACGGGCGGCAAAGTACATGCGCTGGGTCATCTTGCGGTCGTTGATGTGCGGGAAGGGTTTATCCGGCACGGGCACGCTGAGGAAGGCACACAGCGGCTCCCAACCCTGCCTGACTTCAAAGACCAGCAACTGCCCGGCCGGGACGGACGCGATGACATGGGCGCGGTGTTGTTTGTAGATTTCGATGGCGTGGGCGCGGTCTTCGAAGCGGCCATCGAACAGGCGGCCCCAGATGGCGGACTGCAGCAAGGGATACAGGCCGCGCCAGGGCGGCAGGAGGACAGTGAGCCAGCGCGGGATGGCCGCGCCCTGATAGATGGTCTCCACGGTGGACTCAAACCAGCGGTCGGGGTCGCGGTCGGTGAGGATGACTTTGGCGTCCGGGAAGGCGCGGCGCAGGTCATCAAAGAACGAGACGGCGGGGTAATCCAGCGCGGCGCGGTAGTCCTTGAGGAATGAACCCGCCCAGTCAACCGGGCGACCCTCAGCGGCAGCCTGCCAGGTGGCAATGTGGGACGGGTGCAGAATGACATCCAGGAAGTGGTAGGCCGGGCCAAAGCCCAGTTCATTCAGCGCCGCCTGCAACGACATCGTGCCGGTGCGCCCGAATCCTGCGCCAAGAATGTCCATTGACAGCTCCTCGTATCAGGCCAATTTGAATTACGAGGGGATTATACTGAAAACCAAGACGGTATAATCCGCACTTCACCAGATTGCGAGACCCCAGACCTCCTCATGCCATCTTCTCTATCTGATCGACTCAAATCCCTGGGCGTGACCGTTGGCGCGGACAACCTGAAGCCGAGGCCCGCGCCCGCCGGCCCGGCGCGGCGCGCGCCGATTGAGGACGTGATGGACGGGCGCATCCAGAGCACGCCGCTGGGGGATGCCTTCGTGGTGGAACAGCGCTACGAACTGGGGCATGCCTACGGCGGGCGCGGGCTGGCGCTGACGGCGCCGCTGGATCTGCTGGCGGAATGGGCGGGGGATGGGCGCATCGCGCAGTGCGCGGCGGGGGGCTTCACGTTTCTGGATACGGAGACCACCGGGCTGGCGGGCGGCAGCGGCACGCTGGCGTTCATGGTGGGCGTGGGGCGGTTCGACGAGACCGGGTTTACGCTGGCGCAGTACTTCCTGCGCGACCCGGCCGAAGAGCCGGCGATGTTAAGCGCTCTGGAGTCATTCCTGACGCCGTGCCAGACGCTGGTGACGTTCAATGGAAAATCATTTGATGTGCCGCTGATGCAGGCGCGCTACATCACCAACCAGGCCCCTTCCCCACTGCTGGACCTGGCGCAACTGGATCTGTTGCACCTGGCGCGCAAGTTGTGGCGGCTGCGGCTGCCAAGCCGGGCGCTGGGCTATCTGGAAGAACACATCCTGGGTGAGCGGCGCACCGCGGACGATGCGCCGGGCTGGATGATTCCAGAGATGTATTTTGACTATCTTCGCAGCGGGGATGCGCGGCCGCTGAAAGGCGTGTTCTATCACAACGCGATGGACGTGTTGAGCATGGCGGCGCTGATGGAGCACATCGGCTACCTGCTGGCCGACCCGCTGAACGGCGAAACGCATGTGCTGGACCTGGTGGGTGTGGGCCAGCTGCATGAGGACCTGGGGTATGCGGACCGGGCGGCGCACCTATACGAGCAGGCGCTGGCGCACAAGGACCTGCCGCGAGAGACGCGGCGCGATACCACCCAGCGACTGGCGATTTTGCACCGGCGGCGCGGCGAACTGCCGAACGCGGTGAGCCTGTGGTGGCAGGCGGCGGCCGACCGCGAAATCTATGCGCATGTGGAGCTGGCGAAGTTCTACGAGCACCAGAAGAAGGAGTACGGCGAGGCGTTGAAATGGACCGATGCGGCGCTGGCGTTGTTGCGCCAGCCGGACACACCGCGGCACGAACGAGTGGAATGGGAACCGGAGTTGTTGCACCGCAAGGCGCGGCTGCAGCGGAAATTGGCCGGCCGGGGGCTGGACGACAGCGATTCGCGCTAGCGGGGTTTCAGCACCTGAGTGTGCGGCAGACCGTATTCAGGAGGTATTCCCCCATCAGCATGCGAAGGTATAGTGGGGTCAACTCACAAATTCGTGAGAAATCACTGTGAACGGGTAGGAAGACAGAAATGACAACCAATTCCTCGAATTTCATCGCCCAGAACAAGAACATCTTTCGCATTGCCCTGGCCGTTGGGCTTATCCTGCTGGTACCGCTGACCGCCTCGCTGGTCTCGGATGACATGGCCTGGACCGCGTTTGACTTTGCGTTCGCCGGTACTGTGCTGTTCGGCACCGGTCTCGCGTTTGAGTTAATCACCCGGAAGGGTGGCAACGTACAGTACCGCGCGGCGGTGGGCATTGCGTTGCTTGGCGCGCTGATGCTGCTGTGGATAAACCTTGCGGCGGGTATCGTGGGGTCTGACGATAACGCGGCGAATGTACTGTTTCTTGCGCCGCATGCGGCATTGGTCATCGGGGCGCTGGTGGCGCAACTGCGCCCGGCCGGGATGGCGCGCGCAATGGTCGTTACGGCGTTCGTTCAGGCGCTGGTGACGGTCTTCGCGCTGGTGTCAGGCTCTTACCCGATGTTTGAAGTGGTCAAGGTCGTGTTGCTGAACGGATTCTTTATCACACTCTGGGCAGTATCCGCCATGTTGTTTCGCCGTGCCGCGTTGAGCCAGCCCCAAGTCTAGGCCCGTTGAGATTCTCAGGGGCCAAGCGGGCGGCCACAATGGCCGCCACTACACTGTGGGGGCCGGGCGGGGTTGCAGAGCAAATCAACCCCGCCGAAGCACAAAATCACCAGAAGAATTTAACTATTGACACGCCCTAATCCTGGCATGGTAGACTGTGCGGCAAAATGATCGAATTGCCGCTGTTTCCGCTGAATACGGTGCTCTTTCCGGGGATGCCGCTCAACCTGCATATCTTCGAAGAACGATACAAGCGCATGGTGAACGCCTGCCTGGATACGCGCAAGCCGTTTGGCGTGGTGCTGATTAAGCAGGGCACCGAGGCGCAGGGGCCGCTGGCCGACCCGCATCGCATCGGGACGACGGCGCGCATTTTGCGGGTGGAACGGCTGCCGGACGGCCGGATGAACATCCTGACGGTGGGCGAGGAACGTTTTCATATCGTTTCGCTGGGCGAGCATACAGACAACTACATGGTCGGGGATGTGGAGTTCCTGCCCTCGCAGGAGGACGACCTGACGACGCTGCTGCCGGTCTCCGACCAGTTGCGGCCGTGGGTGCGGTCGTACATCAATATCCTGACGCGGGCGAATGTGATCCAGGCGGACATGCGCCACTTGCCGGTGGAACCGTTGGAACTGGCGTACCTGGCAGCCTACCTGCTGCAGACCGAGCCGGCGGCCAAACAGGAATTGCTGGAGACGGATACCGGCAGCGACCTGCTGGACGAAACGCTGAAGTTATACAAGAAGGAAGTAATTCTGTTGAAGGCGATGGTGAGCGCGCCGAAGCCCTCTGAAGGGCTGGCGGGACGATTGAATTAGGGGACTGGGATTTGGTGAAGCGGGTTGGTCGCTGGTGGTAATGCAGTGGGCTGAAGCCCACTGTCCAGTTAAATTTAGCGAGCGGGAATGGTGCCGTAGAGATACCAGTAATTCTTTTTGGAAAACGCTTGCTGGAGGTCGGCCTCCCACAGGAACGCGCCGGATTTGAAATGGCTTTTGAGCTTGCTGTCCCCGGCGGTCAGCATACCGGCATCCAGCGGCAGTTTGTTTCCCAATGCGTCGGCGATAAGCGCCAGCACCACGCGCTGGCGTACCTGGCTGGAGTATGCTGCGGCGTTGTCGCGCGGTTTCTGCGTCAGGTCGTTCAGGTAGGCCAGCCATTGGCGCAGGCGCGAGGAGAATTCCTTTTGCATTTTGTGTTCGGCGTGGGTGCGCCACTTGTCGAGGATGGCGTTGAGTTCGGTCTCGGTGCCGGCGAAACCGCCGGCGCGCGCTTTGGCGGCTTCCAGGTGGTAGAAGAGGTTGCCCAACGTAAGGCTGGGATAGGCGGGCTCGCCGCGCTGGTTGTTGGCGGGGGCGGGCCAGAACAGTTCATCGGAGAACAGGTAGTCCTTCAGGTGCGGCAGGGCTTCCTGCACGTAACGCAAATCATAATCAGCCATAACCCTATTGTACAACGGGAACAGCCCCATGTTAGAATAGAACAAATGTTTTCAGGAGAACTCTATGACCGCTGAACATTTCCGTGAATTGTATGAGTACCACTTCTCGCTCAATCGCAAGCTATGGGACGAGCTGGTGATGCCGTTGAGTAAGGAGCAGTTCGTGCAGGACCTTCCCTACTCGGTGGGGTCGATACGCAACCAATGCGTGCATATGATGAACATTGATGATCGCTGGTTCAGCGGGCTGCGCGGCGAGGAGGTGCCGGGCTTCGCCAACCCGGTGCATTACGGGACGCGGGAGAAGATCCGGGCGGAGTGGGACGGCGTGGTGGAGAAGCAGCGCGAATACCTGGCGAGTCTGACGGACGAAAAACTGGAAACCCTGATGGGCGGCGACGAGCCGTTCCGCGGGTGGCGGGTGCTACAACATGTGCTTCTGCACGGCATGGACCACCGGGCGCAGATGCTGGCGATGCTGAACGGCATGGGGGTCAAGACCTGGCCGCAGGATTATGCGTTGCGGTTGATGGGGCGGATTTAGCCCAGCGCGGAGGCGAAGGCCCCGGCGGAGTCGAAACGCTCGGCGGGATCTTTGGCGAGGGCGAGCAGGATGGCTTCAGCGGCCGCGGCGGGGATGCCGGGCTGGAGGGCACGGATATCCGGCGGCGGCTGGGTGAGGTGCATGAACATCACCTGCGCCGGACTGCCCTTGAAGGCAGGCTGACCCGCCAGCATCTCATAGGCCACCAGGCCAAGGGCGTAGACGTCGGCGCGAGCATCCACGGCAGTGGACTCGCGAATCTGTTCGGGGGCCATGTAGTCAATCGTGCCGACCATGCCGGTGCCGGTCAACATACTGCGAGACTCTTTCACCTTCGCCACACCGAAGTCCATCAATACCGCATCAGTACCCCCATCTGCGCGTTTGCGCAGCATGATGTTGCCGGGCTTGATGTCGCGGTGGATGAAGCCGGACTGGTGGGCGTAATCCAGCGCGGCGGCCACCTGGCGAATCACCGCCCGGGTTTCCTCCAGGGACAATGGCCCGTCGGCATGCAGGCGGGCGGTCAGATTGTCTCCCTCGACATATTCCATCGCCATGAACGCGGTGCCGGCGTCTTCGCCGTAGTCCAGCATGCGGACGATATTGGGATGTTGCAGGCTCAAAGTAAGGCGCGCCTCGCGGCTGAAGCGAGCGAGGTGCTCGGGCAGGTCTACGGCGGAACCGGGCAGGATTTTGACCGCCAGCGTGTTGCCGTTGTCGCTGGCGCGGTAGACCTCGCCCATACCGCCCTTGCCCAGCAGGTCGTGCAGTTTGTACTTGCCCAGGGTCTGGCCGGTGTGGTGGCCGCGCGCGCCGGTGTCCGGCGCTTTCTGGCTGACATCGAGGTCCAGCAGGTTGAAGCGCAGGCCGTAAAAGCGGCGGTCAATGAGGTCGCGCGCCCAACGATAGGTGGGGTTGAAGAGCAAACCAGCGGCAAGGGTGGAGAAGGCCACCACCATCGTATCGTGCTGCGGTTCAAGCATGCCGGCCAACAGGGCGCGCACGCCGAAGAAGGCAGCGGCGAAGGGGATGGCAAGGACGATGATGACCACGCCCAGCACCAGGGAGCGATTGATGGCGACATCTATCTGGTAGAGGCGGTAGCGCAGGATGGCGAAACCAATGGAGAGCGGGATGCCGATGATGGAGAGGGTCATAGCCGCATCCACCAGCCACCGTTGACGATACTCGTCGGGAGAAAAGAATGTAATTAGATACACCCCGAAGAACAAGGCAAAGAAGAACATGAGCCAGCGAATCTGGGCGCGTTCTACCAGCTCGGCGCGGCGATAGCGCGCAATCATGGACATGACTGCAAGCGCGATGCTGGTGAGCAAAAGGATACCCATTACGATGACCAACGGCTCGATCTGTTCCTCTGAAAGTAGAGGAAACGGGCCGGGCCACGAGCGCGTGCCATCCAGTTCGCTCCATTCGGCGGCAAGGAGGGCGACGATGTGGAAAGCGCCAAATGCAGTAAACAGGCAGACCAACCCCCAGCGCCAGCCGCGGGAGAGCAGTTCGCCGGTGGGGAAATACAAGGCAATTAGTGGGAGCGGCAGGATGAGGAACCACCATGACCAGCTTGAGAACCAGACCGCAAAATACTGAAATGGCGTCAGGGCAGTTACCCCATTCGGGATGGCACTAACGATAGCCTCAAGTATTAGTCCGGCGGCGAGGCCGATGGGCAGGATGAGCATGAACACACCGATGCGCTGGCCGGGATGGCGGGCGAGGATGATGCCGCCCACGACCGCGAACGCGATGATAATCGCCGACCATTGCAGTTCACTAATCAACCCCGGCAGGGATGGGGAGGCGCTGAAGCGCCGGAATGGCTCCACCAGCACAATCAGGATGATGGCGCCGACGAGAAGGTTGAGCAAGATTTTGCGGAGGCGAGGGGATGGATTCATAGGGCGGCCAATTGCCGAATGATAGACGCGGAGGGCAAAACTGGCAAGGAAGAAGGGGAATCAGAAAATAGAGAATAGTAATTGGAGCGGCTAGGGATACTTGCGGACGCGGCGGGGGCATGGAGTACAATCAGCTACTATGCTCATCCTTGAAACGCCCCGCCTGCTGTTGCGCCGGCTGACTGACGACGACCTGGACGACCTGCACGCGCTGTACCAGGAAAAGGAAGTGCGCAAGTTCTTCCCGGAAGGGACGCTGGACCGCGAGCAAACCCAGGAAGAATTGGACTGGCACAAGAACGGCCATCCGGAGCACCCGGATCTGGGGCTGTGGGCGACGATTCACAAAGAGAGTGGCAAATTCATCGGGCGGTGCGGGCTGCTGCCGTGGACGATTGACGGGG
>SCUK01000030.1 GCA_004297445.1 Anaerolineae bacterium | reverse complement strand
CGGGCGCAGAAGCGTTCTCTGCGTGTCAACCTGCACAACGGCCTCCGGGTGTAACGAGGCAGAACCCGTATCCAAAGGCCAATGTCTTCCGTCGTGGTTGCGCACTTTCAACCTCCGTTCTGCAGAGTGGGACGAAACTTGGAAGGACAAGCTTCCCGCTTTAGCGGGAGCCGTTGACAAGGTTGATTTTAGTACACACGGGGCATTCCGGCAAACCGGAGGCCGCGCCGGCCAGCGGGCATGCCGAACTACGCTACAATACCCCTGATGGACGATCGCGGAAATCCCTCTGCAGCCCTCACCGTAACCGGCTTTATCCTCACTGAATGGCTGTTGGTGGCGGCGGAAATCACCCACCAGTTCCAGTACTATTTCTGGGCGGTGGTGGTGGTGCTTGCTTGGGCGGAAGCAGCCCACAACCGCCAGCCCAGGCGTTACCCGCAGCGTTCCATTCGCTGGATGATTTTCTTGATGTTGTATCTCATGCCGTTGCTGGCCTTCAACAAGATGGTGGTCTACATCCAGCAATTCGGCATCCCGCTTCCCTGAAAAAACCCTTGATGGTCGATTGGCTGACGGTCGAGTTTCACTGCCATACCGCGGCTTCCGCCGATTGCCTCACGCCACCCGCCGACCTCGTGCGGGTCTGCGCGACCCGCGGTATTGACCGGCTCATCGTCACCGACCACAACACTATTTCCGGGGCGCATGCCGCCCGGGCCCTGGACCCCCAGCGCATCATTGTGGGGGAGGAGATTATGACCACCCGCGGGGAGTTGCTGGCCGCCTATGTCCGCGAGGAAGTCCCCAAAGGACTTGAGCCACTGGAAGCCATCCGCCGCTTGCGGGAGCAAGGAGCGTTCATCAGCGTTTCGCATCCGTTCGACCGGTTTCGCAGTGGCGGCTGGCGCGAGGACGATCTGCTGGCCATCCTGCCGCACGTGGATGCCATCGAGACGTTTAACTCCCGCTGCATTCCGGCTTCGTTCAACCAGCAGGCGGCAGAATTTGCCCGCGCCCATAACCTGCTCGGCACGGTCGGATCGGATGCGCATAGCCTGAAAGAAGTGGGCAGGGCCACCCAAAACATACCGCCATTTCACGATGCAAACAGCCTGAAAGAATCCCTTTCGCACGCAATGCCGCGCTGCCGCCGCTCCGGATTTGGCGTGCGGCTGGCGTCCCGTTATGCCGTTCTTGCCCGCCGGATGGGGTGGGAGCCGCCATTCCCTTGACCCGTGCCCGCGGCAAGGTAGAATAGCCCCACGGCGCGGTGGCGGAACTGGCAGACGCAGGGGACTTAAAATCCTCCGGGCTTCGGCTCTTGTGGGTTCGACTCCCACCCGCGCTACTACCTGACTCTGCGTGAGTCAGGATCTGGCCACCAATCAGGAGTTCAATAAATGAAAACAGTTGATTCGTACGCCAAGGGTCTGGCTCCTGCGGTGCAGGTCGTTTTGGTGGCTTCGTTGATTCTCGTTTTCTTTGCCGGTATCCAGCTCTTCGTTTTCACCGAATACACAGACCGTTTCTTCGCCTGGACCATCTCCTCCCCACTTTCTGCTGCGTTTTTGGGCGCGGCTTTCTGGGGGACGATTCCTGCGTTTCTGGCTCTCTGGACTACGCGTGGACTGCGCTGGGCCAATGCTCGCGCAGGAGCCCTGGGAGTCATCGTCTTTGGCACGGCCACCCTGATCGCCACACTTCTGCATCTGGACAAATTTTACATGAACGCCATTACCGGCTGGGTGTGGCTGATTGTGTATATCGTAGTGCCGGTTTCCGGAGTTATCGTGACGGTGCTTCAGAGCCGCCGCCCGGAGGCGCCCCAACCGCCTGTCGCGCCCATGCGCTCATGGGCCAGAGGTGTGCTTTTCGCGCTCGGAGGGTTCCTGCTTCTCTACGGTGCGGGACTGTTCATTCTCCCGGATTCGGTGGGGAACACCTGGCCCTGGGGCCTCACGCCACTGACCGCCCGCGCCATTGCCGCATGGTTGCTGGGCAATGGCGCCGTGGCGTTGGCCGTCGCACGGGATGGCGACTGGAACAACGCCCAGTTCCTCACGGCGACCATGGTGGTGATGGCCCTGCTTCAGTTTGCTGCGTTAGTGCGCTATCCGCCTGAGATGACCTGGGCCGCAAGCATATGGGTCTATGCGGTGGTGCTGTTCATCATGATTGGGCTGGGCGCCTATGGTTTCATCACAGCTCGTCGCGCCACCCGCTGACGTTTCCCTCTAATCCCCGCAATCCAGTTCAAGCGCCGCGCACGCCGCAGGATATACATGCTCCACCCACAACCCGTACATCGCGCCGGACGGGTGCAGACCGTCTTCCGCCAGCAGTTCCGGCCGCGCCGCTGCTTCTCGTGAAATGTCAGTGATATCGATGAACGCTACCCCAAGTCCTTCGCTCACTTCCCGCGCCGCTGCGTTGAACGCGTCAATCTCGGCGCTGATTTTCCCAGCGTCCCGCCCTCCGGCAAAAGGTGTTACTCCCCAATCCGGGATGGATAGGACGATGACTCGCCGGGTATCCCCGCCGGCGAACTCTATCGCCCGATTCACCAACGCAGCAAATTCCACCCGGTACTCCTCCAGCGCATAGCCGCGATACTGGTTATTGACCCCGATGAGCAGGCTCACCAAATCATAGGGGCCTTCCGGCTTGCGGGCGTCGATACCCGCGTTCAGTTCCGCCGTCGTCCAGCCGGTGCGGGCTATGATTTCCACTTCCAGCGTGCCGGCATTCGGCTCAAGTCGGGCGGCCAGTTGTTCCGGCCACCGCTCGGCAATCTCCACGCTTTCCCCGATTGTGTATGAATCCCCCAGGGCCAGGTAACGAAGAGTTGTCTCGTCTTCAGACATGCTTGCCTCCGGATTGGTCTGGCAGGCTGCCAGCAGCAATAGTGCGGTTAAGGTGAAGAGGGCGCGTGCCATCGCAGGTTATAGCCGCCATACCCAGATGAATAAAACTGTAAACACGCTGCTCACGACCAGTTGGCGCACGCCGATCTGAACGGGGCGGTACCCCGTGGCCGGATTACGAACCCCGTAGACCGTCTCAATGAACTGGAGGGCGAAAGGCAGCCACAGAGCCGGTGGAAAAATAGAAGATGCCGAGAGTCCTGCCGAAAGCAACAAATTGAATCCCGAATAACTCAACGCGCGCCGTACCAGCGTAACTGAAGGCGGTCCGCCGCGCTGCTCCAACCGCAAAAAGGCATACACGATGGACGCCGCGGACTGAAGCCAGGTCAGCCCCCACAGCCACCAGCCCAGCGCGTCCGGGACCCCGGTTCCCACCCAGTAAGCCGCCGGCGCGGCGAGGGCCAGCGCGCCGCTGGCGACCACGTCCATGCCCAGTTTGCCGCGTTCTTCGCGTTGGGCCACCAGCCACAGGTGCCACCCGAATACCAGCAGGCCCGGAATGGCCAGCCCGATGACAAACCCGTATCCGTTTTGCCAAAGCCAAACCAACGCCAACAGGCAGACTGCGCCGTACACGCTGGCCCACAGCCAGGTGGCAGGCAGGTCTGCCCGCCCGCGCCGCTGGGCAAAGACCTTTACCAGCGTGGAGACCGGTTGCCGCAGCAGGAAAGCTCCCAGGGCCGCAACGCACAAAACCAGCGTGGCGCGGTGGACTGTGCCAACTACAAAGATTCCAATCAGCAGTGGGCTGAGCAGAAAGACCCAGGCGCCATGGTCTGAAGGCAACGCAACATGCTTGCGCAGAAACCGGTTCGTGGTCATGCGCCAATCTTAACGGATTTGAGCTGTCCCGTAAGGCGGTTCTCGCGTCTTGAGCGCAAAGCAGCCCGTGGGCTGCTTTGGCTCTATGGGAAGGAGAAGAAAATGACGTCAGTCGATGTTTTCTGCAAGCGCCAGCTGGCTCTTAAGCGTATCCGCCATCATCGTGCGTAACAGGTCCAGCGCCTGGATGACGCGGTCGTCGCCCAGCCGGTACACCACCGCCGGCCCCTCGCGTTTGGAGGCTACCATGCCGCGTTCTCGCAATACCTTCAAGTGCCGCGAGATGGTCGGCTGCGGGATGTTGAGCTGCGCCGCCAGTTCACCAACGTTGAGCTCGCCTTCTGAAAGTGTGTACAGGATCAGCAGCCGGTTGGCGTCGGAGAGTGCGCTGCAAAACTGCGCATGGAGCTGGATGATTTCATCTTTTTGATATTTGACCATCAGGGTTCACCTATTCGTTTATGCGAATACAGTGTACGTGTGTACCGCCGATGCGGGCAGGGGTAGGTGTCCCCAGATTTCGGGGACAATCGTACGGCAATTCGGAGAATTCTCATCTGCATTTAATTGATTTTTTCGCATTCCTATTGTATTGTTGATGAACATTCAAAAAAATATGAACGGCACAACTTTTGAACCCGCTCCCCATATCGAAATCACCGACCTTGAAACCCTCAAGGTTACGGCCGACCCGCTGCGGATCCAGCTCTTGCATCTGCTGATGAACGAAGCCCGCACCGTTAAGCAGGCCGCCGGCCTGATGGGCGTCAATCCGACCAAGCTGTATTATCACGCCAATCTTCTCGAGCAACACGGCCTCATCCGGTTGGTGGACACTCGTCTCGTGTCCGGCATCCAGGAGAAGTACTTCCGCGCCGCGGCCTACGGGCTACGGGTATCGCCTCGCCTTCTCACGGGCGAGGGCGACCAGGAAGGCGGGATGGGCGTGTTCTTCGATTTCACATTCGACGAGACGCGTGCCGCCCTGCAAAGAAGTCTCCAGAGTGGCCTGGTGAACGATGACGCCGAAGGCGATGTCATCATTGGCCGCCGTCTGGCGCGCCTCACGCCGCAGGACCAGCGCGAGTTCGTCAAGCGTCTCAGCCAGTTGGCGAAAGAATTTGTCGCCCGCGGCGAACAAAACGGACTGGTCGAAGACCCGCAGGCCACCCGTTTCTTCCTGTTGTTCTTTTCGATGTTCCCAATTGACCCGGATTCCACTATCTCGGAGGAGGATGCAAGCACATGAGCGATGAACCACGCAGGAACGGGGGACTGCGCACTTTCCTGATTATCTGGGGCGGCCAGGTTATCTCGATGATCGGTTCCAGCATCACCGGCTTTGCGCTGGGCGTCTGGGTATACCAGACCACCGGCAAAGCCACACCGTTCGTCCTGGTCGCACTATTCGGCGCCCTGCCCACCGTCCTGCTCGGGCCAATCGCCGGCGCGCTGGTGGATCGATGGGACCGCCGCAAAATCATGATTCTGGCAGACGTGGGCTCGGCATTCGCCACCCTCGGGATTTTGCTGCTCTTTCTGGCCGGGCGCCTGGAAGTCTGGCACATCTACGTTTCTGTGGCCTTCAATGGGCTGTTTGGCGCATTTCAGGAACCGGCGTATTCCGCTTCTGTCACCATGCTTATTCCCAAGGAGCATTTCGGCCGCGCCACCGGGCTGATGCAGACTGGCCAGGCGCTTTCCGGCATCATCGCGCCGGTGCTGGCCGGGGCCTTGTTTGGCGTCATCGGCGTCGAAGGCATCATCGTGATTGACTTCATCACGTTTTTCATCGCTGCTGGCGCGCTTCTGTTCGTTCGTATCCCTCAACCAAAGGCGAAAGACGAGGTGGATGGAAGCAAGCCGTCGCTTTTCAAGGATGCCCTTTATGGTTTTCAATTCCTGCGCGAGCGTGGCGGCCTGCTGGCGCTGGTGTTCTATGTGGCGCTGATGAATTTCGCCATCAACTCGGTCATTGCCCTTATGGCGCCTATGGTGTTGGCGTTCAGTGACCCTCCAACCCTGGGTTTGGTGCAGACCAGCGGTAGCGCCGGGATGTTAATTGGCGGTCTTATTGCTAGCGCCTGGGGCGGCCCCAAACGCCACATTCTTGGTGTCTATGGCGGCGCGCTCCTCAGCAGCGTGGGCCTTGCATTGGCCGGCCTGCAGGCGCATGGTTGGTGGGTGGCCGCCGCGATGTTCCTGTTCCTGTTTCCCATCCCTGTGGTCAACGCCGGTATCCGTTCCATCATGGGCCGCAAGATTCCCCCAGAGGTGCAGGGGCGCGTGTTCGCCATCATGATTTTGCTGGCCCGCTCCGGCCAGCCATTGGGCTATGCCGTCAGCGGCCCGCTCGCCGACCGCCTTTTCGAGCCGTTGATGGCTACCGGTGGCGCGCTGGCGCCCACATTCGGCGTGTGGATGGGCACCGGCATCGGGCGTGGTATCGGCCTGATGATGCTGGTGGCCGGCGTCGCGATGTTCCTGATTACGCTCTCGTTGTCCGGATACCCTCGCCTGCGCAATGTGCAGGAAGAACTTCCGGACGCCATCCCCGATACGCCCCCTGTAGCCGCATAGTCATCGAATTCTGTCTGAAACGGGGCGGCCACAAGGGCCGCCCCGTTTTCTTGCCATTACAATCCTCGCGGGTGGCTAACCTTCATACACCATCCGCCCGTCGCACATCGTCCACAACGGTCGCAATTCCCCCAGCGCCACCGCGTTCACCGCGAAAATGTCTCTGGGCAGCAACACCATATCCGCCAGCATACCTGCCTTCAACATCCCCTTGCGGTTTTCCATGAACTCGGCGAAAGCCCCATCGCGTGTGTACCCGCGCAGCGTCTCGGTCAGCGTCAGGCATTGTTCCGGTTGTCCCTCCGCCCACGGCTTCCGGTTCACCGCGTTGGCGATTCCGAGGAAAGGATTCTGCGTCACGACGGGCCAGTCACTGCCCAGCGCTAGGTGCGCCCCCGCTTGCTTGAGCGCACGCCATGCAAAGGATAACGGCCAGCGCTCCGGCCCCACTCGCGCCGGCCAGATGTCCCAGCCATCCGCTCTCTCGGGCGCGTGCAGTGGCTGCATGGATGCAATCACTCCCAGTTCGGCAAAGCGCGCCAGAACGTCCGGGTGGACGACTTCGATATGCTCCACCCGGTGTCTCCGGTCGCGCCGGCCATTGGCCGTCGCTGCGGCCTCAAAGCCGTCCAGCGTTCGCCGGACGGCCGCATCCCCAATCGCATGCACGAAGATCTGCAACCCCAGCCGGTCCGCTTTGGTCGCCATGCGGGTGAAGTGTTCGAGGCTGAAATTTGCATCGCCTTTCGTCGGGCGGTCGGCATAATCCTCAAGCATCAGGGCTGTGTAGCCTTCTATGACCCCATCCATAAAGAACTTCACCGCCCCGCCCCGTAACATATCGTCCTTGTGGCTGGCCGCCAGTTGGGCGGCTTCCGCCATGATTTCAATTGGCGACTCAATGTAAATCCGTTGTGGCAGATACACCCGCAGCGTGAGGTCGCCGCGCTCCAGCAAGCCCTCATAGCGCGCCATCTGGGCGGCATCGCCGTCCATGTTATGAATGCTCGTTATCCCCAGTGCCGCCGCTGCCGCCAGTCCCTTCCTTAGCAGCCGGTCGCGGTCGGCTTCGCTTTCCACCGGCAGCAGGTTGACCACGGCATTGTATGCGCCAGGTTCTCGCAATTCCCCGCTGGCCGTGCCGTCTGTATCCATCACGATTTCGCTGTTCGGGCCCACCGGCCCGCCATGGAGGAGGCCGGCTTTCTTGAGGGCCAGGGTATTGCACCACGCGGTATGTTCGTCGTATGCCATGAGGATGACCGGCTGGTCCGGCAGCAGCGCGTCCAGAAATTGTCGCGTCAGCGGCTGGCGGCCGGGCAGGATGTTGTAACGCAGGCCGTGGCCGATGATCCATTCCTTTTGGGGATACTGCGCCAGGTAGGCTCGCAACGCGCTGCCCAGCATCTCGCCATCCACCGCGTTTTCCAGCAGCAGGTCTTCCAGCGTCATCGAACCCAGCAGCAGGTGATAGTGGCTGTCAATCAGCCCGGGCAGCAGCGTGCCGTTTTGTCCGTCTACCCGCCTCGTCGCGGGTCCAACAAATGCCTCCGCCTCATGCCGTACCCCGGCAAACAGGATGCGGTTGCCCGCCACCGCCACGGCCTCTGCTCTGGGGTTGGCGTCATCCTGCGTATAGGCATTTACGTGCTCAATCAGGAAATTCGCGTGAGAGGAAATCTAAGTCCTCCGGGGGTTGAGGGTGGTCAGCCAGCAGACATCGGTGTACGAATTGGAGCAATGAAGAAAACAGAGAATGGGCCGAAAGGGTATCCTGCCACTTGCGTTATCAGTTGGATGGGTTACCAGTGTTTCGGATATGGGGCAAATCGAGTTTGCCGATTCGGCCAACTTCTTGGCCGAATCTTGACTTTACGGCCTCTAATTGGCTATACTGAAATCGTATCAGAGGAGCTGGACATTGGCAAGGTTGGACCAGACAGACCGCGAGATTATCTGGCTCCTGAATCAGGATGCTCGTCTTTCCAGCGCGGAAATCTCCCGCAAACTGGAGCTCCCCGAACGTACCATCCGCAATCGCATTAATCGCCTGCTGAAGAACAACATCGTAAAACCCATCGGCGTACTCAATCCTGCTGCCTTTGGATACCATCTTGCCGTCGACATCTTCTGCGAATTGGAAGTTGGCGCCCAACGGCAGGTGATCGAGGCTGTGCGCGATCTCCAGGAAGTGACCTACCTTGCCTATTCCACCGGTGACCAGGACTTGAGCATTCAGGCCATCTTCACCGACAGCGACGAAATGCACGCCTTCATCACCAATCGCCTCCACACCATCCCCGGCATTCGCCGTACTCGCACCGTGCTGGTGCCTCGCGTCGTAAAGGAAACCTACGAGTGGCGACCGCCAGTAGATGCGTTTGAGAAAGGCCACGATACGTCGCATGGCTGAGCCCGGATCTTTCTTTCTGGTGGATATTGGTTTGCGGAGGATGAATTGACCACGAACGCCGTTGAGATGCTTGATATCGTCAAGCAGTTCCCCAACCCCGCTGGCGGCCTGGTGAATGCCGTTGACCACGTTTCCTTCGCGGTGCAGGATGGTGAGTTCTTTTCAATGCTTGGCCCTTCCGGTTGCGGCAAAACCACCAGCCTGCGCATGATTGCCGGGTTTGAATACCCTACCTTTGGCCGGATACTTCTCCACGGCAAAGACATCGGTCAGACTCCGCCCTACCAGCGCAATGTCAATACCGTTTTCCAGCAATACGCGCTCTTCCCGCACATGAGTGTCGGTCAGAACGTCGGCTTCGGTTTGGAGATGAAAGGCGTGGAGAAGCTCGAGATCGAACGCCGCGTTGGTGAGGCCCTGGACATGGTGCGTCTCTCTGCCATGGAAAAACGCAAACCCAGCCAGCTCTCCGGCGGCCAGCAGCAGCGCGTCGCTGTAGCCCGTGCCCTCATCAACCGCCCGGAAGTCCTCTTGTTGGATGAACCCCTCGGCGCGCTCGACCTCAAACTGCGCAAGGAAATGCAGCTCGAACTCAAGACTCTCCAGCGTGAAGTCGGCATCACCTTCATCTATGTCACCCACGACCAGGAAGAAGCCATGACCATGAGCGACCGCATTATGGTCATGAATCACGGCAAGGCTCTCCAACTTGGCACGCCCGCTGAAGTCTATGAACGCCCGAATTCCCGATTTGTCGCTGACTTCATTGGCGAAACGAACTTCATGGAAGGCAGGCTGAAAACCCCCGGCGGCGGCGCGGTGGTGGAAGTGGAATGTGCGGGTGGGCTGGGTGTGCACGCCGTAGGCGGGGCGGGCCTGCCGGTCGGCGCGCCGGTTACCGTGGCCGTCCGCCCCGAGCGCGTCGCCATCAACCGCAGCTTTGAGAACGTCAACTGCTTCGCCGGCACTGTCCTTGACCTCGTCTACATTGGGACGGATACCTACTATAACGTCCGGCTGGATGGCGGCCAGGTGTTGCGCGTGCGCGAACAGAATGCCGACCCCACCCAGCGCACCATCGCTGCCGTCGGTGACAAAGTGCAGGTCACGCTCAAAGCCGAATCAGCCGTCGTGTTGGTGGAATGACATGTTTGCCCGGACCGGAAAGAAGCGCAGTTTTCAGTTGGCTGGCCTGCTCATCCCCGGCACGGCCTGGCTGTGGTTGTTCTTCAACATACCCCTGCTCATTGTTCTCTTCATCAGTTTTGTCGAGCGCGGGCGCGCCGGCGGCATCAAGATTCCCCCGGTCTTCACCCTTGGCAGCTACCAGCAATTCTTTGACCCGCTTTACCTTGGCATCTTCGGCCATTCGGTGCGTATCGGTGTGGTCGTCACTTTCATCTGCCTGCTTGTCAGTTATCCTCTGGCCTACTTCATCAGCCGTCGCGATACCCGTGTCCGCAACACCCTTATCCTGCTGGTCATGATTCCGTTCTGGACCAACTTCCTTGTCCGTACCTACGCCTTGAAACAGGTCCTGGCCACCGAGGGGCTGCTTAACTTCGCTCTTTCCAGCCTGGGCATCATCGCCCAACCTCTCGACCTGTTGTTCAACGAAACATCCGTCATCATCGGCCTGGTGTACGGCTACCTGCCCTTTGCCGTGTTGCCGATGTATGCTTCCATCGAAAAATTCAACTTCTCCCTCATGGAAGCCGCCGCAGACCTGGGCGCCAGCCCGGCTCGCGCCTTCTGGCGCGTGATGTTGCCACAAACCCTGCCCGGGGTGGTAGCCGCGTTCGTGCTCGTGTTCGTGCCCGTCGTTGGCGCCTTCATCACCCCGGACATTATGGGCGGCGGCAAGGTGGAAATGATTGGCACTCTCATCAATCGCCAGTTTGGCGTTGCCCGTAACTGGCCCTTCGGCGCGGCCATTTCCCTCATTCTGATGCTGCTGGTACTTATTGGCGTCATCGCTTACTTCCGCTCCGGCGAAGAAGGTCGGCGGGCGCTATGACGCAGCTGAACGCCCCCGTGCCAGCCGGTCGGCCGCGACTCGGCGTCCGCCTCGGAAACGTTGCGCTCGGCTGGAATGCCTCGTCCATTTTTGCATTCCTTTACCTTCCGGTCCTCATCCTGATTCTCTATTCGTTCAACAACACCCGTTCGGTGGCGATTTTTACCGGATTCAGTACCGAGTGGTATGCCAAACTCATTACCAACCGCGAACTGCTGGATGCCGCTCGCAACAGTCTTGTCGTTGGCGTCATCGCCACTGTCGGCTCCACCGTCATCGGCACCATGACCGCGCTCGCCATGGACCGCTTCCGGTTTCGCGGCCGGCTCGCGCTGGATGCCAACCTCTACTTGCCCATCGTGATTCCCGAAATCGTTATGGGCATTTCCCTGCTCCTGTTCTTCAACCAGGCCATGTTCCCGTTGCTGCGCGAGGCACTTGACATCAATTTGTCGACGGGCATCTGGTCCATCACCGTTGCCCATATCGCTTTCGATATCCCCTTCGTTTATGTTATTGTGCGTGCCCGCCTCGCTGATTTTGACCGCAGCCTGGAAGAAGCCGCGCAGGACCTCGGCGCCGATGGCTGGCGCACGTTCCGGCGCGTCACACTTCCTCTGCTCATGCCCGGTATCATCGGCGGCGCGCTGATGGCGTTCACCCTCTCGTTGGATGACTACCTCATCACGGTTTTCACCAAGGGCGTCCAGTCCCAGACCATGCCGCTATACATCTACAGCCTCGTGCGCCGCGGCGTCACGCCTGAAGTCAACGCGCTTTCCACAGTCCTGCTCGTCGGCTCCATGGGATTGGTCGCGCTCTCGCTGGCCGCCCAGAGTGGCGTGGAGGTCTACACCCGCTCGATGGGGCTTGGCGCACGCGTGGGCCTCCTGTTTGCCGGCCTCTCTCATCTTGTTAGCGCCATCGCCCTGGCCCACATCAACGGCTGGTTGGCCCTGTATCTGGCGTTCATCGGGCTGTCCGTCTGGCGCGGCCGGAGCGCGTTTCAAGGCTGGTTTTCTGAATGGCGCGCCACCAATTTCGCTGCACAGGCCATCGGGCTTTTCATTGGCGCTGTGGTTGCTGGCGCTGTACTTATCTCCGTACGCATATTCATTATCGGTTAATACTCCTAATGAAGAGAGGTGATGCGATTCGAACGCTTGGCTGTCAACTGACCAGTTCACAATTCCAACCAAGGAGATTGAGATGAAAAAAGTTTTGCTGTTTGCAACGATTCTTTCCGTCATGTTGTCCGCCTGTGGTAGCCCGGCCCCCGCGCCTTCCGACGCCCCGGTCGCAGACCTGCCAGACTACTGCGGTGACCCGGCCAAGTTGGCCGATGAAGTGCTCTTGTATACCTGGGTCGAATACATCGACCCCGAATTGAAAGACCGCTTTGAACAGGAATGCGGTGTCACCGTCGTTGAGACGAACTTCGATTCAAACGAAACCCTGCTGGCTACGCTCCAGGCCGGTGGCGGCGGCTATGACGTGATTGTGCCATCCGACTACATGGTTCAGATTCTGGTCGACGAAGGCATGCTGACCGAATTGGACTTCAGCCTGATTCCGAATGCTGCCAACATGAGTCCGCAAAACATCAACCAGTACTTTGACCCGGAACAGAAATACACCGTTCCCTACTTTTTCGGCACGTCCGGTTTTGCCGTGGACACCAACATCATCGCCGAGCCTGTGGCTTCATGGTCCATGATGTTCGAGCCGGACCCCGCCTGGTGTGGACTCATCAGCATGCTGGACGACCAGCGCGAGACTCTGGGCGCCGCCCTGATGTACCTGGGCTACGGCATAAATGATACCGACCCCGCCCACCTCGAAGAGGCCAAGCAATTGCTCATCGCCCAAGCCGAATGTGTGAAGGCCTACGACAGTCAAACTAACGACGACCTCATCATCAGCGGCGAGACCGTGTTGGCCCACATCTGGACCGGCGACGCGATTCTGGCCGGCCTGCCGGACTACGGCGGCCGTGAGGGTATCGTCTATGTTATCCCCGAAGAAGGTTGCACCATCTGGCAGGACAATATGGCGATTCCCGTCGGCGCCAGCAACCCGTATACCGCCCACATCTTCATTAACTTCATGAACATCCCTGAAGTCGCGGCCCAAAACGCCGAGTGGGTGGGCTATGGCACGCCCAACGAAGCCGCCAAGGAGTTCATTGACCCCGAAATCCTGGCCGATGAAGGCATCTACCCGCCGGCCGAGGTCGCCGCTCGTCTTCAGTGGATTGAAGACGTTGGCGATGCCCTCGAGCTTTATGACCGCATCTGGACCGAGTTCAAGGCGGCAATCGGTTCGTAATCTCTAACCAATTTCTGGCAGGGGCGGTGTAGTTTCCGCCCCTGCCAGAAACAACATTCAGCGTTCAATACCATCAGCTAAAGAGAAACCATGCGCTCACTGACAGAAGCCCAACACTACGCCAATCGCTGGCTTGAAATCATTCATAAAGAGTCCTTATCTCCCGAAGAAGCCCAGTCGGTGATGCGCGAGACCATCGAGAATTTCGCCAATCATTTCAATCGCGGCTTTCTCGAATTTCGCAAATCCGTAGAAGGCGGCGGCGAAAACGCGGCCGTCGAATGGACCGGCAACGGTGCCACCATCCGCGACACCACCGGCCGCGAGTGGATAGACTGCCTGGGTGGCTATGGCCTGCTTAACCTCGGCTGGTCGCACCCGCGCGTCATCGAAGCCGTCCGCGCCCAGCTCAACCGCACCCCCATGCCCAGTCAGGAATTGCTCGACCCCCTGCGCGGGGTCCTCGCCCGCCTGCTGGCGTTAATCACCCCCGGCGATATTCAGTACTTTTTCCTGGCGGCCAGCGGCACGGAAGCCATAGAAGGCGCGCTCAAGGTCGCCAAGTTATACACGGGCAAGAGCGGCTTTATCGCCGCCACCCGCGGCTTCCATGGCAAGACGCTTGGCTCGCTCAGTCTGATGGGCAAATCGGACTTTCGCCAGCGGGTCCTGCCGCTCTATCCCAACATCCAGTGGGTGCCTTTCGGAGATGCCGCCGCCATCCAGCAGCGCCTCGAAATCGCAGACATGGTAGGGCAGGATATCGCCGCCGTCGTGCTGGAACCCATCCAGGGCGAGGCTGGTGCCATCGTCCCGCCCGACGATTACTGGCCGCGCGTGCGCGAACTGTGCACCGAGCATGGCGCTCTGCTGATTGCCGACGAAGTGCAGACCGGTATGGGCCGCACT
>SCUK01000029.1 GCA_004297445.1 Anaerolineae bacterium | reverse complement strand
CATCAAAGTCAGGACTCGCATGCAAGGCTCACCTGATAATACGATTTTACTCGAGATGGCAGGCGGCATTTCCTCCCCGCTGCAAGCAGTCGGGGTTTCCATGCCGTATTTCTTATGAAGAGCAGGGAGGAAAACGGGGGTCTATAATGCAGGGCATGCCCATCGCCAAACTTACATCGCTGTACCGTCTCTTTCTGATACTCCTGTTACTGGCCGGCTGTGCCGCGCCGCCCGCGCCCGCCGGGCCCACCGCCACGCCGGACCTGCTGGACCCGCTGCAAGCCGCCGCCACTGGCACCGCCGAAGCCCAGACCAGCCTGCAGGTCATCGCGCTCTCGCCGACGGCCACGCTGGCGGTGGTGACGCTGGAAGCCAGCGCCACCGCAGAACCAGTCACCCCCACTGCCGCGCCCACCGACACGCCCAGCGGCCCTCAGGCGGTGCATGGCATCATCCTGTTCATTGGCGATGGGCTGGGCGAGTACCATCGGCTGGGGGCGCAGTGGTTGGCGCAGGGCCAGGCGGCACCGCTGGCGATGGACAGCCTGCCCATCCGCGGTTACCAGACCACGGCTGCCGCCGACCGGGCGGTGACCGACTCGGCTGCCGCGGCCACGGCCATCGCCACCGGCGTGACGACCAACTACACCGCGCTGGGCGTGGACGTGAACAATGTGCCGCTGTCCACGATTCTGGAACAGGCGCAGGAACTGGGTTGGGCGGTGGGGCTGGTGACCAACGACCGGCTGGCGGGGGCCACGCCGGGGGCGTTTGCGGCGCACGTGCCCAATCGCGAGATGTACCTGGAAATCGCCCGGCAGATGCTGGGGCACGAGATTGACGTGCTGCTGGGCGGCGGCGAGGATGATTTCACGCTGGGGACGGACGATGGCTGTGGCGACCAGCCCGGCCACCGCGGCGACGCCAGCCTGGTGCAGAACGCTATTGACTCCGGCTACACGTTTGTGTGCACGGCGGCGGAGCTGGCGGCAGTGGATACAGCCGCCACGGACAAACTGCTGGGCCTGTTTGCCGATGATGTGATGACCGCGCCCACCGACCCGCCGCTGGCGGAGATGACGCGAGTGGCTATCGAGATTCTCTCGAGGGATCCGAATGGGTTCTTCCTCATGGTGGAGAACGCGCACGTGGACCACTTTTCGCATGACATGATGGCCGCCGAGGCGCTGCGGGCTGTGCTGGAACTGAACGCCGCGGTCGTGCAGGCGCAGGTGTACGCGCTGGGCGCGCCGGACACGCTCATCATGGTAACGGGCGACCACGAGACCGGCGGGATGAGCCTGAACCTGGACGGGGCGCGGCTGGGCATCAACCAGGATGCGCTGGCGATGCCGGACGGCACGGCGTTTTACGTGAACTGGGCCGGCGGCAGTCATACTGGCGTGCATATCCCGGTGACGGCGCAGGGGCCGTACAGCGATCGGTTGACGGGCGAGTACCCGAATACATGGCTATATGACGTGATGCGCGCGGCGATGCTGGGGGAATAGGGGGAAGAGGGGCGCAGATGGCAAATGGGAAATGAAAAGACGTGCTGAAGTGTGGAGGTGGGGGATTGTTGATTTTGGATTGTTGATTGGGCGCGGATTGTCTATAATGGAACTATGAGCGCGGGCGATTTTACAGGGAATTTACATGTTTTGGAAAAAGGGCGAAAAGACAGCATCTTAGTAAGTAAATTAGGGAGATTCGGGCAGCCGGACAGCATTGTTTCCGAGCCAACTAACCCCCAATACCTAAATCGATACGCGTATGTACTCAATAATCCAATAAGATTCACTGATCCTTCAGGCCATATCATTTGTGATGAGTTTGGATTTTGTTGGGAAAACGGAAAACAGGTACAGCTGAAGAAGTCGAATGAGTTTGGCAAGGGGAACGTTGTGTTGGGGTATGAACCTCCCGCCCCTCCGGATGTGGGAGAAGAGGATTGCGAATCTCTCGAATGCCAACTAGAAAAAGAATTTGACATAGATCCAGATACCGCGGTAGAGATAGCTGAGTTCTTCGACTACGCAGCAGGATATCTTGAGATTTATGATGGTCTGGGCGCATCGAAATACCGCTTCGGGCTCATTTGGGATATGTTCTTACAGTTTATTCGGGACAGGAATTTGCCAATTTCGCTTGCGGAAAAGCTAATGAGAGCCTTCTTCGTTGGGCTTGAGGCTGAGCTTATCGACGCGGGTTCCAAAGTTATTGGAGGTGGTGCTGGTTTAGCCGCAGCTGGGATATGTGCTTCCAGCGGGGCTGGTTTGGTTGTGGCCGCAGGATGTTTTGCGACAGGTGCTGCACTTGGATATGCTGAAGGAAACGTGCTGCTTACGACAGCGAACGATCAATTTAACCAAAGCATCATGTTCCCTCTATTACACATCGATGCTATTGGTTTGCAGCTGTGGGGTGAGAATAGACAACGCGACCAAGATCAGATGATTTGGGATAAAGGCAAACGGATGTCGGGAGGACCTTAAGCATATGATCAAAAACATAAAGTCTTGGATCCAGGATTTTGTAGTGTTTATTCGTAGAACAAGAACCGTCTATCTTGTTGGCGGAATTGCTGCTATTGGATTCCTCGGGGTCCCACTTAGTTTGGGAATTGGTTTCCTGCTCACAGGAGAGTTAGTTGACCCAATGTGGGCATTTGTTGCTGCGTTATCAGTCCCAGCTATTTGGGGTTTTGCCGGGGCAGTATTCATGATCAAGCAGGAATTCCCTAGAGGTTTCTACACTATTCGCGGGACTCCGGCGGTAATAATTGGGGCTCTTTGGCTTTTACTCTTGTGGGGATTCGTTGCATTTAATCTGCTGCTTTTTGGATTGTTCTTATGAGAAGTGTTGTCATAGACACAAATACGCCCTGACCAGAAAAGTTTGAAAAAATTAACCTAAGCCCGCATCTGTGTCCTAAACCCCCAAAAAAAGATTTACAGGGATTTTACAGCACCGTCCGACTCAACACTGCTATAGTGAATCTGGCGCCCCCTGCAAGACTCCGTACAGCATCTGGCGGCAAGCGAAGGAAAGCTCCTCGTCCGGACCGCGTGAATTAGATTGAAGCGCAGGGTAAGTAGCCAAAAGCTATTTGCGGCGACAAGAATCGGGGGTTCCAGCCAGCAAGGTCTCATTCACAAGTTCGATTTCACCCTCGCCGGGCTTATTTCTGCTTGCCTTCACGCCCCCAGCCACGCGCCGACGGCGGCGCGGAAGCCCGCGCCCAGGGCGAGGCCCAGCGCGGCAAGGGCCAGCCCGCCCAGCGCACCGAGGAACGGGCGCAGTTTTTCCGGCCATCGGCGCAGGGCGAACGGCCGTTTGTAACTCCATGCCAGCGCGGCGGAAAACGCGGCGGCCCACACGATGAAGAACCCCTCTTGCGGCGGCATGCCCAGCAACCACGGGATGGCGGCCAGCAGCACGCCCGCCAAAATGCCGCCCGGCACGCTAACCACCGTCAGCAGGTAGCCTTTGATGGCGTACCCCACTGCCGTGCCCAGCGATGCACCCGCAACCAGCCCCCACACGCCCAGCCCCAACGCGCCGGCGAGCAGGCCGAGCGAGAAGCCGCCCAGCGCGATGACAAACGCATCGGCGGTGATGCGCCAGAACAGGCCGTAGGCGTAGAGCAGGTGGGTGTAGGCTTCGTCGGCGCGCTCGCCGGCTTTGCGCAGGTCTTCGTGCGGAGTCTTGGCGCCCGCTGTGTCCGGCAGGTGCGGGGTGCGGCGCGGCGGTTTGGCCGGGACTCTCGGCGGCGGCAGGGGCGCGCCGCAGGCGAGGCAGGCATCCACGTCCAGCCGCGGGCTGCGCACGCCGCAGTATTCGCAAACGGAGGGAATTGGGCGGGTCATGGCCGAATTATAGCGGGTGAGACGGCTTACTTGACCGGTTCGGCGCGGATGAAGAGCAGTCCCCAGGAACTGTGGCCGTCTTTGGCGATGCAGGTTTGAAAAGTAAGCGTGCCGGGGCTGTATTCGCGGTTGAAGACTTCTTTGGCTTTGAGTTCTTTGCCGCGGTCATCCAGGAAGGGCTGGCTGAAATCGTCCGGGTCGGTGGCCTGGTAAATGTGGATGGCGGTGACTTCGTAGGACTGTGTACTGCCATCGTCAAAGGTGAGGGTGATCAGGTCGCCGATACTGAAGACGAAGAACGAGCGCCCGGCGGAATGGTTGTGGGCGAGCAGGCCGATGCTGCCGCGGCGGGCCGCTGCGGCATACTGGCCGACGGTATCGGCGGCGCTGGGGGCGGAGTCGCCGTTCTGGATGACGGGATAGTCAAACAGGCCAGCGGCGGTGACGCGTGTCACGGCGGCGGCGCGGCCTTTGTGGGCCGGGGCGGGGGTATCAACGGCGGCGATCCCGGTCTGGGGCAGCGCAAACCGGGATGCCGGGGAACCGGCCGGAAAGGCGAGAATCAGGCAGAGCAATAGCAGGGACAGTCGACGCGGGAAGGATGGGAACATTGGGCCAATTCCTTGTTCTCACAGTTTGAGCGATGCGTCGTGCATCACGTTAGAGAACGTCAGAAATGGCAGGTTGTTATTAACAATTTTGCAAGGTGGAGAATGCAAACCGGCCGCGCTCGGCGGCCGGTTTTTGGTTTCCGAAAGGAGACTCAGGAAGCGGCGGCTTCGGCTTGCACCAGGTCCACCAGCATGGGGGTTTTGGCGCTGCCCAGGTCTTTGATGGCAGATTTCAGAATCTTCTTGCTCTCCGCCAGCGGTCCCTGGATGGCCACCTTGCCGAGCAGGATGCCGGTCACGCGCATGTGGTCATCCAGCAGCACATCGCCCACCGTGCCGATTTTCGTACCGCCATCGGTCTGCACTTCGCGGCCGCGCAGGTCGGCGAGGGGGAGAACGGCGAGGCCGGTTTGTTCCTCGAGGACGACGATGACGTCCGGGCCGGAGACCAGCCAGGCATCCTGCCCGAAGACCTGGACGGCGGCGCGCAGCACCACGCTGGATTTGCGGCTGATGAGGCCGGACTTGCCAGTGAGCACCGCGGCGACTTCGGTGACGGCGGCGTCCAGAATCAGGTCGTGAATGTCGCCGATCTTCTGGCCGTTGGTGACGCTGATGAGCCATTTGCCCTGCTGGGCTTTTCCGGTGTGCATGCGGGCCTCCGTTCGCGGGTGGGTAAGGGTATTGTACCAAGTGAGTGGAGGATGGGTAATTGGTAACTGGCAATGACTGATTAGGTACTATAGCCATCTGCCAGGATTTTATGTTATTGGTTGTCATTCTGAGGAAAGCGATGTAGCCGCTGACCGAAGAATCTACCGCCCGGATTGGGAGGCAGATTCTTCGGTCGCTATGCTCGCTCAGAATGACAAATTAATAACGGTATCTTGAATATCAACACGACCGTGTTGGCCGCCCACCAGTGTTGACAGTGCAATGGGGATGCATGACAATCCTCCCTGAACTCTGAACTCTGAACTCTGAACAAAGGACATTCGATGAACAAACGGTTTGTAAACTACGCGTGGGGCGTGGTGGGCTATACGATACTCGTCATCCTGTGGGGGACGGTAGTGCGCGCCACCGGCAGCGGGGCGGGCTGCGGCAATCACTGGCCGCGCTGCAACGGCGAAATCATCCCCACGCCGGAGTCCATCGAGACGATGATCGAATTCGCCCACCGCCTGACCAGTGGGCTGGCCGGCGTGCTGGTGCTGGCGCTGGCGGCCTGGGCGTGGCGGGCGTACCCGGCGGGCGCGGTGCGGCGCTGGGCGGGGTTGTCGTTATTCTTCATCATTGTAGAAGGCTGGGTGGGCATGCTGCTGGTGCGGCTTGAACTGGTGCAGGATAACGCTTCCACGTTGCGGGCGGTGGTCATCGCTCTTCATTTGATTAATACCTTCCTGCTGCTGGGCAGTCTGTCGGTCACGGCGTGGCTGGCGGGGCGTGGCGGCTGGCGCGGTTGGCGGGCGGAGACGGGGTTGCGCGGGATGGTGGTCTTCGGGCTGGTGGCTGCCATGGGCTTGAGCGCCGCCGGGGCGGTGACGGCGCTGGGCGATACGCTGTTCCCGGCCGAGTCGCTGGCGGCGGGCCTGCAGCAGGACCTCGATCCGACGGCGCACTTCCTGATACAACTGCGTGTGATTCACCCGGCGTTGGCGCTGATGAGCGCGGTGTACCTGTTCTGGCTGGGGGGGCGCATCACCGCGGCGAACCTGGGCGCGGGCGTGGAGCGTTGGGTGACGCGGCTGTACGCGGTGATGGGCCTGCAAATCCTGGTGGGGTTTGTGAACGTGGCCCTGCTGGCGCCGGTGTGGATGCAGGTCATCCACCTGCTGCTGGCTGACCTGTTCTGGCTGGCGCTGCTGCTGCTGGCGGCGGAGACATTGAGCGAACCGACGGCATAACTTCAAAGGGAGAAAACCCTTGAATACAGATGATTGTCATGCTAGAAATTTATCTATGGGTTCTTGGCTTGATGAATCTTCGAGAATAAAACCGAACATGTAAGGTGATTTCTTCTCAATGTAAGGATATCTAATCGGCGTAGTGTTTCGATAACCAGCGGGAATCTTTGCCGATACTTCTTCTCCGGAACCACAATCACATGCGCATCCGGGAAGAAATTCACTCAGATAGGCGGCCCCTTCAGAATCTGTGACGGCTTCTGACCACATTAGGTGTACGACCACTCCTTCGAGAGGTGATTCCTGTAGGTCTCTTACTCCGTCTGAATTGGCATCAATCCAGGCATGGACTTCTGCGTCAGCAGAGCCATCCACCATTATGGTTGGTGGTGGCGAACATGCCCCAATTCCCCGCCTAAATAGAAATCCATAGTACCAAGCTTCCCAAAGACCTACCAGAATTGCAGATAAAATCAAGATTAGAGTCCAGAGAATCAACCTTCCCGTGGAGTCTGACGTTCTCATAACCGTTCCCTTCAATTCAGGTTCATCTGATTATTCAGAATTTTACAGCAAGTACATATGTCCTACCGACCGGGAGTAACAATACCCGGCCGGTTTCGCTTTAACTGGTAGAACCTCGCATAAAAGGAGAAACACGAATGAACAAGAATTTCAAGCAGTATTTCACGGGCATATTCCTGGCACTGGCGCTGGCTTTCGCCGCCGCCGGGCCAGCGTTGGCGCAGGAAGAGACGCCGGAACCAACCCCTGAGGCGACACCCGAAGCGACTCCCACGCCGGAAGTAGAAACCGGTACGCCGTCCTGTGAAGGGGATAGCGTAACCGGCACCGTGGTGGCGACTGACATGGACACCAACACCATCACCCTGTACACCGCAACCGGCCTGTGCACCGTGGAACTGGGCGGCGAGCATGACCACAACCTGGTGGACCTGCTGGGCGCTTATTTTGACGACGTGGACGTGGATGAACTGACCGGCGCCATGGAACCCGTGGGCGGCTACGCCACCTACGACGAGACCACCGGCACCTGGACGCACGCCGATGAGACCACCGAAGGCGCGCTGGCAATCAACGTGCTGTCTGTGACGGATAACGGCGATGGCACCTTCACGATTTCCTTCCTGGCCGAAGGCAGCGACGCCCCGCAGCAATTGACGACGGCTGACGCCGAACTGGCGGCAGCCTATGCCGCGGCGCTGGCTGAAAACGGCGTAACGCTGGATATCGAAGTTGGCGAAGATGGTCAGGCCGTGGTGACCGGCGCGGGCGATGACGTTGCGGCCCTGCGCGATGAAGGCCTGGGCTTTGGCGTCATCGTCAAGCTGATGGCGATTGCCCGTGACAGCGGCGTGCCGCTGGAGCAGCTGGTGGCGGAATTCAAGTCCGGCATCGGCTTGGGGCAGTTGTTCGCCATGTACGGCAAGCCGGATGAGACTGGCGTGGGCCACACTTTCCAGGACGGGGACAACCCCGGTAATGGAAACGGCAACGGCGGCGAAGGCGGTCCTCCGGAAGGCAAGGGTCCGGATAAGGACGGCGACGGCGAGAAGGACCACGGCAACGGGGGCGGCGGTGGCAATGGCAATGGCAATGGGGACGACGACGATAGCCCGTAGTTGAACAAACTTTCCCGACCCGCCTGGAGGTGGGTGAGGGCCAGCCAACCGGCTGGCCCTTTTTGTTGCCTGGTACTTGCGGGCGATTTCGGGCGAAACGCTTTTTCGTGTACGCTGACGACAGATGAATGAAAGGCGCGAACCTGGAGTGCGCGCCTTTGAGGTAGATGGAGACTGGCGGAAACGCCAGCCCTTTTTCTATTAAGGTTGACATTTGGTGGATTGACATGGCTGGAAGGCGACGGCGGCGCAGCCAGACCTGCTGGCCGGATTGGCGGGGGGCAAAATGACCCCGCGCCCACCATCTCCGTTTGCGGCGTGGGCGCGGGGCTAGGGCAAATGCCGAAGGCATCTGCTTAAGAGTTGGGCGTAGCCCAACTCCATTTGCTCGCAGTGACTTAATTTGTTACGGGCCGAGGAAGGAGACGCCGGAATCCTTGAAGACCAGAGTGTGCTTGTCCCAGTTGGTGATGCGGAAGAAACCGGTGTACGGGCCTTCATTGCCGATGAAGGCGGTGTAATTGTAGTCGCCCCACGGCGCGTCTTCTATTTTGTATTCCTTGCCGGTGAAGCGAATCTCGTAGTAGGCGGTGCCGTAGATGACGATATAGATTTCTTCGTTGGTGTTGTTCTCCAGCTTGAGCAGCGCGGTCTGGCCCTCGTAGCGGCTGGGCAGCGGGGTGTCGGTGGGGCCGAGGTAAATCGTCGCGCTGGGCTGAGGGGTATTACTGGGCAGCGACAGGGTGACGGTGGGTTGCAGGGTGGCGGTGGGCGGCTCCGGCGTGGCGCTGGGCTCGGTGGTGGCCGAGGGCAGCGGGGTCAGCGTCCATTCGGCGGCGATCTGGGTGAGCAGTTCGACCGCGGCGGTCTGCACCTGTTCCGGGCTGGCGGTGGGCGGCTCCTGCGTAGCGCAGGCGGCCAGCAGCAGAGCGGATGTAAGGAGGAGAGATAGTATCAGGATTCGTTTCATCGGGAGTTTTTTTCTCACTTTCACGAAGGGGGATTATATGCCAAAATGCAGGCAAAGGACATCGGTAAATTGGAGGAGATGGTCAACGAGGCAATGAGAGGGGTAGCAGGTGAGAGATTAGGAATTGGTGATTGGTAATTGCTCTGCGGGTGTGTCGTCCCGTTCGCGGCAGGTCATCTCAGGATGTTTTTGGCCGGCCTCGCCAAACGCGAGGCCGGCCAAAACGTCATCGACTCTCGAATAACGAACTTCTGCTCTCGAATGACGAGATTCACCCGCCTTAAAACAAAAACGGCCACGCGAACGTGACCGTTTTATTGTGTGTGTGGGAACTCTAGCGGCCGCCACCGCCACCCGGGTTGCGGGTGACCTTGCTGGCCGAGATAGTGGCTTTGCGGCGCAGGCGGCGAATGGCTTTCTTCTTGTCAATGCGGCGCTGCTCGGACTCGCTGATGAACCAGCGTTTCTTGCGCACCACGCCCATCACGCCACTGCCGGTAACGGCCTTGCGGAATCGGCGGAAGAGCTGCATTTGCGGCTCGCCATCTCGAAGATGTACTTTTGCCATTGCGTTTCACCTGCCAATCGGGGCCAAATTGCGCAGTACGTTGTCCCTGCGCGCAGCCGGAGGCTATCATAACCGTTTGGGGGTGGGGGGTCAAGGGGGGGAAAGGGCGGCTCACGCAAAGACCGCCAAGAGCGCAAAGAAAGACAAAGAGAAGGCAAAGGCGACTCACGTAGAGAGAATCATTTATCTGTGGTCAATACTCCCTTTCATTGAAAGTTTGACACTCGTCCGCTGCCCTTGAAGAATTAGAACATATGTACTATACTGTGAGAGTGGATGCGTAACAAGGGGGCGGTAATTGCCCTCACCCCGCGACAACGCCAGCAATGGTGCTCCTCCTGCGGGGTGAGGGCAAGAGATTCGTAAAGGACAGGAAAAGGACTCAGGCATCAGGCAATCAGGAATCTGATACTCGCGAATTCATAGCCACCCAATTACCCAATCGCTTCATCACCCAATCACTTTCTTTCCAGGGAGGACTCATGAACGAACACGAACCGCTGAACGCGGCGGTGCCTTCGCACGCGGAGGTTTCGCCCCTGGACGCGCCCGCGCTGTGGCTCACGCTGGCGGCGTTTGAGCAGGCCTTGGCCGCCGTCACGCTGGCATACAAACTGCTGGCCGGGCGAATAGCAAAACAATACCCCTCTCCCATTTATGGGAGAGGGGGCAGGCGGTGAGGGGGAAATGTAAAAAGCGGCGCGGGAGCAATCCCGCGCCGCTTTGGTTATTAACGCGCTAAAGCCCGCTGTGTGGGTGTGTTCAGCCGGTTGGCGCGGGCGCCTCTTCCGCCAGCGGGTCGCGGCGCATGCTGAAGGCCAGCAGGGCCGCCAGCGCCAGAATCACCGAGCCGACCCAATAGATCGCCTGCGGGGCGATGCGCTCAAACGCCACACCCGCCCAGATGGGGCCGAAAATGAACGCCAGGCTTTGCGACGCCTGAAGCAGGCCCAGCATCTGGCCGCGGGTGCGCGGCGTGGCATGGCGCGCCACCATGCTTTGCAGGCTGGGGTCAATCACCGAGCGTGAGAACGAGAAGGGCGCCAACAGGGCGGCGATGACCCACGGATTGTGGAATTGCGGCATGAGAAGATACACGCCGAGCCAGGCCATGAATCCGGTCAGCACCGTGCGGCGTTCCCCCAGCCGTGCCACCAGCGGCTTGAGCAGGAACAGCTGGGTAATTACCGCCGCTATGCCCACTAATGCCAGCATCAGCCCCACCCGCCCGGCCACCGCCTCATGCGCCAGGCCGGGGAAAATGACCACCTCGGCGTACAGGGCGAAGGTGGCGGGGATGGCGGAAAACGCCGAGATGCCCAGAAAAGCCTGCAGGTACAGCAGGGCCAGCGGGCGGTTGGCCGCAATCTGGCGCAGCGGCATGCGTTCGGCGGGCAGGCCGGGTTGGGTACGTTCATGGTCGCCCAGCGATTCTTTGAGGACGAAGACGGTCAGCAGCAGGGTGAGCGTGGTGATGATGGCCGCGCCGATGAACGGGGCGCGAAACCCGGAGGCCGCCAGCGCGCCGCCGAACACCGGCCCGAAGATGAAGCCGGCATTGAGCGCGGCCAAAAAGTAACCGAAGTTCTGGGTGCGGTTCTGGGCGGTGCTGATGTCCGAGATGTAGGCATAGCCGATGGAGACATTGCCGCCGGTGAAGCCGTCCAGAGTGCGGGCGAAGAACAGCATGAACAGCCCGCCGCTCATGCCGGGGTGGAAGCCAAGCGCATCCAGCCGGGCGCCGATTTCCGGGGCATAGATAAACAGGATGAAGGACAGCACCGTGCCGGCCTGGCTAACGAGCAGCAGCGGGCGGCGGCCGTAGCGGTCGCTCAGGCGGCCCAGGATGGGCGACGCCACGAACTGCGCGGCAAAGAAAGCCGCCGAAAGCAGGGTGGCCTGGGGCACGGTGGCGCCCATCGTCCCCACGGCGTAGAGCGGCAGGATGGGGAAAATCAGGCCCGCGCCAAGCAGGTTGGTGAAGATGACGAGCATAATCGGGAGAATGCGACGGTCAGTCAATGGCGATTCCTGTGCGGGGAGTGACGGCGATTATACTCTTGCCCCTCTGGTTGTATAATCCATGCACCTGCCCGAGACTTTTCGGCGGGTTTACGGAGGAGGCTGTTGTGGAAAACTTTGAAACCCTGGAAGTGATTTACGATGACGGCACCAACATTGTGTCCTGGGTGGGGGATGAAATGCCCGAGCGCGACGAGAAGTTTGAGTACGTCTTCGCCCGGCTAAAAGGGGACGGCTGGGTATTGGATTCCACAGAGTCCCGGAACGTGGAGCTACCGGACGGCACGAGCCACCTCGTCCACTACGCCACCCTGAAACGCCCCCGAAAAGGTTAAGAAGGAGACCGACATGATTGCGATTGACCCCGTATGCAAGATGGAAGTGAACACCGAGAGCGCCCAGTGGAAACTGGAATACAACGGCGAGACGTATTATTTCTGCGCGCCGGGCTGCAAGGCCTCGTTTGAGAAGGACCCGGAGAAGTACCTTTCCGGCGAGGGCGGCCACGACCACCACGGTCACGACCACCATCATTAGAATTGGAAAAGGGGTTGGGTGAGGCGTCAACGAGGCAACGAGGAAATCCCCTCGGAACTCGTTGACTGATTCCCTATGGAAACTTCGGCTGTCCTTGCTGCCGTAGCCGGTTGGGCTGAAAAGCCCAACCGCTTTGTCGCGGCGCGCGGCGACCAGTCCCAGCCCCCGGATTACATCCGGGCGTTTGACGCGGCGATGGACGAACTGATTGCCCACGCCGGGGCGAGCGCGCAGCCGCCGGTGCTGGGGCTGGCGCTGGCGTTCAGCAGCACTGAGCGCGGCGACGAAGCGTCCTTCCGCCGTGTGCTGAAGAAGTACACCCGCTCGGTGGTGTTCGCCGACCTGGGGGTGCACCTCCTGCTGGTGCGCGACGATGGCTTTGTGTGGGAGATTCCACCGGCGCAGGTGAACGCATTCCTCGCGAACCTGAATCAGTTCATCGCCGTGCGCAAGTCGGATGGAGAAGTTGACAGTCAGAACTGATTTTAGCTTCTGAACTACTTTTCATGGTCCAAAACAATCATTAAATACAGTAGGGGCGCAGCATGCTGCGCCCCTACTGTATTTACAGAATTCTCTATCTAATCCGAGATATCCAAACCCATGAGATGGCTTGGTTTATTCCTTGCCATCCTTTTTCATTGCCGCCTTAATCTCCTCCTGAATCCGGGGGCGGCGCTTGCGGGTGGGTTGCGATTCGGCTGTGAGGGCGATGGCATCCAGCCCGGCCATCACCCGCTGGCGCGCGCCCTGGAAGTGCTCGAACTTGGTGGTGTCCACGTGGCGCACGCGGGCGCCCAGCCCGCGCACATCCTCCACCATATCGGCGATGATGGCGCCATAGGAATTGGGCTCGGCCATGCCATCCCACAACGCCAGGAAGCGCACCTTGTCGATGCCGCGCACCAGGGCAGAGAACATCGCCCAGCGGTTGTTGCGCTCGTAGATGTTCTGGCCGGCTTTCAGCGGGCCCAGGTATTCGGGCTGCATGCGAATCGTCACGCGCTCATTGTTGCGGATGTTGTAGTAGCGGTTGGTCCAGTCATCGTCAATCCGCGAGACCAGTTTCTGCAGGTAGGTCGGTTCGTCGTACGGCAGCAGGATTTCGACCTTCATGCCGCGCGACAGGCACTGCTCGATGAACAGGATATCGCCGCCGGCCGCCGCGCCCACAGTGATGGCAAGGTCATTGGCATCGGCCTGCCACTCGTCCAGCGCAGCGCTCAATTTGGCGCAGGCTTCGGATTCCATGGCGGCGGGGAACACGGCCGGGTTGGTGTCTGGCTTGTCCAGCATGTGGCCGGCGAACAGGAAGACCAGCTCGTCGGTGGGCGGGGGGACGTCCTGCTGGGCCTGGGCCACCGCCGAGGGGACGCCCGTAATGCGGTCCAGCTCTTCCTGCAGAACGGTACGACCGGCGTTCACAAAGTCCGGGCGGAAATTAAGGTCTTCCATCACCTTAAGCTGGCCGATGGAAGACTTGAGATTAAAGACGTTCTTCTTGCTGGCGGTGAGGGCGGTGCGGTAGGCGCGCTGCACGGCCTTGGTGTCGCGCGCGGTAGTGACGTACAGTTCGGCCAGCGAGACCAGCGTCCAATAGTCGCTGGTGTTCTCATCGATCTTGGATTCGAGCGCGAACTGCACCGCGCCGCGCAGTTTGGGCAGCAGGGCGCGGACGGCGTTGACATCCGGGTTCTTGCGTTCCTTGAACTTGCGCGCCAAGTCATCCAGGATAAGCGACCAGGTAAGGGCGTTGATGCCGGGATACGTGTCGTCCTGGTCGAACTGGTATCCCTTCATATAAGTCTGGATGGTCTTGACCAGCCAGTGCGAAGACTTGTAGGCGGCCTGGATGCGTTTCTTCTCGTCTTTAATATCCTGCCAGGACTCGCTCCACATCTCGCGATAGATGCGGCCGAGGTAGGTGATGGCTTCGGAATCGCTCGGGTTTTCAGCCAGAATCTTCTCGAGTTTGACGATAGCCTCGTCGCGGCGGCCCAGGCGGTTGAGGTGAAAAGCCTCTTCGCGGCGGAAGTCATCGTTGCGCGGGTTGATGGCCTGGCCGGCCTTGTACTGCTGAATGGCGAGGGCATGCTGGTTAAGGCTGCGCAGGGCCTTGCCGGCTTCGGCAATGGCTTCTTCCTTAATGAGCGGATTGCTGATTTCTTCGGTGAGCAGCAGGATGTCGCCGATGCGCTTTTGGCGCTGGGCCACTTCCAGGCGCGCCTGCCATTCGATGTATTCGCGCCAGAAGCCGGTGGCCAGCGGCGTGCGCAGGTGTTTGCGTTCGGGTTCGTCCAGGCCGGTGAGCAGGTTGAACACCGGGCTGTGCACCGCGTCCTGGTCGGATTTGTAGGTGTCGCGGCACATGCGGGCGATGGCGGCAATGTCCTTGTACAGTTGTTCCGGGTCCGGCTTGCCGCTGCTGTCCAGGCTGTAGGGCAGGGTGCGCACGTTGAACACATCGAAGGGCATGTAGGCGCGCCCGGACTGGATGTGGACGATGCCGCGTTTGCGGAAGGCATGCCGGATGCCGAGTTCGTAAAACACGTTGGCGTTGTCGATGCTCATGTCGGCAATCACCAGGTCGGCCAGCAGCAATTCCTGGAACATGTCGGTCAGAATGTCACCGCTGGCGGTGGCTTCGTCGGCGCGGAAGGCTTCAAAGCCGGCCAGTTCCAGCGCGGGCTTGATGAGGTCCTTATATATGGCGTTGAAATCGATCCACTGGCCGTCCTTGCCGGGCTTGCGGCCAAACGGCATGACGACGAAGGCATGCGGGCGGGCGCGTCGTTCGCGGCGTTCGCGCGCGCTGATGCGCTCGCTGGCCCCGTTGCTGGCTTCGCCTGGCTGTGTCTGGCCTTCTTCCTTTTCCAGGTCGGCTTTCACCGCTTCCAGCTTGGCTTCTTTGTTCTGGGCGTCGGCCTCTGCCTGTTTTTCGGCTGACTGGGCGCTGTCTTTCAAATCCGGCGGGCCGCTGGGCGAGCCTTCGGCGAGGTTTTCCAGTTTGAGGGCTTCTTCCAGCGCGTCCGGCACGGGCTGGGACAGGGCCAGCGCCAGCAGGTCGCGTTCAGCGCCGGGGGCGTCGCTGTTGCTTTCGGCATTGGAAATGTACTTGTTGTGGTGAGACCACAAGACCTGCTCGGTGGAACTGACGAGTTTGAAGAACTGGTCACCGGTGCGGCGCTGGCCGCTGAGCGAAAGCCAGCGGTCGCGCAGGATGCCGAGTTCCAGGCACACCCGGCTGTTCACCTGCACCACGCTTTCCATGCGGCGCAGTTCCATCCAGGCGGTGAGAGCGGCGGCGATGGAGGAAGCCACCGCCACCCACGCAGGCAGGGTGGCATACAGCCAGGCCAGCCCGGCCAGGATCGAGCCGAGCACGCTGAAGGCATAGACGGCCACTTGGAAGCCGTTGCGTTGGGCCTGGAAGCGCTCCAGTTTTTGCGTGTGCCAGTCCAGCTGGTTTTGCAGGCGGTAGCGCAGGTAGTCGTTCGCCAGCAGGTCGTTGAAACCGGGGTCGGAGGCGGGGTCCAATTTGCGATAGGAGGCGGGAATTGGCCCCTCGTAGGGTTCTATCACCAGGTCGCCGCCGACCTGCTCATACACCTTGCGCTGGATGGACGCGAGGCGGTCGCTCAGCCAGGTGTCGCGGTCTTTGTTGCCCTGCAATGCCGTGCGGTAGAAATAGATGGCGCGGCGGATTTCCTCGGCGCCGGAGCGCATGGCCTGTGACCGTTCGCCGAACTGAAACTTGCTGGTAAACGCCAGCAGGGCAGCGCCGGCCAGCGGCAGCAAAGTGAGCAGGGTGCGTAGGGAAACGATTACCCATAAGGTGGGGATAAGGGTCATGAAGGAGTTGTTGGCGATAGCCATAAACACGGTGGCTACGCCCAGCACGATGACGGCGGCGCTCAAGCGCTTGTGCTGGTCGCCAGTGTGGTCGGCGGCGCGGTCCAGTTCCGCGTAGCGCTGCCACGCGGTGTAAAGCACCATCGATTCGCTGAATGGCTCGGGTTTCTTGTCCATCATGCCTGCCTCACTCTCGCTGCACTTCCTTAAATTCGCCTCAATCATTCATTGTACACGATAGACCCACGGCGGACAATTCAGCGGGTTGCTCGCGGGCAAGCGTGCCACAACCTCATTTTGAGGCTCACCTAAATTTTTATCTATTTGTGGTAAAATACAGAAGAAGGAGCGCGTGTGGGGCAACCTCCGGCCGCTGGCCCGGCCGGTCAACAAGGCGGTAGATACATGCTATCCTGGTTATCTCAGTTTTCTCCAATTACGCAGGCTTTGCTGGCGACCGGGTTCACCTGGGGGGTGACGGCGCTGGGCGCGGCCGCAGTCTTCTTCTTCACACAAGTCAATCGCAAGTTGCTGGATTCCATGCTGGGCTTTGCCGCCGGCGTGATGGTGGCGGCATCGTTCTGGTCTTTGCTGGCCCCGTCCATCGACCTGGCGCGCCAGATGGGCTACATCCCCTGGCTGCCCGCCACGGTTGGTTTCCTGGTGGGCGGGGGGTTCATCCGGCTGGTGGACGCGCTGCTGCCGCACCTGCACCTGTTCGCGCGGCGGGCGGAGGCGGAAGGCGTGACCACCACCTGGCGGCGCAGCATCCTGCTGGTGATGGCGATCACGATGCACAACATCCCGGAAGGGCTGGCAGTGGGCGTGGCGTTCGGGGCGGTGGCGGCGGGCATCCCGTCGGCATCGCTGGCCGCGGCCGTTGCGCTGGCCATCGGCATCGGCCTGCAGAATTTTCCGGAGGGCGTGGCGGTGGCGGTGCCGCTGCGGCGTGAAGGCATGAGCCGCTTCAAAGCGTTCTGGTACGGCCAGGCCTCGGGCATGGTGGAGCCGGTGGCGGGCGTGCTGGGCGCGGCCGCGGTGCTGTTCATGCGCCCGCTGCTGCCGTTTGCTCTGGCCTTCGCTGCCGGGGCGATGATGTTTGTGGTGATTGAAGAATTGATTCCCGAATCGCACGCCGGCGGCAACACCGACCTGGCGACGCTGGGGGCGATGCTGGGCTTCGCCGTTATGATGATGCTGGACGTGGCGCTGGGGTAAAGGCGCGGGGAATTACACGGGGGAAGTGTCTTCTTCTTTGTATTGCAGGAACTGCACTTTCAACTTGCCGAACAGGATGAAATCACCGTGCTTAACCGGCGCGGGGGTTTCGGGAGCCAGGCGTGTGCCGTTCACGAACGTGCCGTTGGACGAGAACATGTCACACACTTCAGCGCGGTCTGCATGGAGGACGATGCGGGCGTGCAGTTTGGAAATGCCCCACTGGTAAGCGTTGAAATCGGTCAGGTCAATGTCCGGGATGATAGCCTGCGAATGATGCTTGCGCCCGACGATGAACTCGCCGGTCTGTTCCATTTCGATGACGCGCCCGGAGTCCGGGAAGTACAGCGATGCCAGCGCCGCGGCGGCGCCCGCCTGTGCGGTGTTGACGGCGCCGGGGGTTTTGCCGCCCAGCACGCCGGTGCGCCCGCTGGCGGCGGGTAGGGCGGTGGTGCGCACGTTGGCGCGCATGTACTCCAGGTCGGAGACCAGCGCGGCGAAGTTGCGGTAACCGGTTTCTTCGTCGCCCATCTGCATGCGGAAGATGGTGCGCTCAAAATCGTCATTCTCGCCGTGCGTCGTCCACAGCGCGTCGATGACCTGGGAGAGGGCGGCCATATCCTGGCGGGTGTACATCGGGCGTTCTTCGCCGGTGCGTTCCAACAGCCCGCGCAGGCCAATCTGTGAGATGGCGATGCGGCCATTGGGCAGCAGGAAGATGTTGGACGAATCCAGCGAGCCGTGCGAGATTTTGAACTTCTCGGCATAGGCCAGCGCCTGGGCGGCCTGGTACAGGTAGTTGGGCAGCAGGCTGGACTTGATGGGCTGCTCGCGCAGGGTGGCCGTGCGGTCGGCCAGCGTTTCGCCTTCCAGCCGTTCATAGATCACGATGGTCTTGCCGCCGAATTCGGAGACTTCGTAGGCACGCGCAAGATTCGCGTGTTGCAGGGAGGCCAGCAATGGGAAGCCGGCCTGCAGGGCGGCCATATTGGCGGAAGGGTTGTGTACCATCACCGCGGTGTACTCGCGGCCGGTGGAGGCATCAATGGCGAGAAACATATCGCCCAGCCGGCCCGTGCCCCGCCGTACGCCAAGAATATAGCGTTTTCCTAACGTTGAATGCATAGTAAACCCACCAGCCGAAGTGAGCCAATTATACCGCCAGGTTTAGCGTTCCGGCCGCCAGACCAGCAGGCCGCGGCTTAGCAGTTTGCGGCGCACATCCACCCGCTGGCCGCGTTGCGCCAGTTGCTCGGCGCTGGCGATGAACCACTGCCGCAGGCCAAGGTCTTTCACGCCGATGACGGCGCGGGCGGCGGCCTTCCAGTCTTCAAAAAACTCATAAACCGGTTCGCCCGGCGTCATACGGTGAATGAAGTTCTTGGGCAGCACCGGCTGGAACAGGGCGGGCTCGAACCCCCAGCGGAAATTGGTGCCAAACACCACAGCCTCCAGGCCCAATCCGGTGTCTCCCTTGCGCAGCAGGTTGGCGACCCACAGCCGCCCGAACGGGTCGCTGGTGCCTTCCAGCAGCAGACCGCCGGGTAACAGGGACGCGCCGAGCGAATCCCATGCCGGGCCGACCTCATGTTCCTCGTATTGGCGCAGCACGTTGAAGGCGCGGATAACGCGCACGGTTTCACCTTTTTCCAGCGGCAGGTTGAAGCCCCCCAACCGGAAATGGGTCAGGGCATCGGCATAGGGTTGGGCGGCGGCCACGCGCTCCGGGTCGATTTCCACGCCCAGCACGGGCAGGGCGGGGTGGAGGGTGCGCAGGCGCGCCGCGCTTTCCAGCGTGGTGAACGGTTCCGCCCCATAGCCAAGGTCCACGTACAGTGCGTGGGCAAAATCACCCTCCCGCCGTTTGAGCAGGGCCGGATCATAGAGAATCAGGAATGCATCGGCTTTGCGCAGGCGGTTGCGGGCGGTCTTGCCGCGCGTAATCTGGCCGTGCGGCCGGGTGCGGCGTGGGGCGGGCATGGGCGTCAGGCGGCGGGTTTGCGGGCGGCAATGAGGATATGGCGATTGACAAACGAAGCGTTCTCGGCCAGCCAGTCTTGCGGGTCAAGCCAGGCGCGGGCGACCGCGGAGAAGCGCGGCAGGCGCGCCTGCAACTCGGCCAGCGTTTCCGGCGGGCAGCCCTGGCGCTCCGCCCACGGGCGGAAGGCATGGCGTTTGACGATGATCTCCGCATGTTCGACCACCAGCCCGGCGACCGCGAACATGGCGCGCCACTCGGCTTCATTGTAGGCGCGGTGGTGGCTGGGGTCGCGTAGTTTTTCAAAGCCGTCCACTTCGGTGGCGGCGGTCGCATCATCCGGCAGCACGTGGTCCTGCACCAGCGCCAGCCCCCCGGCCTTCAGCACCCGCGCGCTCTCGCGCAGGAACGCGGGCACATCCGGGAAGTGGTGCGCGGCGATGCGGCAGGTGACGGCATCAAAATTCGAGCTCTGGAAGGGCAGGTCGTCGGCCATCGCCTGGCGCAAGGAGATGTTCGGCGCGTTTTGGGTGGCGATGAAATCCGCCGCGGCTTGCAGCATTCTGGCCGTCAGGTCGCTGGCGACGACATGCCGGACATGAGGGGCGAAGGCCAGGGCGGTGTGCCCGCCGCCGGTGGCGACATCCAGCACTTCCCAATGAGCCTGCGGCTGGGCGAGCGCCACCAGCCGCGCCAAGTCAGCGCCCTGTGCGTGGCTCTGGCTGGTTACGTATTCGCGCGCAAAGCGGCCAAAACGTTCTTCAGATTGGGCCTGGGGGTCGTCGGCCATGGCGGTCCCTCCGGTTGGTTCGATAATACCAGAGGGCGGGCGAAACACAAAACCCGCGCCACTTGCCGGCGCGGGCATTCAAAGACTGCGGTGGGCGGTTACTTCAGAATGATGAGCAGGAACTGGCCGGGCGAGAGCGCCCGCAGGCTGTGGGGCAGGCTAGGCGGCAGGTGCAGCCACGCGCCCGGCGTGGCGGTGAACTGCTCGCCGCCGGTGATGACCTCAAACTCGCCGTGCAGGAAGAACAGCATGGCGTCGCGCGGCGTGGCGTGTTCGGTGAGCTCCTGGTCCTTGGCGAAACTGAATAACGTGGCTTTGAAGGCGTCGTTGTTGGCCGAGGTCTGGCTGACGATGGCATCCGCGGGGATGTTTGCCGGCGGCGCGGCAGGCAAAAATGTGAAGGACGGTTCAGTCATCGGTTAGCCTGCTGCCAGGTCTGCCTGCTGTTTCTCGTAGAACAGCATCCAGGAGTCGTAGGCATCCGGGAAGCTGGCCTTGTCCAGAATCAGGGTTTTCTGGCTGCCGTCGCGATCGGTCATGTAGATGGTGATGATGTCGGTAATGTGCGGGTCGCGGATTTCCTGCACGCAGTTGGCGTCCTCAAATGCGTTAAGCATCAACTTGTTGCCGAAGCATTTTTCGCATTCGGCCTGGTGGTGGGTGCAGGTGTTGCGGTTGAGGATGATTTTCATGACAGGCTCCTTCTGGGTGAGCGTCCCGCCGAGCTATTCGGACAAAGTTGCCCGAATTCGACGGGTATTCCTGTTTCCAGAATACCTTGCCCCTGGTTTTGTTAACAGTGGCAGATGTCCCGCCCTGTTTGGGACAGGTGCCACGACTGGAAAAAAAAGATCGCCCCGCCTTTGTGGGGCGGGGCGATGGCTCATGAGGAGGATGAGCGCTGTACAGGCCGATGGTCGGTTATGTAATAACCTGATCCTTTGAAAACCACCGGCGGCGCGGAATACGTTCGGGTCACTGGACTGTGCCCATTCGGGCAATCGACCCTATCGGGGTCTTCGTCAAAGTGAAAAAATCGATCAAACTCTACGCCGCATTCACGGCATTCATAATGATAGTTCGGCATTTAGGCTTTCCATCTTCTCGCGCGCCGAACAAGTTCGGAAACGCTTACTTAATATAGCGCAGGGGTGTTAGAAGAATGAAAGAGGGATATTAGAGGAATGTTGGAGCGTTTTCATCAGTGGCCAAAAAGATCGCCCGCCTTTGCGGGCGGGGCGATGGCTCACGAGGAGGAGGATGAGCCTGGTGTCATTCAATTGTCGGTGAGGTAGTCGCCCGACCCTTACTTGGCCTTGACGGTGATGCTCTTCGGTTTCACTTCTTCGGCCTTGGGCAGGCGCAGGGTGAGCACCCCGTTCTTCATCTCGGCTTCGGCCTTGTCTGCCACCACCGGAACCGGCAGGGGCAGCGTGCGGGCAAACGCCGTGTAGCGCTGTTCGCGCAGGTGGTAGCGCTTGTCCTTCTTTTCTTCCTCGTGCTGCACTTCGGCACGGATGGTCAGGGCGTCGCCGGTTATCTGGATGTCCAGGTCTTTGGCTTCTACCCCGGGCAGGGTGGCCTTCACCATCACGTCGTCATCGGTCTGGTACAGGTCCACCAGCGGCATGCTCCAGGCATCGCCGTTGGAGATGGGCCGGGCAAAGAACGACTCGAAGATGTCGTCCATCTGCTTACGGACCGAGAGCAGGTCGGAGAAGGGTTCCCAGCGAGTCAGGTTGGTCATAATGCACCTCCAAACAAGGTTGAATTGGGATTCGTCTCCGGTTAAACCGGATCGCTTCTAATATAAGGCGCGGGTATTAAAAGAAGGATAGACGGATATTAGAGGAGTGTAGGAGGGTGGTTATTCCTCAAAATCGCTCAACTCGCCATCCCCCGTCAGTTGCTCTACCTTGAGTTCGGCTTTTTCAAGCAGTTCGGCACAGCGGCGCGCCAGCGCCTGGCCGCGCTCAAACAGCGCCAACGATTCTTCCAGCGGGTGGTCGGCGCTTTCCAGCGCGGCCACCACGGCTTCTAAGTCCGCGAAGGCTTCTTCGTAAGATAGATCTTCCACCGGTTTTGCTTTTGCCATGTCATTCTCCTGAAAGGTCAACGGGTCACTAAGTCGCCGGGGCGCAAAGGAAAATACGCGTCCCCGGTACTCGTTGACACATCACTCGTTTACTTCTTCACTTCCGCGCCGAACTCGCCATCCGACACGCGCACGCGCAGCGCATCGCCGGATTTTACCTGCGCCACGCGCCGCACAGGCGCGCCGTCCGGGCCGGTGACCACGGCGTAGCCGCGTTCCAGGATGCCGCGCGGGCTCAATGCCTCCAGGCTGGCGGCCAGCCCGGCCAGCCGCGCCAGACGAAGGCGCGTCTGGCTTTGCACCAGCAGGGCGGCGCGCTGGGCGTAGTCATCCACGCGCTGGCGCGCCTGCGCCAGCCGCGCTTCGGGGCTGCGGCGGTTGAGGCGGGCGCGCATGTCGCCCAGGGCGTAGCGGCGTTCAGCAATCGCCGCGCGGGTTTGCGTCGCCAGGTCGTCGGCCAGCGCCAGCAGAGAGTCGCGCAGGTCGGCGCGGTCCGGGGTGGCCAGTTCGGCGGCGGCGGTGGGGGTGGGGGCGCGCAGGTCGGCCACGAAGTCGGCGATGGTGAAATCGGTTTCGTGCCCCACCGCGCTGATGACCGGGGCGGCCGAGGCGGCGATGGCGCGCGCCACGCCTTCATCGTTGAACGCCCACAGGTCTTCGATACTGCCGCCGCCGCGCCCGGCGATGATGAGGTCCGGCTTGACGAACTGGTTGAGCCGCTGGATGGCGGCGATGATTTCTCTGGGTGCCGATTCGCCCTGCACCGCGGCAGGGGCCAGCACGGCGCGCGCCAGCGGGTAGCGGCGGCGCAGAACATTGAGCATGTCCCGCAGCGCCGCGCCGGTGGGCGAGGTGACGATGCCGATGACGCGCGGGGCGGGCGGCAGGGGGCGTTTGCGCGCCGGTTCGAACAGGCCTTCGGCCTCCAGCAGGGCTTTGAGGCGCAGGAACTCGGCGAACAGCGCACCTTCACCGGCGGGGCGGATATCGTCGGCGTAAAGCTGGTAGTTGCCGCGCGCTTCGTACACGCTGATGCCGCCATGTACTTCCACGGCATCCCCTTCGCGGGGGACATACGCCAGGCGGCTGGCCTGGCCACGCCACATCACGCACGAAAGCGACGCGCCCGAGTCTTTGAGCGTGAAATACAGGTGGCCGGAGGACGGCCGCGAGAAATTGCTCACCTCGCCGCGCACCCACACATCCTGCAGGCCGTCTTCGCTCTCCAACACTTCCTTGATGTGGGCGGTGACTTCGGAGACGGTTTGCGGGCCGGTTGCGGGGGCGTTGAACAACGACATCTGGGCCATGCGGTCAGGATACTCGGGACGGGGGTGGTTGTCAATTCGGGAATGGGAGGCGCTGGTTGGCGAGGGCAAGACCATCTCACGCAAAGAACGCAAAGTTCGCAAAGTGAACCCGCGTCGGTTAAAATGTCCTTGACGCCGTACAATCTTGTACTGAGGCGTGTGGTTGTTAGTTCCCACTATCAAGTTACAACCGGAGATTCCCACCGATGCCCGAATCCAACAAAACTCCCCACGACCCCGTCATCCTCAGCGCGGTGCGCACGCCCATCGGCAAGTTCCGCGGCGCGCTGGGCAGCGTGCCCGCCACCCAGTTGGGCGCCATAGCGGTTAAGGCCGCGGTGGAACGCGCCGGGATTCAGGACCCCGCTGAAATTGACGAGGTGCTGATGGGCAACGTGGTGGGCGCCGGGCTGGGGCAGGCCCCGGCGCGCCAGGCCGGTATCTTTGGCGGCCTGCCTGCCACCGTGCCCGCCACCACGCTCAACAAGGTATGCGGTTCGGGGTTGAAAGCCGTCATGCTGGCCTCGCAGGCCATCAAGGCCGGGGACGGCAGCCTGTTCGTGGCCGGCGGCATGGAGAACCTGAGCCGCACGCCGTTCCTGGTGCACGGCCGCAACGATGAACTGCGCTACGGCAACGTCGAGATGGTGGACGCCCTCAAGCACGACGGCCTGTGGGACCCGTTCGAGGACTGGATCATGGGCGATGCCGCCGAATTCATCGCTGATGAATATGAAGTGACGCGTGAAGCGATGGACAAGTGGGCTTACGAGAGCCATAAAAAAGCCATCGCCGCCATTGACGGCGGGAAGTTCAAGGATGAAATCGTGCCGGTCGAAATCAAGGGCCGCAAGGGCATCACGGTGGTGGACACCGACGAAGGCCCGCGCCGCGACACCAGCGTGGAAGCCCTTGCCAAACTACCCGCGGCGTTCAAGGACGGCGGCAAGGTGACGGCCGGCAACGCACCCAGCCTGAACGACGGCGGCGCGGCGCTGGTGATCGCCAGCCGCGCCAAAGCCGACGCGCTGGGCGCAACCCCCCTGGCGCGCGTGGTGGGCTATGCGCAGGCGGCGGTCGACCCCAAAAGCATCTTCATCGCCCCCGCCCGCGCCATCCCCAAACTGCTGAATAAGGTCGGCTGGACGCTGGCGGATGTGGACCTGATTGAACTCAACGAAGCCTACGCCGCGCAGGTGTTGGCCGACGGCTACGCCCTGATGGATGCCGGCTGGGACTTCGACAAAGTAAACGTGAACGGCGGGGCCATCGCCCTGGGTCACCCGCTGGGGGCCAGCGGCGCGCGGGTGCTGACAACGCTTATCTACGCGCTCAAGGACCGCGGCCTCAAGCGCGGCATCGCTTCATTGTGCCTCGGCGGCGGCGAAGCCGTGGCGCTGGCGGTTGAATTGGAAGGATAGAAACATCTCACGCAAAGTCGCAAAGAACGCAAAGAAATTCTTAGGGTGAGCTTTGCGGACTTTGCGAGGCTATATTCACCGCCCACTTTGCCTGAGACAGGTTTTTTGACCTTGAAACTTGGAGGAAACATGGACAAACAGGAACGCGATGCACTGATTGAAGAATACGGCGCGGGATACAGCAAGCTCAAAGCTTGCCTGGACAGCCTGCCGCGCGCCATGTGGCAGTTCAAACCCGCGCCTACCGAGTGGAGTGTGCACGAAATCATCGTCCACCTGGCGGACAGCGAGAGCAACTCGGCCCTGCGCGCGCGGCGGCTGATTGTGGAGCCGGGGCAGTCGGTGATGGCCTACGACCAGGACGTGTGGGCCAACGGGCTGAACTACCATGCCCAGAACTGGGAAGACGCGCTGGAAACCGTGCGCCTGGTGCGCAAGAGCACTTACGAATTACTCAAGATGCAGCCGGAGGACGTATGGACGCACGCCGCCACCCACCCGGAATTCAGCGACCCATACACGTTTGAACGCTGGCTGAAAATCTACGCCGGTCACATCCCCGGTCACATTGAGCAGATACGCGGGAATGAGAAGGCGTGGAAGGAACAGAACAAGTAACCCATCAGGACAACAGAATCGGAGCCCCCATGACCATCCAACATATCTTCGTCGTCGGCGCGGGAACGATGGGCAATGGTATTGCCCAGACGGCCGCCGTCAGCGGCTACACCGTCACCATGATGGACGTGATGCCCGCCGCGCTGGAAAAAGCGCAGGCCACCATCGCCAAGTCGGTGGCCAAATTGCTGGAGAAGGAAAAAATCACCAAAGAACAGCATGACGCCGCGGTGAGTATTAACGCCGTCGCGAACATGGATACGCTCGGCAAGGCCGACCTCATCATCGAGGCCGCCACCGAGAATCCGGACCTCAAGTTCAAGATTTTCAAGGACATGGACGCCGCCGCCAAAAAAGGCGCGCTACTCGCCTCCAACACGTCCAGCATCAGCCTGACGAAACTGGCCGCCGCCACCAGCCGCCCGGAAAAAGTGGTCGGCATGCACTTCTTCAACCCGGTGCCGCTGATGAGCCTGCTGGAAATCGTGCGCGGCCTGCAAACCGATGAGGCCACGGTGACCGCCGCGCTGGAAGTCGGTAAGCAGATGGGCAAGACGCCGGTGGTGGTCAATGACTCGCCGGGGTTCATCTCCAACCGCCTGCTGTGTCCGATGCTGAACGAAGCCTGCTACGCGCTGGACGAGGGCGTCGCCACCCGCGAGGACATCGACACGGTGATGAAACTGGGCATGGGCCACCCGATGGGGCCCCTGTGGCTGTCGGACATGATCGGTCTGGATGTGATTCTGTATGTGATGGAAGTGTTGCAGCGTGACCTGGGCGACGACAAGTACCGCCCCGCACCACTGCTGCGCCGCATGGTGGATGCCGGTTACCTGGGCCGCAAGACCGGCCGCGGGTTTTACGAGTACGAGTAGCGATACTCGTAAGCAGAGATTCGAAGCTTGTAATTGGAGTCGAGGCTTTGGCCGAGGATTGGGGTCAACGAGTTACCGGGTAACGAGGAAGGGCGGGCAAGGATATGCAGTATCTCGCCCGCTCTTTGTTGTCATTCTGAGCGCAGCGAAGAATCTCGCGAAAATGCCCTTAGATGCAAGGCTTGCCGCGCCGGATATTTCCCTGTGCTGCAATGAAAACATTCCGGCGATGTCTGGTAAAAAATGCGATGAAGGTCGCGAGATTTCCTTCACTTCGTTCAGGACAGGCTTTCAGTCGGGTAGGGGTTGTCTTCATAAGCAACCTTACTTACCCTCCTTCAGAATGACAGGGCAAAGAAAGTTCAGGTTGTCTTTTTGAGCTCTTACTCGCGCGCTGCGTTCTTCTGCCCCAGCACATACAGATAGTGCCAGTTGTAAATGCCGTGCGAGTGGCCGTCGCCCCACTCAATACCGATGGCGTAGTTTCCCACCGCCCCCACGTTCACCAGTTTGTGGGCGCGGGAGTCCATCAGCGGGATGGTGAAAACGTCATCGTCCGGCTCGGGCTTCATATTCTCATGCCCGCCGCGGCACTGGGCGCACGGGCAGGCATTGCGCAGGAGGGAGAATGGGTAGTCAAACGTCACGCCGTCCGAAAATGAAATCGTCATCGTGTTTTTGTTGCGGTCGGCGGTGATGCCGGTGGGAATGGGGGAGTCAGTCATGGAAGTCCTGTGGTCTGGAGTCGGTTGTCCTCGGGACGAATTATTCTTGTTTGTTGTGTCGTCCGCCTCACGGCCCATCCACCACCGAGAGGTAGTTGACCGCCGCCCAGCCGGCGCGGCTGGCATCCACCGGCGTGACGATCAACCACCAGGTCAGGCCATCGCGTTCCTGCGGGCCGTCCTGCACCACAAACACCTCGCCATCATACCCCAGGAACTGCACCGCAGCGTTCAGCCCCGGCTCGCTGCGGATGTTCAGCCCGCTGCCGGACGTGCCGTAAATCTGCACATACGCGCCGATGGCCAGCACACCGGGCAGGGGCGTGGGCGGCGGGCCCTGTATCGTGGCGGTGGGAGCAAGCGTCGGCGTGGGCAGGTAGGGGGTGGCGCTGGCGTTGGGGATGACGGTGAGCGCCGCGCCGGGAGCCGGGGCGGGAGGTGCGGCCGGGCGCGTGAAGTACAGCGTGGCGGCGGTGAGGACGCACAACAGCAGCGCGCCGCCCACGGCCGCCAGGATGACCGGCAGGGTGAAGAGCTGTTTCCATTGAATCGGTGTTTTCATGTCAGTTGCTCCGGCGGTTGGCTGAACAGACCTTCCGGCGGCGGGTTGGGCACCAGCACCCGCAGGGCTCGCGGCGCCACACGGATTTCCAGCTCGCGCTTCATGCGCACCGAGTCGCCATCCATTTGCAGGTTCACCCGGCGGGTGGCTTCCAGGCGGATGCGCTCAAACGTGTGGCGGGTCACGGCGGGGTCATCGTGGTGGCGGTTGCTCAACAGTTCCACCACATAACGAAAACTGTCGCCGGGGTTTTCGCCGCGGAACAGCCACAGGTCCAGCTGGCCGTCATCCACACAGTTGCGCTCGGCGAGGGTGGTGAAGCCGCCATTGTACAGGCGGATGTTGCTCACCAGCGCCAGGATGTAACGCTCATCCAGCGGCTGGCCGTCCACCTCCATTTTAAGGCGCAAGCCGCGCCAGCGGAAGATGCTTTGCAGGATGTACCAGGCATAGCGCACATAGGGAAAGGCGCGGCGGCTGGCGCGCTGGCCTTCCATCTGGCGCACCACTTCGCCGTCCAGCCCGGCGCCGGTCCACAGCAGGAAGGGGCGGTCGTTGCACAGCCCCATGTCCATCCATTGCGTCCAACCTGCGGCCTGGATGCGGGCGGCGTCTTCCAAGGCGGTGGGCCGGAAGGCGGTGAGCGTCTCGTAGCCCAGTTCCTGCGCCCATACGTTGGCGGTACCGCTGGGCAGTACGCCCAGCGCAGTGCGGCTGCCCAGCAGGCCGCGCGCCGCCTCGCCCAACGAACCATCCCCCCCGGCGACGAATACCGCGCTGCGGCCTTTCTCGGCGGCTCTGCGTGCCAGGCGGGTGGTGTGGCGGGCGCTGCGGGTGTGCTTGAGATGTACGTCCCAGCCGGCGGATTCCAGCACGGCAGCGGCGCGTTGCACCGCATCGTCGGCGTTCACTCGCCCGGCAACCGGGTTATAGAGGATGTCTGCGCTGGGCATGATGCGCGATTGTAATGCACCTAAGGACCGGGATTAGTGAGTAGTTAGTCGGAAGCCAGTAACTGTCTGCGAATTACCAATTGCCAAATACCTTGTTGCAGACATCTATAGCCACAAATCTTGTCATTCCGAACGGAGTGAGGAATCCCGACTTACACCCTCATTCAGACCGGCTCACTGGTAATCGACCCCGACTCGCTACCCTCCCTTAATATCAATTACAATTTACCTCCGAAGGACACGCAGAATGAATTCGCAAGCGCTACTCAACAACCGCTATCGCATCGACGAGACCCTGGGCAAGGGCGGCATGGCCGTGGTGTACCGCGGGCGCGACCTGATGCTCGAACGCGACGTCGCTATCAAGGTGCTGCGCGAAGATTTCAGCGTGGACCCCAACTTTCGCGAACGTTTCCGCGAAGAGGCCAAGGCCGCCGCCAACCTTTCGCATCCCAACATCGTCACCGTCTACGACTTCGGCTACGACGACAACCACCTGTACATTGTGATGGAGTTCATCCTGGGCAAGGACCTGAACACCATCATCACCGAGCGCGGCCGGTTGCGCATTGAAGACGGCATCAGCCTCGCCATTCAGGCCAGCGCCGGCATCGGCTTCGCCCACCGCTCGGACCTGGTACACTGCGACGTCAAGCCGCACAACTTCATCGTCACGCCTGACCTGCGCCTTAAAGTCACCGACTTCGGCATCGCCCGCGTGCTGTCCTCCATCAACCCGGAGGAAGAGGCGGATGTGGTGTGGGGCTCGCCGCAGTACTTCTCGCCGGAGCAGGCCGCCGGTGGCCCGCCTTCCCCGGCTTCCGACGTGTACTCGTTGGGCGTAGTGCTGTACCAGATGTTCACCGGCCAGTTGCCGTTCATTGGCAAGACCTCCGGCGAACTGGCCAAGATGCACCGCCGCGCTCAGCCCATCCGCCCCACCGAACTCAACCCGCTGATTCCGCCCGAACTGGAAGAGGTCATCCTCAAGGTGCTGTCCAAGGAACCCTCACAGCGCTACCGCACCGCCGACCAGTTGGGGCGCGTCCTGCAAACGATTGCCGCCCGCCTGAAAGCCGAGAACACGCCGCCGAAAGGCGCGCCGGCGCGCCGCCCGGCCCCCGCGCCGGCCGCGGGGCCAACCCGTGTATCCCCGTCTGCCCCCACGCTGGGCCGGCCGCCAAGCCCGGTGCGGCAGCCTGTGTCTGCCAGCCAGCCGGTGCGCAGCGGCACCGCCCCCAGCAAACCGGTGTCCGCCGCCGATACCTCGTTCATCGAAATTGACTGGCTGGCCGTGGGGCTGGGGCTGATGGCGTTCGTCGCCGTCAGCGGCCTGGTGCCGTTCTGGTTCTGGGTGTACACGGTGATGTTCCCGCCGCGCTAGACTGGCAGGCAACCTCATGGCCCTCGATTTTCTTCTCGCCCCCTCCATTCTCAGCGCAGATTTTGCCCGCCTGGGTCTCGAACTGGCCGCCGCCGAACAGAGCGGCGCGGATTGGATTCATGTGGACGTGATGGACGGCCATTTCGTGCCCAACCTGACGATGGGGCCGGGGATTGTCGAAGCCTGCAAACGCGCCAGCGCCTTGTTCCTGGACGTGCATCTGATGGTCGAGGCGCCGGAACGCCACATCGAGGCCTTTGCCGCCGCCGGCGCGGGCGGGCTGACAGTACACACCGAGGCCGGCCCCAACCTGCATCGCACGTTGCAGGCCATCCGCGCCCTGGGCTGCAGGGCGGGCGTGGCCATCAACCCCGGCACTCCGGCCGAAGCCGTCCAGCCGGTCCTGTCCCTCGTGGACCTCGTGCTGGTCATGACGGTCAACCCCGGCTATTCCGGGCAGGCGTTCCTGCCGGAAACGCTGAACAAAGTACGCCAGATTCGCAAATGGCTGGACGCTGCCGGTCTGCCCGCCCACCTGCAGGTGGATGGCGGCATTGACGCAGAGACCGCACCCCAGGCGCATGCCGCCGGGGCGGATGTGTTCGTGGCTGGCAATGCGGTGTTTAAGCATCCGGGCGGCGCGGCCGGTGGCCTGAAAGCCCTGCGCGCCGCGCTAACCGCCTGATTCTTTCAAAATGAAGTAGAAAAATCTGGCGAAATTCAAGTTCATAGGAAATACCGGAAATGCCGAATATTTCGTAGGGGTCGAGCTAAGCTCGACCCCTACATTGTCTATGGATGCGCCGTTACCAAAATAGGCTACTGTTTGGATGGCCAGCTAAATTCTTCGCTTGAGATCGTACACATGACGAGTGTCTGATTCCCACAGGAATCAAAAAGCCACGGCGCAGCCGTGGCTTTTGTGAACGGGGAATAGAACCGCTAAACCGGGCTTTTCACGCTGGTGCGGATACAGCGGGCGCAAAGGGTCTTTTTGACAAGTTTGCCCTGCTCCAAAACCGAAACCTTCTGCAGGTTCGGCTTGAAGGTGCGCCGTGTGGATTTCTTGGACCACGGGCGGTTGTTTCCGAACGTCGTTGCCTTGCCGCAGTGTGCACACTTTGCCATGATTGCTTCCTTTTTCTCTTAGTCTTGCAGGGGGACCGCCGGACGGTCACTCCCGAAGGGGATGTCTAAAATAACCAGCGAAGTCTACCACAGGCGGTTTCATTAATCAACCCGCGAATTTCGGGTTGGGTGACCCGCGGGCGTTTATTGCCTTTGGGGGTCTTTGGCGGCATTGGGTTCTGCTAAAATAGGGCAGAGGTACGAACATATGGCAGAAACGAACACCATCGGCAGTATCAATATCTCACCGCGTGCCATTGCCACCCTGGCGCACCATGCCGCGGTCCAGACCTATGGCGTGGTCGGGCTGGCTTCCAAGAGCCTGGTGAACGACCTGACTAATTTTGTCGTCAAGGACCCCACCCACGGGGTGGATGTGCATTATGAAGGCGATAGCATCCTGATTGACATCTACATCGTGGTCGAATACGGCACGCGCATTAAATCCGTGGCAAACAGCGTGGCGAATTCGGTGCGCTTCAATGTGGAAAAGGCCCTCGGCCTGCCCGTAGAGGCGATCAATGTTCACGTCCAGGGGCTTCGGATCAGCGACCCGGATGCCTGACAGGTCTAGGCTTATGCCGCAGGGCGCTATCCGGTGGCCAGCGGTTTTTTATTCGCCCAATTTGGGCAAAGAACCTCGCTTTCAGGAGCCTTCATGACCATTCCATCCAGCAATCCACGTCTCAGCCGTCGGCTGGCGATGGAACGCTTCCCGATTGATGGCCAGGCGGTAAAGAATTTGGCCTGGGCCGGCCTCGAGTGGCTCAAGACCAACCAGCAGACGGTGAACGCGCTCAACGTGTTCCCTGTGCCGGATGGCGACACCGGCACCAACATGATTCTGACCATGAAGAAGGCCTACGAAGAGATTGAAAAATCGCCGGAGAAGCACGCCGGCAAGATGCTGGCCAAACTGGCACAGGGCGCATTGATGGGTGCGCGCGGCAATTCCGGCGTCATCCTCTCACAGTTGTGGCGCGGCGTGGCGCACGGCATGGAACATGAAGAAGCCATCACCGGCAAAGCGCTGGCGCGCGCCTTGGCCAACGCTCGCGACACGGCCTACAAGGGCGTGGTCAAGCCGGTGGAAGGCACCATCCTGACGGTATCCAAAGACCTGGCGGCGGCGGCGGAGAAGAGAGCCGCCACCACCGACAACGCTGTAGAAGTGCTGGAAGCCGCGGTGGCTGAAGCCGCCGCCAGCGTGGAACGCACGCCGGACCTGCTCCCGATTCTGAAAGAAGCCGGGGTAGTGGATTCGGGCGGCAAGGGCCTGTTCTTCCTGCTGGATGGCATGCTGCGCTGGATTAACGGCGAAGACCTGGATACACCGGTGGCCGGTGTGCAGCCGCTGGCCTCGCTGAATTTTGACAGCGCGATGGATGCTGTGGAGGAGGGGCAGGACTACGAAGTGGTGGTGGATTTCCGGCCGCACAAGCCGCTGGACATCGCCAGCTTCTATGCCGGGCTGGAAGATATGGGCACCTCCATCCAGGTGGGCGAAGGCGAGGGGATGTACCGCATGCACATCCATGTGCCCACCGAGAATCGTTACAAACCAATTGATTACTGCATTGACCTCGGCACGGTTACCAACGTGGCAATTGAGAATTTGATGGCGCAAATGGATGACATCGGCGCCGCGGCGCAACAGCGGATTGAGGTCAAACCCATCAAGGCCAACGAAATCGCCGTGGTGGCCGTGGCCCCGGGCCCCGGTATTGCCCGCACCTTTGCCAGCCTGGGCGTGGCGGCGCTGGTGGAAGGCGGTCAGACGATGAACCCCAGCACGCAGGATATCCTCACTTCATTTGAAAACCTGCCGACCAACAAGGTCATCATCCTACCCAACAACAAGAACATCATCCTGGCGGCCGAGCAGGCCGCGGGTCTTACCGTCAAGCAGGTGAAGGTGGTCAAGAGCCGCAGCGTGCCGCAGGGCCTCTCCGCCATGCTGCGAATGCTGCCAGATGGCGACCTTGACGAAGTGGCCGCGGATATGGAAAGCGCCCTGGGCGACGTGGAATGCGGCGAAATCACCACCGCCACCCGCGACGTCGAGTTGGACGGCGTGCAGGTCAAGAACGGTTCGATCATCGCCCTGCACAACGGCAAACTCATCATCTCTGACCCCAGCCTGGAGACTGCCATGCTCGGCCTGCTGGAAGGCATGGGCGCCGATGACCTGGAAATCCTCACCCTGTTCTACGGCGCCAGTCTGCGTTCGGATGAAGCCGAAGCCATAGTGGCCGCGATTGCCAAAAAATACCCGGCCCTCGAAGTGGAATTGCACGAAGGCGGCCAACCTCACTATATGTTCATCCTCTCGGCTGAATGAAAGTGCCTTGGCCTTCTGAACAAAGTGAGGAATCCCGTTCTGTTCGTCTTTTCAGTCGACCTGAAGGATAACCACACGCCGTCAGGATGCCGGGGAGGGCGAGTACCTCGTAGTAGCAAGTGCAGCGAATGATGATTGAAATCTTAGGAGAATATGTCCCCTACCTGTGTCCTGACCGATAGCACCGCCCAGTTCCCCGTGCCGGCCTTCCCCGGCCGTGACCGGGTGTACAGCATCCCGCTGCATCTGCATGCCAACGGCATGCGCTATGAAAAGAGTGAAGGGTTGCGCGCCGCTGACCTGCCCGCCTCGGCCGATGCCGCGCTTGACCCGCGCGTTCAGCCGCCCAGCCTGGATGAATTCCAGGCGATGTTCGCCCATCTCAGCCAGTTCTATTCGGACGTGCTGGTCATTGTGCATTCCGCCTACCTGACCAAAACCTTCCTGCATGCCCAGGCCGCGGCGGGCGCCTTCCCAGGTCCGGCGCGTGTGCAGGTGGTGGACGCGGGTACCACAGCCACGGGGCTGGGGCTGGTGGTGCAGGCCGCCGCCGCTGCCGCCGAGGAAAACCGCCCGGCCGAAGAAATCGAGAATATGGTGCGTGCGATGCTGCCGCGGGTGTACAGTCTGTTCTGCATCCCCGGCCTCACCTACATGCACCGCGCCGGCCACCTGGGGCTGGCCCAGGCGCTGGTCGGCGAACACCTCGACGTCCTGCCGCTGTATGTCCTGGATCATGACCAGTTCATGCCCACCCAGAAGGCCCGCAATGGCCGCGCCCTGGTGGACTTGCTGCACGAGTTCATCCTTGAATTTGAAAATCTGGAACACATCGCCCTTTTGCAGGGCGTCCCGCCGTTTGACAGTGAGACTCGCGCCCTGCGCGAGCGTATCAATGAGGATTATGGCCCGGTGGCGATGAGCGAGCACATCATTAATCCCGCGCTGGCGGCGTTGTTCGGCCCGCACAGCCTGGGCGTGTTCGTGCTGCAGGGCGAATAAACCCCGGATTGGGCGCACCGAACGCGCCGGAATTTACGACAAGAGTGGTAACCGACTCGTTCATCGCCGCTGAAGAGGAGAACGCGCCATGAAAATCGGATTTGTGACCGACGGCAACGCCGACCTGCCCGCCGAATACGCCGCCGCCCACCAAATTGAAGTGGTGCCGGCGCTGGTCATCATCAATGGCAAAGAACTGGTGGATGGGGTGGACATCTCCCGCCCGGATTACTACGAGAAACTGCCAACCTTTGACCCGCCGGCCACCACCGCCGCGCCGGCCCCAAGTTCCTTCACCGCCGCTTACCAGCGGCAACTGGCGCGCGGCATGGAGCATGTGGTCGCCATCACCACCTCATCCAAACTGAGCGCGATTTACAGCAATGCCACTGTGGGCGCGGAAGCCTTGCGCGACCAGGTGACGGTGATTGACAGCCTGACGCTGACCCGCGGATTGGGCTATATGGTGATGGCGGCGGTGGAATCGGCCGCCAATGGCGGCACGCCGCGCCATGTGCGCAATGCGTTGCTGGCCGTGGCGCCCAAAATTCACGTGACTGCCATGCTGAACACGTTGGACGCCGCCCGCCGCAGCGGCCGTGTCTCCTGGTTGCAGGCGGGGGTGGGTGACCTGCTGAACCTGAAGGTGTTCCTGGAAGTGCGCGAGGGATTGTTGGAACGCGCCGGGGCGGTGCGCACCCGCAGCAAGGCCATCAGCGCGCTGGCCACGCGTATTAACAGCCTTGGGCCGCTGCGTCGCCTGCTGGTACTGCACACCGGTGCGGTGGAGGATGCCAAAGCAGTGGCCGGCATGGTGACCGTGCCGGTGGCTGAAGGCATTGACGTGGATTACATCACCGCTGCCATTGGCACGCATGTGGGGGCAAAAGGGCTGGGCTTCGCCGCCCAGCAGGCGTAGGCGGAAGCACAAACAGGACCGGCTCACGCTGGGGCGCAAAGACGCCGGGAAAAATAAACGGCGGCCTTGTAGCCGCCGCTGGGATTTACAGCGCGGAGCATTCGGCTTCACGCCACCTCTACCTCAAACGCATCACCCACCTTGGCGCCGAGCCGCGCGGCGGCATTGCCGTTGACCTCGGAAATGATGACGAAATCAATGCTGCTGTACAGGCACACAAGCGCCCCGGCCGGGCGCTCGCCAAATGTCTTAACCCAATCAGGCACGCGCGTGCCGCGTACGCCGGCGGCCTGCACCGCGGCCTCACCGCCGATGTTGTCGCGGTGAATGTTGCTGGCGACGTTGCCAAAATGGTCAATGTGCACCACTTCGCCGTGCCACGAATTGCCTTTCAGGGCGGGTTTGGGCAGGTGCAGGCGCACGGCATCGTCGATGGGCCGGCCCAGTTCTTCCAGTGGTACGCCGGCCGCCAGGTGCGCCGCCACCGGCGAGAAGATATCGCGCCCATGAAAGATGTAGGACACTTCCTTGAGCCAGTATTGGGGCTTGTCCAGATGCACGACCTGCAACGGCCAGTTTTCTTCCTCGGCCTTTTCGTACAGGATGGTAAGCACGCCGTTGTCCGGCCCGACGTAATGATGATTGCCGATGCGGGCAGCGATGGGGCGGCGGGTAGTGCCCACACCGGGATCCACCACCACCACATGCACGGTATTGCGTGGGAAATACAGGGACTGGCGCGAAAGAACGAACGCCCCTTCGCGCACGTTCTGCGGCCCAATGTCGTGGCTGATGTCCACAATTTGCGCATGGGGAGCGATGTTGAGGATGACGCCTTTCATCACGCCGACAAAGCCGTCGCGCAGGCCAAAGTCGGTGGTGAGGGTGATGATGGGGTTGATGGTCGTCATGCTTACTCGCAATCTGAATACGTCCCCGGGGTGCAGGGGAGTGCGTCAATGAGGATAACCAATATTGTGCGCCTCGCGCGTTGCAGATGTGTGCCGCTTTCCTACGCGGCGGCCGGGTTCACCAGGTCTTTTACCATATAGCGCGCCCCCATGTTGAAACCGCGGCCTTCGTAATAGCGGCGGGTACCAACAGCAGCAATCACCGCCAGCCGCTCGTAGCCACCTGCGCGAGCGATGCGCTCGGCTTCGGCAATCAGCCGCGTACCGAGGCCGATGTGCTGGGCCGCGCCGGTCTGCTCCTCGCCCACTTCCAACGACTGGCCGTACACATGCACTTCGCGAATGATCGCCGCGCCGGCCAGGTCCGTCAATCCGGTGGCCGGGCTGTCATCGCCGGGCAGCGACAGGCGCAGGAACCCCGCCAACCGGTCATCCGGCGTGTCGAAAGAAAGGAAATGTTCTTCGGCCCCTTCGGCGGCATACGCAAGGTCGTTGAATTCCAACGATTCGGGTTTCACCGACTGACCGCGCACCTCGCGGCAGCGCAGGCACTGGCAGCGCTGGCCGCGGCGCGCCAGTTCGCGGTGCACATCCATGCGCAGGCTGGTGTTGCGGTTGCCCTCCACCACGTTGGTGCTGGGGATGTCACGGATAACGCGGTTGACGCGACAGTAGCGCGGGATGCCGGGCTTGACATCGGCAATCAGGTCGATGAGTTCCTGGGTGCTGTAAGGGTGGTACTCGCCACGCTGCCAGTTCAGGTACAGGTCGGCGTTTTCCAACAACTGGCAGGGGTAAATTTTGATTTCGTCCGGGCACAGCCCGTCCCACAGTTTTGCAAAGTCCAGGCGGTCGCCTTCCGGCGTGGCTCCCAGCAGGTTGGGCATCCAGTGCAGCACGATTTTGAAACCGGCGGCGCGCAGCAGCGCTGTGGCAGCGTGCGTCGCGGCCACGCTGTGGCCGCGCTGGTTGAGGTCCAGGATGCGGTCGTCGAGGCTTTGCGCGCCCAGTTGCACTTTGGTCACGCCCAGGGTGCGCAGCCAGTCCAGTTCAGCGGGATTGACATGGTCAGGACGGGTCTCGATGACCAGGCCCACGTTGCGGTGGGCGGCGGTTTCGTTCATCGCCTGCAATTCGACCAACGTGTACGGTGAGGAAGCGCGCGGCGCGAGGATGTCGTCGGTGTCCGGTGGCTCCGGCGTGGGCGGCAGGCCGTTCATGGCGGCGAACAATTCCTTGACGAACCACTCCTGGTAATCCTTGCGGTAACTGCTCCACGTGCCGCCGAGAATGATGAGCTCGATCTTGTCGGTGGGGTGGCCCACGGCTTCCAACTGGGCAATGCGTCCGGCCACCTGGGCATACGGGTCAAACTGGTAGTGCAGGGCGCGCATCGCGCCCGGTTCGTCCGGCAGGTAGGATTTCGGCATGCGGAAGTCGGTCGGGCAGAACACACACTTGCCGGGGCACGGGTACGGCTTGGTAAGCACCGTGACCACGGTGACGCCGCTCTGGGTGCGCATGGGTTTCATGCGGATGCGCCCCAGCAGGGCCGGGTCGTCTTCCCACTCGTCGCTTTCGACAAGTTCGCGGTACACCGCCACCAGGTGGTGCTTGCCGATGTAGCCGCCGCCGTGTTCGGTTGGAATCGGGAAGCGCTGGATGGCGTCAAACACGTCCATGCCGTCGCGCACGGCTTCCAGCGCCAGGCGCGCCGTGGCCAGCCGTTCCGGCGAGTGGCGTTTAGTCGCCTGCCAGGACGGGGTCTGGGCGTGGGGGAGGCCGGGGGTTTTGGTCATGAATTTCTGCCGTGCACGACTCACGCTCTATAATGAAGCCATGAAATCAGAGGTCGTGAGCCGCCTGCTCGAACTTAACCGTCTATTCTACCAAACCCACGCCGGGGCATTCTCCGCTACCCGCGGGCGGGTGAACCCGGGCGTGGCTTTGCTGCTGGCGCGCGTGCCGTCTGATGTGCGTGTGCTGGACCTGGGCTGCGGTAACGGCAGCGCGGCAGCCTTCCTGAACGAACAGGGTTTTGCCGGCGAATACCTTGGATTGGATGCCAGCGCCGGCCTGCTGGAAGCGGCGCGGGCGCGCGGGCTGGGGGAGCGGTACAGGTTTTTGCAGGCCGACCTGTCTCAAGACTGGGGGAACAACTTGGAAATGAGAAATGAGAAAGGGAAATTGGATGTAGGGCTGTGTTTTGCCACCCTGCACCACATACCGGGGCAGGCGTTGCGCCTGACGATGTTGCAGGGCGCGCGGGCCGTGTTGAAACCGGGCGGGTTGTTCTTCCTTTCCAACTGGCAATTCCTCAACAGCCCCAAGCTGGCCGGGCGGGTACAGCCATGGGCCGCGGCGGGGCTGGACGACGCGGACGTGGACGAGAACGATTACCTGCTGGACTGGCGGGCGGAGGAAACCCCCGGCCTACGTTATGTGCACCTGTTCGATGAAGCCGAGTTGGCCGCGCTGGCGGAGGAAGCGGGATTCCGTGTGGTCGAAACCTTCACCGCTGATGGCGAAACCGGCGATCTGGGACTGTACGGCGTGTGGCAGGCGAGCTGACCCGCGCCGTATAATTCCCTGTAATGTTCCACGTCCCCAGTTTTGTTTATGTCATCGGCCTCATCAGTTTGCTGAATGGCGTCATACTGGTCTTGCTGACGCGTGCCACCAATAACGCGCTGCGTGGCATCCAGGCCTGGGCTGGCGGCAGTTTTCTGGTAGGGGTGGGGTTTGTCTTCGCGAGTTTCCGCGAGGTGCTGCCCGAGACGCTCTCGATTATTCTGCCCTACCTGACGGCGGCGCTGGGACTGACGCTGTACTACCGGGCCGTGCGACAATTGCTGGGGCAACCCGAAAAAGACCTACGGCTGTGGGCAGGAAACCTGCTTGCGGCGCTGGCTCTCGCCTACACCACGCTGCTCGCGCCAGACTTCGAACTGCGCACGTTGCTACTTTCCGGCTGGTTGGGCGCCCTGGCGCTGGTGATTGGCCTGAACCTCTCTCACGGCGGTCCGCACCGGCATGACTATGTGCGCTTCCTCTCCGGCGTGGGGTTCTTTGTACTGGGTTTCCTATTGTTCCTGCGGGCGGCCTTTTACCTCACGCCATTTGGCGCGGCACAGCGCGACTTCAACGCCACCGGCTTCTTCCAGGATGCGGCGCTCTCCGGCGTGCTTATCGTGAGCACCCTGCTTACCTTCAGTTACGCTCTGATGCATATTGAGCGACTGACCAGCACGCTGGGCTGGCAGGCGCATATGGATGGCCTCACGCATATCCCCAACCGGCGGTCGATTGTGGAACGCCTGGACCTAGAAATTCTCAAGTGCGGCACGGATAGCACACCGCTATCCATCCTGATGATTGACAGTGACCATTTCAAGGACATCAACGACACCTACGGCCATCCCGCCGGGGACCGCACCCTGCAGGCGCTGGCTGCCTGCATGCAGGCACACCTGCGCGGCAGCGGCACAGTGGGGCGTTACGGCGGCGAGGAGTTCCTCGCCATCCTTCCGGGCGTGTCGCTGGCCGGAGCGATTCAGGTCGCCGGGCGGCTGCGCGCCGGGTTGAAGGAATGCCTGCTGGCCGAAGTGGAGGAATCGCTGGTCGTTACTGTCAGCACCGGCGCGGCGGAACTGCTAGCGGGGGAGACCGATGGCGCGGGGTTGATTCTCCGGGCAGACGACGCACTGTATGCCGCCAAACAGGCGGGGCGGGACTGCGTGCGGCCGGAGCGGGAAATGAAGGGGGGATAGCCCCCGGCGTAGCAAATGGGGTATGCTGGTAATTGCCAACCCTCTGGCAGGAGCATAGCATCCCATGAACAACCGACCACGAACCCTACGTCTCATTAGCGCCGCGGCGCTGCTGGCGCTGGCCTGCAACCTTGGCCGGCCCGTGCCCGCTGATAACGCGCCCACCCTGCCGGCGGGCGAACCGGTAACCGATTCCGGTTCGCGCCAGGCGTGGATCAGCGAAATCGAGAACCAGGTGTTCTGGCAGGCGGTGGAGCAGGAGGAGTGGCAGGCTGCCGCGGCGAACCAGGCCGTGCAGCCCGGCAACCGGGTGAGCACCGGCGCGGACAGCCGCGCGGCGGTGGCCTTCAGCGAAGGACCGCTGGCGCGCCTAGCCCCCAACACCGTGTTCACCCTCAACGACCTTTCCGGCACGGCGCAGCAACCCGAAACGCTGCTGGAACTGCTGCAGGGCGAATTGTTCGTCATCCTGGAAGGGTCGGCAGAGGGCGGGGAATTCAAGATCGACACCATTTCTGGCACGGCGTCCGTGCGCGGCACCTGGCTGGGCGTGCGCCTGAACCCGCTGGGGCAGTTGTTTGCCACGTGCCTCGAAGGCATATGCAACCTTACCAACAGCCTGGGCAATGTGGAATTCACCGGCGGCCAGCGCGCCGAAATCCTGGCGGCAGATGCGCCGCCCACTCCGCCCGAACCCATGGAGGACTACCAGTTGAACGCCTGGTTCCAGAACGTGCCGGGCGCGGTGGACATGGCGATTGACGAAGGATTGGTGACGCCGGAGGACCTGCCGGATGGCTGCGACCCTGCCACCGGCGCAGGCTGTGAAATCGACCTGGAATGCAACCCGCTGACCGGCGAAGGGTGTGAACTGCCGGACGGCTGTGACCCGGCCACCGGCACAGGCTGCACGCTGCCCTCCGGCTGCAACCTGATTACCGGGCAGGGCTGTGAGCTGCTGCCCGGCTGCGACCCCGCCACCGGCGAGGGCTGCGCCATGCCCTTTGGCTGCAATCCCGTCACCGGCGAGGGCTGCCTGCTGGGCCTGTTCTGCGATGCCTCGATTTACCCGGAATGCGCGTTGCTGGAGAACTGCAACTTCATCACCGGCGAAGGCTGCGTGATTGAGGGTTGCAACATCGTGACGATGGAAGGCTGCGGCCTGCCGCCGGGGCTGGCACCCGGCACCGAGCCGTAGGAGGAATTTTTCCGCCGATTCTGTATTATTTGCCGATTGTTTTCTCGCGTTATAATCTGCCTTTACAGAATTCGCCGGGGTTCGACTCCCCGACCACGACCGCTTCGCGCGGCCGAAAGGTGCACAGAAAATGACTCTCTCCCCTGCCGACATCCAGGACCGGCTGCAACCTCTGCTGCCGCTCGTTCAGAAACCAGGCCGCTACACCGGCGGCGAACTAAACCAGGTCGTCAAAGACTGGAACGCCATCCAGACGAAAGTCGCGCTGGCCTTCCCCGATATCTATGATATCGGCATGTCGAACAACGGCCTGATGATTCTGTATGACCTGGTAAATCAGCGCGCCGATGCGCTGGCCGAACGCGTCTACAACCCGTGGGCGGATATGGAAGCCATCCTGCGCCAGCACAGCATCCCGCTGTACTCGCTGGAAAGCAAACGCCCGCTGTCCGAGTTCGACATCCTCGGCATCTCATTGCCCTACGAAAGTCTGTACACCAACACGCTCAACCTGCTGGACCTGGGCGGCGTGCCGGTGCTGGCGGCCGAACGCAGTGAGCGCGACCCGCTGGTCATCGCCGGCGGGCACGCCACCATGAACCCGGAGCCGATGCATGCCTTCATTGATGCCTTCGTGGTGGGCGAAGGCGAAGAAGCCATCATGGACGTTATCCGCGTGCACCAGGAATGGAAGGCCAGCGGCGAACCGCGCCGCCGCCTGCTGGAACGCCTCTCCGAAGTGTGGGGGCTGTACGTGCCCGCCATGTACGAGGCGCACTACGAGCCGGATGGCACGCTGGCCTACACCGAGAAGAAATTCGAGAAGGCCAACTACCCGGTGGTCAAGCGCATTGTGGCGCAACTGCCGCCGCCCACCACCCGCCTCATCGTGCCGTACATTGATACCGTTCACAACCGCATCCCGATTGAAATCATGCGCGGCTGCACCCGTGGCTGCCGCTTCTGCCAGGCGGGGATGATCACCCGCCCGGTGCGCGAGCGCCCGGTGCAGGAAGTGGTGGACGCCATTGCCGAGGCGATGGACAACACCGGCTTCGAGGAAGTCGGCCTGCTTTCACTGTCTTCGTCGGATTACACCTATGTCGTGGACCTGGTGAAGGAAGTCAGCCGCCGCTTCGGCGAACGCGCCCTGTCCGTGTCGCTGCCCTCGCTGCGCATCGAAACCGTCTCGGTGGACCTGATGGACGAACTGCAGAACACGCGCCGCAGCGGCTTCACCCTCGCGCCGGAGGCCGCCACCGAGCGCATGCGAGAAATCATTAACAAACCGGTGAGCACCGAGCAACTGCTGGAAACCGCCCGCGAGATTTTCTCGCGCGGCTGGACGAACCTCAAACTGTATTTCATGATTGGCCATCCGGAAGAGACGCTGGAGGATGTGCAGGCCATCGCTGACCTGTGCAAGGCGGTGCTGGCCGAGGGCCGCAAAGCCATCGGCTTTAAGGCGCACGTGACCGCCGGGGTGAGCACCTTCATCCCCAAGCCGCACACGCCGTTCCAGTGGTCGCCGTGCGACACCCGCGAACAGATACTGGCCAAGCAGGAACTGCTCAAGCGCGTCATCAGCGGCAAGGGGCTGAAACTGAACTGGAACAACCCCGACGAGACGATGCTGGAAGCCGCCCTTTCGCGCGGCGACCGCCGCCTGGCGGACGTGATCTACATGGCATGGCAGATGGGCGCGAAGTTTGACGCCTGGGGCGAGCATTTCGACTATGCAATCTGGACGAAGGCGTACGAGCAGGCCGGCCTCGACCCGGCGTTCTACACCCACCGCCCGCGCCTGATTGACGAGACCTTCCCGTGGGACCATATCGACTCGACGGTGCGCAAGAAGTTCCTCACCGAAGATTACCTGTGGTCCAAGCGCGGCCAGACACGCGTGGACTGCCGCGAACGCTGCTTCGCCTGCGGCATCCTGCCGACCTTCACCAAGATGCGCATGGAAAACCCCGGCGAAGTGTGGCAGTGCCCGGAAGTGAAACCGCACGCGGCGCGCAAGGCCGCCGCGACGATAACGATGGAAGAAATAAGCGTAAACTAGCGAACGCCGATATTCGTGATTCGAGATTAGTTATTCGATATTCGACTTCCACCTGCGAAAGCTTCGTTGCTAATAGGACTCGAATAACTGTTCACGAATATCGCTTCACGGTTTCCCCATGAGATACCGCATCCAATTCGAAAAAACTGACGCCATGCGCTTCACCGGCAACCTGGACCTGCACAGCACGCTGGAGCGCACGATACGGCGCGCCAACCTGCCGCTGGCCTATTCCGAAGGCTTCAACCCGCGCCCCAAACTGGTGCTGGCCGACGCGCTCTCGCTGGGCATCACCAGTGCCGATGAGTGGCTGGACTGCGTGATGAAAATCGATACCCCGGCCGAGGACGTGCTGGCCGCCTTGCAGCACGCCGCGCCGCCGGGCATCCTCTTCCGATCGGCAACGGTGATTGACGACCGGGCCGAGAAACTGCCCAATCTGGTGCATGCCGCGCGGTTTGAAGCCACCCTGCTGGACCCGGCCGAAGGGCTGGAAGCGCGCGTGGCGGATTTCCTTGCCCAACCGGAAGTGCTGCGCGAGAAAACCCGCAAGGGGCGCACCCGCACCTATGACCTGCGGGCGCTGGTGTTCGGGCTGGCGGTGCTGCCGCCGGATGAGCGAGGTCGCCAGCGGGTGGAATTGCATTTGAGCCAGGGTGAAGGCCGCACCGCCCGCCCGGATGACGTGCTGGGCGCGCTGGGACTCGACCCGCTGCGCGCCATCCTGCACCGCACGGCGATGGAGTTCAGGGGCGAAGGCGAAAGCGCCGCGGCGTAGGCATCCTCGAAGAAGCGTTAGTCGAGATTAGATATTCGAAATTCGACCTTCGATACCGTCAGGCTCGTCGTCACAAAGACTCGAATAACCCTCCACGAATACCTACTCTCGGGTTTGCTTACCTGTGAGAAAATAGCGCCATCGCGTTCCTGAGGAGGAATCTCCATGCCCGTGCTGGCCGCATTTCTTCTGGCATTCATCCCCGCCCTGCTGTATGCCGCCTGGTTGTACTGGCTGGACCATTATGAAAAAGAGCCCAAGTTGCTGCTTGGCGGCGTGTTCGTGTGGGGTGCGCTGGTGGCGGCCGGCGGCGCGTGGCTGGTCAATACCCTCTTTGGCATCAGCGTGTATCTCGTCACCTCGTCCGAGATTGCGGCAGATATGTTCACCGGCTCCATCGTCGCGCCGCTGAGCGAAGAGACGCTCAAGGGACTGGCAGTGCTGCTGGTGTTCCTGGTCTTCCGCAAGGAATTTGATTCAGTGTTGGATGGCATCGTGTATGCCGGCATCGTGGCGCTGGGGTTTGCTGCCACGGAAAACGTGCTCTATATGTACGAGCGCGGCTTCCTCGAAGATGGCTGGGAAGGATTGTGGTTCGTATTCGGCCTGCGCGTCATCCTGGGCGCGTGGAACCACCCGCTGTATACCGCTTTCACCGGCATTGGCCTGGCCGTGGCGCGGTTGAATCGCAATACCCTGGTGCGGCTGGGCGCGCCGGTGCTGGGCTGGTTCATGGCGGTGTGCGTCCACTCGCTGCACAACACGCTGGCGTCGTTCGTCAGCGGGCTGGGCGGGCTGGCAGCCGTGTTCCTTGTGGACTGGGTGGGTTGGCTGTTCATGGGGTTGATCATCTTCATTTCATTGCGCCGTGAGCGCGCCTGGATTCAAATTCAATTGAAAGATGAAGTAGAGAGCGGCGTGTTGAGCGTTGCGCAATACCAGACGGCGACCTCGGCGGGACGCCGCGCCCTGGCACAACTCAGCGCGCTGACCGATGGCCGCTTTGGAAACACCCGCCGCTTCTATCGCCTGATCACTGACCTGGCCTATACGAAGCACCAGTTGGCGCAGGTGGGCGAAAGCGCGGCCAACTCTCCGCAGATGGTGGCTGACCTGCGTCAAAAAGCGGCCGCGCTGGCCGCCCGGGCTGCGGCCTGAGATTCGATTGGGACGGCCTGAAGAACGCGGGCTGTTCGCCTAAGGAACCAACACAGCCCCAAGGGCTTCGTCATAGAGATGAGCGCGATTCTTGCCGGCGCGTTTGGCGGCGTACATTGCCAGGTCGGCCGCCTGCTTCAGACCCGAGGCCTCCGTGGCATGGTGCGGGAACAGGCTGATGCCAATACTGCATGAACTGTCCACCGGCTTGCCCGCTATCTCCAGCGGCTGGGCAATGGTTTCCAAAATACGTTGGGCCAGGCTCTTCGCAGCCGCCACGGATTGCAGCGTTTCCACCAACACCACGAATTCATCGCCGCTCAGGCGCGCCAATACATCTCCGCCACGCACCGTCCGCGCCATCCGCTCGGCCACAGCTCTCAAGTAAGCATCGCCAGCCGGGTGGCCCAGGGCATCGTTAATGCTTTTCAGGTTGTCAATGTCAATGAACAACAAACCAAGCCGGGACTTATCGCGCTGCGCTTGCGGCACTGCGCGGGCAAGGATGGCCTCAAACTGGGCACGGCTCATCAGCCCGGTGAGGTCGTCAAAGTTCGCACGGCGCTGCAGGTCTTCTTCCAATAATTTCCGGGGACTGATATCGCGCAGGATGTTTTGAATGCACAGCGGCTCACCGTACTCGTCCAGCACCAAGGCAGTGCTGGCTTCCACCGAAACGAGGCGGCCATCCTTGCGGACCAGGTTTAGCTCATACACTGGCTGGACTTCACTCTCCAAAACGCGCGGCAAATATCGCTTGAACAAATCAAGCGCCGCCTCATCCACCAGGTCATCCACGGACAGGCCCAGCAATTCTTCCAGCGGGTAACCCAGCAGGTCACAGGCACGCGTGTTCGCCTGAATGAGATGGCGGTCGATGTCCAGCACCACCACGGCCTCGGCCATATTCGTGAACAACGCCCGGTAGAGCAGGTCGTTGCGCTGCACGCGCCCCAGCATGCGGTTCATGCGTCGCCGCACCACCCCCACCAGAATCGCTGCCAGATAGTAATACACACCCACGGTAACCAACTGGTAGGGGTTATGGGAATGGGGGATACCTTCAAAAAATGGCGGCTCGACAAAGTAGGCATAGATGCTGACGCCCATGCTCAGCGTAGCCAGCACAAACGCGGCGTTTGGGAACAGGACCAGCCCTGCCATGAAAATCAATAACATGTGGCCAAGGGTGTTGATGCTGTCATACCCCTCATAAAAGATGAGCGTACCGGCCATCACCGCCCACCCGCCGAGGATGACCGCCCAGGCGGTTAGCATCACAAACCGTAACCGAAGCATGGCGAGCGCCGCCAGAAGGATGATGAGCGAATAGAGGAGCAACTCCGCGGTGGGTGAAGGACCAGGATTAAGCAACGCTCCGCCCAGCCAACTCACCAGGATCGCGGTCAGGCCAAGCAGCAGGAACGCGTCAATCGCTTGAGCCGCAAGGTGCTCGTTTTCGTTTTCAAAATGCGGCAGCTTGAGCGCAGCGATGAATTTTGAAACCGGCCCCCGGAAATTCCTAAGGAAACGGGACGTTTTGAACCTCTCGTGGCGGCCCACCTGCCAGCCACCATGCCCCTTGCTATTGGACAAATTATAGCGAAATGAGCTGACGGTGTATGTAGGCCGTTTGGCGTAGGTCTGCTTATGTGCGCCAATCGCTCAAGCTGCTAATTTTGTCGTTTCGGGTCAGTCTCTTCGCGGGTTAGATGCCCGCGAGCGGCCTCGCCCAGCCGTTCCCAATCTCCCTGCTGAAACAGGTGCATGCGGTTCTTGCCGGCGCGTTTGGCGGCATACATCGCCAGGTCGGCGGCCCGCATCAACGCCGGGCCATCGGGGGCATCCTGTGGGAACAGGCTGACGCCAATGCTGCACGAGGCATGCAGCAGCTTTCCGCCCACTTCCATCGGGTCGGACACTTTCTTAAGGATGCGCTCGCCCAGCGTTTCAGCCGCGCCCAACCCGTGCAACGGCTCCAACAGCACCACGAATTCATCCCCGCTCTGGCGCGCCAGTACATCGCCGGTGCGCACGGACATGGCCAGCCGCAGGGCGGCCGTGCGAATCAGCTCATCGCCGCCGGCGTGGCCAAATTCATCATTGATTTTCTTGAGGTCATCCAGGTCAATGAACAACAGGGCCAGTTGCGTACCCTCGCGCCGAGCGCGCTCCACGGCGTTGTTCAGGCTGGTCTCAAACTGGGCGCGGTTAAGCAGGCCGGTGAGCCGGTCATGGGTGGCATGGTAGCGCAGTGTGCGCTCGGTGCGCTTGCGTTCACTCACATCGCGCAGCAGGTTCTGCACCAGGATGGGCTTGAGGTCGCCATCCAGCACCACGCCGGTGCTCACTTCAACCGGAATCATCGCTTCCTCGCGGGTGAGCAATTCAATCTCATAAACCGGGATGTCCTGCCCGGCCAGCACCCGGGGCAGGAAACGCAGCAGCGTTTCCCGGTAACGCGGGGTAACCAGGTCGGTTAACGACCGGCCGATCAACGTTTCAGCCGTGTACCCCAGCATGTCCGCCCCGCGGCGGTTAATGCGATGGATACGCCCTTCCTTATCCAATAGGACCACTGCTTCGGTCGTGCTGCGGAACAGCGCCTGGTAGAGGTGGTCACTCAGTTCCGAACGCCGGATGCTGCCATCCAGATAGCGGCGAATGACAACGACAAAAAACGCGGCCAGCGCGATGTAGATGCTCACTACAAACCAGCGGCTGAGCGGGTCCGGGTCACCGGGCGGATAAGACAGAACGCCCTGCAGGTGAGCCCGCGCGGCGATGGCATTAACGGCGATACTCAGGGCCGCCAGCGTCAGCGCGAAGCGGCCATTCACCAGCAGACCGGCCACGAACACCATGATGGTCTCGGCAGCCAGGTTGGGGCTGAGCAGTCCATGCCGGAAGAGGATGTCGCCGGTCATCAGCAGCCAGCCCAGACTGACGGTGATGCCGCCCACCCAGCGAAGCCAGCCGCGCAGCAGCAGCCAGTGCCCCAGCAGCACAATCCCCAGTCCAACCAACTCGTCCTTGATGGCGATGTTGCCGGTGCGGCCGCCGATTATGACCTGCCAGCCAATCAGTAACGCCAGCAGGGCGCCGCCCAGCCAGAGCGCAGTGTTCAGCGCCTCGGCAGCCAGGCGATCTGTTTCATTTTCAAAATGTGGGGGGGCGAAACGCGCGTTTAACCAGACCACTATGCGATGCAATGCCCCTTTGCCCGTTACCATCCGAATGTTCTCCCTTATAGGCAATTATACTGGGTGGTCTTTCCTCCTGCACTTGTACCACTCTTCTCAGTTTTGAAAGCGGAGCTAGGTTGTCCGAATTCCATTGGTCCCGGCCTACGGTATAATTGCTCCGTCCTGTCCCCGTAGCTCAGTGGATAGAGCGTTAGCCTCCGGAGCTAAAGGCCCGCGTTCGAGTCGCGGCGGGGACACTCTGCGAACCCCAAAGGTTTCAGCCCTTTGGGGTTTCTTTATCTCCCCAACCTTGTGAAGATTGTCACATTCTGATAGCATTTGCCAGACCGCCCGGTGTCTAATTCAACCAACCGGAGATCCCATGACCGAACCCCTCATTCGCCTCACAAACCTCTCCAAGCGCTACGAAGAAGGTGGCCAACTGCGCACCGTGCTGGAAAACGCCAGAGCCGAATTTGCACCCGGCGAGTTCAGCGCCATCCTGGGCAAGAGCGGCAGCGGCAAGAGCACCCTGCTCAACCTCATCAGCGGAATTGACGATGCCGACTCCGGCGAGGTGTGGCTGGGCGGCCAGAACCTGCTGGCGCTCGACGAGCGTGAGCGCACCCTGTTCCGTCGCCGCAACATCGGTTTCGTGTTCCAGTTCTTCAACCTGCTCCCGACTCTAACCGTGCTGGAGAACGTCGTCCTGCCGCTGGAACTGAGCGGCGCGGCACCCAAAGCCGCCCGCGCCCAGGCCGCGCCCCTGCTGGAGCAGGTGGGTCTGGCCGACAGGCTGAACACCTACCCGGACCGGCTCTCCGGCGGCGAACAGCAACGGGTGGCGATTGCCCGCGCCCTGGCGCATGACCCGCTGCTGGTGCTGGCCGACGAACCTACCGGCAACCTGGACCGCGCCACCGGCGAGACCGTGCTGGCCCTGCTGGACCGGCTGACGCGCCAGGCCGGTAAAAACCTCATTATGGTCACCCATTCGCAATCCAGCGCGGCCATTGCCGACACTATTTACCGCCTCGAGGGCGGCGCGTTGCAGCGCGAGAAATGAACGGTACCCCGCGCACCCGCCTGTTCCCCCGTACGTTGTTCAACGTCGGCTGGCGCTATCTGATTCGCTCACCGTGGCAAAGCCTGTTAATGATTCTGGGCATCATGCTCGGCGTCTCGGTGGTGGTGGCCGTGGACGTCGCCAACCAGTCGGCCAGCCGCGCCTTTGACTTGAGCACCGAAGCCGTGGCGGGCAAGGCCACGCACTTCATCGCCGGTGGGCCATCCGGGTTGGACGAAGGACTGTACACCGATCTGCAACGCGCGGGGCTGACCCACCCGGCCGCGCCGGTGGTGGCCGATTATGTGACCGCCCCGGAATTGGGCGGCGTGCCGCTGCAATTGCTGGGGATTGACCCGTTCAGCGATGCGCCCTTCCGCAGTTACCTGGGCGCGGGTGAAGCGCCGCTGGCGGGGCTGACCCAGTTCCTCACCCAGCCCGGCGCGCTGGTATTGTCAACCGGGCTGGCAGAACGCTACGGCCTGCAGGTGGGCGATGCGCTCACCCTCACCGTGGCTGGCCAGCCGCGCCCGGCTTTCGTGGCCGGCCTGCTGGAACCCGCCGATGATTTGAGCCGGCGCGGGCTGGAGGGCCTGCTGCTGGCCGACATCAGCACCGCCCAGGAGCTGACCGGCAAACTGGGCCGACTGGATCGCATTGACCTGATTCTGCCGGACGAAGCCGCCGCCGAAGCGCTGGCCGCACGCCTGCCGGACGGCGCAACCCTGTTGCCCGTTGCCGCGCGCAGCGGCGCGGTGGAGCAGATGACTGCCGCTTTCCGCACCAACCTCACCGCCCTGTCGCTGCTGGCGCTGGTGGTGGGCGTGTTCCTCATTTACAACTCGATGACGTTCTCCGTGGTGCGGCGGCGGGCGATGTTCGGCACCCTGCGCTGTCTGGGCGTGACGCGCGGCGAAATCTTCGGCCTGGTGGTCAGCGAGGCGTATGTGGTCGGCACGCTGGGCGGCGTGCTGGGCATCGGGCTGGGCCTGCTGTTGGGCCAGGGCGCGGTGCGCCTCGTCACCCAGACCATCAACGACCTGTTCTTCGTCGTCACCGTGCAGGACGTGCCGCTGCCGTGGGGTAGCCTGATTAAAGGCACGCTGTTGGGCATCGCTGCCACGGTGACCGCGGCGGCCTTCCCGGCATGGGAAGCGGCCAGTGTGCCGCCGCGCGAGGCGCTGGCGCGCTCCGGCCTGGAACGCAAAGCGGCGCGCGTGGTCCTGTGGGTGGCGGCGGCTGGCGCGGCGATGATTCTGGCCGGCGCGGCCGTGCTGGCCATCCCCACCCGCGACCTCGTAGTTTCCTTTACCGGCACGTTTGGCGTGGTCATCGGCTGCGCCCTGCTCACTCCGCTGGCCACCCGCATCCTGATGGGTTGGGCCGCGGCCCTCGGCGGGCGGCTGGTGGGCGTGCTGGGGCGCATGGCCCCGCGCGAGGTCGTCAACGCCATCAGCCGCACCAGCATCGCCGTGGCGGCGCTGATGGTGGCCGTCTCGGTCAGCATCGGCGTCAGCCTGATGGTCGGGTCGTTCCGCAGCACGGTGGTGCTGTGGATGGACCAGATTCTTCAAGGCGATGTGTACATCTCGGTGCCCGGCGCGGCAGTGAGTGAGATGACCGCGGTGCTGGACCCGCGCGTGGTGGACACCCTGGAAGATTGGCCGGGCGCAGAGCGCGTGGATGTACTGCGCTCGGTGACGGTGGATTCGCCGGACGGCCCGATTCAAGTGGGCGCCAACAACAACCCCATCGACGGACAGGAACAGGTGTATTACGCTGCCAGCGGCACCCCCGCAGAGGTGTGGGCGGCGGTGATGGAGGGCGCGATACTGGTCTCCGAGCCGCTGGCACGCCGCCTCGGTCTGCCCGAGGAAGGCGGCACGCTGACGCTCTACACCGACCACGGGCCGGTGACCTTTCCGGTGGCTGCCATTTACTACGACTACGCGTCCAGCGTTGGTGGCGCGATTTTGTGGCTGGATGTGTACCGCCAGCACTGGGATGACGACGCCCTGACCGCCGCCGCCCTGCGCCTTGACCCCGGCGCGGATGCCGACGCCATTACCGCCGAACTGCAAGCCGAACTGACGCCGGTACAGGCATTGCAGATTCGCCCCAATCGCGCCCTGCGCGCCGAGACGCTGGCCATCTTTGACCGCACGTTTGCCATCACCGGCGCGCTGCAACTGCTCGCCACGCTGGTGGCCTTTGTGGGCGTGTTGAGCGCCATGCTTTCTTTACAACTGGAGAAATCGCGCCAGCTGGGCATCCTGCGCGCCATCGGCCTCACCACGCGCCAACTGTGGGGGCTGGTGCTGCTGGAGACCGGGCTGATGGGCGGCGTGGCCGGCCTGCTGGCGATGCCCACCGGCTACGTGCTCTCGCTCATCCTCGTGTATGTGATTAACCGCCGTTCGTTCGGCTGGACGCTGCAACTGCAACTGGTGCCGGAGCCGTTCATGCAGGCGCTGGCGGTGGCGGTGCTGGCCGCCCTGCTGGCGGGCCTGTACCCGGCGTGGCGCATGACACGCCGCAACATCAGCGAGGGGATACGGTTTGATTGACTTGAGACGAGGCAATGAGGCAATGAAAAACACCCGGCTATCGCGCAAGGGACGCGGGTATTCGAATCCCTCGTTGACCGATTAACCAACACATGAAAACTCTCCCCCAATTCTTCCTTCTCCTCGCGCTGGCCCTCACCGGCTGCGCGCCCGCGCCGCAACTGGGCTCGCGGCTGGTGGCTCCCACCGAAAACCAGTCCGGCTTTGCCCGCGCCGAAGCTATGCAGCCGCTGGAATTCCCGCGTGACTTCGGCCCGCACCCCGATTACCAGACTGAGTGGTGGTACTACACCGGCAACCTGGACACCGCCGATGGGCGCCACTTCGGCTACCAGTTCACCGTCTTCCGCCGCGCCCTGCTGCCGCCCGCCGAGCGGACCGAGCGCGCAAGCGGCTGGGCCGCCGACCAGATTTACTTTGCGCACTTTGCCCTGTCAGACATCGGTGCGGGCGAATTCACCGCCGCCGAACGCTTCGGGCGTGGGGCCGCCGGGCTGGCCGGGGCGCAGGCCGAACCCTATGCGGTGTGGCTGGAAGACTGGCGCGTGGAAGAAACCGCGCCTGGCGTGGTGCGCCTGACGGCGGTGCATGAAAGCATCGCCCTCGACCTGACGCTGACCGACCTGAAAGGCCCCATCCTGCAGGGCGACCGGGGCTACAGCCGCAAGGGAGCCGAACCCGGCAACGCCTCCTACTATTACAGCCAGACCCGGCTTGAAAGCGCAGGCACGGTGACAGTGAATGGCGAGGCCTTCCCGGTTTCCGGCCTCTCATGGAAGGACCACGAATACAGCACCAGCGCACTTTCTGAAGGGCAGGTGGGCTGGGACTGGTTCGCCCTGCAACTGGACGACGGCACTGACCTGATGCTGTACACCATGCGTCGCGCCGATGGCACGGTGGATGGCTTTTCGCATGGCACGCTGATTCTGGCGGATGGCACCACCCGCCCGCTGGCGTGGGGCGAGTACAGCATCACGCCCACCGGCGAGTGGACCAGCCCGCACTCCGGCGCGGTCTATCCCTCCGGCTGGCAGATCGAAATACCAGAATACGGCGTGTCTCTCACCCTGATGCCGTGGCAGAACGACCAGGAATTGCGGTTGTCGTTTGTGTATTGGGAAGGCGCGGTACGGATTGAAGGGACGCACGCCGGCGCGGCCGTGACGGGCAACGGGTATGTGGAACTCACCGGCTATTTCGCCTCAATGGAAGGCGAGTTTTGACATCGCCATATTGTAGGGGCACGGCGACGCGGTGCCCCTATGCCAGTCCGGCGTACAATTAACGTAAAGGAGCCAACCCGATGAAACGCGTCTTCGCCGCCCTCCTCCTCACCCTTGCGCTGGCCGGCCTGCTGGCCGCCTGCGCCCCGCCCACGCCTGAACCGGTCGTCATCACCATCACCGCCAATGATATTTTCTGGAGCCAGAACGAAGTCACCGTGACCGCCGGGCAGGAAGTCACGTTCCGCATCCATAATGAAGGTGTGCTGGACCACGACTTCGCCATCGATGAACTGGACGTTCACCTGCACATCCTGCCCGGAGAAATAGGGGAAGTGACGGTTATGTTTCCGGAAGCCGGCACGCTGGAGTTCTATTGCTCGGTGCCCGGCCATATTGACGCCGGCATGTTCGGCACGATACTCGTGACCGAAGGCGAGGATTGACCGCCGCCAACGTCGTTCCGGCCCTCGCACGCCCTCCGGATAACGCACTCCTCCCAATACTGTCACGTTGGTGACTGTCCCATAAACGGTGGGTTTTGAGAAAAAGAAAGACCTCTTGTAGGATTAGTTTGTCACAACCATCCACAAGAGGCTTTCCATGT
>SCUK01000002.1 GCA_004297445.1 Anaerolineae bacterium | reverse complement strand
TCTCAAGTTTTGCAGAATGTTCAAGAGCGAGTGGATCTGGCTTTCAAGGCGTTCTTTCGTCGAGCGAAGGCAGGCGAAAAGCCCGGTTATCCACGTTTTCGGGGCGATGGCAGGTACGCCAGTTTCACCTTCAAGCAGTCCGGGTTCAGATTGCTGGACACTGGTTTGCTACTGTCCAAGATTGGCACCGTGCGGATCGTCCTGCATCGCCCCCTCGAGGGCCGGATCAGGACGCTCACCGTTCAGCGGGACGCGGTTGGCAATTGGTATGCCTGCTTCGCCTGCGAAGTTGAACCCGAGCCCCTGCCATTCAACCCAGCGGCCATCGGGATCGATCTGGGGCTGGAGAGTTTTGCCACGCTCGCCAATGGGTTGAAGATTGATAACCCACGCTTCTTTCGGCAGGACGAAAGAGACCTGGCGAAGGTGCAACGCCGGCTCTCGAGGGCTGAAAAGGGAACTCCTCGACGAGCCAAGCGGCGCAGGGCCGTTCAACACGTTCATCAACGAATTGCGAATAGGCGCAAAGATTTTGCCCATAAGAAGAGTCGTGAGTTGGTCAACGCGTTTGGCTTCCTGGCCTTTGAAGACCTGCGTATCAAGAACATGCTTCAAAACCCTTGTCTGGCAAAAAGCATCTCGGATGCAGCCTGGAGCCAACTGATCCAGTACACCACGTACAAAGCTGAGAACGCTGGTCGTGGGGTCGTATTAGTGGATCCACGCAACACATCCAGGATGTGTTCCTGCTGCGGAACTCTGGTGGAGAAGTCGTTGTCCGTTCGTGTGCATCAATGCCCTAATCCTAGCTGTGGTCTTGTCATGGATCGGGATGAAAACGCTGCAAATAACATTTTGAGACTCGGGCTAGAGTCTCTGGGCGTTGCCCTGGAAGCCCCCGCCTTCAGGCGTGGGGAATAGTCACCTTCCGATTTTCTGATAGGTTTTGCCAGATGGCTACACCTATAATCCCGAATGCCCTGTCCATGTCTTCCGCGGAAGGATCGGGCCCAAGAAACGAATGGCGAATTCGAGAATCTCAGGTTTCTACAAGCTTCCCGTTGGTGAGCGTCTGCAGATGCTTGCGAATGAATCAGGCGTGCCACTTGATGATTTGCAGGCTTTGCAGGAAGGCTTGCGTCTCGATCAGGCTGATCGAATGATCGAAAATGTAGCCGGCGTTCATGCCCTGCCACTTGGAATCGGATTGAACTTTGTCGTCAATGGGAAGGATGTTCTTGTTCCCATGGTAGTGGAAGAACCCTCCGTGGTGGCGGGCGCCAGCTTTATGGCGAAACTGGCCCGCGAGGGTGGAGGGTTTCGTACCCAGGCTCCTGACCCGGTCATGATTGGCCAAATGCAGGTTCTGGACCTCTCCGACTTGCATAACGCGCGCGATATCATTCTGGCGAACAGTGAAGACCTGCTGGCAGAAGCCGGAAAAATAGACCCCGTGCTCTCCAGCCTGGGGGGCGGCCCGCGAGGATTGGAAGTCCGAATTATTGAGGAATCGCCAATAGGCGGATTTCTCGTGCTGCACTTGCTTTACGATGTGCGCGATGCGATGGGCGCAAATGCGGTAAATACGGCCTGCGAGAGGCTGGCCCCTGAAGTGGAGCAACTGACCGGCGGGCGCGTCCACTTGCGTATTCTCAGTAACCTGGCCGACCGGCGCATCGCACGGGCGGCCTGCACCATCCCGCTAAGGGTATTGGCGTTTGAGGAATTTTCGGCAGAGGAAGTTCGCGACGGCGTTATCGAAGCCTGGGCGTTCGCCGCGGCGGATCCCTACCGGGCAGCGACCCATAACAAAGGCATCATGAATGGCGTCGATGCGGTGGTTATTGCCACCGGAAATGACTGGCGTGCCGTTGAGGCTGGTGCGCATGCCTACGCGGCCAGGTCCGGCCGTTATACGTCTCTGAGCAACTGGGGCAAGGACTCTGATGGCAATCTGGTTGGGGAGCTTGAAATGCCAATGGCTGTCGGCATCGTCGGCGGGGCAACGAAAGTACATCCGACGGCGAAAGCTTCCCTCAAGCTCATGGGCGTCGGAACTGCAGGAGAACTGGCTGAGGTTATCCTGGCCGTAGGGCTGGCGCAAAATCTGGCGGCGTTACGTGCGCTGGCGACCGAAGGCATCCAGCGGGGTCACATGGGTTTGCATGCCCGTCAGGTGGCTACTGCTGCCGGGGCTATGGGAGATGAAGTTGAGCACCTGGCGGCTGAATTGGTAAAACAACGCGCGGTTCGTATCGATCGTGCCGAAGAAATCCTGAAGGAGTGGCGCAAGAATGGTTGACGCATCGAAATTGTTGAAATCCGATCATGCGGTGGGTATCGTCGGTTATGGAGCCTATGTGCCCCGTTACAGACTCCCGGCAACAGAAGTCTCGCGGGTATGGACTGAAGGCACCGCCGGGCTGCCCATCAAGGAAAAGTCCGTGCCTGGATTGGATGAAGATGTCGCGACAATGTCAGTTGAGGCCGCGCGCAACGCGATTGCGCGAGCCGGCATCTCTGCGAAGGATATCCGGGCGGTCTGGGTGGGTTCAGAGTCGCATCCGTATTCGGTCAAACCAACATCGACTATCGTGGCGGAAGCCATTGGCGCGGTGCCCAGTACCCAGGCGGCTGATTGGGAATTTGCCTGCAAGGCCGGTACAGAAGCCATAGTGGCGGCAATGGGGTTGGTCGGTTCCGGTATGGCACGGTACGCCATGGCCATTGGCATGGATACGGCCCAGGGCAGGCCGGGAGACGCGCTGGAGTACACCGCTGGAGCTGGCGGGGCTGCCTATATTATTGGCGAGGCTGCAGAATCCCTGGCGGTAATTGAGGCTACGTATTCTTATGTTACGGACACGCCCGATTTCTGGCGCAGGGCGGACCAGAAGTATCCAGAACACGGGCACCGGTTTACAGGTGAACCGGCATATTTCCATCACATCACCTCCGCCGCTGAAGCGGTTATGGAAGCGACCGGAACCTCTGCCGCTGACTATCAGTATGCGGTATTCCACCAACCGAACACCAAATTTCCCCAACGGGCGGGACAGATGCTCGGGTTCACCCCGGAGCAGATAGAGACCGGCCTGCTCGTGCCGGTCATTGGCAATACCTACTCCGGCGCGGCAATCATTGGCCTGACGGCTATCCTGGACGTTGCCAAACCAGGGGACCGTATCCTGATGACCTCGTTCGGGTCAGGGGCGGGCTCGGACAGTATGGTGATTCGCGTCACCGACCTCGTCGAAAAGAGCCGCGGGAAGGCTCCGACCACAAGTGAATACATTAGCCGCCGCACCCAGATTGACTATGCTCAATACGTTCGGATGCGCGGCAAACTGACGATGAAATAATGGACGCGGGAGCGATAGAACCATGCGTGATGTAATCGTGGCAGGTGTTGGACAGACCCAGGTGGGGGAATTGTGGGATGTCTCTTTACGTGAATTGGGGTTTATGGCTCTGGAAGCGGCTCGCGAAGATGCCGGCAGACTGGCCCCGCAGGCGCTATATGTGGGTAACATGCTGTCCGCCGCGCTGTCTCATCAGGGACACCTGGGAGCGTTGATGGCTGACTTTGCCGGACTTCAGGGTATTGAAGCGTTCTCGGTGGAGGCGGCCGGTGCAAGTGGCGGCGCTGCCCTGCGACAAGGGTATCTGGCGGTGGCCAGTGGTGCGGTAGATGTTGCGCTGGTGTTGGGCGTTGAAAAGATGTCGGAGCAGACGGTATTCGGTGTTGAAGCCGCCGCGGCGACCGGATTGGACGGCGACTATGAAGCCGAACACGGACTTACCCTGACGTCCCAGGCGGCATTGCTGACGCAGCGCTATATGTATGAGTTCGGCATGCCCAAGCATGCTCTGGCAGGGTTTCCGTTGACAGCCCACGCCAATGGGGCTGGAAATATACATGCGATGTTCCAGAAGGCCATAAAACTTGAAAGTTATCAGAAGGCCGGAAACGTGAGTGAACCGCTAAACATGTTTGATGTTGCTCCCAACGCGGATGGCGCAGCGGCCGTCTTGCTGGTTGCACCCGATGTGATGCCGGGGGATGCGGGTCACAAGAGGGTTCGAATAAGCGGGTCCAGCGTTGTGACGGACACGCTGGCGCTGCATGACCGGCCCGATCCTCTGGTTTTCAACGCGGCGCGGTTGTCGATTGAACGGGCTTGCCAACAGGCGGGGATTGGTGTTCAGGATGTTGACTTGTTTGAGTTGCATGATGCATTCTCCATCTATGGCGCACTCACGTTGGAAGCGGCTGGATTAGCAGGGAAGGGCGAGGGTTGGAAGTGGGCAGAAAATGGCAACTTGGGCCTGACCGGCAAACTACCGATTTCGACGTTCGGCGGATTAAAGGCACGCGGGTACCCCGGCGGCGCCACGGGGGTCTACCAGGCTGTCGAAGCGGTGCTGCAATTGCGTGGAGAAGCCGGAAAGAACCAGGTGGCTGATGCGCGCCAAGCCCTGATTCAGTGCCTGGGAGGGCCCGCCAGCACGGCCGTGACACATATGTTGACCAACAGCTAGAGGGTGAAAGGCTGATAGGTTTTGATAGATTACCGGCTCTACACTGATGGTGCATCAAACTCAGGAGAACGATATGGACATTCCGCGCCATTGGCGACTACAAAAACAACGCTACGCACTGGTTGGCGAAGTGTGTGAACACTGTGATGCCAAGGTATTTCCTCCCCGCGATATTTGTCCCGAATGCGGCGAAGAAGCCAAGACCCTGTACCAGTTCAGCGGCAAGGGCGAAGTATACTCATTCACGACAGTCTACGAAGGCCC
>SCUK01000028.1 GCA_004297445.1 Anaerolineae bacterium | reverse complement strand
GTCGCCACCGCCATCACCCAGAATCGCGGTGCAGGCGGAAAGCACCAGTGCCAGCAGCACCATAAGATGCAATAAAGCCTTCTTCGATAATGAAAGGGTGATCTTCTCCACAGCGTATCTCCTCGTACGATGTCTCCAGACTGGCCAACATTACAATTATAAAACGGCGCTCCGGCGGAGACAATAGCAAATCCATCACAGACGCCAGAACACGCCCGCAAGGAAAAACGAAACCGGGCGACGGCTGTTATGACTTACCGGCCCCTTCCCCTAATCACCCGTTTTTCCTATAATGGAAACGTCCCAACCTGCCCATCCGATTGAGGAGGAATGGCCATGAAACGCTCTCTGCCAACCCTGTTCGTGGCGCTGGCGCTGTTGCTCTCCGCCTGCGGCGGAACCGCCACCGAGGCCGCCCCGCCGGACGAACCCGCAGCGCCCACCGATGCGCCCCCGCCTGAAGCGAGCGCCACAACCGAACCCACCAGCGCCGCGCCGCCGGACGCCCAACCGGTGGACGGCAGCCCGTGGCAAAGCGAGTTTGACCCGCTGCCTGCCGAACCGGTCGCGGTTTCCATCCCCACCGCCGACGGGCGGGCGTTGAGCGGCATGTATTACCCGGCGAAGGTGAACCCGGCGCCCATCGTGGTGATGATGCACTGGGCCGGCGGCGACCAGTACGACTGGTGGGAACTGGCCCCCTGGCTGCAGAACCGCGCCGACGAGTACGCCCCCGGCGCGTGGCCGGGCACCGGCGTGAACGGCCCGTGGCTGAACCCCTCCTGGTTCCCGCTGGTGCTGCCGGAGGCCTCCTTCGGCGTGCTGGTATTTGATTTCGGCGGTTACGGCTCTTCGCCGCGCGGCAGCAGCCCGGACAGCGACCTGCAGGATGTGCTGGCGGCGGTGCGCTTTGCCGCCACGCTGGATGGCGTGGACCCGGCGCGGGTGCTGGCGCTGGGCGGCAGCCTGGGCGCAGATGGCGCGCTGGATGCCTGTGTGCTGTTCAACCGCGACCCTTCTGAAGGCGCGGCCTGCATTGGCTCGCTGTCGCTTTCGCCGGGCAACTACCTCGGCGCGCCGTTCAGTTACACCGAAGGCGCGCTGGAGCTGGGGGATGCCGGGCACAGCGTGTACTGCCTGGCGGCTGAAAACGACCGCGAGTCCGGGCATGTGTGCGCCGAACCGGAACACGAGAATTATTACGGATACATCTATTCCGGCGACGACCACGCCATGTTCCTGATTCAGCCGTACAAGATGCCGAGCACGCCGCCGCAGTCCAGCGAGACACTGAAACTGGTGCTGGAGTGGCTGGCGCTGGCGACGGGACTGCCCACGCAGCCGTAACGGCATGAACCCAATGTGAACCCCGGCCCCCGATTTCTGATTGAAATCGGGGGCTTTCACGTTATCGGGTGAACACTCAGGTGCTTGTGACGGACCGCCCTTTCCAGCAGAATAATCCCAACCCGACTCAACGGAGGAGTTGCCATGACGATGACACATACCAAAGAACGGTTGGTCGCTGTGCTGAGCGTGCTTTTGCTGCTGCCCGGCCTGTACTTCGTTTCCGCCAACCTGCTCAAGTACGGCCTGGGCGTTGACGCCCTCACCCAACCGCTGGAATATTTCTATTTAGACGCCTCCCGAGCCCGGCTGTTTAACTTGCTTTCGCCGCTGGTGCTGCTTGGCAGTCTCGGGCTGGCAGGTGTGTTGAGCCTCCTGCCCGTCCTCAAGGTATCGTTTGCCCGCGCGGGCAGCGAGGTCACGCTCACCGCCAGCCTGAAAACGCATGCAACGAATCTGTTGCTGGCCGGGTTGAGCCTCGGTCTGCTGGCGTTTCTCTTCATTTACGTTATCAGCGAGAATTTCGGCCTTTTCTAAACCAGCCAACCCCGATTCCACTGAACACGCTGCCTCTCAGAAATCCGGTTTCTTGAAGAAATCGGATTTCTTTTGCGCGTTGTTGCACAGCTCGCCTGCTCCTATCCTTTATAATCAGACTATCCATGGTGATCACGCTCAAACTGTATTCCACCCTGCGGGAGAAACTGCCGCCGGAAGCCAGGGGACAGGCGACACTGGATCTGCATGACGGCGCGACGCTGGATGACCTGCTGGCGCACCTTGACCTGCCTAAACGCGTGGTCATCAGCGTGAACGACGAACACGAACCCGATCTGACGCGCCGCCTCAATTCCGGCGACCTGGTACGCATTTTTTCTGCGGTGGGCGGCGGTTGATGAAGCAACCTTCGGTTGCTTGGAGCAGGCGAAGCCTGCACCAGCCTGCGGTAATTTTTAACAGTTGGCGGATAGGGTTGACCTGTGAATACATTGGCTCCCGCCAACTGCAACAAGACACAAGGAATTCAGGCACCACCTGTAAGAAGCATTAAGGAGTACCCCATGCCTCACGGCTATACCGGCAATATCCTGCACGTCGACCTCACCCACCAGACTACAACCGTCGAGACGCCCGACGAAGCCTTCTACCGCAAATACATGGGCGGCAGCGCGCTGGCGATGTTCTACCTGCTGCGCGACATGCCCGCCGGCGCCGACCCGCTGGGCCCGGACAATGTACTGGTGCTGGCCTTAAGCGTGCTGACCGGCGCGCCGCTTTCCGGCCAGAGCCGCATGACGGCCGCCGCCAAGTCTCCGCTGACGGGCGCGATCGGCGACAGCCAGAGCGGCGGCTTCTGGCCCGCCGAACTCAAATTCGCGGGCTTCGACGCCATCGTGGTCAAGGGCGCGGCCAAAGAACCGGTGTACCTGTGGGTGAAAGACGGCGCGGTGGAATTCCGCCCGGCGGCGCACCTGTGGGGGCGCATCACCGGCGACGCCGAAGACGCCATCAAAGCCGAACTGGGCGACGACAAAATCGAAGTACTGCAGGTAGGGCCGGCGGGCGAGAACCAGGTGCGCTTCGCCGCCATCATGAATATGTCCAACCGCGCCAACGGCCGCACCGGTTTGGGGGCGGTGATGGGCAGCAAAAACCTCAAAGCCATCGCGGTGCGCGGCACGAGCAAAGTGGAGGTCGCGGACAAGCAGGCCGTCTCCGACCTGGCGCGCTGGGGGGCGCAGAACCTGCCGCAGAGCAACATCACCGGCCTGTCCAAATACGGCACCGCCGAGACCACCGGCGCCAACCAGACCATCGGCTCACTGCCAACCTACAACTACAACAGCGGCGTGTTCGCCGAGTGGGAAGCGATTGACGGCACCACCATGTATGACACGATTCTGAAAGGGGCGGAAGACGGCAAGCAGGACCGCCTCGGCCGCGACACCTGTTACGCCTGCACGGTGCGCTGCAAACGGGTGGTGGAGATTCAGGAAGGCCCTTACAAGGTGGACGCGCGCTACGGCGGGCCGGAATACGAGACCACCAGCACGTTTGGCAACTATGCCGGCATCAATGACCTGGCGGCCATCGCCAAGGCCAACGAACTGTGCAACCAGTACGGCATGGACACCATCTCGTGCGGCGCGACGATTTCCTGGGCGTACGAAGCGTACAACGCGGGCAAACTCTCGAAGGGAGACACCGGGCTGGACCTGACGTGGGGCAACGCCGAGAGCATGGTGAAACTGACCGAGATGATCGCCAAACGCGAAGGCTTCGGCGACATCCTGGCGGAGGGCAGCGCCCGCGCTGCAGAGGAACTGGGGCGCGGGCTGGGCGACTACCTCATCACGGTCAAGGGCCAGGAACTGCCGGCCCACATGCCGCAGGTCAAGAAATCGCTGGCGGTCATATACGCCACCAACCCCTTCGGGGCCGACCACCAGTCCAGCGAGCATGACCCTGCCGTGGAAGCCGACTTTGAGACCTTCAAGGACCGGCTGGCGATGATTGGCGTGAATAAACAACTGCCCAAACGCTCGCTGGATGCGGAGAAAATCGACTTCGCGGTGAAGACCCAGCGGTTGTACAGCGCGCTGGACAGCCTGAATCTGTGCCAGTTTGTGTTCGGCCCGGCGTGGCAGCTCTACGGCCCGGACCAGACGGTGGAGACGGTGCGCGCCATCACCGGTTGGGATGTGACGATTGACGAAATTCAAGAACTGGGCGAACGCCGCCTGAACATGCTGCGGGCGTTCAATGCCCGCGAAGGGCTGGACCGCAAGGAAGATAAACTGCCCGCCAAGTTGTTTAAGAAGGCGCTCAAGGGCGGCGCGAGCGATGGTTTCAAGCTGGATGAGGATGAGTTTGAAGCGGCGCTGGATACGTATTACGAGCAATCGGGCTGGGATGTCGAAACCGGCAACCCTTCCCGCCCCACGCTGGAACGATTGGGGTTGGGCTGGGTGGCGGACCAATTGAAGATGTAGTTTCTCCAAGAGTCACATCTAGTTAAAGAATGTAGGGGCGACGCATGCGTCGCCCCTACATGATTCTGCAAGACTTCCCGGGTGTCTAATCGCCAGAAGCGGCGGCGGCCACCGGCTTGCTGCCATTGAGCAGGCGGCGCAGCCAGCGCACCACCAGCAGCAGCGGCAGGCCGAACATCAGCACCTGCGGCAGCACATACACTGCCAGCCAGATACCGGCCGTGGCGACATCGCGCAGCACTTCGAGCAACTGCTGGGCGGCGTCACGCGCCACGCCCTGAGGAGACCAGCCGGCGATGGTGATTTCCGGCTCCACCAGGCTGGCCGCTGATATCAGGTTGACGCTGATGGACGAGAACGAGGCAGCTTCTTCGTAGTAGGCGATCTGGCCCTTGAGCACTTCAATCTGCTCGGTGACCTGCACCAACTGGTAGTACACCATCAGCACTTCGTCGGTCTTGTAGGCATCGGCCATGATGGCGCGCAACTGTTCAGCGGCGTTTTCCAGGTTGCGCAGGCGGGACTGCAAATCCGTGTAAGACTGGGTGACATCCTGCCCGGAAATGTTCTTGTGCTGCACTTCCAGCGCGTCGCCTTCCAGCCGGCCAAGAGCCGTGCCGAATTGCGCCGAGGGCACGCGGATGGTGAGGGTAGCGTTCTTCACCGTCTGGCCTTCATAGGTCTGCACTTCATACAGATTGCTGGTGACGACGAAGCCGCCCATGCCTTCCGCCATGCGGATGATGGCATCCATCTGGGCGATGGGGTCGGTGACCACCACGGACAGGTCAGCGCTCTTCAATACCAGCCGTTCGCCGGCCACCGGCACGCTGTTGGCAGCGGCATACTCGCCGGAGCCGCTGCCGGTGAGCTGATACTCAGCGGAGGGCTCAGCCGCCAGTCCCACCGACGGGGCCTCTCCGACTGCATCACTGGGGGCTGTGGTGTCGGCGTACACTTCTACGCCGCGGTACTCGGCCTCGGTGGGTTCAACGACCGCGGCCTTGGCGCCGCAGCCTGCCAGCAGCAGGGCGGCAACAATAAAGAGGGTGAGGGTTTTGGGGGTTTTCATCGCTTCTTCTCCTGAAAGAAACTGGTTCAGGCATAGGACGACAGAAGCGGCGGTTTGGTTCCCGGAAACAGGCTGTCCTTATTAGTTTACATACACTTTTTCGATTTCAATGCTCAGGATGACATGGGCATAACCGGGGTCGGCGTAGGGCGCGCCTTCGTATTTTTCGCCCAGCGCCGCCAGGTGCTCTGCGGCGCCCTCTGGCTGCCAACCGGCCACCCGCCCGCGCAATTGGATGTAGGTATTTGAGTCGTTCGGGTCCGGAATCACGACGGCGACGCGCGGGTCGCGCTGCAGGTTACGCGCCTTGACCGAGTCCTGCCGGATGTTGGCCCGCAGGTGCTCGCCATCGGTGTCAAACCACAACACGGTGGCCTGCGGCGAACCATCGCGCATGAGCGTGCTCAGAAACAGATACGCCCGCGTCGCATCGTCCAGCAGGTAGCGCATGTGCTCCGGAATCTGGTTCATGCTCATCGCCACAGGAACTCGCGGTGGTTGTCGGTCTGTTTGTAGGTCTGCCCGTAAATCAGGTCCATCACGGTCTCGCCGCGCAGGAAATCGTGCGGGAAGCCCAGTTCCACCGGCGAGAGGGCATCCAGCGCGGCCACCTGCTCGGCGGTGAGCGCGAAGTTCAGCGCACCGAGGTTGTCTTCCAGTTGGGCCAGCGAACGCGCTCCCAGAATAGGAATCATCGGCGCGCCGTGCCCCGGCCGCTGGCGCGTCCAGTTGATGGCCACCTGCGCCGGGCTGGCCCCATATTCCTTCGCCAGGTCGACCACCTTGTCGGACAGCGTCAGGCGTTCCTCGCTGGCGCTGCTGTAGCGTTTGGTGGCGTCTGCCTCACGGTATTTCCCGGTCAGCGTGCCGCCGCCCAGAATACCCCACACGCACATCGCCAGTTCTTCCGAACGGGACATAGGGATGATGTCGCGCTCCGGAGTGCGGCTGGCCAATGAGTACGGGAACTGATTGGCGACAAAGCGTGACCAGCCGCGCCACTCCGCCAGCATGTTGGCCTTGCTGATGACCCACGCCGGAGTATCCGAGATTCCGAGGTAGCGCACCTTGCCGGCGCGCACCAGATCATCCAGCGAGCGCATGACTTCTTCTTCCGGCGTGTAATAATCCCACATGTGCAGGTAGTACAGGTCAATGTAGTCCGTCTTCAGCCGCTTTAGGCTCTTCTCCACTTCCTGCATCATCCGTTTGCGATGGTTGCCCCCCGCGTTGGGGTCGCGCTTGTTGTTGTGGTTGTCGCGCAGCGTGTACTTGGTAGCCACCACGAAATAATCGCGGTCCTTTTGTATGAAGTCGCCCACGTAAGCTTCGGCGCTGCCGTTGGTGTAGTTCACCGCCGTATCAATGAAGTTGCCGCCCGCTTCGGCAAACGCATCAAAAATCCGCTGGCTTTCTTCTTTGGACGCGCCCCAGCCCCAGTCTTCGCCAAAGGTCATGGTCCCCAACGCAAGTTCTGACACCCGCAGGCCGGAACGACCCAGTAGTTTGTATCGCATCGATGGATTCTCCTTATTGACTTCCTGCACGCATTATCCCGCGTTCAACCCCTGGCGGTAATGGCCGGAAGAATTGAGCCGTGCTGTACGATGGTACAGGGCGCCGCCGGTCAGGGGCAATCCGGCCCGGCGGCGAGGTCAAAGACCGCCACATGCCCGCGCAGAAATTCCTCAAACGACAGCCGGCAATAGCGGTCGCCAAAGTAATCCAGCTCAGTCTGGCCGGTTCCCCGCAGGCTGTGCCCAATAGCAAATACGGGAGCCCCTGCCGCGAGCGCACGCGCTTCGGCGGCAGGCAGATCCACCTGCTCGTAATCCGGCGCATAGCACAATCGCTCATCGAACGGGTCGGCAATGCCCCACTGGCTCAGGTAGTAGTCTATCGACTCGCGGTCGGCGCACACCACGATGTAGGCATCCGGCGTTTCGTTGCGCACGTCCACCAGGTTCACCATTATCGCTCGTGAGTCCTGCTTGGTGGCGTGAAAATAATACTGGTCCACCGCGAACAGGTCGAACAGCAGGAATGCCACCCAGGCGGCGGCCAGGATGGCCCGCACGTCCATCCCCTTCAAGCGCGGGACAGGCAGCGCAAGCAAGCCGTGCGCCGCCAACATATAGATGAAAGCATAGGTGCCAATCGGGTAACGAATCGAGAAGACCGGGTAAACGAAAATCGAATAGACGTACAGAAACAGCATGGGCGCAACCCCCATCCACAGGCTGGCGGCCTGTGGGCTGAAGGCGAGCGGCCAGAAGGCGCGCCGACCGTGAACCCGCAGGGAACGGGCAAGCGTCAGGAGCAAGCCCGCCGCAACCAGCGCCATACCAATCCAGAAAGGGAGGATCTGAAATTGGCGGAACTCGCTGTTATTGAAAAGGATTTTGAAGTAATAGATTAATGTGCCGGTGTTGGGCGGGTCCCAGGCCACCTGTTCGCCCCGCACCCGCGCCCCCGCCAGTAATGGCGCCCACCACAACGCATAGCCGGGAATCACCAGCGCATTCCAACCGATGGCGCGCCACAAGCCACCGTGCCGCAGGCAAACCCAACCGACCCAGACCGCCTGAAACAATAGCACCACCAGCCCAAAGGCATGCGTGTACGCCGCCAGCAGACCGAACAAGAGATATAGCAGAATGGACCGGCGCGGCCATGCAAGCCCCTGCAGAATGTGCTGGACCCAGTGCCACCAGTAATACGCCGAAAGGATGGACAAGAGCATCAACCAGGCATAGGCGCGCGCCTCCTGGCTGTAGAAGATGGGCACCCGCAGCACGGCCAGCAGGGCAGCGGCCAGCAACCCTTCGCGCGTGCCGAACATACGCCGGCCCAACAGGAACCCGGCCGGAATCGCAAGAGTTCCCGCCAGCGCCGAAGGCAAACGTAACGCGAATTCGCTGGCACCCAACCACGGCGTCGTAGCGTAAAGGAGAATGAAATGCAGCGGCTGCTGCCAGTCCGGCCCCAGCCGCGCCAGCATCCCCCCCAACGACGGGGAAGAGATATGCACCCAGGTGGTGGCTTCGTCATACCACAGGGCCTGGTAGCCGAGCCGGTACAGCCGCAGCGCCGCGCCAAGCAGTGTAATGAAAAACAGCAGCCAACCTATGCGGCGTTGGTCAGGGGTCAGCGCGGCAACGCGCTCGCGCCATGCGTCCATCAGGCTCTTACGGGCAGGGTTGAGTTTCATATAAATAGAAATCGCTCCAGTAATAGATGTTGTGTTCCAGAAGACAATAGCGTTCCAAGAACTCCGCCAGCAGGGCCGGCTCCACCGTGGACACGCTGACCGCCAGCGCTATTTGGCGGTAGGGCCGGACGCCAAGTAGAGAGTCAATCCCTGAGAGTTCGGTCATTGAACAAGCATGTGCCTGCACCAGTTGCGGTTCTGCAAATTTACGGCTGTAGTATGCTGCGATGTGGTCTGACGTGCACGCCAGCCGCAGCGTCTCTGGTTCCGCCTGCCAGGCAGCCAGCACAGCGCGCATCACGTGTTCCGCTTCGGCTTTACTGGGCTGGTTGTAGTAGTCTACCCGCGCCAGCAGGTCGTAGGTAAAAAACGCCAATAAAGCGATGGCCAACGCGGGGAGAGCCTTGCGCCACGGACTTTGCGTTACTCCCCGCGTCACAAGCAGAACGGCCGGAATCAGCACCGCCATCATATAGCGCGCCACATACAACGGCTTGATGGTCAACGAGAAGAAATAGGTGAAGGCTATCGGAAACCCCCAGGCAATCAGCAGGGTCACTTCGGGCAGCCAGAAGATGGCGGCAAAATCCCGTTTGCGCAGCAGCGGAATTGCACGCCGCATGCACCAAAGCAACGCCAGAAGGATGCAGACACCAGCCACCGATTGAGGCAGCCAATCGCTGGTCCGATACCAGGCATCGTTAAATAGAATACGGTATTGGAACTTCAGCGTGCCCGTGTTGGGTGGAGGGATGTGTATATGCGCCCGCCCGCCCGTGAACTGCCTTACCAATTGCGACAGCCACAAGAAATAACCGGGGATGAAGGCCAGCATCAGACCGATTGTTGCAGAGGCGCGCCGCGGCGCTGCGGCCAGCAGTAATGCGCCCTGCCACAATAACGATAGGAACCCAAAGTAATGGGTATAGGCGGCCAGGAGTCCGAACAGGAAGTACAGCGCCGCCGCCCGGCGCGGCATGGGTGTGCCGGCGCGCAATGCCGCCAGCAGTTCCAACCAGTAGTAAACGGCCAGCAGAGAGAATAGCAGCAGCCAGGCGTATGGCCGCGCCTCCTGGCTGTAATGAATCGGGAATCGCAGCACAGCCAGCAGGGCTGCGCCCAAGAGCGCTTCACGATAACCAAACCAGCGCCGCGCCACCAGGTACATTGCCGGGATACACAGAGTCCCTGCAATTGCCGATGGCAGGCGCAACGCCCATTCACTTTCGCCCAGCAGGTTGCCGGCCGCCAGGTTGAAGAAAAATGCCAACGGCGGCTGGCCGTCCGCAAACACCTTTGCCAGCATCACGTCCAATCTTCCGGAGAGGATATGGTCCGCGGTGGAGGCTTCGTCATGCCAGAAATCCTGATAGTCCAGTTTATAGAATCGCAATGCGGCCCCGGCCAGCGTAATCAGCAGCAGGAGCAATCCGATTTGTTGTTGCGCTCTGGAAAATTTGACGGGAATGCTAAGGCTGGTCACAGGCTGGATGCTCACGCGGGTAGTACAGCCAGACTTTCTCACTGCCAAAGTCGGTCAGGTCATGTTCGCAGTAATGCTCTTCAAGCAAGTTCAGTGCTTCATCCGATATGCGCCGATGCAATTGCGAAAGGATGAGTGCTTCCGCGCCCTCGCGCGCCATTCGCTCCTGCAGGGCTTCAAACTCATCCTCTTTGCAGAAACCTATTTCAACTACACTTTCCCGTCCCAAGCGGACGGTGTAATAATCATACTGAGTCCGGTACCCGCAGGTCGCTGAGAGGGTTCCCGGTGTAGAACGCTGATATGCCTGGATGGTCTGCACTACAGCCCGAGTGAATTCGCCATTATTCTGCTCGTAGTAACGCCCCCTGTCCACTGTAAGATTTAGATAGAAGAATATCAAGGCGCAACTGGCCAACCCCATGAACCCTTTCTTGACACCGGCAGGGATATCCTCCGCCAGGGGGAGACCGGTGATGCCCCGCACCGCCAGCAGCACAAACGCAGGCAGCGTGAACAACAGGTAGCGTTCCAGATACAATGGCTTCAGGGTGATTGACACAAAATACAGCAGAATTGGCGGTACCATCGCCCAAAGCGCCAGCAGATAGTCCGGTTGCATGAGATTGCCGGGCTGCTTATCCTCATCGAATCCCCCGGCGCTGCGCAAGACGGCCGTGGCCAGCCCCAGCAGGATCAGCCCTGCAAAAATCAGCAAACCAACCGTCGGGCGTTCCCAATTTCCTCCAGTACCAACAATCCATGGCAGCAATCGACCAAGCGCATCCGGCTCGGGTTCACGTATCCACGAATGAGTCGAAGGTCTGCCGATCTGGGTCAGCAATTGGGGGACCCACGGCAGAAAAGCCAGAGAAATTGCGAGATAGAGGCCCAGGGTAACCTTCAGCATCCGCTGACGCCAGGCAACCAGCAGGAGTGCTGCTGCCTGCCAGACCAGCATGAGAGCCACCAGGTAATTCGTCAGTATCCCCGCCAGAGACAAGACTCCGTACAGGATGGCAGAGCGACGCGGCATCCGCTTGCCGGCCTTCATACTGTTGAACAGGTCCAGCCAATAATAGACCGCCAGCGTTGCCAGGAGCAGCATCCAGGCATACATCCGGCTGTACTGGCTGTAATTTAACGGCTGGTACATCACGGCCACCATGCCAGCCGCAATCAACCCTTCCATGTAGCCAAATCCGCGCCGCCCCACCAGATACACCGCCAGAATGGTGAGGCACCCGGCAAGAAATGAACTTAATCGCAGGGGAATTTCCGAATCACCAAAGAAACGAGTCAGGCCATAGGTCACGACGAAGCTGAGCGGCGCCTGGCCGTTATTGTTCACACTGGCCATTACGTCGGAAAATTTCGGGTAGGAGATGCTCGACCAGGTGGTGGACTCATCCAGGTCCACCGACCTCTCACCCAGTTCATGCCAGCGCAACCACGCACCGCCCATCAGGATGAGCAACAGTAGCACCCCGATCAGCCAGTTCGTGCGGTCACGTTGGGCAAGACTCTTAAGCAATGGACTGCCTCCTGTTTCGTTGCATTATAGTCAAATTGCTCCAGCGGTTTGGAGGAGACCCGGAGGCCGCTGCTGGTTATAATGAAGTCAGGAACCCTTTCGATGAACCGTGCCCTTCACCCCGCCGCCTTTTTGCCCGCCGCCATCTTCCTTATGCTGATTGGCTATGGCGGGCTGGTCTGGTTGGTGCTCAATACCCTGCCGACCCTCTGGCCGCGCTGGCTCATGTTCTTTCTGATGGTGTGCGCGGTATGCGGCACACTCCTGCCCGTATCCGCTTTCCTGAACTTCCGATTCCCCAGCCAGCCGCCGCCGCACATCGGTGTTGTCGTGCGCCAGTCCCTGCTGGGGGGCATCTACGTCGCGGCGCTGGTCTGGCTGTGGCGCGGCCAGGTGCTCACCGGCAACGTCGCCCTCGTGTTTCTGGCCGGGTTGGTCGCGATTGAGGTCATGATTCGCCTGTGGGAGCGCAGCCGCTGGCGCGCCGAAAAGTGATGAGCGACGTTGACCTGAGCGCCCTCCCCTCGGTAGACCGGCTGCTGCATTCGACGGAAGCCGCCGAACTGATTGCCGAATATGGCCGGCCGCTGACGCTGGAAGCCATGCGCCAGACGCTGGAGGAACAGCGCGCCCGGCTGAAGGCGCGCGAGGTCACCCTGCCCACGCCGGATAACCTGCTGCGCCGGGTGGAAGAAATCCTGTGCGGCTGGGTGAAACCCACCCTGCTGCCGGTGGTCAATGCCACCGGCGTCATCCTGCACACCAACCTCGGGCGCGCCCCGCTGAGTGAAGCCGCGCTTAACGCCATCCAGGGCGTTTCACAGGGCTACAGTTCCCTCGAATATGACCTGGACAGCGGCCAGCGCGGCTCGCGCTACCTGCACGCGGAAGACCTGCTGAAGAAAATCACCGGCGCCGAAGCCGCCCTGGTGGTCAACAACAATGCGGCCGCGCTGATGCTGGCCCTGGCGGCGCTGGCGCGCGGCAAGAAAGTCCTTATCGGTCGCACCCAACTGGTTGAGATTGGCGGCGGCTTTCGCATCCCCGAAGTGATGAAACAAAGCGGGGCGCGCCTGGCGGAGGTCGGCGCTACGAACCGCGTCCATTTGGAGGATTACGCAACCGCCATTGAAGAAGGCGATATCCGCCTGGTGATGCGCGCCCACCGCTCCAATTTCCGCATCATCGGTTTCCACAGCGAACCCGACCTGGCTGAATTGACCCAACTGGCGCACCGGCACGACCTGCCTGTGCTGGACGACCTGGGCTCCGGCACCCTGCTGGCTACCGAGCGCTTTGGCTTGCAGCACGAGATGATGGTGCAGGAGTCGCTGGCCGCCGGCGCCGACCTGGTGTGCTTTTCCGGCGACAAACTGCTGGGCGGCCCGCAGGCCGGCATCCTCATCGGCCGCGCTGACCTGATTGCCAAAATCCGCAAGCACCCCATGGCCCGCGCCGTGCGCGCCGACAAACTCGCCCTGGCCGCCCTTGCCGCGACCCTGCTGCACTACCTGAAGGACGAAGCCGAGCGCGAAATCCCCATCTGGCAGATGATCAGCACGGATGCCCGCCTGCTGCACGAGCGCGCCCGCCATTGGGCCGCAACACTCAACGCCGGCGAGGTGGTCGAAGCCGAATCGGCGGTGGGCGGCGGCAGCCTGCCGGGCGACACCCTGCCCACCTGGGCGCTGGCGCTGGAATCGCGCGACCCCGAAAAACTACTGGAAGCCCTGCGTCACCAGCGGCCGCCCATCGTGGGGCGCATCCACGAGGGCCGGGTCCTGCTTGACCCGCGCACCGTCCTCCCGCAACAGGACGGAGCGCTGTTGCAGGGCGTGCAGAATGCGCTCGACCAGTCCGGCCACAGCATCTGAGTGCTTGACTTCCTCATAACCAATCCTCCCGCTCCGGGTTACAATAGGAGAATCTGACCACCCAATCACCCCGGGATCACTATGGCACTGACAGCAACACACAACGATGCAATGCGTGTGCTGGAAGAAACCAGCCGCACTTTCTTCCTGCCCATTACGAAACTACCGGAAGGCCTGCGCGAAGCCGTGGCCGCCGGCTATTTGTGCATGCGCGCCATCGACGAAGTCGAAGACCACCCCGACCTGGACGGCCCGGTCAAGAGCGCGGTGTTGAGCGCGATGAGCCTGCTGCTGCAAGCCCAGACCTCCGTGGAAGATTTCGCCCATAACCAGTTTGAAGAAGTCTTTAAGAAATTCGATGTCAATTTGCCGGAAGTGACTCTGCGAGTGGCCGAGTGGGCCTGCCTGGCGCCGCGCTTCATTGCGCCGCGCATCTGGGAAGCCACCAGCGGCATGGCGGACCGCATGGCCCACTGGGCAACCACCGGCTTCAAGGTGGCCAGCCGCGCCGACCTGGACCGCTACACCTACGGCGTGGCGGGCGCGGTTGGCCTGATGCTGTGCGACCTGTGGGGCTGGTTCGAAAAAGTTCAGATTCACCGCACGCACGGCATCCAGTTCGGGCGCGGGCTGCAGATTACGAACATCCTGCGCAACCGCGAAGAAGACCTGGCGCGCGGCGTGGATTTTTACCCCGATGGTTGGTCGGATGACGAGATGCAGGCCTACGCCCGGCAGAACCTCAGCGACTTTGATGAGTACACCACCAGCCTGCCCGAAACCTCGTTCCTGCAGTTTGTGGGCATTCCGCGTGCCCTGGCCTGGGCCACACTGGATGCGCTGCAAGCCGGCCGCGAGAAATTGACCCGCACCGAAGTCGTAGAAATCGTACAGAACCTGGAAAAACAGGGTAGCTAGTTTCTTTTTCAGCATCCAGACCCCAAAGGTTGCTGAGACCTTTGGGGTCTTTTTCTTTAATGCATGACCAACGTCTCAATAATGTTTCTTGGGTTTTGTTCGTTTTTCCTATAGAATGAATTCAGGAGAAGGAGTTATTTATGAAAAAGAAACTGATCACCCTCTTTATCGTCCTCACAATTGTGAGTTTGGCCTGTAACATTTCGGGCGGCAGCAGCGAAGCCGAAGCCACCCTGCAGGCGCTCTCCGTCCAGACCACCTTGGAAGCCATCCAGCGCCAGACCGCCGAAGCGGGCGGCCAGCCTGTGGCTCCGGCTGGCAACCCCACCACGGATACCAGCGGCGGTCAGCAACCCCCGGCCGCCGGAGCCACCGCCACCGATACGCCGGTGCCTGCGGCTACATTTACGTCCACTGTCGGGGTGCCGCTGGTCAGCGTGAGCGTGGACACCAACTGCCGCATCGGCCCCGGCAACGTCTATGACTACCGCGGCGCGTTGCTGGTGGGCGAAGTCGCGGAAATCGTCGCAGTAGACCCGAGCGGCAATTACTACTACATCCCCAACCCGGATGGCAGCGGCTACTGCTGGGTGTGGGCCGAATACGCCACCGTGGAAGGCAGCACCGCCGGCCTGCCGGTGTACACGCCGCCGCCCACGCCTACCCCCACATACACGCCAACGCCAATTGCCCATTGGGCCGGGTCGTGGAGTCTGTACATTGAGCCCTTTGCGGCATCCTATCCGCTCAGCCTCACCCAGTCCGGGCTTACGGTTTCCGGCAGTTTCGACCTCGGCGGAGTGCCCATCAACGTGGTCGGTACGGTGAGCGCTGACGGCATGACGGTGACCGGCACCTGGACCAACTCATCCACATCGGACAGTGGTTCGTTCGTCTGGAAACTGAAAGCCAACCTGAATCAGTTCGTGGGCAATTTTGTGGACAGCGGTACTACCTACGGCTGGTGCGGTTACCGCAACGGCGCGTCGGTGCCCTCGCCCTGCCTGGGGCCGTAACTCGACGGGCGCCATGTGACGACCAGAAGGACTCCCTTGCGGGAGTCCTTCTTTTTACCCAGACTCAGCGCAACCCGCGCCTGTGGTTTAATTCAGGCGGATGGACGCAACACAGATGCATGATGTGATTGTGGTTGGCGCCGGGCCGGCTGGCGCGGCGGCGGCGCACCGGCTTGCCGTGCAAGGCCGCGACGTGCTGTTGCTGGATAAAGCCGCCTTCCCGCGCGACAAGACCTGCGGCGATGCCATCTCCTACCGGGCGATGAAGATTGTTGAAGAAATGGGCGCTCTGGATGGAGTGCGAAAGGTGGCGCAGGAAATCCGCAGCGTGCGTTTCGTTGCGCCGGACGGCCGCGAGGTCGCCTCCGCCCTGCCGCGGCATCCCGAATATACCGGCGTCCTGGTGATTCCCCGCCTGCAACTGGACACCCTGCTCAAAGACCACGCCGTGACGGCGGGGGCGCAACTGGTGGAAAATGCGCACGTGGACGCCATTCAGCCGCTTGCGGAGGGGGTGCAGGTTTCTGCCGGTGAAAACATGTTTCGCGCCCGGCTGGTCATCCTGGCGGTGGGCGCAAACTCCGCACTCCTGCGGCGGCAGGACATCCTGAAAGAACAGCCGCAAACCATGCTGGCGGCACGCGGCTACGCCCGCGGCCTGCAGTCCGACCCGCACGAAATCATCTTCAGCTATGACCGCATGGCGCTGCCCGCCTACGGCTGGATCTTCCCCCTGCCGGAAGGGCGCGCCAACGTGGGCGCGGGGTTCTTCCGCATAGGGCCCAACAAAGACCAGATGCCAGCCACCGCCAGGGAGTCGCTGGACATCTACATGCAAAACCCTGCCGTGCAGGCGGCGTTCACCACGGGCATAACCTTGGATGAGGTGAAGTCCTTCCCGCTGCGGGTGGACTTCCTGCGTGCGCCGAAGTTCGCGCCGCGCACCCTGATTGCCGGCGAGGCCGCCGGGCTGGTGAACCCGCTCACCGGCGAAGGCATTGACTACGCGCTGGAGTCCGGGCGCATGGCGGCAGACGGCGCCCTGGCGATGCTGGCTGCAAATGACTTCGGCGCGGCGCGCCTGGATGAATACGCTCGCAGCCTCAACCGCGCCTTCGCCCGTTTTTTCCGCTACCACGCCGTTTTCCGTGATACCCTGTTCACCTACCCGTGGCTGCTCAACCGCCTGATGGCGCTGGGCGCGCACGACCGCCAGTTCATGGATCATCTGCTCAATTCGGCGCTCGGCATCCTTGACCCGGCCAAAATCCTCGCCCCGCGCTTCCTGGCGCGGCTGGCGTTTCACCCCTGAACCCACCGGAGACTTTGATGAAACAAGACCTTGATGCCCTGATGGAAAAACACAACCTGGACGGCCTGCTGGTGATTGGCGCGGCCACCCACAACCCGATGATGCACTACTTCACCGGCGACGTGCACATGGGCGATGGCGCGCTGATTAAACCGCGCGGCGCGGCGCCCACGCTGTTCTACAACCCGATGGAACGCGACGAAGCCGCCCGCACCGGCCAGCACACCCGCAACCTGATCGATTACAACCTGCCGGCCCTCACCAAAGAGCACGGCGGCGACGCGGTGAAAGCCCAGGCGGCGCGCTATGCGAAGATGCTGGCCGACAGCGGGCTGGAAAAGGGCCGCGTGGCACTGTTCGGCAAGGTGGAGTTCGGCGCACCGTTCGCCATCTTCAACGCGCTGGCTGCCCTCGCCCCGCAGTATGAATTGGTGGGTCAGGCCGGCCGCACCCTGCTGGCCGAGGCCATGGAAACCAAGGACGAAGCCGAGGCCGAGCGCCTGCGCCGCATGGGGCGCATCACCGCCGAGGTGGTGGGCCGGGTGAAGGCCTACCTGCAAAGCCACAAGGCAAAGGGGGGCGTGCTGCGCAAGAAGGACGGCGCGCCGGTGACGGTTGGCGATGTGAAGACGTTGATTAACGCTAGCGCACTGGAACTGGGCGTGGAGAATCCCCACGGCACTATCTTCGCCATCGGCCGTGACGCCGGCGTGCCGCACAGCACAGGCAACCCGGATGACGCGCTGGAACTCGGCAAGACCATCGTCTTCGACATCTTCCTGCAGGAGCCGGGCGGCGGCTACCACTCAGACTTCACCCGCACCTGGTGCCTGGGCTACGCCCCGCCGGACGCGCAGAAACTGTACGACGAGGTGAGGCACGTGTTCGATGACCTGATGGGCGGGCTGGAAGCCAACGCACCTTTCAACCTCTTGCAGGAACGCACCTGCGACCTGTTCGAGGCGCAGGGGCACGCCACCATCCGCCAGGACCCGGCGGTGCAGGAAGGCTATGTGCACAGCGTGGGGCACGGGCTGGGGCTGAACATCCACGAGCAGCCGTTCTCGCGGGATGCCTCCGTGACGCTGCGCCCCGGCGTGGTGGTCACCATTGAACCCGGCCTGTATTACCCGAGCAAGGGCATGGGCGTGCGCATTGAGGACACGGTGTACGTGCGCCCGAATGGCGATATGGAAGTGCTCGCCGATTTTCCGCATGACCTGGTGATTCCAATCGAAGAGGCGTGAAACGAGATTCGAATAACGACTCACGTGCCTTTCGCTGTATGGTCTAATAGTCTTCCATGACCGAATCTTCGCTCCCCCCTGCCCGCATCCTCGGCATCGAGACCTCGTGCGATGAAACCGCCGCCGCGGTGGTTGAAGACGGCCGGCGGGTGCTGTCCAGCGTGGTGGCCTCACAGGCCAAGCTGCACGCCAAATACGGCGGGGTGTTCCCCGAGGTCGCCTCGCGCCAGCATGTGCGCACCATCCACACCGTCGTCGAAGAAGCCCTGCAACAGGCGCACCTCTCGCTGGAAGATATCGACGCCATCGCTGTGACGCAAGGCCCCGGCCTGCCCGGCAGCCTGGTGGTGGGCATCAACTTCGCCAAGGGGCTGGCGCTGGGCGGCGGCAAGCCGCTCATCGGGGTCAACCACCTCGAAGGGCACATCTACTCGGCGTGGCTGGACCCGGCCGAAGGCGAACCCGAGCCGGTCTTCCCGATGGTCGCCCTGCTGGTGTCCGGCGGGCACACCGAACTTGTACTCATGACCGCGCACCTGACCTACGAACGGCTGGGCGGCACGCTGGACGACGCCGCCGGCGAAGCCTTCGACAAGGTGGCGCGCCTGCTCGGCCTCGGTTACCCCGGCGGCCCGGCGATCCAGAAAGCCGCCGAGGGTGGCAACCCGGCCGCTTTCGCCTTCCCGCGTTCGTGGCTGGAAGGCACGTTCGACTTCTCGTTCAGCGGCCTGAAGACCGCGGTGCTGCACCAGGTGCGCGACCTGAAGCGCAAGGCGCTTTCGCCCGAAGCCGCCGCCGAGGTGAAGGACTGGGGCGCGGTGGATACCCCCCTGCCTACCGCCGACCTGGCGGCATCGTTCCAGCAGGCGGTGGTGGAGGTGCTGGCAACCAAGGCGCGCTTCGCCGCCCAGCAGCACAATGCGAAAGAACTCATCGTGGCGGGCGGGGTGTCAGCCAACGCCGCCTTGCGCGCGCTGGTGACCAAAGACACGCCCGGCCGGGTGCACATCCCCGCGCTCAAATACTGCACCGACAACGCGGCGATGATTGCCGCGGCGGGCTACTACCGTCACGCGCTGGGGCAGACTACGCCCGAACCGCTGGCGATGGACGCCCTGCCGAACTGGGCGGTGGGGGTTATTGCACAAGGCTAACCATAGGCACTCCGCCTGATCGGGTGAAACATGAAATCCATCAAAACTCCCCTACGTCCCACGAAAGCCACCGCGCAGGTAGACCTCGCCGCGTACGAATCGCTGTACGGCGCGGAGGCAGTGCAAAAGCGGCAGTTCTACAACGTCGGTGCGGGGCCTCAGTTCAATCACCCGGCGTGGACGAAGATCGACCACCCCTCCGAGTGGTACGACAACGCCGATAAGCTGGACCTGGCCTGGGACCTGCTGGCCCTCACCCCGCTGCCGGTGGCGGACAACTCCGCCCACATCATTTACTCGTCCTATGCGCTGGAACACGTCACCGATGAGGCCGCCCAGCACTTTCTGAACGAAGCCCAGCGCGCCCTGCGCCCCGGCGGCGTGCTGCGGGTCATCGTCCCGGATATGGACATCTACTACCGGGCGTGGCAGGCCGGCGACCGGACGCTGTTCTGGCGCAAGGATGCCCATGAGAAGACCTATCCGAACAAGACGTTCCGGGTCAACCCTAACGAAGCGTCCATCGGCCAGAACTTTCTCTACCAGTTCGCCAGCAACGCCAGCGAGATTCACGCCGACCCGATAGCGAACCCGATCAGTGACGCCGAGCTGAACGACCTGTTCAGCCGCCTGCAATTCGATGACGCGATGGCCGCCTGCCAGGCACGCGCCTCGCTGGAGAAACAGCGCCAGTATCCCGGCAACCACTTCAACTGGTACAACGCCGGCAAACTGGAAGCGATGTTCCGCAGCGCTGGATTCGCCACCGCCGCCCGCTCCGGTTACCTGCAGAGCGCCGCCCCCGTGTTGCGTGATCCGCGCTTCTTCGACTTCCGCCGCCCGGAAATCGGTCTGTACGTGGAAGCGATTAAGACCTAGTTATGCGTCAACGAGGAATGAGGGCACACTCGAATTGGCGTTGACCCTTGAACAGCTTTCCAGATAATCAAAACCGCCGCCGGTGCAAGCGCACTGGCGGCGGTCCTTTAAGGAGGAGAGAACGATAAACCCCTGTCTATTATAGGCACAGAGATAAGCACACCCTGAGAATCGGGTGAGGGTTGGATGAGAGGGGTGGCGGCAATCGGAGCGGGCTAAAGCCCGCGGCCTGATAGCGCGTCGCGGATTTGCCCCTCGCTCACCGGCCCGCCGCGCAAAATGGCAATGTCCGTTCCGGTGGTATCCACCACGGTGCTCGGCACGCCGCCGGGCGTTTCGCCGCCATCCAGAATCAATTCCACCCGCCCGCCCAGTTGCACCGCCACCTGCGCGGCGGTGGTACAGTCCGGCGCGCCGGAGAGGTTGGCCGAGGTGACGGCCAGCGGCCCGGCCGCCGCCAGCAGGGCGCGCGCCGCCGCATGGTCCGGCACGCGGACGCCGATGGTGGGGCGCGGCGAGAGGACATCCGGCAGGGATGGGTGGCGCGGCACCACGAGGGTGAGCGCGCCCGGCCAGAAGCGGCGCGCCAGCGTTAAGGCCGCGGGGCTTAAGTCCGTTGCCACCTGCGGCAGCTGGTCATCGCCCGCCAGCAGGATGGCAATGGCTTTGGTTTCGTCGCGGCCCTTGATGTCGTACAACCGGCCGATGGCGGCGGCAACCGTGGCAAGCGCGCCGAGGCCGTAGACCGTATCGGTGGGGAAGGCGACGGCCGCGCCGCGGCGCAGGGCGCGCACGGCTTCTTCGATAGAGGCCGGGTCGGCGGCGGGGAGGATGAGGGGATTCATCGAATTGGGTAACCTTCGTTTCCCAATGTCCACATGCGGGGTAGGGGCGACGCATGCGTCGCCCCTACATTAGGTCGCTGCACGATTAACTCTATGTCTGCACCACCAGCAGACGCGGATGCCCGGCCAGGTCCGGGCGCACGTCGATGGCGGCGTGCGGGAAGTGCCGGCGAGCGATGGCCGGCGCGCTCTCGCCCTGCCCGGCTTCGATTTCCAGCAGGGCCGCGCCGCCCGGATTAAGTTTGCCCGGCGCATCGGCCAGCAGGCGGGCGATTAACCGCAGTCCGTCCGGCCCGCCATCCAATGCGAGGCGCGGCTCGTGCTTCGCCACGTCCAGCGTGTCCAGCGTGGCGGTGGGGATGTAAGGGAGGTTGGCGCACAGCAGGTCCACCGGCGCGGGGAGCCCAGCCAGCAGGTCTCCCTGCACGAAGGTGATCTGACCCTGTACGGCGTGACGCTCGGCATTGCGCGTCGCCAGCGCAATCGCGGGCTCGGAAATGTCTATTGCGATGACATGTAAATCTGCAATCTGGATTGCGAGTGCGATGGCGATGACGCCGGAGCCAGTGCCGATGTCGGCGGCCTGGCGCGCGGCCGGGTGGGCTTTCAGCCAGTTCAGCCCGGTCTCCACCAGCAGTTCGGTTTCCGGACGGAAGATGAGGACGTTGGGGTCAAGAAAGAATGGCCGGGCGTAGAACTCCCACTCGCCCACCAGGTACGGCAGGGGTTCGCCCAACGCCCGGCGGCGGACGGCGGCGCGGTAGGCGACGGCGATTTCCTGCCGCAGGGGGGCTTCGGGATGCGCCAGCAGCCAGGCGCGCGGCTGGCCGGTGAGGTGCGCCAGCAGGATGTGGGCCTCGCGCCCCGGGTCATCGGCCACGATTTGGAGAGCGGCGCGGGCTTCGTCCAGCGCGGCGGCCAAGGTGGACGGCAGGGCGGGCAGGCTCACGGCCCGGCTCAGCCTTCAAAGCCGGCGGCGGCCAGCCGTTCGGCCTCGTCGGTGGAGAGCAGTTCGTCGATGAATTCGTCGATGTCGCCGTCCATGACGACGGGCAGGTTGTAGGAGGAGATGCCGACGCGATGGTCAGTGACGCGCGACTGGGGGTAGTTGTAGGTGCGGATTTTTTCGGAGCGTTCGCCGGTGCCGACCTGCGAACGGCGCGTGGCGTCTTCTTCGGAACGCCGCTTTTCCTCGGCGGCTTCATACAACCGGGCGCGCAGGATGCTCATGGCACGCATGCGATTCTGCAACTGGCTGCGCTCATCCTGGCAGGCCACCACCAGCCCGCTGGGCAGGTGACGGATGCGCACCGCGGTGGCGTTCTTCTGCACGTTCTGCCCGCCAGCCCCGGCGGATTTGTAGACCTCGACTTCAATGTCCTTGTCGGGGATGTCGATCTCGACCTCGTCGACTTCGGCGAGGACGGCCACGGTGGCGGTGGAGGTGTGGATGCGCCCCTGGCTTTCGGTGTCCGGGACGCGCTGGACGCGGTGCACGCCGGACTCGAACTTGAGCCGCGAGAACGCGCCCTTGCCCTTAATCTCGGAGATGACTTCCTTCATGCCGCCCACGCCGGTTTCGCTCATCGAAAGCACTTCGACCTTCCAGCCCTGGCGCTCGGCGTAGCGGGTGTACATGCGGAAGAGGTCGGCGGCGAACAGGCCGGCTTCGTCGCCGCCGGTGCCGGCGCGGATTTCCATGATGACGTTGCGGGCGTCGCGCGGGTCTTTGGGCAGGAGGAGCATTTTGATGCGTTTTTCCAGCGGGTCCACCTTGGGTTCCAGTTCCGCCAGCTCTGCCGCGGCCAGTTCGGCCAGTTCCGGGTCGTTGCCATAGACGAGGCCGCGGGCTTCTTCCAGCCGCGTCAGCACGTCCTTGTATTCGCGGCCGGTCTCCACGAGGTCGGCGAGTTCGGCGCGTTCCTTGGCCAGGGCGGTGGCGCGCTGGTAGTTGTCGCCCACTTCCATCAGTTCGCGCTCGATCTCGGCGTTACGCGCCAGAATGCCTTGCACTTTGTCCAGCATGGGGGTTCTGCCTTTGGTTCCTGTTCTTCAATTTAACCGGAGGATTATAACACCGTGCAATTGTTAAGCAAGAAACTCCCGATTTCTTGAAGAAATCGGGAGTTTTCGTTGAGGGGAAAAGTGTCAGTTGCCGGAGAGAGCGGCCGTGACGGCTTTCGCCGCCAGTTCCGCCTGGCGGGCGAAGTCTATGCTGTTGGCGAGGATGCGGGCGGCTTCCTGCGGACTGTGGAAACCGGTGCTGTTCTCGGAAGACACGAAGTCCCAGCGCAGGGAGGCTTCGCGGTGCAGGCGCAGGGCTTCCGCCAGGTCTTCATCGCTGGCACCGGCGGCGCGGGCGGCCACAATCGCGTCGATGGCATCCAGCAGGGCGGCTTCCGCGGAGCGCAGCAATTCGGCGGTGGTGTTCTGCGCCGTCACCACGCGGCGTTCCAGTTCTTCCACGCTCACATTGTGGCAGGTCTGGCAGGCGGCTTCCAGGTTGTTGAGCGGGCTGCGCAGCCAGTGGTCAGAGACCTTGATGCTGCCCTCGCGGATGTAGGGCATGTGGCAGTCGGCGCAGGCCACGCCGTTGGCGGCGTGCAGGCCGCTGGACCACATCTCGAATTCGGGATGTTGAATCTTAATCATCTGCGCCCCGGACTCGGCATGCGTCCAATCCTTGAAACCGAGGTCGGTGTAGTACTCGGAGATGTCGTCAATGTTCAGGCCGTTGGTCCACGGGAAGGTGAGGACCTTGTTGTCGCCGGCGAAGTAGTATTCCACATGACACTGGGCACAGACGTAGGTGCGCATTTCCTGGCGGGTGGCTTCGGAGAGGTCAATGCCGCGGGCGGTCATGGCGTTGATGAAGGCCGGGCGTGTGATGCGCAGTTCCATGGTGGCCGGGTCGTGGCAGTCGGCGCAGGAGGAACCGGTGTGCAGGCGTTCGACGAGGTCGTTGTAAGGCGTGTGGTTGAATTCCTCCCAGCCCAGTTCGGCAATCAGGCCCGGCGCTTCGGCGGAGTGGCAGTTGATGCACGCGCCCGGCTGGTTGACAATCTGCACGCGCTGGGTGTTTTCCTGGTCGCTCTGGGCGTAGAAGTGGCCGCGCTCTTCGTTGTGGTCCACGCTGAAGGCATAGCCGGCCCAGATGCGCACCATGGCCGGGTAGCGTTCCAGTTTGCTGTACGGCTCCGAGCCGCCATAGGGCGTTTGGCCGTAGTTGATTTCGGTCATCATGAAGCGCTCGTATTGCAGCGGGTAATTCACGCCCCACGCGGCGGGGTCGAGTTCATCGGCGGCAATCGGTTGGATGACGAAGCCGGTGAGGGCGGCTTCGGCCTTGCGCTGGTTGATGTTGGCGAGCAGGGCGGCCACGGCGGCGGTGAGCAGCACGGCCCCACCAAACACCAGCAGGTAAATCAGGTTCTGGCGCGTCAGGTACTTCTTCATTGGTTGTGTTCTCCTTTAGTCATCATGGCCCACGCCATTGTGGCAGGCCAGACAGTCCAGTTCTTCATGCTGCCCGCCCAGCACCACCTGGCTCACCAGGCTGGCGTGGCAGTCGCGGCAGTTGTTGAGGGCAACATTGCGGTTGAAATCCGTAATCTGAATGGGTTCGGGGAAGTCCCCGGATGTGAACGCCCGGCTGTGATTAAAACCGTTGACGCCCTTGACGAACCACTTGCCGAAGAAATCATGCGGGGTGTGGCAGTCGTTGCAGGTGGCGACGTTGTGATGACTGCCCTTGACCCACGCGCTGAACTGCGGGCGCATGATGTGGCAGTTGACACAGGTTTCCGGGTTGTTGGAGATGTACGAGGTGCCCTCGGCGTAGGTAAAGGTGAAGGCCCCCAGGCCGAACAGGATGCCCAGCCCGGCCATTAATATCAGGATGCGCCATGAAAGCGGCGCGGGTGATGAGGGTACGGTCATGCGGCGATGCTCCTCTGAAACAGAGAGTAAGGTGACGAACCCACGGCATTTTACCCCTGTTTAATCTAGGCGACATTGCGCTGGCGCAACTTCAGCCTCCCCAATCATAGGGCAATCTGAAGGTGTTGCGCAAGAGGGCATTTCGGGTGTATTCTTTACCGATACCAAGCGAGGAGGCTTGAGGAATGAATTCTCTCTACCTGTGGATGAAGTACATACATGCATTGGCCGGTTTCCTGTTCCTGATGGGGCATGGGGTGGCGGTATACATGTCATTCCGGCTCAAGCAGGAAAAAGATGTGGAGCGCATCAAGTCCCTGCTGGACCTGTCTGCGGCGGCGTTCCCAACGACGATGCTGGCGTTGCTGGCGCTGCTGATCGCCGGCATCATCACCGGCTTCATGGGGCAGTGGTGGGGTACAGGCTGGATCTGGGCGTCGCTGGTCATCCTCATCGGGCAGTCAGTGTGGATGAATTCGGTAAGCAAGACTTACCACGGGGCGCGCAAACTATTGGGCATGCCCTACATGGAGGGCAACAAACCGCGCGAGGCGATGGCCCCCCAGCCTGCCGAAACCGTGCTGGCGCACCTTTCCAAAACCCGCCCCAAGGAATTACTCTACATTGGCATTGGCGGCTTCGCCATCATCCTGTGGCTGATGATGTTCAAGCCGTTCTAAGTAGTCCACCGGATAGTTAAAGACAAAGGTACTTTCAGAATCCGGCATTTTCGCCTGACGAGGATTTCTGGGACTACTTCTAATAGTTGGCCGCTGTTTCTTTCCGACCCAAATCAAGAAACAGCGGCCAACTACCTATGGGCATTCGGGTACCACTCCATCGTAATAGTCTAGAGCAGAGGTCAACAAGTAACCTGCCAGTACCTGGTCCTCAGGATCCAGTTGGCTTGGTGGAAGGGCAACCAACTGAACAGCATACTTGTAACTACAGGAAAGGTTGTTGGCTGACCCGTAGGCGATGGCGGCATTGAGCAGTACTTCGGGACTGTTATCAAGCAGAGCAAGGCGGGCATAGTATTCGGCGGCGAGTTGATAATCAAACCGGTCCATGTGCAATTTGCCGAGAAGATTCAGCACTCCAGCCTGGTAGGACATATCCCCATCTGCCGCGGCATACTCGGTCGCCAGAGCAAGAAAGGACTCGATTGCCCGATCTCGGGTGTCCAAACTTCCGCCAGCTTCAAAAGCATCCATCAAGATGAGATAGACATCCAACGCCAGCGCGGGTTCCGGCTCTTCGCGCAGCATCTCCGTAAGACTGGCCATTGCCTCTTGCTCATAGAGGTAGACTGTTGGCCCGAGATCCGTACTCAAGTAAGCCTTAATTAAGAGATTGTAGGCGGTCGCAAGCGTCAGTGGGTCCGGTCCCGCCTCGATCACCGACAAAAATTCGCTAATGGCCTGATCGCGCGCCCGCAAATACTGAGTTGGATTATTGAGATAACTTTGGCCGTAGGCTCCCGCCAGGAGCCAGTAGGCTTGACCGCGGTCGAGAGCGTAGGACATTTCAGGAATGAGCGGCTCCAACCGCTCGACGATGGACTGGCCGTCTCCTGTTATGTTGAAGTAATCCGAAAGTTCATTTAGGAGGATGACGATCTCAGGATCTCGGAATTGAGCGCTTTCTGGTTCCGGGGTGGGAGTCGCCGTCGGATCCACTGTCGGGGTAGGGACCGCCGTAGGGGTTTCGCTTGGCAGGGGCGTTGGGCTTTCATACGCCATTGCCGTCTGGAGTACTGATTGTGTGACGAAAATCTCCGTCACAATGACCGCATCGGCGCGGTCGTACCAGATAAGACCTGCAGCCAGGGCCGCGACCCCTGAAACCAGCAGAAACGCAATCAGAGCGAGCAATCCCCTGGCGAGTGCCAACCTCGGCCTTCCACCGCTACTCACTGATGATCACCCAGAATCCAAATGAGTCAGTGCCTTCAACGACTATCGAAATATTGGAAAGGAGGATTTGGTCCGGCACCTCGTATTTCCAATAGAGGTAGATTGTCCCGTCTTCAGCGACAAATCGTTCCGGGTTGGGCACCTTGAACCTTCCAAAAGTCAGGTCATTGTGCGTGAAGGTTTCTTCCCCATCAGGTGAATAAAGCGTGATCTCAATCTGCTTGGCGTTGACGTATTCTTCAAGCTCAAACCCATCGAAGACCAGCCACAGGGAGCCTACATCTTCAACCGTGTATGGGCCCGCCGGTTTGAATGCAATGTAGCTATCCTGTACCAGATACTGCCAGCCTGTTCCTGCATAGGTGAAAACCGTCGGGTTCGCATTGAATGCAGGGTCGGGGGCCTCAGGAGGTGTTAGACGAGCAATAAGCGCTGAGGGGCTGGGCACTTCAATCTCCAAATTTGGCACGGGGTCGGGGTACAGACGTTCCAGCCCAAGTTCCTGAAGTCGTTCCAGTGCCTTAAGCTTAATGGAGTTGTGCCAAGGGGAGAGGATAGCCTCGGCTTCCTGGAAATATCTGCCCGCCTGGTCCATGGACCCCTCACGATACGCCAATTCGCCGCGGATGTAGTTGCGGTATCCCTGGTTTTGGAAATCAAGCCAATCTGCCAGGTCCAGATCGTCATGCGCGCCATAATAGTCGCCCTCGGCAACCCGCACACCTGCCCTGACTGTGTAGAGCGTTGCATCATACGGGTTGTATGCGAGAAGTTCTTCTAATAGAGCAGCCGCTTCGACGTAATTCTCCGACTCATAAAGAATTATTGCCTGCCAGACTTGGAAGTCATAGATGTCGCACAATTCGCACGCAATCTGAATACTGTCAATCGCCTTAGGAAATTCCTCCAGGCATAAGTAGGCCAGCGCCAATTCCGAAGAGTAACTACCATACTCGCCGATCTCCGGGTACTGACGGCGATATTCGAGCAGGTAGTTAACGGATTCCTGACACCGACCAAGGTGAGTGAGAAGAGATGAGATTAACAGGCCATCGCCTGGCAGCGCCTGCCCCATGTGGATACTCATGATCAGGTCCTGCATGCGCAACTCGGAGTGCCTGTACTTGTAGTAATAGTAGTCTCCCTTTACTAGGTATTCTCCCCAAAGTCGATAGCGCAATGCATAGACCTCTCCGGTAACGGGGCCTTTGTCTAGCGCGATGCCGAGGTCGTTTTCAATTGCGGAGAGTGGGACGGGTTCGAGTGCGGAATTCGAACCATAGTCCTGGACGAGAAAGAGGGCTTTGGCTCGCAACAAGTAAGCAAGCCCGAATTCGGGATTGAGATCAATCATTTGGTCGGCAAGCGTATACAGGTCTTCCGGGTCGGTGATCCCCTCTTCAAGAAAATACTTCGCCAGCAAATCCCTCATCCTGTCATATTTTCCGCGGGTGGAATCCGCGGCGGGTGGGGGGGTTAAGGTCCAAGTTGGCGCAGCATCCAATAGCCGCAAAGCTGTGGCGGTTGCAGTGCTTGTGTTCAGTGCAGTGGGAGATTGCGTTGCAGTTGCACTTTCAGGAGTCGGGCTCAGAGTCAAGACGACCACACCGTGGCTGCTTCGTGCCAGGTCAACGATAAAATCCGGCGGCGGAGCGGTTACGCTCGCATAGAGAAGGGGAAGTGCCACACCCAGCAACCCGGCTACCAGGCCGAGGACCAAAGGAATGGAACTGGATCGGCGCTGTCCTCCGCGTGGTCGGCCGGGTGCGCTTGAAGGGGCGGAGGCTGGTTCAACTTGTCGGGATCTTGTCAGCGAAGAGAGGAGGTCATGAGCTTTCTGGTTGTCTGGATCCAATGCAAGGACCCGCTTATAGCACTTTTCCTTGCGATGTAAATCATCCAGAGAATACCCCAGTAGCAACCAGGCTCGGCTGTTGGTTGGATGCTCCTTAACGAACTCCAACAGTATTGGAATAGCCTTGGCCTTCTGGCCCTGCTGGATAAGCCTCGACGCTTCTGATAATTTGGCGTGATCCATCTCCGACCCTCTTGGACTGCGTACAAATTGTACCCTATTATGTAGTTCACCGAAAATTCCACCCTTTTCGGCCCCGGAGATCCTTCATGTCTAGGAAGTAGCCGAAAACGCACTCTTAATAGTTCGTCACTAGTTCTTTCCGACGGAATTCAAGAAACGTGCGGCCAACTATATGAGTAAGTAGTACAAGAAAAGACTCCCGCCAGATAGCGGGAGTCTTTTTTAATCCCCGATGACTGCAACCGGCTCTACCGCATGGGCCGCGGTGTGCGGCAGGCTGGCGGCGGCGATGCCGGCGGCGGCCAGCAGCAGCAGTCCGGTACCGGTGAACGCGGCCGGATGACCGAACAACCCGGCCAGCAGGCCGCCCACAGCCGGAGCCACCGCGTTGCCGGCGGCGCTGATGGAATTGTCCAGCCCGTAGGTGGCGCATTCCTCACCCGGCAGGGTGTAGTGCGCCAGCAGCGCGCTGATGGTGGGCACCACGCCGCCCATCGCCACGCCGGAAAGCGCCAGCAAGACCAGCAATTGCCACACGCTGTTCACCTGCCCCTGCGGCAGGAACAACAGCCCGGCGGCCAACATGCAGGCTACCAGCACCTTGCGGTGGCCGATGCGGTCGCCCAGCCGCCCGAAGTAGCCGGCGCTCAGGGTGGTGGCCAACGCCGGCAGGCTGATGGCCCAGCCGACATAGGTATTCATCAAGGAAGAATCGCTCACCAGCGTGGCGATGAAGAATGGCGCAATCGGGATAATCATCATGCGTCCGGCGCGGCTCATGAAGCGCATCAGGTAGGTCACCAGCACGCCGGAGCGCCCCAGCACCAGACGCCAGCCACGCGCTACCGCCCGCGCCCCGGCTTTAGCGGCATCCGGGATGAAATCCTCATGCACCAGGAAGGTCACCAGCAAAGCGCCGATGGTGAGCAGGGCGGCGGTAACGTAGAACGCCGGCCGGTAGCCAAAGGCATCGGCCAGTACGCCGCCCGCCACGGGCCCCACCGCCAGGCCAGTGCCCAGCGCTACCTGCAACATGCCCATGGCGTAACCGGAGCGCTCGCGCGGCGTGACCGACGCCAGCAACGCCGAGTTGGCCGAGACGACGCCGGTGAGTGCGCCCTGCAGGATGCGCACAAAAATCAACTGCTCGGCGGTTTGCACCAGGCCCATGGCGGCAATCGTCAGCGCGCCGGCTATCGTGGCGCGTTGAATCATCACCTTGCGGCCATAGCGGTCCGCCAGGCTGCCCCAGATGGGCGAGGCAATCATCATGGACACGCCCTGCAGCGAGAACACCAGGCCGGAAAGCACCTCCACGCTCAAGCCGCTGCTGGAGCCAAGGTCCTCCACGTAAAACGGGAGGAACGGGAAGATGCTGGAAAATCCGGCGGCGGTGAGCAGCTGGACGATGAACAGCACCACCAATGTGCGCTGCCAGGGGGATTGTGGAGGCTTCACAAGAAAAGATTATAGACCCACGAGAAATAAGAAACGGCACGCAGCCTAGAGGTTATGCTGCGTGCCGTGCGAATCAGGGAATTGTCTGGCCGCTGGCTAGTCCTCGACGGCCACATCCACAAAGGCGGTCATGCCCCAGCGCACCGGCACATCACCGGGGTCAAAGGTCACGGTCACCGGATAGGTAATCTGGCCGCGCACATCCTGCCCCAGCAAACCGATTTCAATGATGACGCCTTCGAAGGTCTCGCCGGGAAACGCATCCAGCGACACAGTGACCGGCATTCCGACCGCCAGCAGGGCGACATCCCCTTCGGAGAGGTCGGTGGTTTCCGCTTCCCAGGCGCTTACATCTGCCAGCACCACCTGCGACGTGCCGGGCACGGCGAATTCACCGGCTTCGAGGTCCACGCTGACCACGGTGCCCGCAAAGGGAGCGCGCAATTCCATGCGGTCGAGGGCATCCTGGGCCGCGGCGCGCTGGGCCTGGGCACTGGCCAGGCGGCGCTCGGCCAGCGCCAGCGCGTCCGGGTCGGGCCCGTTCGCCAGGTCGGCCAGGGCGCGCTCGGCATCGGCCCGGCGGGCACGCGCCAACGCCAGGTCGGCGGCGGCCGTCGCCACATCGATTTCGTCGGCAGTGCCTTCGAGGTTGTTGAGCAAGCGCACGGCATCGTCATAGGCCTGCTGGGCGGCGGCGAATTTCTGCTGAAGCACGGCGCGCGTCAGGTTGGATTCGGGCTTGTCGGCATAGGGTTCGTAGGCATCGCGCGCTTTGTCCAGCTGGTCTTCCAGAAGCACCACATTGGCCTGCGCCCGGTCAATCTCGGTCTGTTTGCTGGGCGAGTCGAGGTTGGTCACCCGGCGCTCGGAGTCGCGCACATCAGCGCGTGCCACAGCAACGGCGCGTTGCGCGACCGCCCGCGCCAGGTCCAGGTCTTCAGTCAACGCATCAAAGGCCTGCTGGGCGGCTTCCAGTTCCAGGTCGGCGGCAGCCAGCGCGGCCTCGGCTGCGGCGCGGTCCTCGAGGCGTGCCAGCGGCTGGCCTTCGGTTACCACGTCACCCACCCGCACCAGCACTTCGGCCACCTGCCCGCCGCTGCTGAAGGAGAGCCGCACCGAACGCGCCGGCTGGACGCGTCCTTCGGCGGAGATGACATCCGGCCCGGTCTGGGTTGTGCCAACCGCCCCGGCGCCGGCGGTGGGCGTGGCGGGCACCGGCGCGAGGAACTGGCGATAGCCAAAAAACGCCAGGGCCAGCACAGCCAGGCCCACCGGGATGCCGATAACGAGTTTCTTATTCATGTTTGATTGCCTCCACAATGTTCAGAGCAGCCCCGCGCCGGGCGGGCGCCAGCGCGGCCAGCTGGGAAATCCCGGCCGCCAGCGCCAGCCCCACCAGGAACGGGGTTGGACTGAAAACGAATTCAAGGTCATAGCCACTCATGCTGTTCATCGACTGAATCATCACCTGGGCCAGCACGAACCCAAACCCCAGGCCGTAGAGCGCGCCCATTAAGCCGAGCGAAAACGCTTCGGCCAGCACCATGCGCACAATCTGGTTGCGCGTCATCCCCAGCGAGCGCAGACCGCCGATCTCGCGCCGCCGCTCGATGACGTTCATCGTCAGCGTGTTCACCACACCGAGCGAACCGATGACGACGCCAATCAGGCTCAACACGTCAAACAGCGCCAGCGACTGGTCCAGCAGTCCCTGAATCTGCGCCTTGAACGAGGTGGTCGTCTGCACGTTCAAGTTGCGTTGTTCGCCATAGCGGTCCTTGATGCGCTGGCTGACCTCGTCAATGGTGTAGCCTTCGGCCACCTTCACCGTGATGCGGTCGGCGCCATCCTCAGAGAAATAGGCGCCAAGGTCACGGTACGTGCCGGTGATGGTCTGCCCCTGGGCGAAGAAATCCACGATGACGCCGGCCACCCGAAACGGTTTTTCGCCGCGGCGGGTTTTGAGCCAGATGGTGTCGCCCTGATTGAGGTTGTAAGTCTCGGCCAACTGACTGGAGAGGAACACGGCATCGCCGCCCGCCAGCGCCTGCCAGTTGGCTTCGGGGTCACCCTGATTGCTGGTGAACTCCACCGAACTCACCTGGCGGTAGGTCTCCGGCTCGATGGCGACGAAATACACCGTGTCATCATCATCGGCGGTTTCGGGCGGCAAGGAACGCGCCGCCACCTGCACGATGTGGAAGCGCGCCGGCGTGGCCGCCTCCACGCCTTCCACTGTGGCCAGCTGGCCGAGGAACGATTGGCGCAGCTTGACCGGCGAGGTGACGTACAGGTCGCCGCCCAGCGAGGCGTTAATCCATGAGGTGAAATCATCTTCAAAGGAAATCGAAATCGAGCCGATGCCGACAATCATCGCCAGCGCGACAATCATAGCCGCCACGGTCAGGGTGGTGCGCCCGACGCTGCGCTGCACGTTGGCCGAGCCGAGCGCGCCTTCGCCGCCATACAAGCGCCTGACCCAGGGCCGCGCCGCGCCTTCCAACGCCTTCACCACCAACGGCACGGTGAGTGTGGCCCCGGCCAGGATGAGCAGCACCGAACCCTGGAGGATATTGAAATACACGCTGGCTCGGTAGGGGATGACGTAAATGTTCGCCAATCCGAGGGCCAGCATGACCAACCCGGTGACCCAGACGGCCGGCCGCACCTTCTCGCCGGTCTGGGCGCGGGCACGCAGCGCCTCGAGTGGCGAGATGCGGGTGGCCTGGTAGGCGGGGAACAATGCCGCGCCCAGCGTGATGACAATGCCGACGAACAGGCTTTGCAGCAGCGCCTGCGGCGTGACGGTGATGACGGCATCGCCGGCGGCGAGGAACGCGCCGGTTACGAGCATCAAGGCGCGCGCCTGCACCACGCCGAACACCAGCCCGACCGCAGAACCCGCCACCGCCAGGATGGACGCTTCGACCATCACCAGCCCCAACACATGCCAGCGGTTCATACCAATGGCGCGCATCATGCCGATCTCGCGGGTGCGCTCGACCACCGTCATCGAAAAGGTGTTGTAGATCAAGAAGGTGCCGACGAAGATAGCAATACCAGAAAACAGTTGCAGGCCGGCCTGAAAACTGGCGAGCATACGGCTGACCAGCTGGCCGCGCGCCGCCGGGTATATCACGCGGGCGTTGCGGCCCACGCGTTCTTCCAGCCGGTCTTTGAGGGCGTCCAGGGCATCCGGGTCGCTGGCAATCGCCGGGACAATCTTCAGCCCGACCTCGTCAATTTCGCCGCGGTGGTTGAACAACTCCTGCACCACGCTCAGCGGGGCGACGGCGACCACGCCGTTGTTGAACAGCGCCACGCCCTCGCTGGCGAGCAGGCCCACGACTTCCAGCCGCGCCACGCCGCTTCCGGGGACCAGCAGCACGAGGTCATCCCCGAGAGCCAGGTCCTTCTCGGCGGCATAGTCGGCGGGAAGCACAGCTTCATACGCATCGGGGCTCGGCAAGCGGCCCGCAGTGAATTTGTACACTCGCAGTTCAGGGTCGCGCACCACATCCACGCCATACAGTTGCAGGATGGTGCCCGCGGCGGCGCCGGTGAACCCGATTTCCAATTCCCATTCCGAGGCTTCGCTCGCCAGCAGCGTGTTCACCCGCAAGGTGGGAGTAGCGAGTTCGACCTCCTCAAAGGCGGCCATGCGGTCCACCAATTCTTCCGGCAGGGTTTCGCCCATGCCGGCCAGCAGGTTGTCGGTGGAGACCAGCAGGTTGGCTTCCCCGGCCGCAAGATTGAAGACGGTGTTAATCGTGTCCAGCGTGCTGACATTGGTGATTTCGATGGACAGGACGACCGCAACGCCCAGCGCGATGCCCAGACCGGTGAGCAGGGTGCGGCCCATGCGCTGGCGCATGTTGCGCAGCGCAAAGGCGAAGGGGGCGAGGAAAGGGCGGTTGAAGAGCATGAGCTAGAACATGTTTAGAGTGAATTCTGGGAAAATCCGCCTGTCATTAATTCGTTTTGTCTTTCTGAAGGAGGGTGGAGTACTCACGACCACAATGTGCATCCACCCCGACTGAAAGCCTGCCCTGAGCGAAGTCGAAGGGAATCCCGAGTGCGATAGTTCGTTTCCGGCGCAGCCGCCGTGGCAAACTCGACCTTGTTCGCGAGATTCCTCGCTGGCGCTCGGAATGACAGGACATATTAAAGTTCCAGCCCGGCCATCACATCCATGATGGCTTCCACGCTGTTGCCCTTGCCGTTTTCGCCGAGATGATGGACGACCTGCCCATCTTTCAGGAAGACCACGCGGTCCGCGTAGGACGCGGCGCGGGCGTCATGGGTGACCATCAGGATGGTGGCCTGCATCTCGCGGCAGGTGCGCTGCAGCAGTTCGAGGATGGCGGTGCCGGTGCGCGAGTCCAGGTTGCCGGTGGGCTCGTCGGCCAGCACAATCTCCGGCTGGTTGATGAAAGCGCGGGCGATGGCGACGCGCTGCTGCTGGCCGCCGGAGAGCTGGTCCGGCCGGTGGTCGCCGCGGTCGGTGAGGCCGACCAGGTCAATCAGGGTGTTCAGGCGGGCGGTGTGCAAGCCCACATTCTCGCCGTCGATGACCAGAGGCAGGGCGATGTTCTCCTGCGCGCTCAAGGTCGGAAGTAGGTTGTAAAACTGGAAAATGAAACCCACCTTGCGCCGCCGGACGGTGGTGATTTCATCATCGGTAAGCTGCGAAAGCGGCTGCCCCGCCAGGGTGATTTCGCCTTCGCTGGGCTGGTCCAGGCCGCCCAATAGATGCAGCAGGGTGGACTTGCCGGAACCGGACGGCCCCATGATGGCGACGAATTCGCCGCGGCGCACTTCAAAATCCACGGCGCGCAGCGCGTCGACTTCTACGCTGCCCATCTGGTAGGTCTTGGTGACGCGCTCAGCGCGCAGGAGTACATCAGTGGAGGGTTCGGTCATGGCAACGCTCGCAATCAGGCCAAATTGTGAGAATGTTCACAAACAGGGACAATAATAGTCTGAATTAGGAACAGTGTCAAGAGAAGGCTGGCACCCGCGCGGCAGCACGGTTGTTATCCGCCCACCCCATCCCGGCCACTGACCCCCGGCCTTTAGTCAATCTAACGAAGCGAAAGGAATTTCCTCTGCATGGCTGTCGCGGGCGCGCAAATAATCCAGACCCTGTTCACGGGCGGATTTCTCGTGCCGGGATTTCATCTGCGCGATAGTCTCTTTGATCAGGTTTGCCAGCAGTTCACTGCGATGGTCGGCTACGCTCTGGCCCAGAATCGGCCGGACCTGAAGGTACAAGGCGCGCGCCTGCCGGGCTGCGCCCAGAGCGGATTCGTAACTGGCAATCTGGTCCTTGCCCGGCGGCAAGCTGTACCCTTCGGCGATGTGGTCACCAAGTACAGTGGCAGACTCGACCAACTGCCCGGCGGTGCTGGCAAAGCGGGGGTCGGCCTCGAGCGTTTCTGAATCTATTTCGGCCAAATCGCTGATGAACAGCGCCGAGCGATAGAGCGTCAATTTCCACAGGTTGTCCCCACGGATACTCCGGGGAACCTGCTTCTCCCACTCCAGATAATTCTTGAACGCGGCGCTCACCGCACACTCACCACTGATCCGCGCGTCGTCTTTTCCACCTCAATGCGGCTGGGGAAGGCGTCTTTGAGGGCGTCGATGTGGGTGATGACGAGAATCTTGGCGAACTCATGCTTGACGGCGTTGATGGCTTCAATCAAACGTTGGCGGCCGGCCTCGTCCTGACTGCCGAAGCCTTCGTCGATGACCAGCGTTTGCAGGCGCGCCCCGGCGCGCTGGGCCAGCACCTCGGAGAGCGCCAGCCGGATGGCGAAGTTAATGCGGAACGCCTCGCCGCCGGAATACATTTCATAATCCCGGTGGCCGGCGGCATCACTGATGACGATGTCCAGCGTTTCGCGCATGTCATCGCGGCTGCGGTCCTTGTATTCCGCCTGCGTCACAAAACGCACCGACATGCCGCCGCCGGAAAGGCGTTCCAGAATCTCATTGGCCTTGGTCTCGATTTGCGGCAACGCCTGTTCAATCAGCATGGCGGGCACGCCATCCTTGCCGAAGGCGCGTTCCAGTTGCTTGTAGCGGTTGACGCTGTGCGCCAGTTCTTCGCGCTCGGCTTCCAGCGCCGCCTTGCGGGTTTTCAGGTCAGCCAGCACGTTGACCCGCTGGTTGGCGCCGCCAACTTCCACCCGCATGCGATTCTCCTGCTCCGAGAGTTCGAGCAACCGGGTTTCCGCCCCGGCCACATCCGGCGCCTGGGCCTGGGCGGCTGCCAGCGCCGCCTGCGCATCTTCTTGGGCGCGCTGCTGCTCGCCCACTTCGGTTTGCTGGGTTTGTATCTGCGCCGCCAGTTCATTCACTTCGCGGCTCAGCGGTTCGTGCGCAGCGCGGGCTTTCTCCAGGGCGCGCAGGTCGGCATCTGCAGCGCGGCCGGCCTGCTCGGCTTTACGCGCCGCGTCGTGGCTGGCAGCGTCATAGCCAATTGCCTTGAGTTCGGCATCAATCGCGGCCAGCGTCTTGTGCGCTTCGGGGGCGAAGGTCTCTTTGTCCAGCGCCTTCTGCACTTCCTTCAGGCGCTTCGCCCCTGCGGCTTTCCATTCCTTCAACCGCGCGGCAATCTGCTCCAGCCGGTCGTTGGCCTGGTCCAGGGCGCGGGTGGCGGCACGCGCCGCTTCGTCGCTGCCTTCATACTCGGCGGCCTGCTTTTCCAGCGCCTTCAATTGCGTTTCGGACTCTTTGATTAACGCCTGGTTGGCGCGGTACCTGTCGCCGCGTTCTTTGCCTTCGGCTTTAAGGTGCGCCACGCGTTCCTTGCGGGCGTGCCCGGCCAGCGGCTGGCCGCAGGTGGGGCAGTCTGCGCCGTCCGATTCGTCCAGGGTGTCAATCAACTCCTTCAGGTTATCCATCTCGGCTTTGAGCATCGGGTTCTCGGCGCGTGCCGCGGCCAGCGCCTCGCGCGCCGCGCCCACCGCCGCCAGCGCTTCATCACGCGCCGCCAGTTGGGCGGCTGCCGTTTTGGCCGCGGCGGTGAGTTCCTTCAACTGCGCCTTGAGTTCCGCCTGCTCTGCTTCCGCCGCGGCGGTCTCCTCCTGTTCGGCCAGCAGGGATTCCTGTTCGGCTTCCAGCCGGGCCTGCTCGCGCTGGATTTCGGCCAGCGGCTCGGCGCGGCGTTCCTGGTGCTGATGGAACTGGGCGGCGCTGGAATCCCACTCTTCCAGTTCGGCGCGTGCCGCCTGCCATGCGGCGTAGGCGGCCTCGATTTCCTTTGCCCGGGTGAGCGCTTCGGCGTGAATTTCCTGCTCAGCGGCGCGCGCCGCCCGGCGCGCTTCCATGTCCTCGAGCGTCTGGCGCGCCCGCGCCAGCCTGGCGGCCAGCGCGGCGGCGAGTTTTTCCTGTTCGGCCAGGGCAGCGCGGCGCTGGCGCATTTCGGTGAGCGCGTTCTCGTGTACGGCGCGCGCTTCGGCCAGACCAGCCAGTTGTTCCTGCAATTCCTTCAGCCGGACGCGGCGCGGTTCTTCCTCGTTCAACTCGGCCTGGATTTCCTGCAAACGCCCCTCGCGTTCCTGTATCAGTGTCTCCACCTGGCGGCGGCGTTCAAACGCGCCTTTGCGGTAGGCTTCCCAGGCTTCCAGGCCAAGGATGCTGGTGAGGATACGCTTGCGGTCGCCGGGGCGCTGTTGGGTGAACTGGTCGGCTTTGCCCTGCAAAAAGAAGGAAGCGTTGACGAAGGTGTCGTAATCCAGCCGCAGGGTTTCTTCTATTTTCTGCTCGGTGGCACGCAGGCTGCGCTCGGTGAGCGGTTTCCACTCCCCGTTTGCGGTCTGAATCTGGAACTCCAGCGTGCTGGTCTTGTCACGCGGCTTGGCGCGCAGCACGCGGTAGGTGTTGCTCTCATACTGGAAGGTGAAGGACACGCTGGCCTGGTTGGCCTGCGCATGAATCAAGGAGTCGTCGCGTTTGCGCGCCACGCCGAACAGCCCCCAGGTGATGGCATCCAACAAAGAAGATTTCCCCGCCCCGTTCGGGCCGCTGATGCACGCCAGCTCAAACGAGGTGAAGTCCAGTTCCACCAGGTCGCGATAGGAGAGAAAACCTTCAAGGGTAAGTTTGATGGGAATCATGGGCGGCAGAGATGATTATAGCAAGGGACAGGATGACAGTCCCATTAATCCCCAGTTCTGTCTACTTTCCGGTACCCGTGCGCGCCCGCACCAACCCCTGATAGAACTCGAACAAGTCCAGATCCTGCGCGGCTTCGTCCCAGACCATCGGGGCGCGGCTGGCGTCGAACTGCTTCACTTCCTTGATGCTCACGCTCTGGCTCAACCCGACCTCAGTGCCATAGTAGATGACCGGCGTGCCCGGCTGGGCGAACTGTATCTGTGCGGCCCGCTTGAGCAGGGCGGTGTCCTCGCCGGCGATGAACTTGAAGCGGTCCATGTCGTGATTGTCCACGAAGGTGAGCATGACGAATTCGTCATCGTCGGGGAAGAAGGCACGGTGGCGGTGCAGGAATGTTTCGAGTTGCGCTTCCGGCAGGCTGCGGTAGCCGTAGGTCTTGCGCAGATGGTCGCACAGGTGGAAATCCAGCAGGCCGTGCAGACGGCCCTCATAGGCCTTCTGTACGTCCGGCGGCTCGACGACCTCGCCAAATACGAACGCCTCCGGGTTGGCCTCGGCGCAGACGGCGGTGAACTCCGGCCAGAAATCCGGCGAGGGGCCGTTGGCATGGTCCAGCCGGTAGCCATCCACGCCGAACTCGCGCAGCCAGAATTGCGCCGTGTCCAGCATCCACTGGCGCGCGCCGGGGTGTTCGAGGTTGACCTGCGGCATATGGTGCGTGCCAAAGAAGGAACGATAGCCGACTTCCGAGTCGTCGAAGATGAACCAGCCACGGTAGGGGCTGGCGGACTGATTCAACGCTTCCACAAAGAGCGGGTGATGATTGGAGATGTGATTGCACACCAGGTCCAGGATGATGCGGATGCCGCGGCGGTGGGCTTCGGTCACCAGGGCGCGCAGGGCTTCGTCGCCGCCCAGGAGCGGGTTGGTGTGTGCATAATCGGTCACATCGTAGCCGTGGTGAGTCGGGCTGGGCCAGGTGGGGCTCAACCACAGGGCGTTTGCGCCGAGCCGCTCAATGTGGTCGAGTTTCTCGGCGATGCCCCACAACGTGCCGCCATGGCGGTCATGCAGGTTTTGGGCCGGCAGCCAGGCGCGCCCCTGGCCGGGGAAGAAGCGGTCCACGAAGATGTGATACATCACCGCCGAGTGCGCCCATTTGGGGGCGCGGGCCTTGCCTACAATATACGAGAACACCTTGCCGCGCGCCGGGTCACCGGGGACGGTGTTCGGGGCGGGCTTGCCCTTGAACCAGGCATCCGTCGCCAGTTCGATTTTGACTTTGCTTTCCGGCCAATCGGCATAGGTCTCATCGCCCTGCTCACACCACGCGCTGATCTTGTAGCGCACCAGCGTGCCATCCGGCTGGGGCGGCAGGTCGGCGTGCCACTCCTGGATGTACCCCCACAGCAGGGTGTTCCACATCACCTGCCCCGGTTGGAAGGGAATCGCGGCGCCAGTTTCGGCGGTACCACGGCTGCCGCGCGGTTCGCGGCCATCGGTGGTGAGGTACGCGGCCATGCGCTCGGCGGGCTGGCCAGGGCCGGTGACGACCGTGAGCGTGACCGGTTTGCCGGGCTGCGGGATGGCCGGCGAGAGGCGATGCAGATGCTGCAAACCTTCCTGCGTGGCGCGGTGGTTGAGGAGTTTTAGTTCGTCGGTGGCAACGGTGCCGAAAATGAAGTCTTCCATGGGAGTCGGGGAGTCCTGGGGTCTGGGAGTCTTGAAGTCCTGATAAGTGATTCGTGCTGACGTGCTGATGTACTGAAGTGCTGATGTGCCGGTTTGAAAACCCGGGTGGTTGGTGGGTGGGAGTCTCTAGTCGCCGGACAGCCAGAAGGAGGAAAGCGGCGGGAGGGTGAAGGTGTAGGGCGCGGCGGGGTCAAATTCGACGGGCAGCGGCGGGCCGGTGAGCAGGTCCTGCAATTGCCCGGCGTTGAACGGCAGGCCGGAGACGACGATGTCCAGAGGCTCATCGCCAAAGTTGTAGGCGCACAACACGGAGGCAGGACCTTCACCGCGCAGAATGAGCAGGCCGGTCTTGCCGAGTCCTTCGGCATCCGGGAAGGCGGCGATACCTTCCTGTACTGCCGGGGTGCTGCGCCGCAAACCGAGCAGGCTGCGATACCAGGTAAGGAGGCTGGTGGGGTTGCCGTCCTGTTCCTCCACGCTGATGCCGTCATGCGGCTGGTTGTCACGGTCGGGCTGGAGGAACCACGTGGCCTGGCCGGGACCCTGTTCGGCGGCGTACCAATCCAGCGGGGCGCGGCGGTAGGCGTCCCACCACGGGCTGGTGCCCTTCTGGCCGGGCATGCCGATTTCCTCGCCGTAATACACCATCAGCGGGCCGGGCAGGCAGGCCAGCAGGCTGGCGGCCAGCCGCTGGCGGGTTGGGTCGCGGCGTACTTCGGTGGCGATGCGGTCGGTGTCATGGTTGCTGATGAAGCGCACCCGCAGACCCTCGACGGGGTAGCGTTCATCCTGCTCCTCAAACAGCGGTCCAAGCAAACTGGCAAAGCCTTTGCCATTCAACACGCCATCGCCGGGGCTGTTGGGGCCGCCCTGCAGCGCGCTGTACAGCGGGAAGTCAAACAGGGCATCGAACTGGTCCTGGTAGTAGATGCTCAAACTACGCGGGTCCGGCACCCAGGTTTCGCCCAGCAGCAGCGCTTCGGGGTTGGCGGCCTTGACCGCCTGGCGCAGGCTCACCAGGAACTCCTGCGGCGGGAAGGTGGCATTGTCCACCCGGAAGCCGTCCATGCCGTCGGTGAAGTCGCCATCGCCATCCAGGTCCAGCCAGAAAAGGGCGGCCTCGTTCAGGTAGTCCACCACTTCAGGGTTGTAGTGATTGAAGCGCGGCATCTCGGTGTTGTTGGCAAAGCCGGCGTACAGCGTGTTGGCGTCATTGGTGAAGACGAACCAGTCGGTGTGCTCGGACTCGGGATTGGCATAGGCCTCGACGAACAGGGGATGCTGTTCCGAGAGATGCGAGGGCACGAAGTCCAGCAGGATGCGCAGGCCGCGGGCGTGGGCAGCGGCAACCAGGCTTTGCAGGTCGGCCAGCGTGCCGTATTCCGGATTGACGGCGACGAAGTCGGTGACGTCGTAGCCATGCAGCGAGGGCGAAGGGAAAATGGGCATGAGCCAGATGGCATCTGCGCCCAGACTCTCGATGTAGTCCAGCTTCATCTCCACGCCGCGCAGGTCGCCTGTGCCGTCACCATCCGAATCGTAAAACGAGCGCACGTACACTTCATACAACACCGCATTCTGAAACCAGTCCGGGCTTTCATAGGGGATGAGGGTGGGCGCGGCAGTGGGGGTTGGCGCTATGGCGCTGGTCGCTTCAGACAGTGGGCTTAAGCCCACTGTCTCTGTGGGTCCGGGCGCTGCACACGCCGCCAGAAGAGTCGCGGCGGCGAGCGCAAAGAGGCCCTTTTGCAAGGGCCTCTGATTTGTGCGATGCGGGAAACCGGGCATACCTAGCCCTTCACGCCGCCGACGGTGAGGCCGGAGACGATGTAACGCTGCAAGGCGAAGAACAGCAGAACGGGTGGGATGCTCATGAGCAGCGCCATGGCAAAGAACGTGGACCAGGGCGTGGTGAACTGCCCCTGCATGGAACGCAACGCCATTGCCAGAGTGAATTTGGTCGGGTCGTCCAGGAACAGCCAGGCCAGCACAAACTCCGTCCAACCGGTCATGAAGCCCAACAGGACGGTGACCGCCAGCGCCGGCAGCGAGAGCGGCAGGATGATGCGGAAGAACGCCTGGGTGACGGAGGCGCCGTCAATCAGCGCGGCTTCTTCCAACTCCTGCGGCACAGTGTCAAAGTAGCCCTTCAGGTTCCAGATGGCAAACGGCAATGCGCCGGACGTATAGGCAATCGCCAGGCCTATGAGGGTGGAGCGAAGGACCTCATCGCCGAGTTTCACCTGCCCCAGCAGAACATAAAGCGGCGTGACGGTGGCAGTGGCCGGCAGCATGAGCAGGGCGATGAACGCCAGCATGCCCGCCTGCCGCCCGATGAAGCGGAAGCGCGAGAAAGCATACGCCGCGGTAGCGCCAAGGATGACGGAGAACAGGGCCGTGCCGCCTGCCACATACAGGCTGTTGAGCAACAGTTTGCCGAAGGTCATGCAGGTGCTGGTATCGCCGGGATTGCTGCACATCAGGGGGTTGTTGTCGAAAAGCACGGCGCGGAACGACTCAAAGGAGGCGCCGGGGGGAATGAGCGTGAGGTCAAGCGGCTTGTCAATATTGCGCGGGTCGATGGCGATGGACACCATCCACAAAATCGGGAAGATGACTGCCGCGGTGACGGCAAGCAGAAAGGCCTGCAAAAGGATTTGCTTGATTACACCCTGAAGGCGTGGGTTATTCATAGTAGGCCTCCGTGGCGCGGGTCACACGGTTTTGAAGCAGGGTGATGATGAGCAGAACGAAGAACACCACAATGCTGAACGCGGCCGCCACGCCGTACAACCGCTGGGTGAACACCAGTTTGTAAGCCTGGGTCACCAGCAGTTCGGTGCGGCCAAACGGCCCGCCCTGGGTGATGAAGAAGATAACGTTGAAGTTGTTGAAGGTCCAGATGGTGCCGACCATGATGGCGGGCAGCATGGCCGGGCGCAACAGCGGCAGGGTGATGTTCACCAGTTGCTGCCAGCCGGTGGCGCCATCCATGCGGGCGGCTTCGTATAGTTCCTCCGGTATGGATTGCAGCGCGCCGGTGGCAATCACGGTCATGAACGGCCAACCCAGCCAGATATTCGCAATGAGCACCGCCCAGAATGCCATCGGCGAGATGACAATCATCTTGAACATCTCTGCCACTACCCAGGCAATGATGGGCACGGGCAACAGCTTGAGCAGGAATGGCATGCGCGCTTTGTAGAGGGAATTCAACACCATGATTAACAATGGAAGGATAACCACCAGCGAAAGCACGATGCCGGGACCTCCCCCGCCGGGCGGCTCGGTGGCGTCCAGCCAGCGGTTGTCGGTCGGGAAGGCCGTACCAAACGCGGTGTTGATGCGGCTGATAATCTGGTTAATGGCACCGAAGCGGCGGTCGAACATGTTGCGCCAGGTGAAAGCGATGATGAGACCAGGGATGGCCCACGGCAAGACAAACACCGCGCGGTAGAACTTGCGGCCAAACAACACCTTGTTGTTAAGCGCCAGCGCAATGACAACGCCGAGGATGACATGGAAGAAGACGTTGGCCATCGTCCAGGTGACATTGAACTTCAGCAGGCGTACAAAATCGTAATTCTCAATCGCCAGGTCGCTGGTCAGGACCTTTACGAAGTTATCGAACCAGACAATCGGCGGGGCAAATTTCTCCCAGGTTTCAGAGTTGAAGATGTTGAATCGCAGATTGGCCAGACGGTAATCCGTAAAGGCCATCCACATCTGGTAGAGCTGGGGGAACATGGTGATGACCAGCATGAGCAAGCCCGCCGGCAGGATGTAAAGCCAGGCGCGCACGGATTCAGTGACGCGTTTACGGCGGGCGGTGGGGCTGGGGGTCGGGAGTGGTACCGGTACGTCCATCATGCTCCTCCGTAATCCAATCTGGTAAAGCGGATGATGCAGGGTGAATGCGTTACAGCAGGCCCAGATAAATAAGCGATAAGGAGATTATAGCAAACAGGTGGGCAGCTTTCACTGCCCACCTGTTGTTTACAACATTACGTCAGCGCTACAACCACAGATTACTGGTTGAGTGCATCGTTGACGCCCTGTTCAGCAGTGTTCAGGGCTTCGGTGACGTCGGTACCCTCATCGATCACGGTCTTGATCAGGGTCTCGGTCGGGCCCCAGTAAGCGCCCATCTTGGGAGTGACGATCCATGCCGTGCCACCGCCGAAGGCCGTGAGGGCCTGGGCGCGCAGCGGGTCATCCACGGCAACAGTGGTGTTGCTGGGGATGAAGGCATCATCAGAGGCGTAGAAGGCGGCCTGGGCTTCCGCGCCGAGCAGATAGGCGAGGAAGGACTTGGCGGCAGTCGCGGTGGCTTCATCAGAGTTGGCGCTCAACATGATGGCGCCCGTCTGAACGAAACCGCTCATGCCCGTCGGCCAGGCATCGATGGCCAGGTTCTCACCCAGGGCTTCGGAGAAGGAAGCCAGGTTCCAGGTGCCGTCGATGACCCAACCCACTTTACCTTCCTTGAACAGGTTGATGTCATTGTCGGAGTACCAGGAGTCAGCGCCGAGGGCCTTGAAGTCGGCCAGCATGGCGAGCCAGGCAGCGCCGGCTTCGGTGTTGAAGGCGGGGGTGCCGTCAGCATTCATCAACGCGCCGCCCTGCCCATACAGGTGAGCGAACGAGAAGAAGCTGCCGATTTCCAGCAACGCACCATAGGTGTCGCCAGTGGTGGCGGCTTCAGCCTTGGCCTTCAGGTCTCCAAAGGAGGTGGCGGCTTCCGGCTGGATGGCGGTGTTGCGGTACAACACCACGCCCTTCAGCACGTAGGGCAACTCAACCTGAGCGCCATTGTATTGACCAACACCCAAAGCAGCGGCATTGACGTTTTCGGTCGGCACGTCCGAAACGTCAGCCACGAGCAGGGCGTCAAACAACGCCGGACCCCAGTCATCGGCGCCAATCAACAGGTCGGGGCCTTCGCCGGTGGCGGCGGCCGTCTCGAACTTGTTGCGCAGGTCATCGAACGGGACGAAGAGGACATCGAACGTCACGTGCGGGTTGGCTGCGGTGAAGGCGTTGATGATTTCGGTGAGACCTGCGGTCTCGGAATCCTTCAGCGAGTGCCACAGGGTGATGGTGACCGGCTCGGCTGCCGCCGGTTCTTCTGTTGCCGCCGGTTCTTCACCAGCGGGTTCTGTTGCCGCCGGTTCTTCACCGGTGGGTTCTTCGGTCGCGCCGGTGGGCCCGCAGGCGGCGAGCACCAGGCTGGCGATGACCAGCAGGGCCAAAAGCCCAAAAAGCTTGTTTTTCATTTTTTACTTCCTCCGAAACTAGTCTACAGGGTTTGATTTGCCGAGCGGGAGGCTGCCGATGCCTCCTGCCCTTCGGGCGGTGCACGAAAATGCGCCGCACGAACACAGGCCATCTACTTGGGGTTCAGGTACTCCACCAGCCCCACCCGCAATTTGTTCAGCAAGTTCATCAGTGCGGCCTGCTCGCTTTCCTCCAATACGTTGAATCTCCCATCCAGCGAGTGCAGGTGCTTGCGATTGACTTCTTCGCGAAAACGAGTGCCTTTGGAAGTTAGCACCACGCGCTGAGCGCGGCGGTCTTCCGGGTCCCCCACACGGGAGACCAGCCCCTTGGCTTCCAGGATGTCAATAATCCGGGTGATGGCGCTCTTGGAACGCATGACGCGCTCGCTGATGGTGGTCAGGCGGCGGCCTTCGCGGTCATCCAGTTGGCGCAGAACGGACATTTGAGAGGCAGTGAGTTCGTACTCGCTCAAGACAGCCGTATCCCCATAATCCATCAATACATACACATCGTGAATAAGGCGGTATTGTTTCTGAATGTCAGTGGGCTTCATGAGTAGCATCAGATTTCGTCACGCGCGGGATTGTGCATCGGTAAACTATTGCGCGCGCAACTAATTCGTACCACATTCTAATGACTAGTTAATCTGCTGTCAAGAGGTCGAATGTCCGTCAAATATGAGAATATTCGGCCCATGCAGGCCGGCTATGGGGCCACCGGCCCCCAGGCCGGCAGCAGGTTACGCAGGCTAAGCGTGGGAATGTGCAACAATTGGCCGGGGTCCTCGATACGCATTACATAGAGTTCCCAGTAGCCCTCAAAATTGGAGTGGAACGCCAACTGTGCCCCATCCAGAGACCAGGTGGGATGGCCGGCATCCAGTTCAAAGTCGGTCAGTTGGGTCAGGTCGCTGCCGTCCGGCCGGACGATGTAGACATTGGCGCTGCCGCCATGGTAGGACTCGAAGGCAATCCACTCGCCGGTGGGCGACCATTGCGGCCGCCAGTCCAACCCGGAGCGCACCACCAGCGGGCGCAGGTCGCTGCCATCGGCGTTCAAGATGTACAGGTCGCTGTTGCCCTCGCGACGCGACGAGAAGACGATTTGCGTGCCATCCGGCGACCAATCCGGCTCATAGTCTTCCAGCGGGTGGCCGTCAGTCAGTTGGGTCTTGTTTCTGCCATCCGCGTCCATCACGAACACTTCGCGGTTGTCGTCAATGTCCGCCATATAGAGGATGCGCGACCCATCCGGCGAGAACGTCGGGTAGCAGTCATTGCCGGGCTGGTCGGTGAGCCGCACCAGATCTTCGATGGTCCCGCCCACGGGAAAGAGGTAGATATCGCGGTTGCCGCCGCGCTCGGCATCAAACAGGATGTGCCGGCCATCCGGCGACCAGTCCGGGGCCTCGGCATACAGGTTGGGCAGCCCGCCGGTCAGGTTGGTCAGGCCATCGCCGTCAGCATTGATGAGGTACAACCCCCAGGAACCTTCGCGCCGCGAGGCAAAGGCCAGCTGCCAGCCGTTGGGCAGCCAGACGGGGCTGGCATCCAGATACGGGTCGGCGGTCAGCCGTTGCGCCGCACCGCCATCTGCGTCCATCCCGTACACTTCCTGTTCACCATCCCGCGTGCTAATAAAGACCAGCCGTTCCTCATCCGGCGACCAGCGCGCGCCCCACGACTCGCCTTCGGCATCCGTGATTTGCTGCGGGCTGCCCTGCCCCACACGCCAACGGTAGACCTGGCGCGTCCCGCTCTCGTCGCTGGTGAACGCCAGCCAGTCGCCATCCGGGGAAACCGCGGGTTCGTCCTCCGCCGCGGGGCTGTCTGTCAGTTGTTCGACCTGCCCAGTTGCGATTTCCAGCCGGAAGAGGTCGGGTTGTCCCTCGCGGTCGGAAACGAAAACGATGGCCGCGCCGTCCGGCGTGAACGCTGGCGCAAAATCCTCGGCCGGCGACTCAACCAGCAGGCTCACGGCTCCCGTTTCCAGGTCCAGCCATGCGATGTCACTATTACCGGAGGCGTCCGTTACGAAAGCCACCCCGAGACCATCGGGAGCGATCACGGGTTGGGATTGTGCCCCCACTGAAGCGAGCAGGAGTTCGGCGGCGCCGTCCTCTCCCAGGCGGTAAAGGTCAGCATCCCCTTCCAGTTCCATCACAAACACCACCAGCCCGCCCGGGCCGATGTCCAGCTGGGTTTCCTCGGCGTTGGCCTGATTGAACAGCCGGGCCAACCCATCCCCATTGGCGGAGACCGACCAGATATCGCGGCGGCCCTCTACCGACGAGGTGAACGCCAGCCGGCCGGGCAAGCCGGAGGCAAATTGTGCCACGCCGCCCGCCGCCGGGATGGGGGTGATGGTGGGCGAGGGGCCGGGTGTGGGCGTTGGCTGGGTCGGGCTGGGGGTCAGCGTGGGACGGGGAAAGAGAGTGGCGGTTGCGGGCGCGAGAGCCGGCGCGCCAGTCGATGGCGCGCACGCGGGCAGCAGCATGACCACGACGAGGAAGAGATACGGAAAGCGATTGTTGCGTCGAGGAACGCAGTCTTTCACGACTCGTCCCCGCCGCCATTAACAGACTGAATCACATCATCGGCCAGCTTGAGCAGGGCCTCGCGGTCCTGGTCTTCGGTGTGGGCGGACTTCCAGTAGATTTCCAGCAACGCGGTGGGCGCCAGGCTGCCGATGCTCTGGTCTTCCGGCAGGCGGATGCGGCTTTCCATCTGCGGCCGCTTGACGAGATGGAATTCAAAGGCGTGCAATGCCAGTTCGCGCAGCGCGGCCTCATCAATCAGCGTCTCCCAGTCGCGCGGGTAGTCGATGGTCAGGCGCACGATGGCAGCGCGCATCGCCTCGGGGTCCGGCAGCGTGCGGCGCAGCTGGCCGGTCACGTCTTTGTCCGAGGTCAATTCAATACGGCGGTCAATAAACGTGCGAATGCCGGTCAACTCGCGCCACTCCACCCGCGTCTGCTGCGCGCCGACCTCGGCGATGATGTAGTACTTGCGGTCACTGGCCTCGCCAAAATCCACGCGCTCAATCGAGCCGGGATAAATCACCGGCGGCTGGTTCGGCGTACCCGGCGTGTCCGGCGGCTCGCCAGGCCCCGGCCCACCGCCGAGATTCTGCGGCTTGTGGATGTGACCGAGCGCAACGTAATCGAAGGCCGGGTTGCGCGCCAACGAACCGGACAACACAAGGTCGGCGCCAAGCATGACAGTGCGCTCACCGCCGAACGCCGCGCCCTGCACGGACGCGTGGGCGGTGAAGATGGTCGGAAGGGTTTCATCCGCCTCCTCAATCCACGCCCAGACGAGTTCATTTATCTTGCTTTCCAGTTCTTCATAGACGCCGCCCACGTCGCTGGCCTGGATATTAAAGAACGCCAGCATGCCGCTGCGATTCACCCACGGCATGGCCATCACCTGTACCGGCAGACCGCCCAGCTCGCCGGCGCGGTAAAACGTTGGCTCATCGGCCACGTAGACGTTAGGCACTTGCAGGGTCTTGAATTCTTCCAGCGCATGGGCGCGGCCAATGCTGGGGCTGAGGTCGTGGTTGCCTACCAGCAACAGCGTGGGGATTCCGGCATTGGCCAGCCGCTTGATGCGCCGTCCCCACTCGCGCTGAAACGTGGGCTGTGGGCTGCGGTCCTTGTAGGCATCTCCGGCGAAAATCACCAGGTCAACCTTTTCTATGATCGCGGCGTCCACAATCGTGTCCAGCGACTTCAAAAAATCCATCACGCGTACCGGCAGGCCGGACTCCGGGTCGTGGCGGCCGTAGTTCGCCATATCGATATGCGCGTCGGCAAAGTGCAGGAGTTTGATGGTCATGGCGAGACTCCCAGTTGCGCCAGCATGTCCAGCCCGGGGCTGAAGTTCGGGTTCAGGTACACCGCCTCGCGGAAATCGGCGATGGCGTTGTCGGTCTCGCCCACCGCCAGCCGCGCCAGCCCGCGCCAGTAAAGGCTCTCTTCCAGCGTGGGGTCAACGGTGGTATCAAAGAGCGTGGTATTGGCGAGGTTGATGACATCCTGATAGCGGCCGGAATAATAGTAGGCCCAGTAGGGGCCGGTCTGGTACCACAGCATGCGGTAAGGGCGCTGGGAGGAGCCGCCACCCAATTCACTATATAGGAGGAAGGCATAATCATAAGCGAAGGCGGCATCCACGTATTGCTGCAGGGCCACGTGGCTGCTGCCCTTGTTGAACCAGGCGAAGTACTGGTCGTTGCCCGTCAACAGGTTTATCTCGCTGTTGGCAGTTTCGAGCGCGTGCCGCGAGGCCCACTGCGCATCGGCCCAGGGGCCCAACGTCTCCAACAGGCGGGCTTCGTCCCCAGGTTGGTAGACGACCATGAACAGGAAATTAAAAGAACGCCAGCCTTCTATGAACTCGTCAAAAGGGCTGTGCAGATCCCGGCCCGGCTCCAGGTAGGCATCCTGCACGATGAAGTAGCCGCCGGCCTCATCGTAGCCGGTCACGAACAGGTAATGCCCCAGCCAGGCGACCTTGCCGGTGTAGTCCGCTTCATAGTAGCCCTTTTCTATGATGACGGGGAAGCCGTTGGCGAGCAATCGCTTGATGAGTTCGATGTCGCCGCCGTCACGTTCCAGGGCGCGGTACTCGGTATGGTCATTGACGAAGTCCACCATCTCATACGGCATCACGTTCTTATCCGGTTTGCCGCGCTCGATGAAATCCATATTGGGTTCGTTCACGCCGGGCTTCACCACGCGGGCGACATCATCGCGGTCGCCGGGCCAGCCCCAGTATTTGAGCGCCATCGTCAGGTTGGCCGGGCCGCAGTAATTCCAACGGCCGTGCTGGTCCACGTAGGTGATGCCTTCCAGCACCACGGTTGGCGGCAGGGGGACGGCGGTGGCGCTGGGCAGCGGCGTGGGCGCGCCGGGTTCAAGCGTGGCGGGCTGGTCGGTAGCGGCCGGCGCGGCGGTTGGGGTGAGTGCGTTCAACGTCGCCTGCACAATGAGCGCCAGTTGCTCTTCCTGTTCCGGCGTAAAGATGGCTTCGTCCGGCGGGTTGAAGGTGTAGCGGACACGCGTGACCAGTTCGTCGACGCGCCAGGACAAACGCGAATACACCGGCGGCAGGCGGTAGAAGCCATAAAGCACGATGCACAACAGGGGAAGAGAGAGGAATAACCACAGCCAGCGGCGGCGGTTCTGGTCACGGCGGGACATTGCTGCGATTATACCCGCCGGGGTTGGCGGGGCGCTTGATACAATCGGGCGAGCAAGGAGTGGCCCAAAGTATGAAACAAGTTGCGCTTTCTGAACTCGCAGACCAGCCGGTTTCTCACAACCCGGCGATTCTTAAGAAGGTAATGCTGGCGTGTGGCGACCTGCCGGTACTCACCAACTTCTCGCAGGCGCGCTTCGGCCCGGGGCAGGTCTCTCCCGGCCACATTCACACCGACATGGCCGAGGTGTTCTTCACGGAGAACGGCAGGGGAGAAATTGAAGTCGATGGAGTCATCGTCGTCCTCACGCCGGGGAGGTGTGTGGCGGTGTCAGCCGGCGAGTGGCACGAGATTCGCGCCGGTGAGGAGGGGTTGGTGCTCACCTATTTTGGATTGCAGGTCTAGAGGAACACCATGCGCAGCGAACAGGAAATGCTTGACCTCATCCTCGACGTCGCCCGGAAGGATGACCGGGTGCGGGCGGTGATCCTCAACGGCTCACGCGCCAACCCGAATGCCCGTCGGGATTTCTTTCAGGATTTCGACATCGTTTACGTCGTCACGGATTTCGCCGCCTTCAAGGGACAACCGGATTGGATTGATGTCTTCGGCGAGCGCATGATGATGCAACTGCCGGATGACATGCAGAACTGGGACCCGGGCGAGTCGATCGAATACCGCTACGCTTACCTGATTCAATTCACCGATGGAAATCGGATTGACCTCACCCTCTTTGATATCCGGCGCCTGGATAAACTCGGCAACGACAGCCTGACCGTCACGCTGCTGGACAAGGATGGCATCCTCCCGGCCTTCCCGCCCGCCAGCGATGCCGACTACCTGCCCAGGCCGCCCAGCGCGAAGCAGTTTGCCGATATCACCAATGAATTCTGGTGGGTCAGCACCTACGTTGCCAAAGGTTTATGGCGGGATGAAATCCGCTACGCCCTGCATGCGCTGGATATCATACGCGAGCAACTGCTCACCCTGCTGGATTGGTACGTGGGCGTGAAGACTGAATTCAAGCAAGACCCCGGTAAGTGGGGCAAGCACCTGGATACGTTCCTGGAAGCAAGAGACTGGGCCTTAGTGCTCAAGACCTATCCACGCGCGGATGTTGAAGAATGCTGGGAGGCGCTGTTCGCGGCCTGCGCGCTCTTCCACAGCACGGCTAACGCGGTGGCGGCGCACTTTGGTTTTGATTATCCGCAAGGCGATGACCGGCGCGTGACCGCCCACCTAGAGCATGTGCGCCAGTTGCCGGCGGATGCCGCTGAGATGTACTGAACGCATCTCTCATGAATACAGATAGAATGTGGAGCAGAGGAAAATAGGATGAGAGTTAATCGTTTGTTTGTCGTTGTCAGTCTACTCGCTTTGTTGCTTAGTTCTTGCAGCCAGGGCACGCCCGTTGCACCCGCTTCATCCCCCAGGCCAAGCAAGACGCCGCCGGCCGCCACAGCCACTCCGCTTCCGCCCACAGAAACGCCCACTGCCACAGCCACGGAAACGCCGGCCGAGACCGCCGAACCCACGCGCATCCCGCCCCCAACCGAAGATACGCGGCTTGCCGGGCTGACCCTGCCGCGCCCCATTGATTTATATTTGAACAACGTGGTACTGACACGCTGGGAAACCTTTGGGGAAACCCAGGATCCGGCAGATCTGTTCAGCGGAAATCTGGAAACGCTGGGCGCCGGGCTCACCTACTCTCAGGAGAGTGATTCCCCTAAGCCTGGTATTCCGCTGCGCCAGCAGTTCCCCGGAGGTAAAGGGCTGTTATTCCTGTTCAATTACGAGTCCGGAACGCGAGCGACCATCACTTACCGCCATAATCGCAGCAGTGAACCTGCAGGGGCACGCCTGGGCATCAGTTTCAATCGCAACAGCGTGACCTTCTCCGCCGCCCTGGGTGACTATCGGTACAATGATTTCCTGGTTGGCAATCTCAACATCGTCCCCGGTCACTGGTACTATCTTCTGCTGGCCGTGGGTGAAGACGGCAAGGGCATCGCCCTGGTGTGGGATTTTGAAGACCCGGCGCACTCTGCGCGCACCACTTTTCTCTTCGACCCGCCGGGCGAAGAATGGAGTTTAGCAGTCGATGTAACGCGTAACGCCATGCTGTTCGACAACTACGCGGAGTTCACCTTCACCACCGTTAAGTAACCGCGCGCAACTACTACAACTACTAAATGAAAAAGGCCGGCGGGAAGAATGCAATGCATTCCTACCCGCCGGCCTTTCAAGTTCTATAGACAGGCGAAGGGACTTAGACCAGGAGTCGATCTCTCCTCCCGGCCTGTTGGTCGCGGTTCCCTTAAGTCTCGCGGAACTCGCCTTCCATGACTTCACCTTCGTCTTCCGGCGCATGGCCGTTGCCATTGTGACTGTTGGCGCCTCCGACGTCGTAGTTCGGGAAGTCGGAGCCGGGCATGCCGCCCTGCGGACCGGCCTGCGCCTGCTGGGCATACAACTGCTGGCTGATGGCATGGAACGCATTCTGCAGGGCTTCGGCCTGCTGCTGGATGCGGACCTTGTCTTCGCTTTCCAGTGAACCGCGCAGTTCCTTGATTTGCGCTTCGATCTTCTCGCGTTCCGCAGCCGGGACCTTGTCGCCCAATTCCTTGAGCGTCTTCTCGGTCTGGTAGGCCAGACTGTCGGCGGTGTTGCGAGCTTCAATCAGTTCGCGGCGCTGCTTGTCCTCAGCGGCGTGGACTTCGGCCTCTTTCACCATCTTCTCGACATCCTGCTTGTTAAGGTTTGTGGACGCGGTGATGGTGATTTTCTGTTCCTTGCCAGTGGCCTTGTCCTTGGCCGCCACGTTCAGGATGCCATTGGCATCGATGTCAAAGGTCACTTCCACCTGCGGCACGCCGCGCGGCGCAGGCGGGATGCCCTCCAGCCGGAAATGGCCGAGGCTCATGTTATCGCCTGCCACGGCACGTTCGCCCTGCAGGATGTGAATGTCCACCGCGGTCTGATTGTTCTCAGCCGTTGAGTACACTTCCGTCTTGCGCACCGGGATGGTGGTGTTGCGCTCAATCATCTTCGTCATCACGCCGCCGAGCGTTTCAATGCCCAGCGACAGCGGCGTCACGTCCAGCAGCAGGATGTCTTTGACATCGCCGCCCAGCACGCCGCCCTGGATGGCTGCGCCCACCGCCACGACTTCATCGGGATTCACGCCCTTGTGCGGCACCTTGCCGCTCATGGTTTCCACCAGGTCCTGGACCATCGGCATGCGGGTGGAGCCGCCCACCAGAACCACTTCGTCCAGGTCGCCAGCAGTCAGGCCGGCATCCTTAAGTGCAGCCTCAAACGGGCCTTTGACCCGGTTGAGCAGGCTGGCGGTCAGTTGTTCGAACTTGCTGCGGCTGAGTTTCATCTGCAGGTGCTTGGGACCGTTGGCATCCGCGGTGACGTAAGGCAGGTTGATTTCCGTCTCCATCACGCTGGAGAGTTCGATCTTGGCCTTCTCCGCCGCTTCGCGCAGGCGTTGCAGCGCCTGGCGGTCGTTGCGAATGTCAATGCCCTGTTGAGCCTTGAATTCGTCGGCCATCCAATTCACCACAGCTTCATCCCAGTCGTCGCCGCCCAGATGGGTGTCGCCGTTGGTGGCCTTCACTTCAATCACGCCATCGCCCACTTCCAGGACAGACACGTCAAACGTACCGCCGCCGAGGTCAAAGACCAGGATGGTTTCGTTCGCTTTCTTGTCCAGCCCGTAGGCCAGCGCGGCGGCTGTGGGTTCGTTGATGATCCGCAACACATCCAGGCCGGCGATCTTGCCGGCATCTTTGGTGGCCTGGCGCTGGCTGTCATTAAAGTAAGCCGGTACCGTGATGACGGCTTTCTCAACTTTTTCACCGAGATAAGCTTCGGCATCCGCCTTCAGTTTGGCCAGCACCATGGCGCTAATTTCCTGCGGCGCGTATTCCTTGCCGGTTTGCGGCACTTTGATGCGCACGTCATTGTTCGGCCCGGCTTTTACCTCAAAGGGCACCATCTTGCGCTCGCTCTCCACCTCATTGAAGTGGCGACCGATGAAGCGCTTGATGGAGTAGAGCGTGTTCTCCGGGTTGATGACGGCCTGGCGCTTGGCTACCTGCCCCACCAGGCGTTCGCCATTCTTATTAAATCCAACTACCGAGGGCACCAGCCGCGAGCCTTCGGCCGTCGTGATGACGGTGGCTTCACCGCCTTCGATGACAGCCACAACGCTGTTGGTGGTCCCGAGGTCAATACCTATGATTTTTGACATAGTCGTACTCTCCTTGCTTAACGCTAAGTTGTTTCCCTGAGCGGGATACAAATACAGAATACTCAGGCAGTATAGGAGGGCCGTAAGAGGAACGTTGGAGGAAGATAAGAGCCGCGTGTGTACTATAATTCCTGCACCCATGCCCTCTTTGCCGCCGCCCATACTGGTCACCACGCCGGACGAACTGGGGCAACTGGCCGTCGAACTCGCCCGCCATCCCCGCCTCGGAATCGATACCGAATCCAACAGCCTGCACGCGTTCCGCGAGCGCGTGTGCCTGGTGCAAATCGCCACGCCGGAAGCCGACTACCTGGTTGACTCGCTCGCCATCCAGGACCTCTCCCCGCTCGCGCCGGTGATGGCTGACACGAACATCGAGAAGATTTTCCACGCCGCCGAATACGACCTGCTGACGCTCAAACGCGACCACGGCTTCACCTTCGCCAACCTGTTCGATACGATGCTCGCTGCCCGCATCCTCGCCCGGCCAAAAATTGGCCTCGGCGACCTGCTGGCCGAAGAGTTCAACGTGGAGCAGTCCAAGAAGCACCAGCGCGCCGACTGGGGCAAACGCCCGCTCGACCCGGCGATGCTGGAATACGCCCAGCTGGACATCCACTATCTCATCCCGCTGAGTGACCAGCTCAAATCCCAGCTAATGCATGCAGGCCGCTGGCCGATTGCCGAAGAAGATTTCCGCCGCGCGGCGAACGTGAATGGCGTCGGTCCCGGCACGCCGGAACTCAACATCTGGCGCATCAACGGCGTACGCGACCTCAGCCCCCAGCAATGCGCCATCCTTCAAAAACTGGCCGAGTACCGTTACCAGCGCGCCGAACGCGCCGACCTGCCGCTTTTCAAAATTATCGGCGACAAGACGCTGTGCGCCATCGCCCAGAGTGAACCGGCCAACGCCCGCGAACTGCGGCGCGTGGCAGGCATGACGGAGGTCAACGTGCGCCGCCATGGAAAGGCTCTCCTGCAAGCGGTGAAAGATGGTCTGCAAAGCGCGCCGCTCTACCCGCCGCGCCGCCCGGCCTATGATGAGCCCTATCATGAGCGGCTGGACGCGCTCAAGGAATGGCGCAAGACCCGGGCGCGTGAATTGCAGGTCGAAAGCGACATCATCCTGCCACGTGATGTAATGGAAGACATCGCCCGCCGCGACCCGGCTACTCTTACCGACCTGTCCCCTGCCATGTACACCATCCCCTGGCGCCATTCGCAGTATGCCGGGGACATTCTGGCGGCATTGGCCGCCCTCAGAACGGAGCAAACATGAAAATCCATTTCTGGGGCGCGGCGCAAACCGTCACCGGCTCCGCCCATTACCTCGAAGTCAATGGAAAAATCCTGCTGTTGGACTGCGGCCTGTTCCAGGGCCGCCGCGCCGACACCTATCGCATCAATTCCGAGTTCCGCTTCAACCCCGCCAAGGTGGACGGCGTGGTGCTCTCGCATGCCCATATTGACCACATCGGCAACCTGCCCAACTTCATCAAGCAGGGCTACCGGGGCCGGGTGCACACCCACGCCGCCACCGCCCACCTGGCCGAAGTGATGCTGGCCGACTCCGGCCGCATCCAGGAATACGACGCCCAATTCGTGAACAAGCGGCGCGCCCGGCGCGGCGAGCCGCCCGTGGAACCGTTGTACACCGAAGAAGACGCGGTTGCCACCGTTCCTTTTTTTGAGCATCAGGCGCTGAACAAGCCCTTCTCTCCGATTCCCGGCGTGCAGGTGACGCTGGTGGAGGCCGGACACATCCTGGGTTCCACCGCGCTCAAGATAGAAATCGAAGAGAAGCGCAAGACACATACCTTATGGTTCAGTGGCGACATCGGCCGCGTGAACCTGCCTCTGATTCACGACCCCGTGCTGCCCTCCGGCGACGTGGATACCATGCTGATGGAATGCACTTACGGCGACCGCTCGCATGAATCGCCTGACGTAGCCCGCGCGGAACTGGCGCGCCTGCTGCGCCGCACGCTGGAGCGCGACGGCAAGGTGCTCATCCCCGCCTTTGCAGTGGGCCGCACGCAGGAACTGGTGTACGCCATTCACCGCCTGATGGACAGCAGCGACCTGCCCAATGTGCCGGTCTTTGTGGACAGCCCGCTGGCCGTGAGCGTGACGGATATCTTTAAGAAACACCCCGATTGTTTCGATGAGGAAGCGCGCGCCATGATGAGCGATGACCAGCACCGCTCGGCGCTCGGCTTTGATTCGCTCACCTACATCCGTTCGGTGGAAGAAAGCAAAGCGCTCAACGAGCGCACCGACCCGATGATCATCATCGCCGCCAGCGGCATGATGGAAAACGGTCGCATCCTGCACCACCTGCGCAATAACATCCACGACGCCAACAGCACGGTACTCATCGTCTCGTGGATGGCCCCGCACACCCTGGGCCGCCGCCTGACGGATGGCGACCCCAAGGTAAATATCTTTGGCGAAGAGTTTGATGTGGCGATTGACGTGCAACGCGTGCGCGGCTACTCTGCGCACGGGGACCGGGAGGCCCTGCGCGACTACGCCCTGGCCGTGCGCAGCACGCTCCAGAATGTGTACCTGGTGCACGGCGAGCAGGAAGGCGCAGACGGCCTGACCGAAGCGCTGACCAATTGGGGCATGGACGCGGCCCGCATTCATTACCCGGCGCGCGGCGACACCATCGAACTCTAATACCTCTTCCCATGCGCATTTTCTTCACCTGCGTCGGCTCATCGCTGCAAATCTTTCACCGGCTGGCGGCGGAACTGGCGGCGCTCACGCCGCTCGAGTCGGTTTCGTACAGCGTCAGCGACCGCCATTACATCGAACGCTACCTGGCTCAACATGGCCCGTTGACTGAAACCGGCGAGGTCATCCGCGAGTGGAATCTGGTGATCCGCGGCCGGGCGCGCCGGGTGACTCCCGAGGAACTGGCGGCATGGGAGGCGCGCCTGGGCATCCCCAGCCTGTGGCCGGCCATCGTGTCTGACCGGCGCACTTATCATGGCCGGCTGGTGAAGGTACGACAGGATTACGCACCCTACCTCACGCTGGCCGAGATGCAGGGCATCATGGTCGAGACGCTGGAGACGTACTGGGGACTGTTTGAACGCCAGCGACCGGATGTCGTCATCGGCTTTACAGCGGCGTTTTTTGAAGTCATCCCTATCTTCTGGGTGGCGCGGGCGCACGGCATCCCCTACCTGAATATGCGCTCGACCAAGATCGCCAACTATGTGCGCCTGACCAGCGATCCGCTCGAGCGCAGCGACCCGCATCTGGAAGCACACCTGGCGCGGCTGGGCAAACGCCCGGACCCCGCCTTGTCGGAAGTGGCCAAAGCGCGTGAATTCCTTGAGAAAGCGCGCAGTAAACGCGTGACCTACGAGGGCGGGCTGGTGCGCCAAAAACGCCGCGGCCTCGCCGCCGAGTTCCTGCGCTACGCGCTCTATGCCCTGCCATTGTTGGGCCGTGACCTGTGGGACGCGCTGCGCCGCCTGCCCTTTGACACCCACCGCTACCCGGCGCATGCCACCTGGCGCGAGCAAACCGTGGGCCGGGCGTGGCGCATCCTGTAGGGGCGCGGCGCGATTCGACCGCGCCTGGTACAGATGGCGGACCTGGAGAAAAACGGCCAGCCCTATGCCTTCTTCCCGTTGCATGCCGAGCCGGAAATCGCCACCAGCGTGCTGGCACGCAATTACATGAATCAAATTGAAGCGGTGCGCAACATCGCCCACAGCCTGCCGATGGGCATGCGACTGATGGTGAAGGAACACCCGCGCTCATGGGGCTTACGCACCCCGGGCTATTACCGCCGCCTGTCTGAAATCCCCAACGTGGTCTTCGTGGACGTGGACGAATCCACCGACCGCGTGGTGCGCAGCGCTGCCGTGGTGGTGGTGCTGTCAGGCTTCATCGGCTTTGAGGCCGCGCTGGCCGGTGTGCCGGTGGTGGTGCTGGGGCGGTCGTTCGTCACCTATCTGCCGCCCAGCATGGTGCGGAAGGTGGATGCGCTGGACGGCCTGCCGCAAGCCATGCAGGACCTGATGCAGAACTATGCCGTTGATGAAGACGCGCTGACCGCGCTGGTGGCTGCCATCATTGCCGATGCCGTGCCCGCCAACCTGTGGTCTGAACTGCTGGGCAAGGCCGGGCGCGAACATGGCACCGCCGCCGAGGGTGCAGACCGCAGCCAACAGGAGCAGATTCGGCTGATGGCCGAGTACCTGTTGCGCCGCCTGCACGACCCGCGCCTGGGAGAGTTTCAGGTGGCGCCGTGATTTCTCACAAGCGCTTGGTATAATAGCCACTCGTCCGGAGAGGTGCCAGAGTGGACGAATGGGGCAGTCTCGAAAACTGTTGTGGCTTTTGGGTCACCGTGGGTTCGAATCCCACCCTCTCCGCCAGAATCGCCCGGGCCCGCCTGGGCGATTTTTGTTTACCGTAGTTTTGACAAAACATGGGAAAGATAGAACCGATAATCACATCGGGTAAAATTAGCAGTATGACAAACGAACGAGTCTATCGCTATAGCTTCGCCAGCGTCTATCCGCATTATGTTGCGAAGGCGGAGAAAAAGGGACGCACGAAAGCGGAAGTGGATGAAATCATCCGCTGGTTGACCGGCTACAGCCAGAAAGAGTTAGGGGCGATACTGAAAAAAGAGACCGACCTTGAGACCTTCTATACCGAGGCCCCGAAGATGAACCCCGCGCGAGCGTTAATCAAGGGCGTGATTTGTGGAATGCGGGTGGAAGAAATCAAAGAACCAACGATGCAGGACATCCGCTACCTGGATAAGTTGATTGACGAGTTGGCCAAGGGGAAAGCGATGGAGAAGATTCTGCGGAAGGAATAACTCTGCCGAAGGGGGTGCAACTCCGCCGCAACAAGTGATTTTGGAATCAAAAGCCTCCCTCGAGGTTAAACCTCGCGGGAGGCTTTAATTATAGGGTTTGCCTTACCCGTACAGGTCGCGCCGGAAGAATTCCGGCAGGGCAAACGCCGCGGTGTGTACCTCAGCGTTGAGGTAATTCAGGCCGGCCGGGTAGGGTTTGCCCAGCCCGGCATCCCAGGGCGTATCGGAAAGATACATGAACCCGATGCCCCCGCCCGGATAGGTGGGGATATGAGCGTAATAATACGCCGGGTTCTTCTTGAGGCGCTGCGCGGTGGCGTAGATGGTCTTAATAAGTTCGGCATCAAAGAACGGCTGCTCGCACTGCGTGGCCGCCGCCCCACCCGGCGTGAGCGACGCGGCGATGAGTTCGTAGAACTCATCCGAGAACAGTTTCTCCGCCGGGCCAATCGGGTCGGTGGTGTCCGAGATGATGACATCGAACTCGCCCGGCCGCCGCGCCAGATACGTGAACGCATCCTCGATGACCAGTTCAGCGCGCGGGTCAGCCCACGGGTCGCCAAAGCCGGTGAAATGCTCACGGCTGATGTCCACCACGCGGCGGTCCAGTTCACACACCACCGCCTCTTGCACGCTAGCATGCTTGAGCACCTGTTCCAGGCTGCCGCCATCGCCGCCGCCCACGATGAGCACGCGGCGCGCCTGCGGCACGGCCAGCATGGGCACATGCACGATCATCTCATGGTAGCCCATGTTGTCGCGTTCAGTGAGCTGGATGATGCCGTCCAGCACCAGCGTCTTGCCGAAGAAAGCCGTCTCGTACAGTTGCAGGTGCTGGAAACCGGTGTGTTCATCCACCAGCATCTTCTCGATTTTCAAAGCCTTGCGGTAATAAGGGTGCAGTTCCTCGTTCAGCCAGCTTTCAGGCATGGACCGGCTCCAGCACTTCGGCCAGCGCCATGCGGTTCACCTTCATCACCTGGGCGGTCTGCGCGCCAAAGGCGGCTTTCAGTGTTTCCACCAGCGGCTGGGTGTCCATTTCCAGGTTGCAGGTAAAAAGATCAACGGCGATATAACCGTGCTCCGGCCAGGCGTGCAGGCTGGCGTGTGACTCGGCCAGCAGCAGCAGGCAGGAGAATCCGTGCGGGGCAAAGGCATGGTAGGTCTCGTCCAGAACGGTCAGACCGCTCTCGCGGACAGCCCGGCTAAACACTAACCGGGCCCTCTCAGGTTCATAGAGCAGGTCCCGGCTGCATTGCGAGAAATCACAGATGATGTGTTCTCCTAGTCGTAGCTGTGCATTCACTCTCTTTTTATACAACCTCCGTTTATTTATAGATTTGCACTATTATTGCGAAATTCGCAGGAATGTCAATAAGTATTTAGGAGGAATTTGGTGCGGATTTCGGCGGCCCCATTTCTGCGCCAAACAAAACGGGCCTTCCCGAAGGAAAGCCCGTTGATTCGTCAGATGGTGTGTCCGCCTTAAGCCGGTTCCGGCAGCATCTTGTCCAGTACGATTTCGAGCGCCATGGTGTGGCTGCAGCGCTCATGCAGCAGGAAGAACTCGCAGTCGCAATGCCATTTGCCCGCGTCAAAGGTCACCGTGTGGGGGTTGTTGGCCCCGTCAAAAGCCACCTTGAGCGATTGTACATGGATGCGGTCGCGCTCTTCGGCATACAGCTTGGCTTTCTCGTACTTGCGGATCATTCCGTTGTCCATCGGTTGGGTCTCCTTTGTCTAAGAGAATAAAAAAGGCACGCGCGGTCTGCGCATGCCTTGGTTTTCAAGTCAGAACTTCTGCGGTTTTCTTTAATCCTCGCATAGCGGCAACATCCTTCCACTACCAACTACGACCAGTATAACGATTGTTGAAACGCGAGTCAACCGCCGCTTTCCCTACGCCTCACCGGCGTTAAAGCGCCCCCACGCCCTCGAGCCGGTCACCGTTGCCTTTTGCGCCTTCGGTCACGATATCCCCGTCCCGCAGGTTAACAACCTTTTCCAGTTCAAACTCGCTGGCCTGGAATTTCACCCGCGTGCCGGTATAGAACCGCTTACCGGCCTCCAGCCGTTGCACCAACTGGTCACGGTCCAGCAGTACGTGGTCGGACCAGGTGGGCCCGCGGCGCTCATAGGCCCGCACCCACAGGATGCGACCGCCGCGCCCGAAGTGCGCCGCGGTAACTACTCCGTCCAGGCGGGTACCAAACAGACGACGCATGGTGGGGTTCTGCTTGTTGGTGTGGGTCAGCATCGGTTGAATGCCTCGTGATTCATAGGTCTGGATGGTGAGCCTTGCGGCTCGTGTCGGGGCGAGAGGATTTGAACCTCCGACCCCCGCGTCCCAAACGCGGTGCGCTGCCAGGCTGCGCTACGCCCCGATTGGCTTGCCAATGGCAGGCCATTGGCTTGGGAGTATAAACGGTTCCCTGCCGAAAGGCAAGCCGCGCCCTCCGGCATCCTCTATAATCGGCTTATGCAACCCGATTCCGAACTGGCCGCCCTGATTCACGCGCAGCACGCGGCGTATGATGAAGACCTGCCCTACTGGCAAGACCTGGTCTCCCACCTGCCCGCCCCGGCGTTGGAACTGGGTTGTGGCAGCGGGCGCGTCCTGCTGCCGCTGGCGCAGCAAGGCCATGCGGTCTGGGGAGTGGATAATGACCCGCAAGCATTGGCCCTGCTGAAACAAGCGGCTGGCGGGCTGGACCTGCACCTGCTGGAAGCCGATTTCACCACGCTGAACCTGAGCGAATCGTTTGGCCTCATTTATATGCCCTGCAACACCTACTCCACGCTGGATGCAGCCGCGCGGGCGCGCCTGCTGGAAAGGGTGAACAGCCTGCTGGCCGCCGGCGGCGTGTTCGCCGCCAGCCTGCCCAACCCGGACGTACTGGCGCTGCTGGAAGATGGAGAACCCGAGATGGAAGAGACCTTCCCACTCCCGGACACCGGCCAACCCGTCCAGGTACTCAGCGAATGGCGGCGCGGCGAGGGTGTGCTCACCATATTCTGGCATTATGACTGCCTGCAGCCGGATGGGCGCGCCGTGCGCCATACCGCCACCGTCCACCACCAGCTCACGCCGGCCGCGGCGCTACTGGCCGAGCTGGAATCGGCGGGTTTCGCCGTGCAGGCGTGGGGGGATTTTGACCGCCATCCCTTCGAGCCGGAAGCCGCCACCCTGGTCTTTGAAGCCCGCCGCTGAGGCGGCTCGGTGGGGTACAATATTCGTGAGGCGAATGACCCGGTCCTCCGGCCGGTAAAAGCAATTGACATAGAACTATCGTTGTCCTACACTGAGAGGAATGGCGGTCAGCCCGCGCGCGGGTACTGCCGTCTTTCGTTAAGTTAAATGGCGCAAACAAAGAGACTGACTAAAGCCTTTATTTCCTATTCCCGCAAGGATACGGAATTTGCGCGCAAACTGCACACCAAACTGACCGAAAGCAGCCTGAGCCTGTGGGCTGACTGGGACAGCATCCCGCTTACCGCCAACTGGATGGCCGAAATCACCCGCGCCATCGAAGAGGCCGACGCCTTCATCTTCATCATTACGCCTGATTCACTCGGCTCTGAATACTGCATGAAGGAACTGCAGATCGCCGTGGACAACGGCAAGCGCATGGTGCCGGTGCTGCACCGCATGCCGCGCACCACCCAGATGAAGAAATTGCCCCCGGAACTCTCCGCGCACCAGTGGGTGTACATCCGCAAGGAAGACAACTTTAGCCGCGCCGTGCAGAACATGGTGCAGGCCATCAACACCGACCTGGAATGGCTCAAAGGGCATACCCGCCTGCAGGAACGCGCCCTCGAGTGGAACCGCAAGAAACGCGACACCAGTTTCCTGCTGCGCGGCGCAGACCTGGAAGAGGCCGAAGCCTGGCTGGCCACCGCCTCAAGCGACCGCGAACCCGCCGCCACAAAACTCCAGAACGAGTATGTCCTGGCCAGCCGCCGCCAGGAAACCAACCGCCAGCGCAACCTGTTTCTCATGACCGCCGCCGGTCTGGCCGTGGCGATCGTGCTGGCGGTGGCGGCCCTGTTCGCCTGGCGCGAAGCCGAAGCTCAGGCGCGCATCGCCCTTTCGCGGCAGTTGGCGGCCCAGTCGCTTAATAACTTGAGCAGCAACCCCGCCCTCTCGATGCTGCTTTCGGTGCAGGCTTTTGCGGTGCGCGACGACCTTGAATCCCGCACCAGCCTGCTGACCGCCCTTGCCGAGAATCCCTCGCTGTCCACATTCCTGCATGACCATGACTCGACCGTCTTTACCATCGAGTATGACCCGCGCGGCCGCTGGCTGGCTTCCGGCGGCGGCAATGATGAACTGTATCTGTGGGACCTGCAAAATCGCATCCCTTACGCCCGCCTGTCCAGCGCCGGCGGCGGCGATATCCTGAGCCTCGCCGCCAGCCCAAGCGGCCAATACCTGGCCGTGGGCGATGCCACCGGAAAGGTGCAGATCTGGGATATGGACGCGCAAATCTCGGTCGGGCGTTTTACCGCCCACGAAGGCGCGGTGCAACAACTGGTGTTCACCCCGGATGGAACGACTCTCATCAGCGCCGGCGCGGATGGCAGCATCCACTCATGGACGGGCGCCAGCTTCGCCGAGAGCGGCGCGACCCTCACGCACGGGGCTTCGGTGCTGGCGCTCGCCGTCAGTTCGGATGGCAGCCACCTCGCTTCGGGGTCGCTCAACGGCGAATTATTCGTCTGGGACCTGGCAACGGGCGAACAAATCCTCAACCTTATCGGCCATACCAATGAAGTCAATGCGTTGGCCTTCACGCAGGATGGGACGCGCCTGTTCTCCGCCGGGCGCGACACCATCGTGCGCGGCTGGAGCATCCCGGAGGGCGGCCTGCTCTTCCGTCTGGAAGGCCACAGCAGCAACGTGCGCGCCCTCACCATCAGCCCCAACGGCAACTGGCTGGCAAGCGGCGGCGAAGACCAGCGCGTCCTGCTCTGGACTCTGCTGGAGGACCGGCCGCGCGTCCTCAACCGGTTCACCGCTCACACCAACTGGGTGAACGACCTGGCCTTCAGCCCGGATAGCCAGATTGTGGCCAGCGCCAGTTACGATACGAACATCATCCTCTGGCGCACCACCAGCGGTGGTACCGGCCATTTCCAGGGGCATCGAGCGCCTATCCGGCGTGTGCTCTTCGGCCCCACTGGCGCAGATGTTTTCTCCGGCGCGCAGGATGGCACCTTCATTATCTGGCAGCGCGCCAGCGGCGGCATCTTGCTGGGACCGGTGCAGTCCACCGGCTCGGTCTTCGGCATGGACCTATCGGCCAATGGCCAGCTGCTGGTGACCAGCGACACCGCGGGCATCGTGCAGGTCTGGGATACCGCGACAGGCGCGCTGATGCATCTCTTCGCCGAGACCGGCGCCCAATTCTTCACCGTTGCCCTCAGCCCGGATGGCAACCGCGTGGCGGCCGGCGGCATCAATGCCGATAACGCCCTGGTGGTGTGGGACCTGACCACCGGCGAAAGCCGCCGCTTCCTCGGCCACACGCAGTTCATCCGCTGGGTGGCCTTCCACCCGGACGGGAACATCGTGGCGACAGCCGGCTGGGATGGCCAGGTAATTTTCTGGGATCTGACCACCGGCCTGCCGGTGACCACTCTCGTCCCGCACCCCAACGTCGATGTCAACGGCGCGCCGATTGAAGACGGCACAGGCCAGTTCGTGCTCTTTCTCGCCTTCAGCCCGGACGGCAGCCAGTTCGTCACCACGTCCTCTGACCACACCGCCAAAATTTGGCAGTATGCGCAACTGGACCAGGTGACGGATACCGACACGACATTTTCGCCAATCAACATTGAATTGGTCTACACGCTCGAAGCGCACAGCGACTGGGTTCATGGCGCGGCCTTCAGCCCGGACGGCACGCGGCTGGTCACGGTGAGCGAAGACAAGACCATCATCCTCTGGGACCTCGCCCTCGGCATCCAGATTGCGCGGCTCACCGGACACGAGGCCTCGGTGAACACCGTGGCCTTCAGCCCGGATGGTAAATCGCTCGCCACCGGCAGTTCGGACAATGACCTGATTCTGTGGAGCATCGACTTTGCCGCCGCGCCGGAGGCTCTGTGCCAGCGCGTCAACCGCAACTTCACCGAGACCGAATGGGAACAATATCTCGGCGGGGTGCTGGACTATACCGAAACCTGCGCCGCCTACCTGCCCTCGGGTTCCCCCGCGCCGGCCGCTCCCTGATTTCCGTAAGACCCCATCGTTAACGCAATTTTGATTCTGCGCTGATGTTCCTCCAACATCGGCCTGCTATCCTTTCCCGCAAGCAAACAATCACTCTATCCCTGGAGGTCCTCCCATGAGCCTGTACTATGTATCCCCCCACCGCCTGGCCCGCCGCATCGCGGCCCTGTCTGAAAGCCAGCGCCCCGACGTTCACATCCCGGTAGATGTGACGGCGGACGAAGAAGGCTTCACGCTCATCGCGCTGGTGCCCGGCCTGGCGCCCGACCAGGTCTCCATCGAGGTATTGGAGGAGACCATCACCCTGCGCGGCGAGTTTCAGGCCCCGGAAACGGGCGAAGGAGTCCGCGTGCTACTGAGCGAGCGCCCGACCGGCCGCTTCAGCCGCACCCTGCGCCTGCCCGCCTCACTGGACGCCGCCCGCGCTGAAGCCGACGTGAAGCAAGGCGTGCTGACGGTGCGCGTGCCCAAAGCCGAAAGCGCCAAAGCCAAACAAATCAAGGTCAAAGCGAAATAATCGCTTTCCCATCCAGCAACAGGCCGCGGCAATTGCCGCGGCCTGTTGTAATTAATCGTGTACCAAACGCGGGTTAAGCACGCGGTCCAGTGCGTAGCCCAGCAATGCGAACCCCACTCCGGTGAGCAGCAAAAGGCTGAGCGGCTGTAACACCCAGAAGCGTGAACCAAAACTGATGCCGTGGTTGATAGCTTCGTAAATCACCTTGCCCCAGGTAGGGAATGTGGTCTTGATATTGAACATGCCCAGCGTGGCCTCGAGAAATACAAAACTTGGAATCAGGGCAATTAATTGCGGCAGGATGACCGGGAAGATTCGCGGCAGCATGTAAAAGAAGATGATCCTGAACCCGGAAGCGCCATAACTGCGCGCAGCTTCGATGTAAGGCTCTTCAATCACCTGCAGGAAGGCCGACCGGAACGTCTTGAGCGGACTGCCAAACGCTGAGAGCAGGATGATGGTCCCCAGAATGACCCACAGGCTCAAGCCAAAATAGGCATAGACCAGCACACTGATGGCCAGCACGGGAAGAATCAGGTTGGCATCTGCCAGCCGTTGCAGGGCCTCATCCACCCAGCCGCCAAACCACACCCCCGTCGCCGCGGCGGTCATCGAGACCATCACGGTGGAGAGCGCTCCCAGCAGACCGAAGACCAGCGCGAACGGCATGCCCCAAAACAGCGGAATTATCAGGTCGCGCCGGAACAGGTCTGTGCCCGCGGCGCCATAGGTCTGGCCCAGCAGCATCAGCTCGGCGTCCATGTCGACGTCGGGTTCAAAGAACAGCGCCTGAATGGTGAGCGTGTAGCGGCCGGGCTGGGGCGTGAGGGCGTCGCCGTCCGCACCGCCAAACAGCCAGGCGCGCGGCAGATCTTCCTCAGCCACGTCAACCAGGTTCGGACGCGCTTCCAATGCCTTGAAGATGGACCGTTGGCCGCGAAAGGCGTAGTCGTATAACGCAATGCGGTCGCCATTAATGACCGACAGCTGGTTGAGTTCAAGCACCGTACCATCCGGCCGGGTCCAGGTCCAGAACACGAATGGCCGTTTTTCGCCGAACTCGGTATGGAAATAGACCAGGATTTCTTCAGGCGGCAGGTCGTAGGCAAAGTCAAAGTCATACGTCAATGTCACTTTGGCCGCGCCGCTATCCTGCGTGGTCACGGTCTTGGTCACCGCCGGGTCGCTGGTGCGGCTGTCCAGCACCACGCTTTGCAGCAGGTCTTCGCCCTGAATCCGGCTCACCCACACCGGCTTGGCCAGCCGCGGCCGGTCAATGCGCCCGGTCACGGAGGTCTGGTTCCAACTGATGGCGATGTCCTTGTAGGGCAATGCCACCAGGGCATACACCGACCCGGCCAACAGAACCAGTACGACCACTGCCCCCACCACCGCGGAAGGGTATCTAAGCAATTCGCGGCCTATCTGCCCAATCCGGCGCGAGACCGCGCCCAGACTGCGCAGAGATTCGGTCAGCGCCTGGCGCAGTCGCACCCCCAAAGGCGGCCGGGCGTGGCGTTCCTGCCGGCGGCCAAAGCGCCAGGCGAACCCGCCGCGCGTGGGGCGGCTTTCCGCCCGCCCGGTGTTCAGCCGGATGCGCGGGTCCACGATGGCATACAGGAAGTCGAGCAGCAGCACTGTGAACCCCAGGATGTATGCGAACAGCACCACCAGCCCCACGGTGATGACCATCTCGCCGGGGAACATGCTCTCATTGAAGAAGTGCGGCAGGGATTTGATGAACAACCGGCCGATGCCCGGCCAGTCGAAGACGATTTCGAGCGCGATGGTGGTCTGCCAGAAACCCACCAGCGTGAGGGCAAAACTGGTCAGGATGAAGGGATAGGACGCGCGCAGGATGTAATCGCGCTGGATGACCTGCGGCGTGAGCCCCTTGGCCTTGGCGAGTTCCACATAGTCTTCGTTGGCATACACCAGCAGGTACGACCGCCAGGTGAACGCCAGCTGGAAGACCTGACTGAGCACGATGGCCGCCACCGGCAGAATCATGTGGCGCACCACCGCCGCATTGCGCGCCTCCGGCGAGAGGTCGGTGATGATTCCGTACATACCGCTCACCGGCAATAAGCGCAGTTCGACAGCGAACACAAAAACCAGCAGCAGCCCCAGCACCCAGGACGGAATCGAAGAGATTGGCGCAAGGACCATGAAAAAGCGGTCCAGTTTGGAGCCATGCACCCGACTCAACAGCAAAGCCAGCGGGATGCCGAGGACAAAGATAAGCAGATTGGATGCCCCCACCAGCAGCAGCGTGGCGGGGAGCGCATCCAGGATGATGCCGCGCGCAGAAGCGTCCGATGGCAAGATCCAGCGACTCGCCGCGAAACTGAAACTGGTGAACTGCACATTGCCCCAGTCATAGAGCAGGGCATGGCGTGTAAACGTGAGGTGGCGCTCCAGGAAACCGGCGTTGAGGCCATATTCCTCGCGCAGGTTATCCAGAATAACCTGCAATTCATCCTGGTTTATAGAGATATTTAACCCCGGGTGTTGGTCGCGCCAGATGCTTTGCGCCTGAGCATTCAACCGGCCTTCAATGCTGGTCTCGATTTGCTGGGTGTGGTTGGCTGCCAGGACCGTGAGAAACACCCCCGCGACGATGGTCAGGCCAACGGTCAACAGCCGCCGCGTCAAATAACGAAGTAATCGAAAGAAATCGGTCAGATAGGAGATCTTAAGCATTCGGCGGCAATGAGTCCGTGAGGAATGCACCTTTATAACATTCTTGGCTTCCCATTACCTTAATTGGAGTTAAGAAACGCCTTACGGTTCTACAGGCAGTGGCCCGGCCGTGATCCATGTCCGCTCGTCGGAACAGGTGCAGGCTTCCACCTGCGCCGAGAAGCGCGTTAACGTCCCCGCGTAAGGCTGGTCGCCGGTAGTTGGCAGCCAACCTTCCAGCATGAACGGCACCGCGTAGTCTGCCGGCAGCCATTCTCCGTTGTATTTGCGCGCCAGGTGCACATGCGCCCCGGTGGACGTTCCGCCTTCACAGGAGGGATGCCCCACAGGGTCCCCCTGTTTCAGCTGTGCGCCCAACGGGACGCGTTCAAAAGCCGCCAGGTGCAGGTAGAACACCACCCATCCGGTGCGCTCGTCGCCGTCTCCGTCCAAGTCCTGCACCACCAGGCCGGTATCGGTGCGCACCACCAGCCCATCGGCGATGGCCGTGGCCCACTCGCCGCTGGTGGAACAACCGGCGGCATCATCCGGGGGGGCAAAATCCAGCGCCGCCAGCGGCGCGCCTTCGCCCCAGGCGGCGTGCGGCCCGCCGGTGAAAGCCCACAATTCCCCGGTGGCAAAAGGCAGGCTGAAATACGGCTGCTCCAGGCTCCCGGGCAAATGCGGCTCATCCAGCGCCCACACATCGCCATACAAGTCGCCAATGGTGCGCGCAATACCATCCGGGCCGGTGGCAAAACGGTACTGGTTCACCGGCAGGTCACTGAAGTAATACTGGAAGGCCACGGTGGCGGCGTTCTGCCATGGGTCCGGCCGTTCCAGACTGCGGTCTGCCAGCGCCAGGTCCAGCAGGTCGCCGCTGCGCCAGCCGCCGTAGCCATTATTGAGCCGGTTGGCGGCCCACACCAGTTGCAGATACAGCCCGCGATGCAGGAAGGAGTTGTGCCCCAGTGGAAACTCCGCCTGGTCCGGGTTCAGCGCCGGTTGTCTCAACCCGCCCGCCTGGTATTCGACCAGCGCCAGCAGCACACGCGGGCTGACGCTGAAATTGGTCGCCACATAATCTATGATGCCCGCGCCGCTGCGGTTCTGCCCGGCGGCGTATTCCACATAGCCATTGAGCCAACCGGGATACTCCGCCACAAACGCGGCGGTATCAAATTCCACTGCCAGCGGGCCGTTGACGAAGAGACTGTCCGGCAGGATTTTGAACGGGGACCCCCAGAAACTGCGGTAGTAGATGGGAATGTGCATGGGGAAGCCCGGCGGCATCGTGGTGGCGCTGTCAGGGATGACGGGGTTGGCCGCGCGGATTTCGCCAATGGTGGTGTTGAATCGGCGCGCCAGCGCCGGCAGGGTATCCCCGGTCTGGGCGATGTACTCCACCAGCACGCCCGGCAGGAACTCCGGGCGCACCGGCAGCGGGGTCGGCGAAGGCCCGGCCGTGATGGTGGGTTCAGCCGTCGCGGTGGGCGGCGCGGGTGTGCCGGCCACCGGGAGGGGTGTACAGGCCGCCAGCAACACCAGCACAATCAGGAAGTTTATGATTCGCGTCTTCATCATTCAAGCTTGTGATTCTACCCTGCAAATTGCTGCTGTTCGAGAGGATGCTGTTAACAAAGCTCTTATGCGCTGACCCCTTGAAATCCGATTTCACCTGGGGTATTATCTTGACGCGACTTAGCACTCTCGGCATATGACTGCTAACCTGTGCTAGAATTAAAATTCACGCAATCTAAACCAGTTGGAGGACTATCGTATGAAGCTCAAACCCCTAGGCAATCGTGTGGTCGTTGAACCCATCGAGCAGGAAGAGATGACCGCTGGCGGTATCGTCCTGCCCGAGACCGCCAAAGAAAAGCCCCAGAAGGGCACCGTCAAAGCTGCCGGCCCCGGCGAGCGCGACGAAGATGGCAAGCACATCGCCATGGATGTAAAAGAGGGCGATACCGTCCTTTTCGCCAAGTATTCCGGCACCGAAATCAAGGTCGAGGGCAAGAAGTTGCTGATCCTGCGCGAGACCGACCTGCTCGCCATCGTCGTCGAGTAAGTCTGATTCAACCCTAATTCCAATCAATCGCAAGGAGTATTTCGTATGGCAGCCAAGCAACTTATTTTCTCTGATGAAGCCCGCCGCCGCCTGATGCGCGGCGTGGATGCCGTCGCCCAGGCGGTCTCCACCACCCTCGGCCCCAAGGGCCGCAACGTGGCGCTCGACCGGAAGTTCGGCGCGCCCACCATCACCCATGACGGCGTGACCGTCGCCAAGGAAATCGAACTGGACGACCCGTTTGAGAACATGGGCGCCCAGCTTCTCAAGGAAGCCGCCACCAAGACCAACGACATCGCCGGCGACGGCACCACCACCAGCACCGTGCTGGCGCATGCCATCGTCACCGAAGGCATGAAGAACCTGGCCGCCGGCGCCAACCCGATGCTGCTCAAGCGCGGCATTGAGGCCGCCACCAAGGCCATCGCCGAGCACATCACCAAGCACGCCATCCCGGTCAAGACCAAGGAAGACATCGCCAACGTGGCATCGGTTTCCGCGCAGGACCGCGAGATTGGCGAACTGATCGCCGACGTGTTCGACAAGGTCGGCAACGACGGCGTCATCACCGTGGAAGACAGCCAGGGCCTCCAGTTTGAGACCGAATACGTGGAAGGTATGCAGTTCGACCGTGGCTACCTCTCGCCGTACTTCGTCACCAATCCGGAAGCCATGGAAGCGATCATCGAGAACGCCAACGTCCTGATTCACGACAAGAAGATCTCCGCCGCCGCCGACATGGTGCCGCTGCTGGAGAAGATGGTCCAGTCCGGCAAGCGTGAGCTGGTCATCATCGCCGAAGACATCGATGGCGAAGCCCTCGCCACCCTCGTGCTGAACAAACTGCGCGGCATGCTGAGCGTCTCCGCCGTCAAAGCCCCCGGCTTTGGCGACCGCCGCAAAGCCATGCTGCAGGATGTTGCCGCCCTCACCGGCGCCACCGTCATCTCGGAAGAGATCGGCCGCAAGCTGGAAACCGCCACCCTTGCCGACCTCGGCACAGCCGAGAAGATCGTCTCCACCAAGGATGACACCACCATCATCGGCGGCCACGGCGACTCCAAGGCCATCCAGGGACGCATCGAGCAAATTCGCGTCGAAATCGCCAATTCCACCAGCGACTACGACAAGGAAAAGTTGAACGAGCGCCTTGCCAAGCTCTCCGGCGGCGTGGCCGTCATCAAGGTTGGCGCAGCCACCGAGACCGAATTGAAGGAAAAGAAGCACCGCGTCGAAGACGCCGTCTCGGCCACCCGCGCCGCCATTGAAGAAGGCATCGTGCCCGGCGGCGGCGTGGCGTTGATTAACGCCCTGCCCGCGCTGGACAAGATTAAGATGGACAGCGAAGACGCGCAGGTTGGCGTCAACATCGTGCGCCGCTCGCTGGAAGTGCCGATGCGCAAACTGAGCCAGAACGCCGGCAAGGACGGCTCGGTGGTCATCGAAGCCGTGCGCCGCGCCCAGACCGAGCAGAAGAACAAGAACATCGGCTACGACGTGCTGGCTGAAGACACCGTGGACATGGTGGCCGCCGGCTGGATTGACCCGGCCAAGGTCACCCGCGGTGCCCTCGAAAACGCCGCCTCCATCGCGGCGATGATCCTCACGACCGAGGCTCTCATCACCGACATGCCGGAGAAGGACAAGCCGTCTGCTCCGTCCATGCCCGATGGCGGGATGTACTAAGCAGAACTCGGTAATGCAAGCACCACCCTGCAAGTATGTAGTAGGGGTCGAGCTTAGCTCGACCCCTACATTATTAATCAAGAGTCCCGGCGATTAAGGTGTGGGAATTCATCAATCTCGCTTTGACTTACTCTTGTATCCGTGATAGAATCCACAGGTTGATTGAACATCAGGCCTATGGCCGTTGAAGGATTATCTGACGTATTGAACTGTAGTACCGTACAGCACGCACGAGAAACCAACAGCCCCGGCCGCCGTTTTTTGCGCCGGGGTTGATGTTTAACACTGAACTCAACAGGCAACCGCCTGTTACAACCCAATACCTGCCGCGCCGCTTCCCTTTTGCCGGGGAAACGGCCGCGGGGCATTGGGAAACAGAAGTTTGAAAGGAAATAACAAGAAATGGCAAAACTAAGAATCATTCCCCTGGGAGGCCTCGGGGAAGTCGGTAAGAACATGATGGCCTATGAATATGGGGACGACATCATGATCGTCGATACCGGCATCATGTTCCCCGAGAACGACATGCTGGGCGTGGATTACATCATCCCGGACTTCCAGTACCTCAAAGACAAGGCGAGCAAAGTCAAGGGCATCGTCATCACCCATGGCCATGAAGACCACATCGGCGCCATCAGCCACGTGCTGGAGCGCTTCAATGTGCCGATCTACGCCACCCCGCTCACCCTCGGCCTCATCGAGGTCAAACTGGCCCGCGATGGCCTGATGGATGGCGCCCAACTGGTCACCATCCAGGCCGGCGAATCGTTCCAGGTCGGCAAGTTCAAGGTCGAGTTCGCCCATGTCTGCCACTCCATCCCGGACTGCGTGGCGCTGGGCATCGAAACCCCGGAAGGCTTCATCGTCCACACCGGCGACTACAAGTTCGACCACACCCCCGTGGACGGCTGGCCCACCGACTACGCCAAACTGGCGGAATGGTCGGCGCGTGGCGTGCTCGCCATGCTGGGCGACAGCACCAACGCCGACAAGAAAGGCTGGACGCCCTCCGAGCGCGTCATTGACGACGCCTTCGACAAGGTCTTCCGCCATGCCGAAGGCCGCATCATCGTGGCCTCCTTCGCCTCGCTGATTTCCCGAATGCAGCAGGTGGCCGAAACCGCCGAGCGCCATGGCCGCAAGATGGCCTTTGCCGGCGTGAGCATGCGCGAGAACGCCAAGATGGCCATTCGCCTCGGCTATCTGAAACTGAACGAGGAGCTCATCATCCCGATCGAAGAAGCCCTCAAGATGAAGCCTAACAAGATTGTCATCATGGGCACCGGCACCCAGGGCGAACCTTCCTCCATCGTCGGCCGTCTTTCGGTGGGCACCAACCGCCAGTTCGATATCAAGGAAGGCGACACGCTCGTCCTTTCCTCCCACCCGATTCCGGGCAACGAGGAAATGGTCTCGCGCACCATCAACCGCCTGCTGCAGCGCGGCGCCACGGTCATCTATGACCCGGTCGCGCCGGTGCACGTCTCCGGCCACGCCTCGCAGGAAGAAATGAAGTTGATGCTGCACCTGGTCAAACCCAAATACCTAATTCCGGTTCACGGCGAACTGCGCCACCTGCGCCAGCACGCCAACATGGCCGAACAATTGGGCATCCCCAAGGAAAACGTCATCGTGGTCGAGAACGGCCGCGTGATTGAGTTCGAAAAAGGCAAGATGAAACTTGCCGAACGCGTCCCCGGCGGTTACGTCTTCGTGGACGGCAGCCGCGCCGGCGAAATCTCCTTCGAAGTCGTGCGCGAGCGCGAACAACTCTCGCGTGACGGCGTGATGTTCGTCAATCTGGTGGTCAGCCACAAGGACCGCCACCTGATGGAAGAGCCTGAAATCATCACCCGCGGCTTCATCCACCCCGATGACGAAGACGGCACCGAACTGCTTGACCGGGCACGCCAGCACATCACCGACCGCGTGGCCTCCGCCAATGGCAACCTGCGCGAAGAGCTGGAGAACAGCCTGAAGTCCTACCTGCACCAGCAGACCCGCCGCCGCCCGATGGTATTCGTGGTGGTCAACGAGGTCTAGGAGTTCTTCTTTCAATACTCAAAGGGCCGGCAGACATTGCCGGCCCTTTACGATTCTCGGGGAGTGGTGAACTAGGTGGATACAAAGTCAATGACATGGGTTGAGTAATTCGGATATTTGTGTTTGTAGAGTTGACGACTGTTGTAGCAATACACCAGCAACTTGATTGCGTTTTCCAAAGCCTGCGGGCAGCGCGAAAAGCAACGGGAACGGCGAACCAGACGCGCCAGGTAATGACGCAAGTCTGCGTTCACGCCTTCCACAGTGTAGGTGTCTGACTTCCCCTCCGAAACCGTCAGCTTCCCAGGGTAATACACCAGCGTGCCATAGAGGGGAAATTCATCGCTGAAATAGTTCCTGGCTTTGGGGCTGGTATCAATCAAGGCTTGAAAGGATCCCTGCTCCCGTTGCCAGAGCACCTGCCAGCCGACCACACAGCGGGTGTGGCGTTCTACCGCTGTGACGATGTAGATCCGCTTTTTTTCGTCCCAATGAAGGTGAAGAGCTCATCCAATTCAATCGTTCGGATCTCTTCAGGGAGGGGCGCATCCGGTAATTGGGCTGCAAAGGCCTTGGTCCAGTTGATCACGCTGGTGTGGTGGACTTTCAAATGCCGAGCAATCCGTCGGTAGTTCATCCCATCCACATACAGCCGAATGGCTTGCAGCCGCAAGGCTTCCGGATACCCACGCGCTTTGGGCTTCAATAGGTAGCGCGATCCACAATGTTGACATTTGTACCGCTGGCTCCCCGCTCCCGTCTTTCCTGCCTTCACCTGTCTTGTTTCCATCTGACAATTCGGACATGGTTTCATCCCTCTATTTTCTCATATCCATAAACTTCACCACTGCCGATTCTCGCTTCCCATTGACGGGAATCCGGTTTCCAGTTATCAAATAGAGAGCCGACCGGAAGGAGAAACCTCATGGCCGAACTGAAGACCAAGCGCAACTCAGCCAGCGTGGAGAAGTTTCTGAATGGCGTGAAGGACGAGCAAAAACGCGCCGATTGCTTTGAAATCCTTAAATTGATGGAAGAAGCTGCCGGCGCGCCCGCCGAAATGTGGGGCACGAGTATTGTGGGGTTTGGCCGCTACCGCTACAAGTACGCCAGCGGCCGCGAAGGCGACTGGATGCTCACCGGCTTCTCGCCGCGCGCCCAGAACATCACCTTGTACATCATGGCCGGGTTCGATGGTTACAAGGACCTGCTGGACGGGCTGGGCAAACACAGCACCGGCAAGTCCTGCCTGTACATCAATCGCCTGGAACAGGTGGACAAGAAGGTACTCAAGAAACTGGTCAAACAATCGGTGGCGCACATGAAGAAGAACAACCCGGTGCTGGGCCCTACGAAAGAGTAAGCCCATGGCCGAACCGAAAACCCAACCCAACGCAGCCAGCGTCAAGGCCTTTTTGAATAGCGTCAAAGATGAACGCAAACGCGCCGACAGCTTTGAGTTGCTTAAACTGATGGAAGAAGTAACCGGCGAAAAAGCGGAGATGTGGGGCAGCGCCATTGTGGGTTTTGGCACGCATCCTATCATCTATGCCAACGGCCGGGAGGAAGACTGGCCAATGGCCGGCTTCTCCCCCCGCGCCCAGGGTCTCACGGTTTACTTTGAGGAGGGCTTTGCAGAAAAGTACGATGACCTGCTGGCCAAACTCGGCAAGCACAGCACCAGCAAGGTCTGCCTGTACATCAAGCGGCTGGAGCAGGTAGACATGAAAGTACTCAAGCAACTCTTGAAAAAGTCGATCGCGGACCTTAAGCGAAAAGGCCCGTCGCTCTCCCATTAAGAAAAGCGGCACGGTGTAATAAAAAGACGGCCTCGCATCACATCGAGGCCGTCTTTTTGAATGGCTAGGGCGTAGGCGTGGCGCTGGGGCCGGACGGCACCGGCGTGATGGTGCTGCCGGAAGCCGGTGTGGTTGTGCCGGAGTTCAACGGGGCGGTGGTCGGCGTTACCAGCCGGATGGGCACCCGCAGCAACTGGCCGGGGTAAATGAGGTTGGGGTCTGCCAGTTCGTTCTCTTCAATGATGGCATCTTCCGTGCTCAGGAACTGCTCGGCGATGCTGCGAACGGAATCGCCGGGCAACACGCGGTAGATGATGACCGACCCGGCAGGCAGGTTCGCCGGGATGGGAGTAGGATCGGGCATTCCGGTGTTCGGGTCCGGGATGATGAGCTGCTGGCCCACAATCAGCGCGTCACTTTCCAAATTGTTCATCACGATGATGATGAGGTAATCGAGCACGTCGAATTTCTCGGCGATGCTGATGATGGTATCGCCCGATTCGACGATGTAGATGAAGGGCGCCGCCGCGGTGGCCGTGTTTTCCGGTACCGTGGGACTCGGTTCCACTGTCTGGGTGGGCGTAGCGCTGGGTTCCGGCGTGGGGCTGGGCGTATACGTCTGGGTCGGGGTGGGCGTTTTCGTCGCCAGGAATGGCAGCGAGATGACCGCATCCTGCGCCCACAGGAAGACCAGCAGCAACCCGCCCCCCACCATCAGCACGGCCAGCGCGCTCAGCGCCAGCATCGACATACGCTGGCGTCTGGCGATAGCATCTTTGGTTTTCTGGTACTCAGAAGGTTCGTGCGTCATGGTCTGTCTTGTCTCCGTCCCATTGCCTCGGTCCTGGGGCAATGGGATTCTACTTCATCGGGCGGCCGGTCTGGGCCATCGAATTCACTACTCAAAAATACCAGCGTTTTCGATTAATTTCCTCCTCCAAAGTATGGAGGAGTATCCGTTCAAATCTGCTGAAAAACCCAATCCGCGCCAACAGCCGCTTCAACCACCGCCGTATTGGGAGTACAACTCTTCCAAACGCTGGCTGCTTAAGAAGCCTTCAGACGCCGAACGCACGCCGATTTTGTACGCGGCGAATACCAGGGCGCGCTTCAACGCTTCCTGCGGGCTCAGATGCGCGGCATAGCCATGCACAAACGCCGAGAACAGGGAATCGCCCGCGCCGATGGTGTTGACCACAGGCCGTACGTCGACCGCCGGATACTGGTAGGTATCACCATCGTCGCGCAGGCGCATCAGCGCACCGGCCTTGCCCAGGCTGATGACCAGCGCCCGCGGCTTGTACCGTCGCATCATCTCGTTGGCGAACTCCGGTGGCGGCGCTGGCAGCAGCTCATGGGACATGAACAGGATATCCGCGGCTTCCATGAACTCGCGGTCGTACTCGCTCTCCACGTCGGAGAGAGTGTGCACGTCAGTGGCGATTAGTTTGCCCATGGCTTTGGCAGGCTTCAGCATGGGCCGCGAGAAATTGATGTTGCACAGCACCGCCAGGTTGGCATTGACGATGGTGCGTTCAAACACATCCATCGGGTAACGCTGCTCCTGCATGTCCTTGAGGTCCACCAGGATCTTGCGCCGCCCTTCCTTGTCAAAGAAGATGATGGAGCGCGCCGTCTGGGCGGCGATGTCCAGCACATGCTCGTCGCTCAGGTAGTTGGCGGCAAACTCCGCCCGCACCGAGGCCACCGCCAGGTCCTGCCCGATGATGGACAGGAACGATACCCGGTCCCCCAGCCGCGTGAGCGCCTTGCTGACGTTGTAACCCACGCCGGAAACCGTGGCATCCACCCCGAAGAAGTTGTATTCCACCGGTGAATAGGGGATTGGAAACTCTTCCACTTCCACCGTGGTTTCAATATTGATTAAGCCGGAAACCAGTATATTCGCCATCACACCATCCAAATCAGTCAGAGTCGAGCGGCAATTCTACCAGCCGCGCCGTCAGAACTGCGCCGTTCAGCATCATTCTGGCTACTGTTGGCCGCGGTACGCCGCGCGGATGGCTGGCGCTGCCGGGGTTGAGGAATAGGACGCTGCCCCGCTGGCTCACTTCCGGCCGGTGCGTGTGGCCGGTGATCACCGCCCGGAACCCTGCCGCCGCCGGGTTGAGGTCCAGATCCAGCAAGTCATGCAGCATGAAAAGCAAGACTTCGCCCACCTCCACCACCCGCGAGCGCGGCAGTTCGGCCACGCCCGGCAGGCGGTCCATGTTGCCGCGCACCGCATGCACCGGAGCCACCTTCGCCAGTTCCGTCAGGATTTCCGGCCGGTCCACATCCCCGGCATGCAGAATCAGAGACACTCCTGCCAGCGCTTCGCGGGCGGTCAGGCTCAATCGTCCATGTGTATCGCTGATGACGCCGATTTCAATTCCATGGGTCATCGGCCCACCAGAAAGGCTTCAACCCTTTCAACTGCATTCTGACGGAGGTTAAGGTAAAAGAGGTTGTAATCTGCGGTATGGTAATTGCCATTCTCAAAGATTCCGCTACTGTACCCATCGCTTTCAGGTGGGTGAATGCGCAAGAGACCGCGCTCATCACATTGTGCATCCGCCGCCGCAGGATCGAAGCCCTCAAACGCTGTTGGACGGGTGAGCAGCGGCAAGCCACCCAGGTTGAGCGCCGCGCCGGCCCAAACCTGGTCCAACTGCCACGTTAAAGGATTTACACACAGGAAATTGTTGTCATCATTGCGTTCATAAACTCCCTGGTAATACGAAATATTCAATCGCTGGTAGAAAGACGGAGTCGCATCCAGATCGTAGGTGAGCCACGAAACGACGCACCCTGTTTGCGATGCCGATGTACAGGGCGGTAAATCGGGAAGCGTGCGCTCAAAATGATCCAGAGGTACCGGCGCGCCGATGATGTAGGCCGCCACCAAAAGTTTGCGCACCGGGTGGCCGCTGACCTCTTCCTGCAAGAGCCGCAACAAATGGTAACTTCCCTGGCTGTGCCCGGCCAGAATGAACGGCCGGCCACCGTTGTCGTGCTCCAGATAATAAATGAACGCTGCGCGCACATCTTCATAGGCCAACGCCATTGGACCGGGGTAATCTTCTACGCTGAAGAAGGTGGCAAGAGTTGCCTGCCGGTAGCGCGGCGCAAACACCCGGCAACAGGCATTGAATACGCTGGCCTGGTTGAGCAGCGTGTTCTGGGATTGTTCGCCGCGGCTGGCTTCATCCAGCGGCATGTTCCAGTGATCATTGCTGTAATAGGTAGTGGGATGAATAAAAAATACGTCCGCCTCCGCATCTGTCTGATTTTCAGAAGGTTCGCTGCCGGGCGGGGAGAAATCGGCATCATCCGCACCCTCCGGCCGCGCTGCCCACAAATCTCCGCTTGCGTAGTCCGGCGGGGTGGGTGTGGGTGCAGCGGAAAAGTTCTCCGCTGGGCGCAATCCTGCGACCTCTCGGCTGCCACGCGCGCAAGCCAGCGCCACGAGAGCAATTACTGAGAAGACAATGAATCCTTTAAGTTTCGACTTCATCGGATGCTATACTCCTGCTTCAACACCGGGATTATACAAAGGACGCGCCGATGCCCGCTTACCCGCTCTCCCGCCAAACCCTACTGGACACCCTGCACATGACGCTGGAGCCGCTACCGTATGTTTATGCCGCATGGCAGGGCGGAGCCGCCGCCTTTGGACGCGCCGATGAGTACTCGGACATCGACTTACACATCATCGCCGGCGATGAACGCGTGGAAGATGTGTTTGAAATCATCGAAGCCGCCCTCAAAACGCATTCGCCCATCTCGCTCAATTACCGTGTCCCGGAACCGGCGTGGCATGGCATGTCTCAGACGTTTTACATCCTTGAACACGCCGGCCCCTACCTGATGCTGGACGTCGCCATCGCCAAATACAACAGCACCGGACCGCGTTTCTGGGAAAAGGAGATTCACGGCAATGGCGTGGTGATGATTAACAAGAACAACACCTTTGCCCCCCAGCCCTTGGACCCGGCCGCCCACCTGGAAAAGATGAAAACTGCCGTGGCTGACCTGACCGCCCGCTTCGCCATCCTGCAGCCGCTGGTGGAAAAGGAATTGCTGCGCCGCCAGCCAATGGATGCCTTCCATTTCTATATCGGTCTCACCCTGCGCCCACTGATACAGATGCTGCGCACACACCACGTCCCCTGGCACCACGACTGGGGTGGCCGCTACCTCTACCGCGAACTGCCGGCGGAAATCACCGCCCGGCTGGAGCCGCTGCACTTCATCCGGGACGCCGCCGAGTTGAAAACGAAGCACGCCGAAGCGGTGGTCTGGTTTAATGAACTTGCTGAATCTTTGGATTGGGACATTATTAATTCCCGACTGTAATGCCAAAAAAATGCACCTCCCGACCTGAGGGGGGCAGGCCAGAAGGTGCAATTCCATTATATGCTAAATGCACCCGACTACAATAAGCAAAACACAGCGTTGCTGTCCCAAATTTGGTGGGTGAATTTCTGTGGGCGCGTTGAAGTGGGGATTACACACTTGCAGGGTTTGGTTCAGGTCAGGGTTGAACTTGAAATCAGCAG
>SCUK01000027.1 GCA_004297445.1 Anaerolineae bacterium | reverse complement strand
CAGGCTCAACGGGCTGCTGATTTCAAGTTCAACCCTGACCTGAACCAAACCCTGCAAGTGTGTAATCCCCACTTCAACGCGCCCACAGAAATTCACCCACCAAATTTGGGACAGCAACCCCCATACGACTGATTTTGTCAGTGACCCTAATCTTGGTACAATAGAGGCAGATTATTGCTATTAACCGTTCCTGAGAGGAAGGATACCGATGGACCCCAAGAACAAGAAATCGACCGGCAAGTCCAAATCCACTAGCAGCACACCCGCCGACGAACATGAAGATGCAAAGGCCATGCTGGCCGCCAAGCACGCGACGGAGGCCAAGGAAGCCGCAGACCTTCAGGCTCGCCAGGAGGCCGCCATGGCGGACATGAAGAACAAGTTCGCCGCCAACCGCGAGGCCATGAAGGGCCCCGAAATCATTGACACAGTGAAGCTGGATTACGAGACGACTCTCAGCCACCTGGCGCTCAAGTATTATGGCCACGCCACCCCCAAGTATTACAACTACATCTGGGAACACAACAAGGATTTGCTGGGCGATAGCGCCAACAATTCCAGACCCGGCATGATGATCAAGATCCCGAAGCTGCCCCCGGATTTTGACAAGCAATAAGCGATTGAAACAAGACGCTCTCTGGCATGCGCCAGGGAGCGTCTTGTTCTATAGTTGAGTGCAATAACCCATGCGGCGCATGGCTGTTTTATGCCGCGACAAAACCCGGAGGAATAGCAAGATGAATGTTGAACGAGTCGAAGGTATCGGCCCCAAGTACGCCAAGGCGCTGGCCAAAGCGAAAGTGCGCAACACGGCTACCCTGCTGAAGAAAGGCGCCACGCCGGAAGGCCGCAAGGCGCTGGCCAAGGCCACCGGCCTGTCCCCCAAGCTGATTTTGGAATGGGTGAACCTCTCCGACCTGCTGCGGGTGAAGGGCGTGGGCGAGGAATACAGCGACCTGTTGGAAGAAGCCGGCGTGGATACGGTGAAGGAACTGCGCAATCGCACACCTGCCGCACTGCACAAAGCCATGTTGCAAACCAACATGAAGAAGAAGCTCGTGCGCCGCGCGCCGAACCTGCCTGAGGTGGAACGCTGGGTGAAGGAAGCCAAGAAACTGCCGCCGGTCGTCAAGTACTAGGAAGGGGAAGGGTTCGAATTGCCTACCAATCAGGGAGTAGACCTCCTCAAGCTGTTCTCCAGCGTTACACAGACCCTGGAGCAGAATCGCGGAACCCTCAACCAGGCAGACTCCGGCAACGGGAACCACGGCGACAATATGGTGGAGATCTTTGAGGTCATCACCAAGGCGATGCAAACCCGCCAGAATTCCGACCCGGCCGACCAGCTCGCGTATGCCGCCAAGTTGCTGAGCGCCAAGCCAAGCGGGTCCGCCCAGGTGTATGCCAAGGGGCTGGGAGAAGCAGCGCAGCAGGTGCAGGGGCAGCAAAGTCTTGACCCCGGCGCGGCGGTACAACTGGTGCAAACCCTGCTGAGCGGAGGCCAGGCCCCGGCGGCAGCAACCAGCGGTGGGCAGGACCCGTTGATGGGTTTGCTGGGCGGGCTGCTGGGCGGAGGCCAACAACAAGTCCAATCCGGCGATGCCGGGCTGGATGCCGGTGACCTGCTCAATGCGGGGATGGCGTTTCTAGACGCCAGGAACTCCGGGGACACCACCACCGAAGCGGCGGTAAAAGCGCTGCTATCCGCCAGCCCATTGGGACAATCGCCCCATCGCCAGCAGAGCGGGCAGCTCGTCGCCAGCACCTTGTTGGACATGCTGGCCAAGATTAACGCCGGCAAAAAGTAAACACGAATACCGAACCGTGAAACTCAAAGAGGCGGCCCATGCGGGTCGCCTCTTCATTTTAAGGTTGATTTCAGAATCTGGTTACAGGACGACTTAACTTGCGGGCACGGGGGCGGCTTCTGCAGGCAGGCTCTCCGCGGAAGCCGGGGTGTCCGGCAGAACATCGGGCAATTCGGTTTCGACGTTGCGCACGCGCGGGTTGGCATACACCAACGCACTCATCGCCCACATTGCGAGACTCGAAATGACGAAAATGAGGCCGATGCCGCGCCCGGCGCCCACGCCCATCAGGTCACCGACCCAGGTGGCGGCCAGCGCGCCGCCCGGCAGCAGCAATGGGGTGAAAATCCCATCGGCCAGCGGGCCGGCCAGCCCCTGGGCGATGGGGCTGATGCTCTGGGCGATCATGCCGCGGATGGCGAACACGCGGCCCTGCACCTCCGGCGCGACCTTGGTCTGGAAGGTGGCCTGGCTGAGCGCAGACGCCCAGGGGATGAAGAACAGAAGCCAGGCCCGACCCAACGCTGCCAGCCACACTTGGGGCAGCAAACCGGTGAGCGCGAACCCGGTGCCGGCAATGGCGATATAAAAAATGAGCGCCGGCACCTTGCGGTGTTTGGGACCGCCCCAACTGCTCATGATGATGCTGCTTATCAGCATGGCGGCGCCGCCCACGGTGCCCACCAGGCCAGCGGCGGCCGGCGTGGCAAAGCCCAGCACCAGCGGCGTGGACAATACACCGGACAGACTCAGGAAGAAGTTAATGGCGGCAAAATACCACAGCAAGGTGAACAGCCCGGGCCGCTGGCGCAGATAATTCCAACCGAAGCGGGCATCCGACCACATACTGTTCTTTTCGCCGGGGGCGTTCTGCGGCACATACTCCGGCTGGGGAATACGAACCAAAAGCAGCGCGCCAACCGCGAAGCCGTAGGTCAGCAGGTCAATGAGGATGATGCCATTCAGGCCAACGGCGCTGAATAGTACGCCGGCGATGGCCGGTGTGAGCAGCATCTCGATTGCCTGACCCATTTGCTGAATGCTGCTGGCGCGCGCCAGGTCCTCTTTGCGAACCAGCATGGTGATGCTGGCCTGAAAAGCGGGCTGCTGGAACGCGCCGAAGATTGCGCTGGAGAACGCCACCACGTAGATGTGCCACACTTCGAGCCGCCCGGTGAAGAGCAGCGCGGCCACGACAAAGGTGATGAAGGCATCCACACTGTCGGCGAAAAGCATGATGCGGCGACGGTTAAAGCGGTCAGCGAGCACTCCGGCCAGCGGCGCGAACAGGATGCGCGGCAGCGTGCTGAAAAGGGCGACCAAAGCAAAGGGGGTGGCGTTGCCGGTTTCGGCATAAATCCAGAAGCCCAGGGCATAACCGGTGAGACCGGAGCCCATCATCGAGAGCAACTGGCCGATGACGATAATGAGGAATGTGCGGAAGCCGTTGGTTGGAGCAGGTTGGTTATTCATGGGAAGTATCTCCTTGTGGGTCATTTCTTTGTTCGCTTGCGGGTTTTCCTGGCAGGGGACTTGTCCAGTTCCTCGTGATAATAGAAGCTGGGATACATCGCCACGGTCATGGCATACATCGGCGCCTGGCCGGCCCGGGCCTCCGGCTCGGCCTCGAATTCTTCCAGCAGGCCGGTAAGCCGCTCCATGAACTCCTCGGCGCGCGCATCCGGGATGCGGCGCAGGGCGCGGTTGAGAAACGCCCGCCGCGGGTTGTCCTGCGCGCCTTGCAGACGGTTGAACTCACGGGCTTCCAGGCTGCGCAGCAGGTCAAGGCGGGTCACTTCGAGTGTGCTGACCAGCATGGCATTAAGGGAATCAGGCACGCTATCTTCTTTGAAGTGCAGCAACTCTTTGTTCAACTCGAAGGTGAGGGCGGCCGCGCCGTACGTTTTCTCCACAATGTTGCCTTTGGTGCTCGTCTCCACCACCTGTACGAAGCCGTGTTTTTCCAGCAGGCTGATGTGGTAATACAGCTTGCTGGCCGCCAGACCGAGACGTTCCGCAATCTGGTTGATGGTGAGGGTGTTCACGTTCAGGACTTCCATAATCTGAGTACGCAGTGGATCGGCGATGCATTTGAGGGCTTCCAGGTCATGAATCATGAGTACCGGAGCGGGCTTGTGGTCATTGGGGGTCATATCAATTCCTTTGTTCGCTGAAATTTATTTTATCGATACAACAGTTTACAGCGATTTATTGAATTTTGTCAAGGTCCCGAAATGCTTAAAACGAAAAGGCGACCCTTGCGGGTCGCCTTTCACTACTGGATGGTGATGGTTAGCAGGTGCCGCCATCGGCTACCTGCCAGTAGACCGTTCCGGCAGCTTCATATTCGAGGCGGTACTCATGGTCACCGAGCGGAGCGGTATCCACATAGGCGCTGGTCTCGTGATCCAGTTCGGCGATCAGCGAGCCATCCCGGTAGAGACGCAGAGTCCCCCCCGCATCTGCCGCAGCTTTCAGGTACGTCTGCGGATCCCACACGAGCCGGGTCTTCACGCTGGCGCTGCCGCATTCTGTGTCCTCCACGTGCAAGCCAACAGCACCGTTGCCAAGCAAACCTACCAGCGGGCTATCGAGGCCGACCTGCACCCAGGTCTGCGCTGAGGCGCCAGCATCACTTGTAGTCCCACCGTCTGCCTGCGAATCACCGGCTGCAACGGCCGCAGAGTCCTCTGCGGCTACTTCACCTTCGAGTTGGCTCTGCCCATCTATTTCCACTTGCCCGCCGGCTTCTCCGCCGACGTGTAAATCGGCATTCTCGTTGATCTGATTAACGGATCGGACCGCCGCCCTTCCGAAGTTGCTCAGGCGACCGCGCGCCTCCGGGCTGGCCGTCAGTGCAGTCGCGACGACCAGCGCAAGGGCAACAGCCGCCTTTACTGCAAGTTTGAGTGTAAGCATACGTGCCTCCTTCTTGAAGTTTGTGCCCTGTACAGGTACATGGCCGGAAACGAGAGAGTGCTCTCTCCCGTTATGGTAGTTTTTCCAACTTTTGTAGGATTCTCAGAGTAAGGAGAAATTACGAACTACTGAATACTGGCCACTTTGGCGTCGCTGTAGCCGCGCAAAAGCAATGGTTCGATGTGAAGCGAGGCATTGTCTACCTCGTCAAGGATGAACGGTTCGGAGAGAGTTTGAGCCTGAACGGATCAAAATCAAGCGGCGAGGAATCCTTCCAGGAAGCGGGCGGCGCGTTCGTTGCCACCCTGCCGGAACCAGGCAAGCGTCGGGGACAGGTCACTGCCGGTCAGCAGCGCCCCGGCGCCATCCAGCCAGGTGCGGGCGATGACCCAGGACGGGTCTACATTGGTGCGCCCACGTTCCAACACACTGGCAGCCTCCGCCGCCCTGCCGCTGGCATGGAGGGCCAGAATGAGATTGGCATACAATTCCCCGGCTTCATCCACCAGTTTCCAGCCGTCTTCGTTTTCCAACAGGACATCATTGGCAGCTTTCAACGCTGCCGGGTCACCTTCGGCCAGCCAGCGCCGGAAGAAGAGCAGACCTTCAAACCCTTTCACCAGCGCGGTGACCCGCTTCCATCCGTTTTGGCCGGCGACCTGGCCGGCGTCATCCAGCAGTTCGCGGGCATGTTCGAAGTCGCCCTTCTCAATTGCAATCATCCCCAGATAGGCCGGCGCGTAGGCCTCGGCCGGTTTGTTGCCGGTTACGAGACTGAGCGAAAAGTATTGCTGCTGACACTGGGCGGCGCCCTCCAGGTCATATTGGTCCATACTGGTGATGCCGAGATTGTGCAACGACACGACTTCACCGCGCCGATAACCGATGGCCTGGCTGATGACCAGCGAGCGACCATAGGCCTCGGCGGATTCCTGAATGTCCCCGCGACCGGTGGCGATAATTCCTATCTGATTAAAAGACCGGCTTTCGGCCAGGGCATTGTCATTCTGGCGCGCCAGCGTCAGGCTCTGGTCAGTCAGGCGTTTGGCATCGTCATAATGCCCCAACCGGGAGGCGGCCATCGCTTCCCCCATGAGGAATTGCAGGGCTTCGTCGGCCAGTTCCGGCTGGTCCACAGACACTCTGGCGCGCACGCGCGCATACACCGCCGGCGCGGCAGCCGGGTCGGCCAGCAGTTCGGAAAGGGTGTGCGCATACTGGCGGCCCCAGCGCAACCAGAGCAGGTTCCCGGCATGGCCGCTCACCAGCTGGAGGACCTTTTCCAGAGCAGCGAACTCGCGGCCGGCTTCCTCGGCCCGGCCCAGGGCATTCAGCGCCTCGCAACGCGCCAGTCGCACGGCAACTTCGGCTTCGCGGCGCGAGAGGCGCGGCCAATCTTCCAATGCATTGGCAATCAACGACTGCCGACGCGCCTCCACATCTTCCGGCAGGTCCGGCGTGCGAATCTCGGTGGTCTTGCGCAGGCTATCCAGCAAGGCCAGCGCTTTCTCCGGTTCGCCGTTGAAGCTGAGGGTTTCCGCGGCCAGGCGTGCGATGCCCAGTTTCTGGACCCCGTGAGCCTGCCCCAGCGCCTTTTGCAACGCCAGAGCGCTTTCGCGCCCGCGATTCTGGCGGCGGTGGAGCAACCCAAGAATTTCATACCACAGGCTGGACTCGAGGGCCTTGCCATGCTCCTCCAGCGACCGGGCAATGACCGGCGCCAGCTGGATGCCGGCGGCCTGCCAGTTCGCGCCCAGGTTGGTCAATTTGCTGCACGCCCAGTTCTCCAGGCCGGAAAGCCAGCGCAAACGATCGGCACGCGGGATGCGGGCCAGCGCGGCTTCCTGCAAACGGCCATGCCGGAAGACCTGTTCCAACTCACCCACAAAGAGCTTGGATGCCTCTTCGAATACCGTCTCGGTTTCCCTCAGGACCACCAGCCCATCTTCGAGGTCGGCGTTGGGTTTTTCCCAGATGCGCTCCACGGCTTCGCTGGTGAAGCGCCGCCCCACCAGCGCGCCGCGCTTGGCGACTTCTTTGCCGTTCTGGCCCAGACGCTCCAGGCGCGCTTCCATCACTTCACGCACCGAGCCGGGCAAAGTCAGTTTCTCCAGCGCCAGTTCATCATTGAGCAGGCCCTGATCCCGAAGGAACAGGATGACTTCGGTGGCAAAGAGCGGATTGCCTTCGGTGTGCTCGGCAATGTGTTCGGCCGTGGCCAGGGAAATCTCGCCGCTCGCCATGTCCACCAGCGCCTGCGCCAGCCGGCGCGGCTCAATCTCTGCAAGGCGAATTTCGGCGGCGCGGCCCTGCGTCACCCAGCGGTAGATCGGTTCATACCAGTACGACTCTGAGTCGAAATCTTCTTCACGCAGCGTGACGACCACAAAAAGCGGGCCGCTCCACTCCACCTGCAGCAACCAGTCCAGAAAACTGGCGGTGTCGGCATCGCCCTTTTGTACATCTTCCAGGAACCAGATCCATGGCTCTGCCCGAGAGATGCCTTCCAGCCAGTTCTTGACTTCAATGAAGGCGCCATCCCACTTGCCCCGGCCGTCCAGGCTGTGTATCTGCTGGCCGGTCTTGCTGATACCCATGACGAAGGCGAGGAATTCCGCGGCCAGCGCGCGGCGCTCCGGTTCCAGGTGCGGGTATTGGTCCGGCAGGGCGGCCTGGAGGCGCTGGAGGGTTTGCGCCTCGTCCAGAGCCAGCGGCAGATCAAACCGGGTGCGAATGAGGGTATTCAGGCCATGCGAGGGCAGACGTTCGCTATGGTCATATTGCGCCACGTCAATGCGGTAGATCTCAGGCTGACGCTGGACCCAGTCGCGCAGTTCCCATACCAGACGGCTCTTCCCCACGCCTGCCGGGCCGCGCAGCACAACAAGACGCAGCGCCTTTTCGTTCAGGCAGGCTCGCAACTCCTCTTGCAGTCGTTCCCATTCCTGTTCGCGCCCCACAAATGTGGGCAGCTCCAGAGCCGGGGTCAACCGTTCGGCCACCACTTCGTAGGGCTGCACGGAAACGCGCTTGCCTTTGAGCTCAATTGCCGGGCGGGGTACGATCGAGAAGTAACGATGGGTTTCTTCATAGAGAGGGCGAGAAATCCAGACTCGGGTGGGTGTCGCGGCGCTTTGAATACGACTGGCGGTATTGACCGTGTCTCCCATGATTGTCCAACTGCCGGAAAGGGCACGGAACATCAGATCGCCGGCGTGGATGCCCACCCGCAATTGGAACTGGATACTGGTTTCTTCGGCGTAAGCCTGGGTGGTGTTCTGCATCGCCAGGCCGGCGCGCACCGCATTGCGGGCGGCGCTGGGGTCCGGGCGCGGCAGACCAAACGTGCCGATGACGCCATCCCCCAGAAACTGGTACACCCCGCCATTAAACTGCTCAATGTCTTTGCCCAACTGCTGGAGCAGGTCTCCGACCACCCGCGAAACTTCGTCCGGCGGACGGTCTTCGGCAAAGGACGTGAAGCCCACCAGGTCGGCAAACAACACAGTGACATAACGTAATTCGCCACCAGGGGCGGTGGTGACGTTGTGGGCCACATAGGTCTGGATGAGGGGAGTGTTGGGAAGGCTGTCTGCGAGCCCGGCGCCACAGGCGCCGCAAAATTTCATCACGCCTTGCAAGTCATCCGGCCAGGTTGTGCCGCAATTGGCGCATTTCATGAAACGATTATACAAGACCACAAGGCGGAAATTGATAGAGACTATGGCGAAGCTGAGGACTCGTCTCAACTTCGCCAGCCAAAGAATCCTGACAGAGAACGCCTATTTACCGCTACAATTGTACTGTGATGACGGAAGACAGTCCCCTGAGAGATGAAGCCAAACTGGTGCGGGCCGCAAAAGCCGGTGACCCAAATGCCTTTGGCTTGCTGTATGACGCCTACGTTGACCGCCTGTACCGGTTCGTCTACTACCGGGTTTCAGACGAGCCGCTGGCCGAAGACCTGACTTCACGCGTGTTTCTCAAAGCCTGGGAAAACCTGCAAGGTTACCGCGACCGCGGCCTGTCCTTCGGGGCGTGGCTGTTCAGTATTGCCCGCAACACCGTTATTGACCATTACCGTACCATAAAACAGGAACAATCTCTCGAAACCGCCGGGCCGCTGGTGGACGAAGAAGACCCTGAGAGCCTGCTGCGGCGGACTCAGCAGGGGGACCAACTGGCAAATGCCCTGCGCCAATTGACGGATGACCAGCGTGAGGTGCTGGTGTTGAAGTTCATCGAAGGCTATGACACCAATGAAATTGCGGGGTTCGTTGGCAAGAAGCCCGGCGCGGTCCGGGCACTGCAAATGCGCGGTTTGCAGGCCCTGGAACGCATTCTGGGAGGCGAAGAACCATGGTAGATCTCTACGAAGCACTGGATGCAATCTTCACCCGCCTGAAGGCCGGTGAAGACTTTGAGGAAATTCTGAGGGATTATCCAGCCGAGGATATTAACAAGCTGCGCCGGCTGGTGGCGGTGGCCCGTGAAGTGCAGAAGGGTCACAACACCCGCCCCTCGTCCGCCTTCCGCGAACGCACCCGGCCGCGCCTCATCAGCGAGATCACCAGCCGCCGCCCGCCGCCGCTCACCTTCTGGCAGAAGGTACGCCTGTGGTGGGCGAACCTGTGGCGCCGTTAAGTTCTTAACAACCAAAACGTCCTCCCAGACTACGGGAGGACGTTTGATTCAGGGCAACAGACCTGCGGTTACTGGTTCACGCTCCAGCGCTCCAGGCCGCGGTCGGTGAGCAGGAACAGGGTCAGGCCGTCTTCCGCCAACGCGCCACCGTACAGGGCGTCGTAGCCGTCCAGAGTCGTGAGCAACGCGCCGCTGGCCAAGTCATAGACATGGTGGCCGATGACGACGAAATCGCCGTTGGGGCTGAAGAACGCGGCAGGGAACTCGGCATAGGGCGCGGGGAAGGCGAATGTACCAATCACCTCACGGGTCTCGACGTCCACCAGCGAGCCGTCCGCCAGCAGGACAGACGTATCACCAGGCAGGAAGAGCACGTCCTGACAGGGAAAGTTGTACGGCCGGCTACCGCCCGTGGCAAAATTCTGGACGGTGATGGATGCCGCGCCCTCGCGGCAGGACGACAGCAGATTGCCATCATTCGAGAGGCGCAGGAAGCGCAGGTCTTCTGCAGCCTTGAATGAGGTCAGCAACGCGCCATCCGAGAGGCGCACCACCTGGGTTGAGTTATTGTCAAGATTCTGGCACAGGATAGACACACCCGCCCCGCTGAGGCTGCAACTGTGCAGGTATTCGAGGCTGCGCAGGGTTTCACCCGAAGCGATGTCCAGGACGATGACCTTGCGCCCGCCATAGTTCCAACTGGGGTTGGCCACGGATTCAACCGCCACAACAATCGTATCGGAATCAATGAAGAACGCATGGCCGTTGAAGTTCGCCGCGCCCTCAATGGTGGAGGCCGGGTATTCATAAGCGGCCGTCTGGCTCAAATCTGAGGAATTTAAGATGGTGACACCTTCCGCGTTGGGCACAGCCAGGGATTCACCAGACGGGCTCAATACGGCATGGCTACCGCTGGCATAACCGTCATTGACCGCCAGGCCAGACCCATCGCGACTCCACAGCCGCACAGTGCCTTCCCAATCTGTGGTGATAAAGGCGCTGCCATCCGGGGAGAACTCCAGGCTTAGTGGTATGCCGGCATCCGGCAATTCGGCAATCGTGCCGGTATTGGCGCCAGCGTCATTCCAGAATAGAATCAAAAAAGTAGGTTGGGTGAAACCCGTGTTGAAATCGGTGTAGGCACCGAGGTAGAGCGCGGCCCATTCCTGCGAACTGCCGATGAAGGAATAATCTAACAGCCCGGCGACGGTTCCCTTTCCATCCACATAGCCACCCGACTCTTTGGCAAAACCAGCCTGAAGGAATGGCTCGGGAGCATCGTTCTTTGGCCGCGCCAATTCACCTGCGCTTGTGGAGGCGCTATTGTTCAAGTACATGTACCAGGTGTCATTCGGGGCGGGGATGACGCGGCCGTTGCCGGGCATCTCGTAGAGTTTCGACCCATCGGCAGTGTTAATCAGTGTGGTGAAGTACGCTGGCCGGGCATCCTCACCCGATACGAAGAGGATTTGCCCGTCGGGACGGAAGACCAGATCCGTAGTTCGAGTTTGGGCAAATGAGCGGGTGATGCCAATGTCGATTGCCGTGCCGCTTGCAAGGTCAACCAGACTTACAGTGTCCGGTCCGGTGACGTAAGCCAACAGGCTGCCATCAGCGCTCACCGCCAGCACGTCGGGGTTGCTCACCGTGCCTTTGGATTCAGTCTCGCCGGTGGCGGGGTTAATGAAGACGAGCTCTTCGCCCATAAGGGCGGCCACGCGGCCATCAGCCAGCATGTCCACCGGCAGGTAGCCATCGGCGCTGTACACCAGTTCCAGCGAAGCGCCGTCCAGCGTGTCAAAGCCGCGGTCGGTCTCGACGACGACATAGGCGCCGTCCGGCGTCCACCTGGCAGCGTTCCAGTTGGCACGCGGGTCGCCCAGGAATTCACGGCCCAGGTCGGTGACGCTGGCAAGCACCAGCCCGGCGGCATTGGCGGCTGTAATGGGTTGTGGCTCAGGGGTCGCGGTGGGTTCGGGGGTAGCAGTGGGTTCGTCGGTTGCGGTAGGTTCGGGGACGGCGGTGTCCGTAGGGGCTGCCGCTTCGGTGGGCGGTTCAGCCGCCGGTTCGGTTGGCGTGGTTTCGGCACCTCCTCCACACGCAGATAACACAAACGCAAACACCAGAATCGGGCCAACGATTCGTTTCATGATTTCTTCCTCTCATCCTAGTTAAGATGGTCGATTCTAAGGCCCGCGGTCTTATTGGTCAATCACCAATCCTGATATAATTTCTCTTCAACCTCTGATTGAGCCAAGACTCTTGCATCCATCCATGAAATACCACATCTGGACCGAAGGCTGCCAAATGAACGTGGCCGACTCGCAGCGGGTGGCCTCGGCGCTGGAACGGCTGGGATACCAGCCAGCCAGCGAGGCGCAGCATGCCGATGTCATCGTGCTCAACACCTGCGTGGTGCGGCAGAGCGCGGAAGACAAGGCGGTGGGCCGTCTGTCTTCGCTTAAGCCGCTGAAGTCCGCCAATCCCAACTTGACGATTAACCTGATGGGCTGCATGGTGGGCGTGAAAGGCCATGAAGCGCTGACCGAACGCTTCCCGTATGTAGATGTGTTCTCACCGCCTTCCGACCCCGGCCCGCTGCTGGCTTACCTGACCCAGGATGAAAGCAAACAGATGGAGCTGGCGGCGCTGGCGGAGCGGTTTGACCTGCAGGACGAAGCCCTGCCGCTGCCGCTGTACGAGCGCAATTCACTGGTGACGGCGCATGTGCCGGTGGTGCTGGGTTGTTCGCATGCCTGCACCTTCTGCATAATCCCCTACAAGCGCGGCGTGGAACGCAGCCGGGCGGTCGGCGACATCGTGGCCGAGGTGCGTTCGCTGGTGCGCCAGGGCGTGAAAGAAATCACGCTGTTGGGGCAGATTGTCGACCGTTATGGTAAAGACATCCCGGATGGCCCGAACCTGGCCGCCCTGCTGCGCATCCTGCATGATGAGGTCGAGGGGCTGGAACGCCTGCGCTTCCTTACCAGCCATCCCAACTGGATGACGGGTGACCTGCTGGACACCGTGGCCGACCTGCCGCGGGTGATGCCGCATATTGAAGTGCCTGTGCAGGCCGGCGACGATAGCGTGCTGGAAAACATGAAACGCGGCTACACCAACGCGCAGTACCGCGCCCTCGTAGGGCGCATCCGCGCCACCATCCCGGATGTGTCCATCGCCACCGACATCATCGTCGGCTTTCCCGGCGAGACCGAAGCCCAGTTCCAGCAGACCTACGATCTGCTGGAAGACCTGCGGCTGGACGTGGCGCACCTGGCGCGCTACTCCACCCGCCCCGGCACGGTGGCCGAGCGCCGCATGACGGACGATTTGACCGAAGAAGAGAAGAAACGACGCTTCCAAATGCTGGAAGACCAGCAGGAACGCATCGTGGGCGAGATTAACCAGAAATTCCTGGGCGAGACGGTTGAGGTCTTGTTTGAGGAAAAAGTGAAGGGCCGCTGGCGCGGCCGCACGCCCAACATGAAACTGGTCTTCGTGGAAAGCGAGCAGGACTTGCGCGGCCGGGTGTTGCCGGTGCAGGTGACCTGGACCGGCCCGTGGAGCATGCAGGCCCGGCTGCTGCCGCAGCACGCCGACGCCCCCGCCCCGCTGGAGTTCGTCAGCATTCAGTGAACACCACCGCCTGAAGATTCGGGCGACATCCTATTTGTGAGGTAGATGTATGGCCAAAGGCCCAGAAAGCCCCGCAGAAATCGAAGCCACCTGGCGAGCGATGATCGAAAAGGGCGAAGTCGCGGCTTTTAACAAGAAGCGAAAACTGTTCTACAGCCTGCCCAGCAACACGCGCTGCAAGTTCTGCTATGCCCCCTTCCGCGGCATTGGCGGCGCGGTGGTACGAACGATATATGGCACGCGTCCTTCGCGGGTCAATCCCCATATGTGCAATGCATGCGACGACTTTGCTGACAAGTACCAGGGCGGCGTGGAAATCGTGCTGTCCATGCTCTTTGCGGATATCCGCGGGTCAACCACGCTGGCGGAAAGCATGCCGCCCGCGGAGTTCCGCCGCCTCATTGACCGATTCTACAAGGTGAGTACTCACATCCTTACGGAACATGACTCGGCGGTGGATAAACTGGCCGGCGACCAGGTTTCGGGTTACTTCCTGCCCGGCTTCGCTACCGACCACGCGGGCGCGGCACTGCGGGCCGCAGAGGAACTGCTGCGTGCCACCGGGCACGGCAGTCCGGAAGGTCCCTGGGTGGGTGTGGGTGTGGGCGTGCACACAGGCAATGCATTTTATGGCGCGGTGGGTCAGACTGGCGGGATGGTAGACGTTACTGCCCTGGGCGACAATGTGAACGTCACTGCCCGGCTGGCCTCCTCCGCGGCTGCCGGCGAAATCCTGACGACGCCGACCACCCTGCAGGCCGCGGGCCGTTCCACGGCGGGGCTGGAAATGCGCCGCCTGGAACTCAAAGGGAAATCCGAGCCGGTAGACGTCTACGTGTTGCACGCGCCCGCTTGAAGATGCGCACGACCGCTACCAGCCGCCCCTTGTTCCTGGCAGTCTGGTTGGCGCGGCGGGCTTTGCGGTCCTCCCGGAGTTGCTCGTAACGAATCCAATCCTCGTAGCGCATATCGGCCTCCATGTTCGCGGGAATGATAATAGAATATAAGTTCTATTATCCACAACTTCCCTAAAGTGTCAAAGAACAACTCGCTCAGGTAGTGGGGGTTGTGCGGCACAGTGGGCTTCAGCCCACTGTCTGAAGACAGTCAGCCGGATTTCTGTTATAATTAGCCCATTCGTTCTAATTCAGGAGAGAGACCTATGGCCTACCGCAAGGAACCTGGCGTACAGACGATGATTGACAATTTGCCGGAAAAAACCGGCAAGAGTCTTGAACAGTGGTTCAAGGTGCTGGCCGCCAGCAAACTGGAGAAGCACGGCGAGATGATGAAATTGCTCAAGGGCGAGCACGGCATCTCGCATGGGTTCGCCAATATGATCTGCCTGATCTTCCGTGAGGAGACCGCGGGCACGCCCCCACCCGGCGGCGATGACCTGGTAGCGATTCAGTATTCCAAGAAGCAGGAACTCAAACCCATCTACGATAAACTGCTGGCCGCGGCGTTGAAACTCGGCAAGGATGTGGAAGTCGCGCCGAAAAAGAATTCGGTGAGCCTGCGACGGAAGAAGCAGTTTGCCCTCATCCAGCCGACCACCAAGACTCGGATTGACCTCGGTATTCAGTTGAAGGGGCAGGCGCCCAAGGGTAAGCTGGAAGGCGGCGAGATGTGGAACGGCATGTGTACGCACCGCATCCAGCTCACCTCCCCAAAAGATGTTGACGCCGAAGTGCTGGAATGGATGAAGAAGGCATATGAGGCGGCGGGATGAGATGGGAATTGGAAAGTGGTAATTAGTAATTGAATCTGATTCAGCCAAAATGTCGCCCCGGTATCCCGGGGCGACATTATTATTGCGCAATCACATCTTCGCTTTGCAGGTTAAGCAGGCGCATCACAAACCGGTAGGCGCTGCGCAGCACGTTGGCCGCCAATACACCGGCTTCCACTGAGGTCACCGGTTCGCGGTTGCAGTTGGAAGCATCGGCCGTGGCCGCGGCGACTGGATCGCCGAACGCCATCAGCATCAGGCACAGGACCAGCACAATCAACAGGAACTTCAAGCCGAAAGACATGGGTTATCCTCCTGAACTGTTCCCAGCATAGCCGCGCGACCGGTGCGAAAAATCCGCCGAAAGGTGGAAACGCCGCTCGGCTTGCGGGGGAGGCTCAAGTTGGGTCAGTTGGAGGAATTGTCAGACAGGAAAACAGCGGGCTGAAGCCCGCTGTCTGGGTCAGGTGTCGGTCCGGTTCACGACGCTATCCAGGTCATGGCGCGGCCCCAACATAGTCCAGGGCATATTGCGCGTCATAGGAATTAACATTGTGCCAGTAAGCCTCTCGAAACGACTCAATCGCCTGGGTTTCATCGCCCTGGCGGTAGTACCCCCACCCCTGCCACACGAGGGCTTCTTCGCTGTTGGGGGTGATTTGCAGGGAGTAGTCCACGATGACGAACAGGTCATCCAACCGGTTGCTGTGGAAATAGGCGTGGAAGGGTCCGAACTGGTAGCGCAGCATGCGCTGGGGCAGACCGAGGCGGCGCGCCTCGTCATAGGCATCGGCGGCCCGGGCGTACTCCTCGAAGTACACCAGGTTACTGCCGAGGTTGAACCAGGCGAAGGGATTGTCCGGGGCGGCTTCGGTGGCGGCCTGGGCTGAGGCCTGCGCGTTCTGGCGATTCACGTCCGGGTCCCAGTTTTCGCCAAGGATGGCCTGTACCGTGGCTTCCTGATGCGGCAGGTAGAGGAAGATGTAAACGTAATTAAACTGCTCCCAGCCTTCCAGCAGTTGGGCATACGTCACCGTGCGGTCCGGGCCAAGGAAGGTATCCTGCGCGGTGAACGTCTGTGCCCCATCATCGTAGCCGGTGAGCAACAGATAGTGGCCGGACCAGTGGTCGTCGTTGTCCCAGTAGGTCTCTTCGAGATACGTTCCTTCTTCAATCATGATGGGCAGGCCATTGGCAAGAAAGCGTTTGAGCGTCTCGATGTCGCCACCGACGCGATAGTGGGTGCTGAGCCAACCGGCATGATTGCGCGACCAGAAGGCCAGTTCCTCCACGTTTACGTTGCGGTCGGCGCTTTCCGGCTTGATGAGGTCGGAGATATCGTACTGGTCGCCCTCCCAGCCGAAGGTGCGCAGGTAGAGGGCCAGGGTGGCCGGGCCGCAGTTGTTGGGGCCCTGCTGTTCCCAGGCAGGGGCGGGCAATTGGGCGGACGAAGGCAACGGCGTTGGCGAAGGCTCGTTGGTGGGGGTGGGCGGCGCGGGTGTAGCGGTGGGCGGGCGCAGCGTGGCTGTGGGGAACACGGCCGCCACCTCGCCGGTTGCGGTGGGCTGGCCGGCGGCGGCGGTGGGCAATGCGCCGGCGGGGTTGAGCCACATGCGCAGGCTGGTGCGGGCAAAATCCAACCGCCAGGCCAGACGCGAGTTCACCGCCGGAATCTGGTACACCAGCACAGACGCAAGCACTATAGCAGCAAGGAAAAGGAGGATGCGGGCCAATCGCATGAGGGTGTGATTGTAACAAAGCCGACTGGTACGTCTACCCGACAAATGGATGAGGGAGTGATGTTGTTTGTGAATCACAGCGGGCGAGAGCCCGCTGTCTGGGTCAATCTGACAGTTGGATTCCACCACTCACACGAATGAAATCGCCAACCACTGTCTGATTTCTCTTGTAGCATAGGGGAGCGCGGGTGTAAAATCGCTCATCGGATGGAGAGAGAGGAAGCCCACATGGCCGTCGAAGCCCGCGCCCTGCCCAAGTCTGTTGCCCTGATTGACCGTATTTACGATTGGATCGAACGCCTGCCGATTCCCGGCCTGCTGTTCTTTGGATTGTTTTATGTAGCGGTAGTCACCATCCACCACCTGCTGATGTGGGCGGATGGCAGCCTACCAGCAGGAGAATTTTCCACGCCGGTGCTGCTCACAATATACTTGTGGGCCACGATTTCACCCGGCACATACTACTATATGCGGCGCGTGGCGGTCCAAACCATTGACGGATTTCGCTCGGCGCTGGATGTGAATGATGCTGAATTCGAGGCCCTTCGAGTGGATTTCTCTCGATTGCCGCGCCGCGCTGGCGCAGGCATCCTGTGGTTCAGCTTTGTAATAATGGCCCTCGCTATTCCCAGCATACCCAGCATCATCGACAGCCATTTCTTCACCCCTTATTCCAGATTCCTATTTTGGCCGGTGATGTTTGTCATCGCCCCGTTCTCCGTATCTACATTTTATTATGCATTTCGCAGTCTGGGTGCGGTGAGCCGGGTATACGACCGCGTTAAACAAATAAACCTGTTCAACTTGTCGCCCCTTTACGGCTTATCCGTGTTTACTTCCCGCGTGGGGATGGTGTTCATCCTGTACACTTTGCTTAATCAGGTGACTGCCGATGCCTGGGGAGATGCGGGTACAGGCGATGCCATCGCGGCATTCTATCTGGTGTTGAACTCAGGCACCGCCCTCCTCGCCTTCATCGTGCCGCTTTACGGAATCCATCTGCGTCTGGTGGCAGAAAAAGAGCGGGTTTCCGAAGAAAACAACGCGCGACTGAACAAGGCGTTCTGGGACCTGCAGAACAAGATGGACACCGGCAAACTGGACGACATCGGGCAGTTCCGGACAGGCGTCTCTGCCTTGATGGAATTCCGCGCCGAACTCAAGAAGATACCGACCTGGCCATGGGATGCCGGAACCCTGCGCCAGTTCCTCACCGCGCTATTCATCCCGCTCACGGTGTGGAGCCTGCAACAGATCCTGCTGCGAATGGTACAGTAGTCGGCTCGTTCAGGGGGTGGTAGAAGTTTAGATGAGATGCAGTGGGCTTCAGCCCACTGTCTGATGACATCCATCATACGGAATCCCTGAATTCTTTTTACTGCCCGTTTACACCGGCTTCGCACCGGGCTTACGCTCCTCCGCTACTAATGGTTAAACCATAACCCCGGAGGTGTACGATGTCTTCCCGTATTGCTCTAATCCTGTTGGCCGTGCCCGCCCTGCTGGCGGCGGCTGCCGCGCCGGCCCTGGCACAAGCCGAGTACAACGTCCTGGATGCCTTTGAAGGCCATGCGAATGTGACCGCCACTATTGAGGGCGACACGCTGTTCATCCAGACCAACGGCCTGCCGGACCACGCCACCCAGCAGGTCAACCCCAACACGCCGCGCACCGCAGATTACACGCTGGAAATGCCCTTGAATCCCGAATACTCGCTGAATACTACGCCAACCGGCATGGGCGCCATCGGCGTGATGGTCAACGGCGTGCTGTTCTACAATCCCTACACGGCGGATGGGCTGGATGCCGTGGAGCACGAAGTTTTCGACAACTGCCTCGGCCACCCGGACCAGATGGGGCGCTACCATTACCACCAGGCGCCCGGCTGTTTGCTGGACGGCACCGACGGCCAACTCATCGGCTTTGCCTTTGACGGCTTCCCGCTGTACTCCTACACCGATGAGGATGGCTCAACGCCCACCGACCTGGACGAATGCAACGGCCACTTTACCGCCACACCCGAATATGCAAATGGCATCTACCACTATCATGTGACCGACAGTTTCCCTTACCTGATTGGGTGTTACCACGGCGACGTGCAGATTAAGAACCTGCAGGAAACGGGCGGCGGGGGAGCGGGCGCGGGTCAGGTCACCCCGCCCACGGGCAATGCGTCAGCAGGCAACCCCCTGCCCGGCGGCCCGGCCGGAAACCCGCCCACGGGCGCGCCGCCTGCGGGCCGGCCCAACGGCCCACGGCCATAAAATCTCAACATCCAACCAAAGCGGCGGGAAAACTCTCCCGCCGCTTTGACATTCATTTGCTGTGTTCAGCCTTCAGCACGGGTTGCTCGGCAAACCCGCCGGGGAAGGTATACAGGGGCTTTCCAATCCGTCAGGCGTATAATAGGGTGTTTGATTGAGGACGCAGAGGATTCATAGATGCACCGAAACACCTTATTGATTACACTGTTGGCCCTGTTGCTGGCAGGCTGTGCGAGCGCTGCGATGGTCCCGTCAGAGCCCGCCAGCCCAACGGCTACCGCCACGGTTGCGCCAACCCAAATTCCGCTCCCTTCAGCCACGGAGACGCGGCCAACGGCAACGGCCACGGTTGAGCCGTCTGCAACGGCAAGTCCCACGCTGGAACCTTCTGTCACGCTGGTGGCGAGTGACGACCCGAGCCTGGTCATCTATCTGCTACGCGAAAACACCGGCGGACCGGTGGGCTGTGGCGACACGCTCGTGCCCGTACGCCTCAATGTCCAGCCTTCCGGCGATCCACTCGCGGATGTACGTACTGTTATGGAATTCTTTTTCACCACCAAGGGCAAGTACCCGTACGGCCTGTTCGACCCGCTGTATGCCAGCAGTATTGCAGTCACGGCCGTGTATTGGGGAGAGACAGAGATTCATGTGGAAACCACCGGGACGATGACGAGGCCGGAGAAAGGCTGCGGCTGGGACCAGATACGGGCGGTTGCCAACGAGACGGCCCGTGCGGCTGCCGGCGGCAATCAGGTCGAAATCAGCCTGAATGACCGACCGTTCAATGACTGGGCCTCGGCAGACCACCCATGAGCCGTTCAACCATACTTTCCATTTTGCTGGTTTTTGCGCTGGGGGCATGCGCCGCGCCGCCTGCGCCCACTGCCTCCGCAGAACAGGTGCAGGCAGTCATAAGCCAGTTACTCACCGAGCAGGCAGCATCCTGGACGCCGACCTTCACGGCCGCGCCGCCCACCGCCACGCTGACCCTGACTCCCACGTTCACCCTCCAGCCCACACAGACGGAGACCCCCACCCCGGAATTCACCGCCACAGCAACCCCCTGGGCGGGCATTGACCCGAACGCCATCCTTATCTATTACTTCATCGTGGGCGGCGGTGATCGCAAGGACTGCGGTGACCGGGCCGTGGCGTTTTCAACGGGATACCTGAAAACCGGCGACCCGGTGAAGGATGTGGAGACCGCGTTAACCCTGCTGTTCAACAATCCCCAGCCTTACGTTGGCGGGTTGGAAAACCCGATTGGCCCATCGAACATTAACATCAACAGCATCACCCTGAACACCAGCAACAACCATGTGGAGGTGGAAGCCAGCGGCACGGTGATCAAGAACAAGGATGATTATTGCCAATGGGACCGCATGCGCGCCCAGGTGCGCGCCACCGCCAACAAGGCCGCCGAACCCTTCGTGGTGAACATCACCTTCAACGGCAAGCCTTTCAACGATTTTGTTTCCGGAGACCATTGATGGCGCGCATCGCCCGGCTCACTGAACTTCCCCTTGCCGAGTGCCGGCGCTTAATTAGCGGCTATCGCACCGAACAGCGCTACCGGGTGGAAAAATCCGAAAGCGAGACTGAAACCCGCATCACGCTGACACTGGAAGACCTGCCTCAGCCTTATGTAAAGCTGTTTGATGCCGAAGAAGAGCTGGAAAGCCTGTACCCGGACTTCGTGGCCCAGGGCCTTTCGTTTGGCGCGTGGGAGGATGGACAGATGGTGGGCATCGCCATTTGTGAGCGGCGCGAGTGGAACAACACCCTCTGGCTGTGGGAACTGCACGTGCAGAACGGCCTGCGCGGGCAGGGCATGGGCAGTCAGTTGATACAGGCTGTGCAACAACTTGCCGTCGAAAAGCAGTTCCGCACGGTGGCGCTGGAGGCGCAGAATATGAACGTCCCGGCGCTGAATTTCTACCGCAAGCACGGATTTAGAGTAGAGGGGGTTGACCTGTCGCTTTACTCCAATTCGGACCTCACCGATGGTGAAGTGGCGCTGTACCTGAAGTGGAAAGTCAAGGCCTGACCGGTCATTTCGCCGCCATCGCAACGAATTCGGTTTGCATCTGCGCCAGCCGGTCCGCCAAAATCAATTACAATTTACCAGTTACCATTTCCGTTCCAAGGATCAGACATGATCGACAACCGCACCGCCGCCATTGAATACGCCCGCAGCCAGCACGAACGCTATGTCAACGACCTTATCGAGCTGGTGAAGATTCCGTCTGTGTCCACGGACCCGAATTATGTGGCTGACATCCGCCGCGCCGCCGAGCATGTGCAGAAGAAGCTCAAGGCCATCGGCATGGAGAATATCCGGCTGATTGAAACCCCGCGCCACCCGGTGCTGTATGCCGACCACCTGCACGCCGGGCCGGACAAGCCCACCGTCATCATCTACGGGCACTACGACGTGCAGCCCGCCGAACCGCTGGACCTGTGGCACACCCCGCCCTACGAGCCCACCCTGCGGGACGGCAAGCTGTATGGCCGCGGCGCTTCGGACATGAAGGGCCAGGTCATGGCCAGCCTGCACGCCGTGGAAGCGGTGATGAAGCACGGCGGCCTGCCGGTCAACATCAAGTGGCTGATTGAAGGCGAGGAAGAGATTGGCTCGCCCAACCTGCTGAAGGTGATTCGCGACAACAAAGACCTGCTGACAGCCGATTTCGCCCTGAACCCGGACGGCGGCATTTTGGGCGAGGACCTGCCCGCTATCATCTATGGGCTGCGCGGCCTTGCCTATTTTGAAGTCCACGTCAGCGGGCCAGACCACGACCTGCACTCCGGCATCTATGGCGGCTCTGTGCTCAACCCGGCCGCCGAACTGGCCCGGCTCATTGCCGGCATGCACGACGCCAACGGCCACATCACACTGCCTGGCTTCTACGACAAGGTGCAGGCGCTGGATGCCGAAGAACGCGCCGAACTCGGCCGCCTGCCCACGGATGAAGCCTACTATATGAAGCACACCGGCGTGCCGATGCTGTGGGGCGAGAAGGGCTATTCGCCCGTGGAACACACCGGGGCGCGCCCCACGCTGGAAGTGAACGGCCTGCTCTCCGGCTTCACCGGCGAGGGTGCCAAAACGGTGCTGCCTGCCAAGGCGATGGCGAAGATTTCCACCCGCCTGGTGCCGAACCAGCACCCGGACGATGTCGAGAAATCGCTTATCAAGTACATGGAGCAGAACGCCCGCTCGGCGGTCACCTGGTCGGTGAAACAAATCACCAGCGGCAACCCGGCCTCGATCACCTCACGCGATTCGGATGGCGTGAAGGCGCTCTCCAAAGCGATGCAAAGCGTGTGGGGCAAACGCCCGCTCTTCCGGCGTGAGGGCGGCAGCGTGCCGGTGGTGTACCAGATGAAGGAAGAACTGGGCATCGACTCGGTGCTGACCGGTTTCGGCCTGCCGGACGACAACCTGCACGCGCCCAACGAAAAACTCACCCTCGGCCCGTGGTACAAAGGCATCGAGGCGCTGATACATTTCTTCCATAACCTGTAAGAAAGTTACAGGTCAACGAGTTGGCGAGGCGCCGAGGACACCCTTGACGCCTCGTTGCTCTTAGAACAAGGAAACCGCGAAACCCATGGCAAACTCCCCCCTCCCCACCTACGGCGGCCAGGCCGTCATCGAAGGCGTGATGATGCGCGGCGGCCAGTCCGTCGCGATTGCGATGCGCGCGCCGGATGGGGTAATCCGCGTGCACACCGAGCAACTGAGCGGGATCTACCGGGCAAAGTGGGCAAAACTGCCGTTCCTGCGCGGTCTGGTCATCCTGTGGGACGCGCTGGGGCTGGGCATGCGCGCCCTGACGATTTCCGCCAACGTGCAGGGCGAAGAAGACGATGTGAAGCTGGAAGGACCGGCGCTGTACCTCACGCTGGGCGCGTCGCTGGCGTTTGCGGTGCTGTTGTTCTTCATGCTGCCCGCCACCGCCGGGCATTTCACCGGGCAGTGGCTGAATGCCGGGCCGTGGGTCGCCAACCTGGCGGAGGGCATCGTGCGGCTGGTCATCCTCATCGGCTACATCTGGTCCATCGGCCGGATGGAAGACATTAAGCGCGTGTACCGTTACCACGGCGCGGAGCACAAGACCATCAATGCTTTCGAGGCCGGCGCGGAATTGACGCCAGAATCGGTGGCGAAGTTCCCGCTGGAACACCCGCGCTGCGGTACCGCCTTCCTGCTGACGGTGGTCATTTTTTCGATTTTGCTGTTCTCGTTGCTGGGGCCGATGCCGAGCCTGGCCGTGCGCCTGCTCACCCGCCTGGCGCTCATCCCGGTGCTGGCGAGCCTGGCCTACGAATACATCCGCTGGACGGCTAACCACCTGGGCAACCCGCTGGTGCGCCTGCTGATTAAGCCCAACCTGGCGCTGCAACGCCTGACCACCGCCGAGCCCGACGCGGCGATTCTGGAAGTGGCGATAAAGGCGTTTGAGGAGATGCGAAGGGGGGAACAGCCGCAGGTTGTTTGAGTTTGTTATTCATCGCAGAGACACGGAGGCACAGAGAAACCCTGTGCCTTTTTGATTCTGCTAGACTTCGGCCACTACTGCACTCCCCGACTTCCTGACCTGCACCAGCGACACGCCGAAAATCATCAGCCCGATGCCGAGCAGTTCGGCGGGCGTGGCGCGGTCGCCCAGCATCCAAAATGAAAGCAGGGCCGTGGCAAGCGGTGAGAGGTTGAGCAGTACGTTCATCTCCAGCGCGGTGATGGTCTTGAGAGCGTGGTTGTACAGCAAGTAGGCCAGAGCGGTGTTGACCGCCGCCAGCCAGAACAGGATGCCCACCGCCTGCGGGGTTAAGACCGGCACGCCTTCCAGCGGCAGAGCCAGCGCCAGCGTGACCGCGCCGCCCACCCCCAGCGGGATGGTGGTGAGGGCCAGCGTGCCGGCGCTGCGCGCCTTGGCGACCTTGCGGCCCAAAATACCGAACGCGGTGAAGCCCACCACGCCCAGCGCCACCCAGGCGATGCCCAGCGGCTCGCCGGCGTCGAGGCCATTGATGAAGTAGACGGCGTTGCCGCCCAGCGTGACGAACACGCCCACGACCTGAATCCAGGTTGGCACTTCTTTGAGGAAGAAGATGCCGAGGAACAGGATGAACAGCGGCACGATGCCGACGAGGAACGTGACGGTGGTGGGGGAAAGATGCTTGAGCCCGGCATACATCGCGCCGTTGCCCACGGTGTAGGCCGCCAGACCGGCCAGCGAAAGGTCCAGCCAGGTGCGGCGAGAGATGCCCTGCACGCCGCGCCCGCGCCGCAGGAACGGCAGCAGCAGGAGGAAGCCCAGGAAATAGCGCAGCCCGGCCAGCGTGAGCGGGCCGATATCGGCGACCAGGATTTTGACTAGCACATAGGAGGACGCCCAGATGAGGGTGGCGGCGAGACCTTCAAGGATGGCAATGGCGCGGGGCGAACGCATAGTGTGGGGAAGTCTCCTGACGGTGAGGTAGACGCAAGGAGCAATTTTAGCAGACCGAACTCTCCAAATCCCCCAAAGGGATGAACCCCGCCGCGCCCGGGGGCGGGTACAATGCGGTCTGGCCCACAATGAAACCGAGAACCAGAATTTCTCTGCTCACAGCCGCCCTGCTGATCGTTTCGCTTGCCTGTGACCTGTCCATCCCGCGTGCCATCCTCGCCCAGCAGCCTGAGCCCACCACAGAGACACTCTTCAAGGGCGTGACGTACGAGCGACGCGTGACGCAATCTCCACGTCCCATGGTCATTCACATTGTCACCATCAATTTGCAGGCGGATGGCATCAAGCCGTTTGTGACGCCGCCGGACAACCCCGGCGAAGAGCGCGCCGTGAACGCCCGCACCACCGCCGAGTTCCTGGAAGACTTCGACCTGCAACTCGCCATTAATGGCGACGCCTTCCGCCCCTGGCATGACTACGGGCCGATGGGCTACGAACCGGACGCGGGCGACCCGGTTGACCCGCTGGGACTGGCGGCGCACAACGGCGAGGTGTATTCCGAGTCCACCAGCCAGGAAATCCCGCTGCACATCCTGCGCACCAACCGCGTGGTGGTGGGCGGTGAGGTCGGCCGGGTGCATATGACGCTCTCCGGCAACCGGCTGCTGGTGAACAACGGCAGCGCTCAGCCGGACCTCGGCAATACCCCCCAGCCGCGCACCGCGGTCGGCGTGAACCCCTCCGGCAACACGCTCATCCTCATCGTGGTGGACGGCCGCCAGGACGGCTACAGCGAAGGCATGACGCTCACGGAACTGGCGGCGCTGTTCGTGGAACTCAAGGCGTATGACGCGGTGAACCTGGATGGCGGCGGCAGCAGCACGCTGGTGGTGCAGGGATCGGACGGCCAGCCGCGCGTGCTGAACTCCCCGATTCATGGCGGCCTGCCGGGCAACCTGCGGCCGGTGGCGAACCATCTGGGGTTTTACGCGAGCAAAGACTGAAAAAGCGGCACCGAGTTGACTTTGTCCATGCCAATTCCCGGTTTACCTTCCCATCGGCATTCGTTACAATAGAACAATCCACCACCCGCACAGGGGTTTGGCCTCATGGATCTCGATATCGAACTCTACCGCCGCGAAGTACGCGTGTCCAATGACCCGCTGGTGCGCCTTTCGGCCATTGACCTGAATCCCGGCTTCCCACGCCACACCTTCGTGTTCCTGCATGGCTACGGGGGGGATGCCACCCAGTGGCGTTACCAACTGCGCCATTTCTCGCATGACTGCCGCGTCATCGCGCTGGACCAGCGGGGCCACGGCGATTCCAATATACCGGGCGGGCGTTACGATATGCCCACCATCCAGACCGACCTGCTGGCAGCCCTTAACCTGCTGGACGCCAAAGAACCCGTCATCCTCGTGGGGCATTCGTTTGGCGGCGCGGTGGCGGCGCAGTTCGCCGCCGAACACCCGGAACGGGTGGCGCGCCTGGTGCTCATCGCCACGGCCGGCGAATACAAACTGATTCCGTTATTCCGCTTTCTGCTCAACCTGCCCGAAGCCGTGCTGCGCTTTGCGGCGCCCTTCACGCGCGGCTGGCTCGGCGCGCCGCCGCTGGCCATGCGCCGCTGGTTCCATCACAATCTCAAGACCTGGAACGGCTGGAGCCTGTTCCGCGGCCTGCAGCCGCCCACGCTGGTGCTGCGCGGGGCGCGCGACCGTGTGTTCGGGGCGCGCTACTTTGAGGAAGTGGCCCGCGCCATTCCCAACGCCGAGGACGTGAACCTGGGCGCATCCGGCCATATGGTGATGCTGGAACGGCGCGACGCCGTCAACCGCGCCCTCGAAAGTTTCGTGGACGACCGCGAGCGCACCTGGCGCAACCGTGATGCGGAAATCCCCGGCGGACCGCGTGGGGCATTGCGCCAGAGCCGCCCGTGGTTGAAACACTATGACGAAGGCGTGCCGGAAACCATCTGCGTACCGAACGTGCCGCTGCATCACCTGTTACGGTCCGCGGTGCGCCGCTACCCGCTGCGCTGGGCGCTGATTTACGAAGGCCTGCGCATGACCTACCGCCGCCTGAACCAGGAAGCCAACCGCTTTGCCAACCTGTTGATTGCCCGCGGCATCCAGCCCGGCGACCGGGTGATGCTGCTGCTGCCCAACCTGCCGCAACTGCTCATCGCCTTTTACGGCACGCTCAAGGCCGGCGCGGTGGCGGTGTTCACCCTGCCCACCAACCCGCCGGACGACCTGGTGCACGAGGTGGCCGACTCGGGGGCGCGCCTGCTGGTGGCGCTTAACCAGTTCAGCGAGGTGGCGCGGCGGGCGCTGGATGAAACGCGGCTGGAACACGTGCTGTTCACCAGCATGGCGGACTACCTGCCGATGCACAAACAGGTGGCGCTGCGATTTAAGCCTGAACTGCGCAAGAGCCTTGGGCTGGATTTCACCCCCGGCGCGAAGATGAGCCTGTGGAACCGGGAACTTTACCGGCACAGCCCGCGCAACCCGGATGTGAACGTGGCCTCGCAGGACCTGGCCGTCATCCAGTACACCGGCGGCACCACCGCTGCGCCGCGCGGCGTGATGCTCACCCACGCCAACCTGACAGCCAATGCCTTGCAGGCGCGCCACTGGATGCCTGCGGCCCAGGAAGGTAAAGAACGCTTCCTGTGCGTCATCCCCTTTGCGCATGCCTACGGGCTGACCGCGGCGCTCAATACGGGTGTAGCGGTGGGCGCGACGCTGGTGCTTAAGCCGCGCTTCGAGGTCGAAGATACGCTCAAGAGCATCCAGAAATACCACCCGACGATTTTCCCCGGCGTGCCGCACATGTACGTGGAATTGAGCAACTACCCCGGCGTGCGCAAGTTCGGCGTGGATACCATCAACGCCTGCATCAGCGGCGCGGCGCCATTGCCGGTGGAAGTGCAGGAACGCTTCGAGAAACTGACACGCGGCCGCCTGGTGGAAGGCTACGGCCTCACCGAGGCCAGCCCCATCACCCACGCCAACCCGCTCAACGGGCTGCGCAAGGTCGGCAGCATCGGCGTGCCGGTGCCGGGCACCGAAGCCAAAATCGTCTCGCTGACTGATTCCGGCAAGGAGATGCCGCAGGGACAAATCGGCGAACTGGCGGTACGCGGCCCGCAGGTGATGCGCGGCTACTGGAACGATGAAGCCGCCACGCGCCGGGTGCTCACCGCCGAGGGCTGGCTGCTTACCGGCGATGTGGCCCAGATGGACGAAGAGGGTTATTTCACCATCGTTGCCCGCAAGGCGGACCTGTGGTATCCTGCCCGGCCGGGCGAACCGGCCTTCCCGCGGGATGTGGAAGAGGTGCTGTTTGAAGTGCCGCAGGTGAAAGAAGCCGCGGTGGTCGCCATCGCCGGCCAACCCATCGCTTTCATCATCGCCACCAAAGACCGTCCGCCGGCGGAAGACCTGATTGCTTTCTGCAAGCGCCGTCTGCCGCCGGAAGTGGTGCCCAAACTGATTGTGTTCGTCGAGGAATTTCCGCGCTCGTTCATCGGCAAGGTGTTGCGCCGCGAACTGGCGCGTTATTACCAGCAAAACTATGCAGACCGCAACTGACCGCCACAACAGGCATCATCCCCTGCCCTACAGCATCATCAACGGCGAGCCGCACGGCCATCCGGTGGTGCTGGTGCATGGCATCGCCTCGTCGGTGCATTCCTGGGACGCGCTGCAGCCGATACTGCTGGAAGCCGGTTGCCGTACCTACGCGCTGGACCTGCTGGGACATGGCAACAGCCCCAAACCCACACGCCGCGAAGAATACGATATCCGCGTGGTGTACGAACACACCCGCGACTGGATTTTCAGCCTCGATTTCCAGGAACCGTTCACGCTCATCGCCCACTCGCTTGGCGCGTACGTCAGCCTGTTGTTCGCGCTGGAACACCCGGAACACCTGGCACGCCTGGCACTGGTGGCGCCTTTCTACGGCCCCGGCCAGCTGGCCTCGGCAGTGCGCTTCGGCATGCGCCGCCCGGCGCTGGCTGCAAGGATGCTGGAGGCTGCGCCGCTGTGGGCGGTGACGCCGGTGGTGCGCTGGAACAACAATGTGACCGCCAACCTGAGCGAAGATGCCAAGTTCCAGATGGCGCTGGATTACAAACGCGCTCATCCCAATATCCTGCATCTCGCCCCGACCGCTCCCGACCTTTCCGAGCGGGTGCGCGAACTGAATGTAGAGACGCTGGTGGTATGGGGCGAAGATGACCGCACCCTGCATCCGGCTTCCTTCCCCCGACTGATGAAACGCCTGCCGCGCGCCACGGCTTTCCCCATCGCGCACGCCGGGCACGTGCCGCAACTCACCCACGCTGAATTCACCAAGCTGGCGGTGCTGTCGTTTCTGGGGGACGGACAGCCTCACTGATTCGTTTCTCCCTTGCGCATCGCTTGGGCGCAGCATGCTGCGCCCCTACATAATTAGATATCCCGTATTAATACTTTTACCAATAGCGCCCAAGCCATAGCACAGCAATCACCAAAGTAGCCAGCGTGATGGGGATGCCGGCGCGCAGGTACTCGCCGAAACCCAATGTCACTTTGCGGTGCGCCGACAGTTCCGCCACAATGAGATTCGCCACCGATCCCAGCAGGGTGAGGTTGCCCGCCAGCGTGGAGGCCGCTGCCAGCGCCAACCAACCGCCGGCCGGGTTCGCCAGATTCGGGATGACCGGCCGCAGCAACAGCACCGCGGGAACATTGCTCACCAGGTTGCTGAACAAAGCGGTCAGCCCGGCGAACGGCCACAGCCCGGTCTCCGGCCCCAGCCGCAGGACGGCAAAGAGCCGCTCGGCCACGCCGTTGGCTTCCAGCGACCCGGTGACGACAAACAGGGCAGCAAAGAACAGCAGCAACTCCCAGTTGAATTCGCGGAACACAGATTCCGGATGCACCCGCCGCGTGAGCAACAGGACACAAGCCGCAAGGAACGCGGCTTCGGCCACCGGCGCTCCGAGCAGGAAGGCGACCAGCAGCCCGGCCGACACCGCAAGGCTCTTCCACAGGCGCGAGGGCAGGACTTTGGGCGGCGCCATATCCGGCGGGTCGAGCGTCCCTGCTGTAAATTCTGCAGGATATAGCCGCACCAGCACGACCCACGCCACGCCAAGCCCCAGGATGGCGATGGGCGCGAGGGCGGCCAGAAATTCCAGGTAGGGAATGCCGGAGGCAATGCCGATAATCATGTTCTGCGGGTTGCCGGTGATGGTGGCCACCGAGCCGATATTGGCGGCGGCCGCCAGTCCGATGAGGTACGGCACCGGGTTGCGCCGCAACGCCAGCAGCAGGTCTACCACCAGCGGGGTGAACATCAGGCAGATGGTATCGTTTAGAAAGAAAGCACTCAACAAACCGGAAGCGGCGAGCAGCCACAGGAGCAGTTGGCGAGGCGTGCGGGCGCGACGGATGAGGGCATGGGCGGCGAGGTCAAAGAACCCGGCGATGCGCAGGTTGGCGTTCAGAATCATCATGCTCAACAGGATGACGAGCGTGTCGATATCCAGAAACCCGCCGAGGTCTTCAAACGCCACCTGGCGGGTGACCAGCAACAGCCCCACGCCGATGAGGGCGATGGTGGTGCGGTTGGCGCGCAGGCTCGGCCAGCGGCCCGCCCCTACGCCGATGTAGGTCAGCGTAACGATACCCAGTGTTATCCAGAAATCCGGCTTCAACCCGTCTCCAACAAAAGAGGCACAGAGGGTCTCTGTGCCTGCTTCAATGACCTGGTAGCGGGACTAACTGCGCGCGTAGACCGCCACCTGCCAGATGCCCACCCGTTTGTAGAACTCGCGGCGGAGTCCCTGGGCGGCCAGAATACGCTCAATTTCGGCGGTGGGGTGAATGAACATGCGGTACGGATTGCGAGTGAAGATGGAGAGGAGCGCGTTAAAGGCTTTCCCCGCGCCCGCCACCCACCAGCGGTCCAGGGGGATGATGATGCCATAGGCGCGCCGCGCCAGTTTCGCGGAGGCTTCCACCAGCGAGGGCATGTCGTCATAACAACAGATGACGCGGTCCAGCGTGACGATGTCGGCCTGTTCCAGTTCCGGGGCGATGTCCACAAAGTCACCAAAACGAAAATCCACCCGGTCAGCATGGCCGCGCCGGGTCGCCTCCTGGCGCGCCGTTTCCAGATAGGCCCGGGAGGCATCCACATGGGTGATGTGTGCGGCGCCGCGTTCCACCAGCGCGTGCTGAATCACGCCGATTCCGCCGCCGATGTCCAGCAAGGCACTGCCCTGCACGCCGCGCTGGCTGACCTGCTCAATTAACACCCGGGTGGCCTTGTTGGGGCCCTTCCGGTAATAGGTTTTCAAGTCGGCTTGCGCCGTCTTGTCATTAAACATCTGGTCAACGCCACAGCATTGGGGTCGGGTCATGAGATATCGGGCAATCGGTAGTTGGATTGAGAGTGCTGTGCCACAGTCTACACCAATCAGACGCCTTTGATAATCCCTCCATCTACTGGCAGCATGACGCCAGTGATGTAGGACGCGGCGGGAGAGAGCAGGAAGACGGCGGCGGCGGCGAACTCCTCCGGTGTGCCCATGCGCCCCATGGGTATGCCGGCAGCGATGCGCCGGGCTTCGTCGGCCGGGGTGTCGCCGGCGCGTGCTGAGCGCTGTTCCAGCAGGTCGGTCACGCGTTCGGTTTCGGTCCAGCCCGGCAGGATGGAGTTGACCCGGATGCCTTCCGGCCCGAGTTCCTGCGATAGCGTCTTGGTCAAGCCAATGGTGGCGAGCCGGACGCTGTTCGACAGCACTAGGTGGTCCAGCGGCTGGCGCACGGTGAACGAGGTGACAGTCAGGATACTGGGGCAGTTCGACTTACGTAATGCAGGCAGGGCCGCCCGAATCAGGCGCACATGCGCCATCAGGCACATGTCAATCGCCGTCTGCCAGGCGGCATCGTCAAACGATTCGAAGGCGCCGGAAGGCGGCCCGGCCGTGTTGGTGAGCAGAAGGTCCAACCCGCCCAACGCATCCACAGCGCGCGCCACAACGCCAGCGGCGGCATCCGGTTGGGTGAGGTCGGCGGGCAGTGGGAGTACTGACACGCCAGATTCACTGGCTATCCGGTTGGCGGAGTCCGCCAGCCTGCCGGGGTCTCTGCCGTTGATGGCGACCGCACAACCTTCAGCCGCCAGGAGGTGGGCCGCCGCATATCCCAGTCCGGCACTGCCTCCGGCTACCAGGGCGCGTTTTCCTTTGAGGTCAAGATTCATTTCAACTCTCTTTTCACAATGAGACCTTATGGCAGCGCGGATTTAATGAAGCGCGCCAGGTCTTTCTTCTGTTGTGCCAGCGAGGGCATGTGGACATACATCATGTGCCCGGCTTCGTAGAAATCCATGGAGATGTTGGCGCGCAGGTGTTCTTCCAGTTGCATGTGCTTGAAGGTGTAATCCGTGGCGAAGTACGGCGTGGCGAAGTCGTAATAGCCGTTGGAGACATGTACCTTCAAGTGCGGGTTGATCGCGATGGCCTCGCGCAAGGTCTCGGCTACATTCAGGAACTCGTTCTGCTGCTTTTCATACGACCATGGCCACACTTTGCCGGTGAGGATTTCATAGGGCAGGTCAACTTCAAATTTCAGTTCACGGCGTACATAGTCGTATAGCGTGGCGGTGTACGGCCCCAGAATGGCCATCATGCTGGGGTCGTTTTCCCACATCTCACCGGCCGCGTCGCGGTCCACGCCGAGGAAGCGGCTGTCCAACCGGCCCACGACCTTGCGCTCACCCCGCAGGAGTTCCTTGGTGAAGCGGAAGATGTCCACCCTGAAGTTGGTGCTGCGAATGTAGTCCGCTGTGAGGCCGGTGTACTCCGCCAGTTTGTCCGCGAGCAGGGTTTGTTCCTTTGCCGTGAGGTCATCGCCCTTCATCATCAACGTCGCATACTCGCCCACCGCGAAGGCTTCCACTTCGGCGAGGGTCTTGCGCAGGTCTTTCATCAGGCGCGCCGAAAGCCGCTTGTGATAGAACGCGGTGGCGGCATAGGTCGGGAGGAAAAGGATGTAGGGCCAGTCGTTGCCGGGCATGAAACGCGCGGTGCTGAAATTCAGGATGGCGGACACCAGCATGATGCCGTTGAGGTACATGCCGTGCCGCTTCTGCAGGTAGCCGGAAAGCCCGGCCGCCCGCGTGGTGCCGTAGGATTCGCCAATCAGGAACTTGGGCGAGAGCCAGCGATTGTTGCGCGTGGTGTACAGCCGAATGAAATCGCCTACCGTTTCCAGATCTTTGTCGAATCCATGGAACTGGCGCGATTCCTCCCCCTCCACCGCGCGGCTGTAGCCGGTGCTTACGGGGTCTATGAACACCAGGTCGGTTTCCTCGAGCAATGTGTGCTTGTTCACCACCAGTTTAGTCGGGGGCGGCAGCAGGCTTCCAGCGTCGCCCATCTCCACCCGTTTGGGACCCAGCAGGCCCAGGTGCAGCCACACTGAGGATGACCCTGGCCCGCCGTTGAAGGAGAACGTGATTGGCCGTTTGGCGGCATTGGGCTCGCCCTTCTTGGTATAGGCGATGTAGAAGAAGGACGCCTTCGGCTTCTCGCCTTCCTTATCCACTTCCTCTCTAAGAATCATCGTCCCGGCGGTGACGGTGTAATCCAGTTTCTTGCCAGCCAACGTGATGCTGTGCTGGGTGACGGAGGTGATTTCCTTCGGCTCGGGCTTGTCCTTCTTCTCTTTATCCTTGTCTTTCTCTTTGCCGTTGTCTTTTTTCTCTTCGTCGCTCATCGTTCGCTCTCTCTCTGGTGTTCCGTCCAACGTGAAACTATTCGTTGAGTTGGTTGTAGACGGAACACTTTAAGCATTGTCCAAGTGTTGATCTCATTCTACTATTGAGCCTGGACAATGCACTGGTCACTTCCCGGATTTCAGCCCGACCACCTGGTCAAGGATATTCAACAATACCATCAGGTTGGGAGTATAGCCTGCACCGGCGCTGGCCCCACTGAACCAACCGCCGCCCTTCTTCTTTACGCTCAACATACCCTTCTCAATGCGCACTTCTTCTATTTCGTCCCAGGCGTATTGCTTCTTGCCGATATGCAAGCCGTCCCCCTTGCTGATGGTGACCTGCCCGAACTGCACCGCCTGCCCGCTGTTATACCGGTCAGCGGCGCGCTGGTAGCGCAAGGGATAGGTGCGGTTCTCAATGTGCTCATAAAGTGCTTCCACATCTTTAATCTGGTCATTGAGAATGACCTTCTCGTTCTTGCCGTTCCATAAAGTGTAGACGTGGCTGGTGCCGGTATAAATGCCATTCGTGTAGTGCCGCGTAACCGTGGCAACCACGTACTCCACCTGCTCCCACGGCCATGCGGTGAGACCCTTTTGATTGGAAGCCGAAAACCCATTCTCATACACGACGGCGCCCAGCTTGCGAGTGCGGTAAGTGCCCCATACCCCGCCGGCGGCCAGCGCAAAGGACAGCAGCGCGCCGGCCACCCATAGCCCGGCCTCACGCAGCACAACGAGGTAATAATACACCCCCCACTTGTTCCAGAAGACCAGCGCGGCGCCGGCCAGCGCTCCAAGACCCACCAGCAGGAAGAACACCGGGCCGAGCCAGGGCCATTTTGCCGTCTTGCCGGTGAAAACCTGCACCACGCCGCCCAGACCCTGCACCCGGTTGAACTGCGGCGGTATCGTTGGATTGCCATCCTGATTCATGTATCGCTCCTCAAGAATAGATTAAACCACCTGCCACCAGCAACCTATTTACTCGGGGAATTATGCCAGATTTTGGGAGACGCGGCGCAGTCCGATATGGGCTATACTGTCTCGCGGGTATCCCATGGCCGACGTCACTTTTGAAAAAGTCCCCCTGCTTGCCGCCCTCGGCAAAGACGAACAGACTTCGCTTGCCGGAATCCTGCGTTTTACGAAACTGGCTTCCGGCGAAGTGCTGTTTAACGAAGGCGATAAAGGCGACCGGATGTACATCATCCTTAAGGGCGAGTTGGATGTGTACAAGCGGATGGACACCGCCGATTCCCGCCTGCTGGCCCGCATGCGCGATGGCGAGTTCTTTGGCGAGCTGAGCCTGGTGGTGAAGGATGGCTTGCGCACCGCCAGCGTGCGCGCCGCCACGGACACGGAACTTGTCGCCATCCTCCAGGAAGATTTTCACAAGTTGCTCCGCCAGCGCCCCAGCATGGCCTATGCGATGGTACAGGAGTTGGGGGAACGCCTGCGCCACAGCGACGAATCGGCAGTGGCTGACCTGATTGAAAAGAACCGCGAGCTGCAGCAAGCCTACGAAGACCTCAAAGCCGCCCAGGCGGAACTGGTGGAGCAGGAGAAACTGCGCCACGAACTCAGCATGGCGCGCGACATCCAGATGAGCATCCTGCCCAAGGAACTGCACGCCCCGCCGGGCTGTGATTTCGGCGCCACGATGCAGCCGGCGCGCTCGGTCGGGGGCGATTTCTATGACTTCGTGCGCCTCTCGGACGACAAAGTCGGAATCGCCATTGGCGATGTGTCCGACAAGGGCGTGCCAGCGGCGCTGTTCATGGCTCAGGTCTGTACGCTTTTGCGTGCGCTGGCACGCCAGTTGGAAGACCCTGCCGAGGTGCTGCGCCGCGTGAATGCCGACATGGCCGAGACCAACGACGCCGGGCTGTTCGTGACGATGGTCTACGGGGTGTTCGACCGCAAACACCGCGTGTTCCATTACGCGCGCGCCGGGCATGAAGTGCCAGTGCTGTTCACCGCCGACGGCACGGCCCATGCCCTTCCCTACGGCCAGGGCACGCCGCTGGGCATCTTCCCTGATTCGCCGCTGGATGTGCAAACCGTGGAACTGCCGGCCGGCAGCACGCTGTTCATGTACACGGACGGCGGGGTGGACGGCATCAACGAAGGCGGCGGGTTCTTTGGGCTGGAAGGCTTGCAGGACACGGTTCGCGCCCACCTGAAAGGCAGCGCGCAGGACCTGTGCGACGCGGTGCTGGAGCGGGTGCGCTCCTTCCAAAACGATAATCAGTTTGACGATGCCACGCTGGTCGCGATTCGGATGACGGGATGATCTAACCCGCCAGCACAAATTTGCTCACAGAGCGAGTTACTGGATTCAGACCTGCAAGACGTTCCACTTTCCTGCCCCAGAACTTCAGCGTTCCCTTACAACATCTCAATCCGCGCTTCCACCACCATTACGTCGCGCCATTCGTCTTCAATCCAATGCTCCACATTTTGCAGAACGCGCTGCACGTGGGCAACATCGTTGCTCACCAGCGCGCAGGCCAGAAGGGAATCTCCCCAGGCATCCAGAAAATCCACCTCGGCGGCGCTGATGTTGAACTGCTTGTGCAGGCGCGCCAGCAGCGGCTTGAGCCGCCCGCGTTTTTCTTTCAGCGAAGCGCAGCCCGGCAATTGGAGATGCAGGCTCAACAACCCGGTAACCGCCATTTTCCTGTCAGAATCTCATCAGAAAGAAGGATTTATCGCAACTTAGCAGACGCATTTCCGTTATAACTGTTGATGGCACGAATGCGCCGTCCTTTGGTTCTTGTGAAGTGAGTATACTATCTCCATGAGCAACAACGACTCTAACCGCTCCCGCAGCGGCATCTTGCTTGTTTTCGTCCTCGGCATCCTGGGTATCCTGGCGTTCGGCATGTTTTCCTACGTCCGGACGTTTCAGAATTCAGCCGAGCAGGCCCTTGGGCCGGTGAATGCCTTCGGCACACAGGCGGCCCAACTGCTTAACCCCACCCCCACCATCCTGCCGGACCCGGTGACCATCATCCATAGCGTGCAGGCTCTGGCGCGGCTGGAAACGATTCAATACTCGATTGAAAAAGTCATCACCGCCGAGATCGGCCAAAACGCCTTCAGCTTCCTGTTCGGCGACCGGCTGCTGTTCGTGGCGCATGGCGTCGTCATCGCCGGCGTGGACCTGACCAAACTTACAGAAGACGACCTGTATACCAGCGGAGACACGGTGTACATCCAGCTCCCGGCGGCGGAGATTTTCGTAGCCACGCTGGATAATGAAAAATCCTACGTCTACAACCGCGACACCGGCCTGCTCAGCAAGGGCGATGTAAACCTGGAGACCAATGCCCGCGAAGTGGCGCAGCAGGAAATTGAGAAGGCCGCGCTGGAAGATGGCATCCTTGAGCAGGCCCAAACCAACGCCGAAAACTTCCTTTACCGTCTCTTGCGCGAACTGGGCTTTGGAGAAGTAGTGTTCCTCGACCCGACTCCATGAATTTTGCCGAGGCGCGCACCGCTCTCTATGCCGCTCACAGCCCGGCCGTTGCCGCGTTGGCGGAGCAGGTGTGCGCCGCGGTAGTGGCAACCGGGCTCGCCTTTGAACAGAGCATCTCTCTGCCGCTGCAAATCCATTACTTCAAGCACAATGGAGTCGTCGTCGCCGCCTCGCTGCATCGGGGCCATGTCAACCTGCATTTCTATAAAGGTTCATTGATGAAAGACCCGGTGGGGAAATTGCAGGGGCGTGGCAAGCAGTTGCGCCATCTGCGTTTCGCCAAGCCTGCCGACATTGATACCAAACTGATTCAGGCCTACGTCAAAGCGGCCTACGCGCTTAACGCCTGATTTCCGCTAGTCTTCCCCACCCCACAAACGCACCAGCCACAAGGCCACCCCGGAAGCGCCCAGCAACACCACGGCCAGCCCCAGCGCGGTTTCCGGCTGGCTTTCCAGCGCCAGGTAGATGGCCAGCGGCATGGTCTGAGTGCGACCGGGCAGGTTGCCAGCAAACAGAATCGTCGCGCCAAATTCGCCCAGCGCCCGCGCCCAGCACAATACCAGCCCACTTAGGATCGCACCGCGAATTTCAGGCACCATGACGTAGCGGAACATCTGCCAGTCGCTGGCGCCCTCCGTGCGGGCGGCTTCTTCAAGTTGTGAGTCCACTCCGCGGAAGCCGGCGCGAGCGGAGCGTACGTAAAGCGGCCCGGCGACGAACAACTGGGCCAACACCACGGCTGCAAAGGTGAACGGCAGGCTCACCCCCAGCTCTCCCAATGCACTGCCGAACACCCCCCTGCGGCCAAATGCCAGCAGCAGGGAAAGGCCAGCCACCGATGGCGGCAGCACGATGGGCAGGTCCACAAGAAGTTGCAGAAGGCGGCGCCCGCGGAACTGCCAGCGCGCGAGGCCGTAGGCCAGCGGCGTGCCGAGCAGCACGGCCAGCCCGGTGGCCAGCGCACTTGAGGTCAAACTGAGCGCCAGCGCCTGCCGGGCTGGCTCGCCTGCCAGCCCACCCAGCCAATCGCTGTTGGAGGCGCGCGCCAGAAGCGCGGCCAGCGGCAGGATGAACACCAGACTGAGCAGAAGGGCCAGCCCGACCAGCAATGCGGCAGGTCGTTCCGGGCGCGGGGCGCGTTCAGGGTTTGGGGAATCGGTCATGCTCAAGGGGCTGCGCCAAACCCCCAGCGCGCCAGATGGGCCCGTCCTTCGGGGGAGGCCACAAAGTCCACAAACGCCTGTGCCAGGACCGCTTGAACGCTGCCCTGTGTAACGGCAATCGGGTATTCAGCGACCAAATTAAACACATCCGGAATTGGAATAAGGATCAGGTCCGGAGCTGCGAAGCCATCCGAAATGTACACGATGCCGGCATCGGCCTCGCCCAACTGCACTTTGGTTAATACCTGCCGCACCGAATCTTCGAGCGAAACGATATTGGCATTGACCGCGTCAACAAACGCCGAACCATACCTATCGCCCATTAACGTAATAGATTGCAGTGCGTATGCGCCGGCGGGTACCTCCGGGGCAGCCAACACGAGGCGCAACCCGGGCTGGGCCAGGTCTTCTTCACTGGCAATGCGTGCCGGGTTGTCGGCGGGCAGCACAATCGCCAGCCGGTTGGTCGCGAATATGATGACCGCATCCGGCGCCACACCGCCGCCCTCCACAGCCAGGTCCATCTGCTCCCAATTGGCGCTGGCAAACACATCCACCGGCGCGCCTTCCAGCAACTGTGTGCGCAGTGTGGAAGAGGAAGCAAAGTTGAAGACCACATCCACGCCGGGGTTCACTTCCTCAAAGTGAATCCCGATATCGGTGAAGGCTTCGGTCAGCGAAGCCGCCGCAGAGACCTGCAGAGTTTCTGGCTCGGGCCTCCCCGCCCCACAACCGGATAACATCAGCAAAATCAGACCCATACACAGCCAGCGAATTGACTTCATTTCAACCCCTTTCCAACTGCGCATAACGCGTGGCGGTAAGTTCTTCGGCGCGGGCGCGCTCTGCCGCGGTCAATTGTCCGGGTTGCAGAGTCAGGTTGAGCCGGTCAGAGAAGGCTGCGCCAAAGGCCGCCGCCGCTTCCTGCCAGGATACGTTGCGCCCCAGCGCGGCCTCCACGGTGATGGCGCGCGCCAACAGCCGTCCGGCTGCCGCGGCGCGGTCGGCCTCGCTCTCGAACGCCAGCGCATCGGTAATCCGCGTCAGGTCGCCGTGCAACGGCAGGGTGCCGTGCTGCAATACGCCTTCCTTGCGACGCGCCTGTGCGCTGCCGACCAGTTTCCTGCCGCCGAATGTGATTTCATAATGACCGGGCACTTCAAAGCACACCGGTTGAAGCGTTGTTCCGTTGGCCGCGCCCGCCTGGGGTTCGGCGCGTACGGCCAGCCCCAGCAGTTCCAATGCGTGCAGGATGGCTCCGGATAGACGCTGGTAGGAGGTCAGGATGTCTCCGGCCAGCCGCGGCTCGTGGGCCGGGCCGGTGACAGAGTAGGTCAGTTCATCCACATGCAGGATGGCGCGCCCGCCGGTGGGCCGCCGCACCATTTCCCAACCACGTTTCGCCAGTCGTCCTTCATCCACATCCGACAGCGGCTGGGCATAGCCGAGGGACAGGCAGGCCGGCTGCCAGTCATAGAGCCGCAGGGTTGGCAGGGCATCGCCGCGCCCGGCGCTTTCCAGCAGGGCTTCATCCACAGCCATGTTCCAGGCTCCACTGGCGGGCGCATCCGAGATCAGTCGCCAGGTTGCGGGGGGATAGCCGGAAGAATTGCCCGTTGATTTGTTTTCCATCATTGCCCGTCCGATTGGTTCTGTTCTATGCCGCGTCCCATGCCGCGCGTGCAGTCCGCGTTTCCTCCGCGGAAAAAGCCCGCAGCGGGGGCCGCAGCCCCCAGCGCGGCAGGCCATGTAATTCATGGGACATCGCCTTGAGGAAAGCGGTGGCCGGCGGGTGCGCATCCATCACGGCACGTTTGGCATCCAGCGCGGCCTGCAACGCCGTCGTATCCTCCCCGGCGAGGTGGGCATCATAAATGGCGCGCAGGGTGGGCGACTCGAGATTCGCCAGCGCGGTGATACCGCCGCTGGCCCCGCCCACCAGCGCCGGGCCAATCAACTTGTCGTTGCCCACGAGCACAGCGCGATTCTTCAGCCCGGCTGCCAGCGTTTTGGCATGGTCGAGGTCGCCGCTGGAATCCTTCAGCCCGCCAAAGCGGTTGGGGAAGGCCTCGCCCAGCCGCTGCAGTAAATTGAGAGACAGCCCCACCCCGCTCACTGCCGGGATGTGATACCCCAGAAGCATCCGGTCGCCGGGCACGCTGTGTTCAATGACATCGGCGAACCAGGCGAATAACCCTTCTTCGCTGGCGTTGCGGTAGTAATACGGCGGCAAGACCACCACCGCCTCGAACCCCAGGTCAAAAGCAACCCGGTTGAGGTCTTTCGTCTCGGTCAGGCTGGGGGTGCCGGTGCCGGCCATCAAGCGGAATTCCGGAAACTCCCGATGCACGTCGGTGGCCGCTTCCCAGATGTTGGCACGCTCTTCGGGGGAAAAGGACGGACCTTCGCCGGTGGTGCCGAGCAGCAGCGCGCCGTGGCAGCCGCGCCCGGCCAGGAAGGCCAGGTAGCGGGCCATGCCGGGGAGGTCCGGCGTGCCGTCGTCGTTCAGCGGTGTGATGGCGGCGGCGTACACGCCCGCCAGCGGGTGATTGTGCATGGAAACCTCAAGGGTGAGTGGGAATCGGTAATTCGTGATTAGTGATTCGTTACTCGATATTCGGATAGATGATGCCTGTCTACCGAACCCTGAACGCATCTCGCGTCCCGGCGTTTCGTGCTATTATATGCCATTGCGCCGTGAGGTTGGCCGCCCCAACCTCCGGCGCAATTCTGATTGACGGACAGGAATCCCACGCTTATGCCCGTGCCCACCTGGGTTCAGGACGCGATTTTCTACCAGATATTCCCCGACCGTTATCACAACGGCGATCCCGCCAATGACTCGGCCACTTTTCAGCCGTGGGGGGCGGAACCCAATATCCGCGATTACCAGGGGGGCGACCTGCGCGGCATCATCAACAAGTTTGATTATCTGCTGGACCTGGGCATCAATGCTCTATACCTCACGCCCATTTTCCAATCGGCGGCCTACCACCGCTACCACGCCATTGATTATTTCAAAATCGACCCCACGCTCGGCACGCTGGCCGATTTCAAAGCGCTGCTGGACACCGCCCACCGCAACAACGTCCGCGTGGTGCTGGATGGCGTGTTCAACCACACCGGCCGCGGCTTCTTCGCTTTTAACGACATCCTCGAAAACGGCAACCACTCGCGTTACAAGGACTGGTATCACGTCAAGAAGTTCCCGCTGGACGCCTTCTCCGAAGGCAAAGCGGAGAACTACCTGGCGTGGTGGAACATGAAAGACCTGCCCAAACTGAACACCGCCAACGTCGAGGTACGCAAGTACCTGATGGACGTGACGCGTTACTGGCTGGAACAGGGCATGGACGGCTGGCGGCTGGATGTGCCGGGCGAAATTGACGACGACCCGTTCTGGGCGGAGTTCGCCCGCGTGGTGCGCGAAACCAACCCGGACGCCTACACCGTGGGCGAAATCTGGGAAGTCAATCGCCGCTGGGTGGGCGACGACCACTTCCACGGGCTGATGCACTACCCGGTGCGCACCGCCCTGCTGGGCGCGCTGGCCGAAGGCAAAGGCGTTGCGGAATTCGCTAAAACCGTGGAAGGATTCTTCAGCGTTTACCCACGCGAGAATGCCTACGCGATGTATGTGACGCTGGGCTCGCATGACACGCCGCGCATCCTTACGGAATTAGGCGGCGACACAGCAAAGTTGAAGCTGGCATTTACGTTCCTGTTCGCCTACCCCGGCGCGCCGGCCATTTACTACGGCGATGAATTGGGGATGACGGGCGGCAAGGACCCGCAAAACCGGCGGGCCTTCCCCTGGGAGGAAAACACCTGGAACAAGGAGTTGCGCGCCCATGTGCAGAAGCTGGCCGCCGTGCGCAAAGCCCAACCCGCCCTGCGGCGCGGCGACTTCAACCGCCTGCTGCTGGATGCCGAGAACAACATCTACGCGTTCACCCGCTGTATTGGGGAAGACAAAATTCTGGTGGTGATGAATCTGGGAGTCAGCGCCCGCGAGGTTAATCTCTCGGTGAAAGACATTGGCTGGACGGATGGCCGGGTGCTGACGGAACTGGTGGGCGGGGGACGCTACGGCGTGCATGACGGCGCGCTCACCCTGCACCTGCCCGGTTGGGGCGGGGCAATTCTGGGGTAGGACACCCACCTCTCTATTAACAAACCTTGCGAAGGTTTAGATGCTTCGCATCCTTTAACCTTCGCAAGGTACACGTGGCAGGGACACGCGAGTTGCTTCGCAACCTTCGCCGTGCCCCTGCACTTCGATAAGCAAATAGGCTGGTCAGCTCGTCCGGCTTAATTCTCCGGGCCGCCGAAACCACCCGGGCCGCGCGGGCCGTCCACTCGGGCGCCGATGGCAATGGCATGCAGGCTGCCGTCGTCCAGCGTTTCATAGAACACCAGCACACCCTGCTCAGTTTCCAGATCATCCAGCCCGGTGAGGCTGTTGTCCCGGCTCAAGAACTCGGTATCGGCATCCACGCTGAAGGTCAACGCGTCACCATCGCGGGCCTCAATCGTCAGGCTATCCGAACCGATTTCGGTGATGAGCCCAACGGCGCGCTCCTCGCCGCTGTACGGCCCGGCCAGCACCTGTACGGCGAGCAGGCTGTCATCGTCCTGCTTTTCCACGGCGATGCCAATCTGCATGCCGACTTCGACCTCGGACAGGCTGGCGATGCCGCCGACATATTCGGTCTCAACGTTTACCGTCACGGTGATTTCCTCACCCAGGTGGGTCTCAATCGTGATGCTGTTGACGCTGGTACTGAGCACTTCGCCGCCCAGCCCGTGGCCGGGTTTGAACGCGCCGGGCTCGAAGTCTTCCGGCAGCAGGATGACGTTGACCGCCGTCCAGTTCTCGTCGTCGTTCTGCTCGGCGTGCCCGCCGACCCACGCCCCCACGGTCAGGTCAGCGAATTGGGCTTCACTGCCATCAAAGTTGTGAAAGGCGGTTTCATCGGTCACCTGAATGACGCGTTCCTCGCCCTGCGGGCTGCTGACGGTGAACGAATCGCTGCCGATTTCGGTGACCTGGCCGATAGCGCGCCCGCGCCGGCCGGGGCCGCCCGGCCCACCGGGGCCATCGCCTTCGGCCAGGGCCGGCACAACGACCAGCGCGGCGAGCAGGCTCACAGTCAGCAGGACAAACAACATTTTCTTTATCATCGGTACACCTCCAAGTAGTGTGTGTGCAGATTATTTGCACTCTCTGGAGGATACCGGAGGGGTGTTTTAGGGATGCTAGGGGGGTGTAAAGAGATGGTAAAGAGACGGCGGATGTTCTTCTGGTGGGATGCTCCAAACGGTAACAGGGACAGGTTTGAAACCGGTCCCTACCCGTGACGAATCCTCCTACCCCCGTTTGCGGCGGTCGGGACGGCGACGGCCACCGCCACCGCTGGCCTGCCCTTCATCGCGGCTGGCGGTGCCGATGGGCGGCAGGTCCGGCGGCTGGTGCTGGGCGTTGTGGTAGGTATCATCCAGCAGCATGGTGAGCAGGGCGCGGCCTTCTTCGTTGGCCAGGAGTTCATCCAGAAGGGGCTCGAAGCGCTTCATACGCTCCACCTGCAGGCGATCGCGGTCGCGCAGGCGTTGTTCCAGAATGGCGGCCAGCCGCTGGCTGACGGTGCTTTGGACGTCTTCATCAGTAGGCATATCGCGCTCCTCAAATTCAATCTTGTAAACGCCCTGCACGCGCTTCAGGTAGCGCATATCATCGGTGGCCGCCAAGGTGATGGCTACACCGGAGGCTCCGGCCCGGCCGGTGCGGCCGGCGCGGTGGATGTACAGTTCGTGTTCTTCCGGCAACTCGTACTGGAATACGTGCGATAGTTCGGGGATGTCCAGGCCGCGCGAGGCCACGTCGGTGGCAACCAGGAAGCGCAGTTTGCCCTCGCGCACCCGCGCCAGCACTTGCTCGCGCTTGCTTTGCGAAAGGTCGCTGCTCAATTCGTCGGCGTTGTAACCGAAGCGCTGCAACACGCGGGCTACATAATGCACCCGGTCTTTGGTGTTGCAGAAGATGATGGCCTGCGCCGGGTTCTCCAGTTCGATGATTTTCACCAGGATGCGGTCCTTCTGCATGCCGGGCACGGTGTAGAGCACGTGCTGGGTGTCGGTGACATGCACATGGTCGCGGCTGAGGGAGAGGAATCCGGCTTCGTCCAGGAATTGGCGCGCCAGGCTCTGCACGTGCGGGGGAAAGGTGGCGGAGAACATCGCCGCGGTATAGTCCGTATCCGGCAGGTAGCCCTGCAGGCGCTGCATGTCCGGGTAGAAGCCCATCGAGAGCATGCGGTCGGCTTCATCAAAGACCAGCACCTGGAGGTCATCCAGGTTGAGGTTGCGTTTAAGCAGGTGGTCGAGGATGCGGCCGGGCGTGCCGACCACCAGGTGCGCGCCTTCCTTGAAGCCGCGCACCTGCGGGCCGTAACCCACGCCGCCATACACCGGCACGGCGCGCAAGCCGCTGTCCCCGGCCAGCAGGTGGGCTTCTTCCGTCACCTGGTTGGCGAGTTCGCGAGTGGGGGCCAGCACCAGCGCCTGGGTCACCGGTTTGCTGGTGTCAATGCGCTCCACGATGGACAGTACGAACGCGCCGGTTTTGCCGCTGCCGGTGCGGGCTTGAATCATCATGTCCCGCCGGGCGCGCAGGTAGGGGATGCCATAGGTCTGCACGGGGGTGAGCGTCGTCCAGCCGGCACGGGCCGCGGCGGCCTGCATGGAGGCGGGCAGGTCGGCCAGCGAGGTCGGCGGCAGCGGGTCTTCCGGCTGTACCAGTTTCTCGATACTTGAATCGGTGGTGGTCATGAGCCTCTATTTTACCGAACTACGTCGCCAAAGAAGTTAATTGGCCGCTGCAATTCCGCCAGCGGCACCGGCGCGGCCTGCCACAGGCGGTAAAGGGCGAGGGCGCGGCGGCGCAGCCAGGGCTGGTCGGTGGGTGGCAGGAGGGGCAAGTCGGGGTCGTCCAGTTCGTCGAAGGTAAACCAGCGCGCCTCGGAACCGGCCATATCATCGCCGGGAATCACCGACCCGGCGCGGCAGGCCATGAGCAGACTGAGGCTGAGCATGTAGTGGTTGTTGTCATCGAAGCGAAAGGTGGCGGTGTGCAAGGCGCCCAGGGGCTCAACAAGCACATCCGGCCCGGCTTCTTCGCGCACTTCGCGCAATGCGCCTTCCCAGACTGTCTCTCCGGCTTCCAGCGCGCCGCTCACCACTTCCCAGAGCGTGCGGCCGGGATGCTTAAACAGCAGCAGGCGTTCGTGTTCATCGATGAGGAAGACAACGACCGCGGCAGGCGAGGTGGTGAATTCACGGTTGCCGCGGGCGCTGGGCACCCGCGGTTGCTGGTTGGGCATGGGGGTATTGTACAACAGGGGATGGTCAGGACTTCGCCAATAGGGACAGGTTTAAGGATGCGACCGACCCAATCCTGTTCCTTCTCACACTCTTAATACGGCGTGAACTCCAGGTCGGCGAGTTCGGGCGGCGGCTGTGGCATCGGCTGTTCCCAGTATGTGGGGCGGATGAAGTTTGGCCGGCCTTTGGCGAGGGCGTGGCGCCATTCCTGCTCCACATACCGGGAGGCTTTGGCATTCGCCGACCAGAACAACTGGAACAGGTTGGCCTCATCAATCTTGGCAAGGATGGCGGGGTTCCACTTCTCGCCGCTGCGCAAGAAATTCACGTCCCGCAGGTACTGGACGCCCAACAGCCCGGTGGCGCGCTCCACCTGCTCCACAATCGCCTTGTCTTTGTGGGAATACGAAACGAATACCTTGGGATACATGGGGAGGCTGGCATGCGCCTGCCCGCCGGAGGCCGCGGCGCCTTCGGCCAGAATCTCGGTGGAGATCTCCGCCTCGCCGACGATGACCGGGCCAACCATGAACGTCACCCGGCCATTGACCGCCACGCCGACCTTGAAGCCCGGGGCTTTCGGGTCGGCCATCATGCGGAAGGCGGCGCGGTTGTAGTCGTCCTCCCACTTGACGGTGGTCTCGAGCGGGTCGAAACGGAAGCCGCGCATCTGCGGCACGATGCGGATGGCGGTACCCTTTTTGATGCCGTGCTGTGCCACGCCTTCGCCCAGCGCGTACTTCTCCGGGGCATCGGCCAGTTCTTCGGCGGCGTCTTCGGCCACCTTGAACTTCGCGGCGTCGGCATGCACATACACCAGCAGCTTCAGCCACTTCTTGGCGGGCGCCTCGCGCGGGTGAAACGCGCTGAACTGCGCCAGGTCCTCACCCGCTTCCGGCTCTGCGCCGGATTCATCCTTCTCACCGCCGTTGGCGGCTCTGGTCTTGTGCCGCGGAGCAACGATTTGCACCCGTGTATCCAATCGCCGGGAAAGTTCATTAAGATTTTGACCAGCCAGAAGTCCGGGCAGTCCGGATGAGTTCAATTCCAGTTCCGACTCTTCCCCCACCGCCGGTATTTCGACCACCGCCTTATCGATCGCCTCTGCCACGTTAAGTAGGATGTCAACATGACCGAGTTCAGAAGGTAATCTGAAAACCGTAAGATTGGGTCTATCCAGCAGTCCCTTCAGGCTTCTGGAAGCCTCAGGGAGAAATTCCGCGCCATCGACCAACACCAGAGCAACTGGCAGGTTACGGCGCAGGGCAACATCGAGGTGGTTAATGAGCGCCCCGGTCCAGCCTCCTTTGTGCCAGTCCGGCCCGATCACCAGCACCAGCGCATTGGTGAAATCGAACACGTTTTCCAGACGCTGGCGAACGTCAGGCCTGCCGGCGTCCCGCAACATGTCGATGCGGCCCAGTGGCCGGTCCAGCCGTTCCAGTAAGCCATCGAATACCCAGTCAGCGGCACGCTCGGGCAGGTCCGGGCTGTGGGCCATATAGAGAACGCGGGGGTTTCCGGCAGGCATCTTCATCGCTCCCTCGATTCAGCAACATGTGGGGTCACTCTGTTCCTAGTGTAGTCCTCCCGAAGATGGGATGCAAGCGCCCGCATGTTAGAATCGACCGGTTCACCATGGTCAAACTCAACGTCCTCTCCGCCTACCGCGAAGTCCCGCGCCTCTCGTACCTCATCGGCCTTTCCCACATGCTGCTGGAGTTGCATTTCAACTTCCTGCCGGTGGTGTATCCAGTGCTGATTGCCACCCTCGGCCTGTCGTACGGCCAGGTTGGTACGCTGGCGCTCATCGCCAGCACCAGCACAACCCTCATCCAACCCGTGTTCGGGGCGCTCAGCGACCGACTCAGCCGTCGCGGCATGATCGTGGCGTCACTGGCATGGATTGGCTCCCTGATGGCGCTAATTGGCTATACGCAGAATTATTGGGCGATTGCGCTGGTCATCGCGCTGGGCGGCCTGGGCTCGGCGTGTTTTCACCCGGCTGCGGCGGCGCTGGCCTCCACCGCCGCCAGCGCGCGGCGCGGCACCTCGATGTCCGTGTTTTCCGTGACGGGCAGCCTGGGCGTGGCGCTCAGCCCGCTGCTGATGGGCCTGCTGCTGGCGCGCTGGGGTCTGCGGGGCACCGGCGCGCTGGCTGTCCTCGGGCTGGGTTCCGCTGCGTTCCTGGCCTGGCAATTTCGTGAGGTGGGGCGCAGCCAGCGCGTGGTGGCGGCAGAAACCTCGCCCCTGCCGGCTACAGGCGGCTCGCTGTTGGCGCTGGCGCTGGTCGTGCTGTTCGTCATGGCGCGGTCATGGTTCCAGGGCTCGTTCTATGCCTACCTGCCCAGTTTTCTTGAATCGGGCGGGATGAGTCTTGAACAAGCCGGAGCGGTCTTCTCGATTCTCCTGTTTGCATCCAGCCTGGGCAGCCTGATGGGCGGCCCGATTGCCGACAGCGTTGGCCGCCTGCCGGTGGTGCTGGTGAGCCTGGCCCTGCTGGGGCCAATGGGCTGGCTGGCGCTGCACACCACCGGCGCGCTGCAGATCCTGCTGCTGGTCATCACCGGCATCATGCTGGGGGCCTCCATCCCCATCGGCCTGCTGATGGCGCAGGATACCTGGCCGCGCGGCACCGGGCTGGCCTCTTCGCTGGCCATGGGCATGGGCTGGCTGCCCTCCGGCATTGGCGCGTGGGCGGTGGGGCGCATGGCGGACCAGAACGGCCTGTTGGCGGCGATGAGCACCCTTGGCTGGGTCCCGCTGATCGGGTTGGTATTTGCGGTGGGCTACGGCATCAGCCAACGATTTGCACACGAGACAAATCGGTTTCCCTCTTGATTCAATCGGTTAATCGGATAGACTTTATCTAATTGGTGTCATGCTGAGACCGATTAGAGAGAGGCATTCGCGATGTCTGAATCAAGTATCTACGCCTGGGAAATCCGGTTGGCCCGCCTGAGCACATTTTGCCTCGCGCTGGCGGTGCTCTATGGCGTCGTCGCCGGGGCAGTCGTCACGATGTATTACGAAGTCGAGCCACGGGTGCGCGAATTTCAGGAAAGTGATTTCGTCCCCTTCATGGCCCTGGCGTTTCTCGCCATTATCGCCAGCCTGATTCACATACCGCTGGCGTTTCTGGATGCCCGGCATAAACTCTGGAAACAGGCGGCATTAAGACTCTTCCTCACCCTGGGCACGGTGTTCATCGTTTTTGGGACAGATGGATTGGTCGCCCATTTCCTTTGGTGGGGGCCACTGAGCGACACCGGGCGCTATCACATGCTGCATCACTCGTTGTTTGCCGGTGTGCCGCTCACGGTGGGGTACTGGCTGGCAAAGCGTGTGTGGTGGCAACCCGAGACATTTGTTCGCTTTCCTGTTTCGCCCGCAAAGCTGTTGTTCCCCACTTCCATGGCGTTGGGACTGCTGGCGCTGCTTCTGATTCCCACGATGGGCCTTGGCCAACCCGTTTTGATTCTGGGAATCGGGATGGTCGTCCTGGCGCTGGTTGGAATGATTTACCCGCGCATCGCCGCGCGCAAAACCTAGCACCACCCCCTGAAATCAGCCAATTTAACGAGCCTCTGGCCGCCTATACCAGCGCGGCCAGAGTGGGTTTGGTCGAGTGGCGCTCGACCGGATGGGAGGAGGAAGGCCCTTGCCGGAATCAAAGCTACCGCTAAGCCGGCATACAGCATTCCTGCCATCCTTAACGAAGAAGTTGCAAAAGTGTTATGCAGAAATGCCGCTGCCGCCTGACGGCGGAAGCGGCACGTGAGGAGGAGGGTTGCCCCCTTGGTCTTTGGCTACCACAGATAACGATGGTGGATGGGGGCTGTTATGTGGATGACCCCGTACTTTAGTATCAGTAAACTACCCCGCCGCAAGCGGACGGGGTATTGTCCCTGAACCCGGAGGGTTCGAGACCATCGGGCTGTTTACGTAGCCCCTGGCAGAGATGTTCACTGCCGCAACCGTATCCGCAGGCGCAGAGTAGCCACAAGATACACAGGAGAAAAGACGTTGCGTACGGCGATTGGCTTTAGCCACATGACCACATTCGGGACACGTCCGGCTGGTGTTTCGGGGGTCGACGAGGATCACCCTCACCCCCGCCCGTTCCGCCTTGTAGCTGACAAATTGTCTCAATTGGTGGAACGACCAGTTGCTGTGCCTGCTTCTCTGCGAGCGTCGAACCGGAGCCTTGCGGATACCGCTCAGATCTTCCAAAGCGATAGCCCGGCAAGTGCCTTG
>SCUK01000001.1 GCA_004297445.1 Anaerolineae bacterium | reverse complement strand
GGATTGGTATGACCCGCGGCTTCTGGAAAGACCCACAACGTTACGAAGAAACCTATTGGAACCGCTGGCCGAACGTGTGGGTGCACGGCGATTGGGCCGCCCGCGACGAAGATGGCATGTGGTACATCCTCGGCCGCTCAGATGACACCATTAAAATTGCTGGCAAACGCCTCGGTCCAGCCGAAATCGAATCGATACTCGTGAGGCATGACGAGGTTGTAGAAGCCGCTGCAATTGGCATACCCCATGAGATTAAGGGCAGCGAGTTGATTGCGTTCTGCGTCCTGAAACCAGGTTCAGCGCCATCTGAAGAGTTGCGCACGGAGTTGGTGGGACAGATTGTCAAGTCGATGGGCAAACCTCTGGCTCCCAAAGCCATCTACTTTGTCTCAGATATCCCCAAGACTCGCAATGCCAAGGTCATGCGCCGCATGGTACGCGCCGCCTACTTGAACCAGGACCCCGGAGACACCTCCTCTCTCATAAACCCGGAAGCCGTGGAGGAGATTCGACGTGCTCGCTGAAGTCGCTGCGCCAGCCACTGCCGGCCGAACCGAATCCGCACACATCAACCGGCTGCTGGAACTGCACCAGTATCAGGGCCAGACCAATGATTGCGCCGTGAATTCTGTGGCTACTGTCATCAACACTGCACTTGGGTCGAACATCGATGGAGCCGCCCTTGGTGAAGACTGGGGACGCATACAATGGCGGGGAGTCCGCCCAGTTCTTCGCCGGATTCCCCGCTGGGCCGCGTTCCCCTGGTCAATGGTCGCAGAATTGCGCGAGCGGGGCTTCACAGCCGAATGGCGGCTGCTTCAACCACCCCAATTCCTTGCCAGCCAGCTTGCCGCCAATCACTTCATCATGCCCATAATCGGAAGTTGGAAACCGCTCTGGGCACACACGATGATTCTCGTTGCCAGCTCCCCAGAACAGGGTTACGGATTCGTCAATCCGGCCGTCAACCGCAAATCGCTTTACTGGATGCCACAGGAAGCATTCGAGAAAGCCTGGCGCGCCTACGGCTCGACTGTTGTCGTCGCCTGGTTGCCGGACAAATAGACACACCAACATGGAGAAATAATGGACTTCGACCTGAGCTCGGAACAATTGATGTGGCGCGACGCCGTCCACGATTTCGTCAACCGCGAGGTTAAACCCCGCGCCGCCGAAGTCGCCGAATCGGCGACTTTCAACTGGGAAGCCACCCGGAAAATGGGACCTTTGGGCCTGCTTGGGCTCAACGTCCCGGAAGAATACGGCGGAACCGGGTTGGAGGCCATCAGCGCCGCCATCGCCATCGAGGAATTGGGTTGGGCCTGCGGCAGCACCGCCCTGGCCATCGCCGCCCACAATGGTTTGGGTTGCGCCCCGATTGCCAATTTTGGTTCTGCAGAATTGAAGTCACGTTTTCTCCCCAACGTAGTGTCAGGCAAAGGTCAGTTGGCGGCCCTGGCCCTCACAGAACCAGGCGCTGGCTCAGACCTGAAAGGGGGCATCAAGACCCGCGCCGTCCGTGATGGAGATGATTGGGTCATCAATGGCGCCAAGATGTGGACCACCAACGCCAGCATCGCCGACTTCATCGTCACCCTGGTTCGTACCGATTCAGCCGGAGGTTCACGCTCGCTCAGCCTCATCGTGGTGCCCACCAACTTGGTCGGGCTTTCCATCGGCCCCGCAGAAAAAAAGATGGGGTTGATGGGCTCTCCCACCCATGCCGTCTCTTATCAGGATGTCCGCGTCCCGGCCGCCAATCTGGTCGGCGAGGAAGGCCGTGGTCTGAGTTACACCTTGGAAACACTGGATGGCGGTCGCATCGGCATCGGTGCGCTATCCGTCGGCCTGGCACGCGCCGCCCTGGAAGAGTCGCTTCGTTATGCCAGAGAACGCGAGACGTTCGGCAGCCCGATTGCGTCCTATCAGGCGATTCAATGGATGCTGGCAGATGCCGCCACCGAAATCGAAGCCGCCCGCCTGATGGTGTTCAATGCCGCTTTCCACAAACTCAACGGCCGCCCATTCGCCAAACAGGCAGCCATGGCCAAATTATTCGCTACCGAGGCCGCGGAGCGTATCTGCCGCAATGCCATTCAAATTCATGGCGGCTATGGTTACAGCCGCGAGTTCCCCGTTGAGCGCATTTATCGCGATGCCCGCCTGATGACCATTGGCGAGGGCACCAGCGAGATTCAAAGGCTGGTCATCGCCCGCAGCCTGCTCGACGAGCCTTCAGCCTGAGGCAATCCCGCCTGCCTAACCGGTCGGCTGTCTGTGCCCTGCCTCAGCGCTCTCATCGCCCCTCAGAACGGCCGCCGCGTGCGGCAACACTGGCGCAACTACGCCAAGCGCCTCCCGCACTCCCTTCGGGTTTCCCGGCAGGTTGAGAATAATGGTCCTTCCTCGGATTCCCGCAACGCCTCTGGAAAGCAGCGCATGCGGCGTAGTATGCACCCCCTCCGCGCGAATGGCTTCTGCAAGGCCGGGCGCCAGTTTATCCAGGATGCCCTGTGTGGCCTCGGGGGTCACATCACGCGGGGCAAAGCCCGTCCCTCCTGTGGTCAGGATCAGGTCTACCGCTCCGGAATCGGCCCAACCGGTAAGGATTCCACGGATATCTTCGATGACGTCCGGGCAGGTTGCTGTCTCGCCCACAATCCAGCCCAATTTCTGAACCGCCTCCGCCAGTGACGGCCCGCTCAAGTCCTCGCGCTCGCCCCGCGCCGAACGGTCAGAAACGGTGAGGATATTGACGCGCATCCCGCAAATTACTCATCCAGGCCCAACAGCGCCCGCCATTCGCCATCGATTCCGTCTTCGGTTACGCCAAAGTAGAACCTCGGCGATTCGCTGTCCAGTTGCACCAGGTCAAATCGCTCATTTGCACCGTGTTTGTATCGGCGCAGAACCCCCAGGTTTCCACGCCACTCGCCAACCGAGCGTTTCACATCCGTGGGCAACTCCGCATGTTTGGTGATGGCATAATGCCACAGCCGCCGCGCGGACTTCACCGTCACGTTGGAGACTTCACTGCCATTACGCAGGTCCTTCAACGTGTAGTATTTCTGCCCATCGCGCTCGGAAACCGAAACGATTTCCACGCCGGTACGCGGCGGTCGTGGTCGGTCAACTCCGCTGGCTGGTTCCGCAGGTGCCTTCGCTGCCAATGCTACTGGCTGGCGAATGACGTCCGGCGCCACAGGCTGCAACCCGAGAGTCTGGCCTCGCAGCACAAGGTTCACGATTTCATCCCGCACCGCGAGGCTGGTTTCCATTTCTTCGCGGATATAGATCTTGCTTTCATCCACCGCATAAGGAGCGTTTTCACCCCGCGGCACCAGCACTCGCAGAATACTCTTGCCTTCGGTCTGATGAACATCCACCGTACACGAGAGCGGCGGGCTGATGCGCGCGCTGATTTCCTGCTCAAGCTGCTTCACCGCCTGTTGGGCACTGGCAATGCCCACAATCGGCGTCGTGGCATCCGGCGCAATTCCGATGTACAACGTTCCGCCATTCGTGTTTGCAAAGGCGCACACATCGGAAATCACCGCGTACAACTTGCCGCCCCTCACCGTCATCTGCTCATGGAATTCCTGAATGATATTGCTGCCTTCTTCTCGGGCCGCCCGTATGAAGTCGAATTCCGGCTCTCCGGTTTTGGCCCGGCCCGGTCGGGTGCGCGCAAAATCATTGCTTTCAAACAGGCCCAGCAATGCGTTGAAGGTCGGCTCGCTCAGTAGCACTTCGGTCGGGCGGTCGCCAACGCCTAGATTCTTCTTGCGCGTGGCATCCCCGTCAAGTCGATGGGCATCTGACCCCTGGATGCAATGCATTCTCCGCGGGTACTCAGGTTTCGTGCCGCTGAAGAACGATGCCGTTGACCTGCCGCTGCGAAGTTCAAGGTCCGTGACTTCCAGCGCGTGCAGATTCAAGTCTTGCGTATACGCGATTTTGGTCTGCCCGCCAAAGGGGAACCCGCGCATCGCCACGCCATTGGTGGAATTGGCGTGCGCCGCGATGGCAATCCCACCGGCATCGTGGATGGCCTTGTAAGCGCTCAAGACATCTGAGGAGGCCCCAACCGTCACCGAGCCTTCATCAAGATGGTCAGCCGGGATGTTGAGGCCCAGCAGGATATGTTCAATCTCGCGCAGCGGCTTTTCGGGTGCGAAAATGCCGAGGATGTGAAATCCGAACGTCGCGGTGAATTCAAACCCGGGAAGCACCACGATTTTCTTCAACAGCCGCTCATACTCTCGTAGCCGGGTTTGTTCCTCCGGAAGAATGCGATTAAGGTCCGCCAGCAACCGGAGTTGTTGGACTTCCTCCATCATGCGGCGGTACCCGACCACCGTGTTATGGTCGGTGAACGCGATCATGTCCAGTCCCCGCGCTTCAGCCCGTTTCAAGATATCCAGGAATGTCACATCGGGCTGCTGGTAATCGCTGGAACCGATTGTATGCAGATGAAGGTCTATGGTGTACCACTTTTGGCTGGTACCGCCTCGTTGTTTATTCAAGTGTTTACCTTTCGGCTTGCCTTTGCTCCGTTGCAGATAGATGTCCGTTTGGCAATTAGCCGGCTACCTGGTCCTTTATTTTTTGAATTAGTTCGTCAGGCATGTAGGGCTTGAGCACAAATTCATTTGCGCCCTTCGCCATGGCCTCGTGCCGGTAATCCATCCCCGAGGACAGGATGACCTTGGGTTGTTTCATGCCCGGCGTAGCGCGCAGGGCAGCAAGGATTTCGAGGCCATTCGCGCCCTTAAGGTTAACATCCATCAACACGACATCTGGCGCCACCGCCCCAACCGCTTGCGGCACATTCTGAAATACATCCATATGGTGCACTTCAAATCCTTCAATCTCCAGAAGAGTTCGCAGCAGCGAAATCATGGTTGGGTCGTCTTCGATCAGCATTACTTTTGCCATAGAATTCACTTTTCCTTACCGTTTTTTGAATTTTTCTTCCGGGCGCCAGCTTTCCGCTTGGCGCTCTGTTCAGGGACGATAGCCAGCTCAAGTGCTTCAGCCATCGTCTTCACAAACTTGAATTCAAGTTCTTCTCGTACCTCGTCCGACAGGTCTTCAATATCCCGTTCGTTTTCTTCGGGAAGGATGACCGTTTTCAACCCTGCCCGGTGTGCCGCCAGCGCTTTTTCTTTTATCCCGCCCACGGGCATAATTTGCCCGCGCAGCGTGATTTCTCCGGTCATTCCCACTTCAGGGCGGATGGGACGGCTGGTCAGCAAAGACACCAGGGCAGTCGCAATAGTAACACCTGCCGACGGACCGTCCTTTGGCTGCGCCCCCGCCGGAACATGAATATGAATGTCGGTCTTTTCAAAGAAGTCCTTGTCAAGCCCCAGCGCGGCCGCGTTGGAACGAACATAAGAAAGCGCCGCCCGCGCCGATTCCTGCATCACATCTCCCAATGAACCGGTCAGTTGGAACCCCTTGCTGCCCGGCATGCTTGAAGCTTCGATGAAGAGTACCTCGCCACCCACCGGCGTCCAGGAAAGTCCCGTTGCAACTCCCGGAAGCGACGTACGCACCGCGATTTCTTCCGTGTGGAAGAAGCGTGGGCGTCCCAGGTATTCGTTCACCTGTTTGGGACCTATCCGGATTTTCTTTGCAAGACCCTCCGCGATCTGCGTAACCACTTTCCGGCACACCCCGCCAATCTGCCGCTCCAAACTTCGCACGCCCGCCTCACGAGTATAGGACCGAATCATGGTTAGCAGTGCGGCGTCGCTGAACGAAATCTCTCGCGCCCTGAGCCCGGTTTCTCTGAGCTGCCTCGGCACCAGGTATCCCTTGGCAATTTCCAGCTTTTCCTTCTCCGTGTAACTGGAGATCTGGATGATTTCCATTCGGTCGCGCAGTGGCCCGGGGATCGGGTCCAGCGTATTTGCCGTGGTAATAAACATCACCTGGGAGAGATCAAAAGCAACTTCCAGATAATGATCGCGGAACTCGGAGTTCTGTTCGGGGTCCAGCACCTCAAGCAGCGCAGAGGAGGGGTCTCCCCGAAAGTCCATGCCGAGTTTGTCGATCTCATCCATCATGAACACAGGGTTACGTGATTCCACCCGCCGCAACGACTGAAGGATTTTTCCGGGGAGCGCGCCGATGTACGTCCTCCGGTGACCGCGGATTTCGGCCTCATCGCGCACCCCACCGAGAGAAATCCGCACGAATTCTCGCCCCATCGCTCGTGCAATCGAGCGTCCCAAAGACGTTTTGCCGACGCCAGGAGGCCCAACGAAACAAAGAATTACGCCTTCACGTTCTTTACGAATTTCATCTTTCGAAGGTCGTTGGCTTAGTTCTTTCTTCCGCTCGGACCGAAGTTTCCGCACCGCGAGATACTCGAGCAATCGTTCCTTGACATCATCGAGTCCGAAATGGTCCTCGTTAAGGACTCCGCGGGCATGCGGGATATCAAGGTTATCCGGACTTACCCGCGACCAGGGCGCACTCACCAGCCAATCCAGGTAGGTGCGAATAACCCCATATTCGGCAGAAGCAGTTGACAGCCGCTTCAATCGCTCAAGCTCGCGCTCAGACTGGATTCGCGCCTCATCAGGCATTCCCGCTTCGTCGATTTTCTTTTGGAACTCCTCCACCTCCGCAGCCTGGTCATCCTGCTCACCAAGCTCCCGTTGGATGGCCTTCATCTGCTCTCGCAGGAAATAGTCCCGCTGCATCTTTTCAATTTCAGAACGCGCCTCGTTCTGGATTTTCTGACCCACTTCCAGAACTTCAACCTCGCGCGCCAGGAGGCTGTTTAGCATCTGGAGTTTTTCTTTGACCTGATCGAGTTCCAGCAGTTGTTGCGCTTCTGCCAGCTCCATCCGCTGCAGGTTGGCAATGGTGTACACAATCTGAAGCGGGTCTTCAAGCGCCAATACTGACTGGATTATTTCCTGCGGGATGGACGCTACAATTTCCGCAATGCGCCCAAATTGGCCGCGCACATTGCGGGCCAGCGCTTCCAACTCCAAACCATCGGGGTCTTTCTTTTCGGGGTGCAGGCTGATGTGAGCCTTTAAGTAGGGCTCCTCCTGGACGAATTCCCCCAATCGGAATCGCGCCAATCCCTGCACCAGCAACCGGATGGTGCCATCCGGCGCACGGAAGAGCCGGTGAACCGTAGCCACAGTCCCAACCTGGTACATGTCTTTGGGAGCGGGCGTTTCAAGTTCCGGGTTAATAGAAGCGACCAACCCCACGAGCCGGTCCCCGGATACCACATCATCAACCAGTCGAATCGAGCGCTCCTGCCCAACGGTGAGCGGCACGCCGGTATGCGGATAAACCACTACCCCGCGCAATGGGAGAATGGGCAGGATACCAGGGATGGGCTGGTCGCCCAATTCCGGTATGAGGACCGGCTCAGACTCCCCTTTAAGAACTGGCGCGCCAGGATCGCCAAGAAGAATTTGCCCTTGCCCTATTATCCGCGCGCTCAACAGATTATCGACCATCAGACGCCTGTCCTGAGCTGTGGCAACTTTTCCTTTCCAGTAAACATCATTGGAGGCTCCCATCGCCAGGAGCCAGCTTGGGCAACGTGACGGTTAGAAAGCCATCTCGATAATTGGCATTGACATCGTCGATATCCAAGGACAATTGAAACTCGACCAGCGAAATGAACTCGCCGGTATTGATTTCCATCTGTTGGTACGCTCCTCGTATTCCACTGCCTCCACGTACCCCGCGCACCGCCAGCAGGTTCGGCTGTACCGAGATATGGAATTCACCGCCCTCCATCCCGGCCACCTCCAGCCGCACGATGAGCGCTCCGTCGGTTTCCACCACATCAGTCGGAGGGCGCCACAGGGTAACCCGTGTGGTCCACTCCACATAGGACGCGCTGACATAATATTTCGGCGGTTCGGGTTCGGATAAGTGCAACTCGCGCAAAGACCGGTCATCAATGACGTGGCCCATTATTTGCTCCTTCTTATGATTGTGCGGCACATCGCAGGCGTTTCTCGCATCAGCATGCAGTGCCCCCGGCAGGATTCGAACCTGCAACCTTTGGCTTAGAAGGCCACTGCTCTATCCATTGAGCTACGAGGGCTGGAGAATCTGCATTTCATTGCAATTATACCGTCCCCCGGAAAATGAGGCCGTCGCCACAGGCTACGCCTTTAAGATGGGACGCAGCCCTTTGTATACCCGTCCGCCGCTGAGCGTCTTTAGAATGGGCGGCGCAGGACGATTCAGGTATTGTGCTATCTCATTAATGCTCATCGGCCGGTTACCATTCTTCAAGAACAGTCTGAAAATGGCTTCCACCAATGCCGTCTGCGGATTCAGGAAGCCCTCCTGCTGTGCCGTATGCGTGATCAGGATGTGCTGCAACCCATCCACCTGAGTCACCTCCCCCGTAACCGGATCCGGCCAGTCCACCTGTGCCTCTCCATCAATCATCTCGCCAAATCGTTCCTGTTCTTCGGGGCTGAGAAGGCTGCGCAGGTAGACGCGCCACTCGCGGTCATTCTGGCCCCACCACTCAAAATCGATATGATAGAGAGTATCCAGAGTTGGTTTGACCAGGGAGGGTCGGGATTCCGTCATGGCCTTAGTTTCCCATCCGGGTTTCGTCCAAACGGTAGTGCAGGTCGCCCACATGGCTGAACCACGGGCGGGACGCCAGCAAGGCCATCAGCGGCCCGGGCGGGCAGCGCAAGACCACATTCAAGGCTGAGTACAACTCAGCCACATGGACGTGCCCTTGCGGGTTTAGCTTGGACAGTTCCCGCAGTGTCGAAGTGGCAACCTGTTCCAGGGAAGGCGGATTTTTGGAACGGCGCTCCCAGGCCTGGTCCAGCGCCTCTGCCGCGCTTGGCATATACACCATCATTCGGTCATCGAAGGCCGTCTCAACAGCTTGCTTGAGAGTGGCGTACACCAGGCCGCCGTCTGCTCCCACCAGTGCCGTCCGCACCCATTCCTTCGCCGAACGGTGCGTGTCAGCCTTGATATACAACCGCCCGGGTTCTTCCGCGCGCCGCAGCCGGATAATGCTCCCCGGCATCGTTCCCCTCTTCAAGTACCAATCCCGCAGGCCAAAAACATACCGCTCGAGTCGCACCACCCATCCGGAGAATTCCTCCCCGGTCTCATCGTCGATGAACGTAAAGAGGATGCGCGGCGATTCGAATGCGCTCGGGAAAAATTCTTTGAGGCGGTTCGTGATGGGCAAGGTTCCTGCGCGCCAATGGGGATAGATAAGCGTGGCTTCCGCCTCCTTCAATGGCTCGCCGGTTGCATGTCCTGTATCCGCCTCGGAAAGCTCATCATCCAGCTTCCGCTCCAGAGACAACATTTGCTCATTAAGGGAAGACCGGTCGTAGTCCACATGTTGATACCGCAGGGTAAACGGCGTCTCTTGCACCTCTTTGGGTTCCAGTCGCTTGAGAAACCACAACACCTTACCCGTCGAGCCTACTTCATCAAAACGCAGGTCGTCCTGCAACGCCAGGTCCAGCGAGAACCCCGCAAGTCGTTCGTTATCGCTCTTGGACAAGTCCACCTGCCGCAGCAGGTCCTCCGTCGGCAGCGGTCCGCCGCCATTCATGTCCAGGATGGCTTCCGCAAGATTTAGGTTACCCACATTCACGTCCACGAGCAACGCCCGCGGGAACCACCGGCCAGCGATGTAGACAAAGTCATCATTATTCTTAAGTCCCTTAACCAGCGTCTGAGTCAGCGCCATCCCATGCTTCTCGACCACGGCATGCGGGCTCAACAGGGGGTCATCCCCCGCGACCTCCTTGGGTTCATTGAGCGCGTGATTCTGGAGGTCGGAGGCGAACTCCTTCGTGGTGTCATCTGCAAACCGGACTTTTATCACTCGGAATGTATCATTTCCGAATGTCATCGCCGGACGTGTTTCAATGACTTCACCGACCTGCCAGTTCATTGAACCAAAGGTTAATTTGTCACCCGGCTTATGCTCATCCTTGGGGACATACACACTCCCGCCCTGGTTCTGCAGTTTCTGCGTCGCGCGTTTTTCCCGCTCCAATCGCGCTTCTACCAACGCCAGCGCAAGTTGTTGGGGTGTCTGGGGTTCTTCTACTTCAAGCAGATAGGAATACAACAACTCGATGTCTTCGTCCCCCAGTTCGAATTCATCCCAGTAATTCTCTTGAAGCGCCAATCCTGCTAAAGCCATTCGCCGTTCACTCGCTCATTCAGATTTCAACACACATCATTCTCAGCCGCGGCAGCCCGGCCCGTGGACGATTTAGAATTATACTCAATTTGGTTGTTGGTTCAAGGTGACCCGGCAAAGGAGTAACGATGAACAACCAATCAGGTTGGGTGAGCGTAAGGTCGGAAGAGTACAACATTCAAGCAGAACTGATGCGCGGCCTTCTGGAGGCGCAAGGAATCGATGCGATTCTCTCCCGCGAGGGTTACGAAGCGGCCATGGGGCTGGATGGCGCGCCCAGCCATCAAGTAGAGATTTTGGTTCGTCCTGAACAGGCCGAACAGGCTCGCGAAGTTTTCAGGCAACTGGATGCCGGCGAATTCGAAATTGATGAAGATTCGCCGGATGTCACTCAGGGATAAGTCCTAAAGAGCCAGTCAAGCGGCTCCACCTGTACCCCACTCACCCACACTTCCCAATGCAGGTGCGCCCCCGTGGATCGGCCGGTGGTGCCCACCATACCAATCGTCTGGCCCGGAACAACTTCATCGCCAACTTGCACCAGGATTTCCTCTTGGTGCCAGTACCCAGTGTACACGCCCCACCCGTGGTCTATGATTGTCGCGTTCCCGCGCACAACCAGCTCTCCGGCAAAGACCACCACCCCGTGTGCCGGCGCCAGCACCGGCGTACCCAATCCGCCACCCCAATCCACGCCGGTATGAAAGTAATCAAAAGGCGAATCGTTATACGAACGTCGCGTCCCAAAGTAAGAATTAATCGTATCCCCGTAAGGAGTCGGCAATACAAAGAAGCCGTCCCACAGCTTGATCAGTGAATGGGGCGCAATAACCTCTGCAACGAATTCGTTTTCGCTCTGTGACTGTGGGTCGTCCAGGTAATCCACATCCACAGTTAATGATTCTGATTCGTACCCACCGGATTGCACGGCAATCAGTTGAGAGTAAGAAAACCCTGAACCATCTGCCAATGTTCCTTCGATGGCGAACGGATACAGCCCGGTCGGAAGCATGGCATGTACGCCTTGTAGGGCAACCAGCTCCCCGATGTCCTGAGTATAGAAAGTCAAGGGTCGATCCACCAGCGCACCAGACAACGTGAGCGGCTCTCCGGCCGCGCTCGCCCGGATAACCGTCGTCTTTCCCTGCACCAGCGGCAGAGGCTCCAGTGAAAGCCGGGAAATTGGGGAGGGCAATGCGCCGGGGCCGGTTCCCGTCGTCCCGGGCAGAATGAGCACGTCGCCAGCCAGCATTCGCGCCGTCCCCGCCACACGGTTCTGACCCGCGACCATCCACACATTCATTCCGGCCGCTGCCGTCAATTCGAGACTGGTTTCCTCCGTTGCCAGCACGGCTCGGTCACCTGCAAGGAATTCGCCCGTCTCCGTCGGTAGCATAGCCGGGTAACCAACAAATAGCTGGCCCGGACTCACCGCTCCGTTGAGTCTGCTGAAAGTTGGGAATGTCACTTCGTAGCGACGGCTTAACGTCCGCATCGTTTCCCCAAAGTTCACCAGGCGCGTATCCAATACGCCGCGCACCCAATCCACACCCGGCAACTTGATTTGAGTTCCCGCGGAAATCTGGTCAGGATTAATCAAGTCATTCGCCGCCACAATTTGGTCAACGGTCAGCCCAAATCGGCTCGCAATAGTGGAGAGTGTGTCACCGCTCTGGATGATGTAGAAGACGCCGTCGGCGTTGGTTTGCTGCGCCCCGGCCTCATAGGGAGTCAGCAACCCCATCAGGAAGACGAGCGCGAGCGCAAGACTAATAGGAGATTTCATGACCGATCTCAAATTCGCCCAAGCGGTCCGGGTGCACTTCGAGGATGTACCTCGCCGGCCGGCTGGGGGAAAGGATGGATAGCCAGCGTCTTGCAAACTGCCTATCTATCACCTTCAAGTCCTCACCCAACCAGATGATGCCAAGGTCAAAGAACACGCCCATCATGTGGATGGCGCTATCCAGCTTGCTCTCCCGAAGATTGTCCATCAGCAAACCTTCATCCATGGCCAATGCCCGCCTGAACGTCAGGCCGCGCAGCTTGCAGCCAAAATCCTTGCAATAGGCTACCTGCAGGGGCTGGTGCAAAGGTCGGCTCAGGTTCTTGATTTCGACGATGGACATGGGATTCATCAAAACGGGCGGCTTCTCGCCGCCCGGGGTTAATTGCCTGCGTTTACTTAAGTCGCCGCGCTCTTCGCCAGCACACTCTCCACGCTATCCAGCAATTCCTGAGGGCTGAATGGTTTTGAAATGTAGTCATCGACCTTGGCAATATGCAATCCGAGCACCTTGTCAATGCTCTGCGCCTTGGCCGTCACAACGATCACCGGGATGTCCCGGGTCGCCTTGTCGGCTTTCAACTGCTGGTAGACTTCCCAGCCGTCCATATCTGGCATCATCAGGTCAAGCAGGATGAGGTTCGGGTTCTGGTCCCGGATGGTATCCAGGCCCTTTTTCCCGCCTGCTGCCCCAACCACTTCGAAGCCTTTCCGCGAAAGGATTAACCGGATGAGATCAATCATCTCCGGTTCGTCCTCAACACAAACGACCTTTCGCAACTGGCTTTCTGCCATTCAACCTCCGCAGGGTTCTAGCAGGTTTAGTTTATCATAAACAACCCTGTTACACCCCTCTTCCGTTCCTGATTATAATGCAGCCACTATGGTCCAGGGCTCTCTCCGATTCCTCACCGACGAAGTCCTGCGGGTTCTGTTGGTGGAAGATAACGAAGACCACTCAAATCTCATCAAGATGTACCTCACGCGGGGGAGCACCCAGAATTTTGAAGTAATCCAGGTCTATCGTCTCACCCATGCACTGAAGAAACTCCAATCAGAAAAATTTGATGTCGCCCTGCTTGACCTTAGCCTGCCGGAAAGCCAGGGGCTTGCAACCTTTTATACGCTCCATGCCCGCGGCAGCGGTATTCCGATTGTGGTTTTATCTGGGACCGATGACGAACTGGTCGCCATTGAAGCCGTCCGTGGCGGCGCCCAGGACTATCTCGTCAAAGGCCATGCTGACCACCAACTCGTGCTCCGTTCGATTCGCTACGCCATTGAGCGCAAGCGCGCCGAAGTCGCCCTCCGCCGCAGCGAAGAACATTTCCGCTCCCTGATTGAAAATGCAAGCGACTTGATCTTGCTCACAGACTCGGAAGGCCGCATTACCTATGCCAGCCCCTCGCATTTCCGGGTCCTCGGGTATCAATCGGATACCCTGTTGGCCAGTAGATTCATGGAGTACCTGCACCCTGACGACATCGGGGAACTCGAAAATATTTTGGCGCGCTGCCGGACGGAAGAAGACTACTTCACCATCCGCGAGTTCCGTGTCAGGCACGTGGATTCAACTTGGCACGTCTTTGAAGGTCACTTCAAGGCCCTGCGAGACCGGAGCGATGAACTCCAGGTGGCCATCAACTCCCGCGAAATCACGGAACGCGTTCAAAAAGAGCGTGAGCTGGCTCAAGCCTACGATGCCACCCTTGAAGGCTGGTCCCATGCTCTTGAACTCCGTGACAAGGAAACCGACGGGCATTCCAAACGCGTCCTGGAGCTTACTCTCAAGCTCGCCAACGCTCTCAATATCGCAGACCACGACCTGATAAACATTCGGCGCGGTGCCCTCCTGCACGACATTGGCAAAATGGGCATCCCGGACAGCATCCTCCAGAAACGCGGCGAGCTTTCCGAAGGAGAATGGGAAGTTATGCGTAAGCACCCCCAGTACGCCTATGACATGCTCTTCCCCATCACATATCTTCGTCCGGCGCTGGACATCCCCTATTGCCACCATGAACGCTGGGACGGCACCGGATACCCGCGCGGCCTCAAGGGAGAAGAGATACCGCTCGCCGCACGCATTTTTGCCATCGTGGATGTCTGGGATGCACTTATTTCCCTCCGTCCATACAGCGAACCCTGGCCGCTCGAAAAGGCGCGCGAGCACATTCGCTCAGAATCGGGCGGACACTTTGACCCTGATTTGGTCCAGCAATTCCTCAAGACCTTCTGACGCGCTGGTATAATCCGTCGGTTGAATTCAATTCCCATGAGGTCAATCGATGATCGACGCAAACCAGCTTCGCAAAGGCACCATCTTCAAGGTCGACGACCAGCTCCTACGAGTCGTTGACTATTCGCACAACAAAACTGGTCGCGGCCTGGCAACAATACGAGTCAAAGCCGTTAACCTCCGCACGGGCTCCACAACGGAAAAGACCTTCTCTTCCAGCGAGCGTGTTGAAAACGCTCAGCTGGAATTCCACAATGCCCAGTATCTGTATACCGATGGCGAATTCTTTCACTTCATGGATACAGAGACATTCGAGCAACCGGCCCTCACCAGTGCGATTGTCGGAGACTACGCCCTGTATCTCAAGGAACAGATGGAAGTCAAGATCACCGTCTACGAAGGCGAAACCCTGGACCTTGAATTGCCTCTGACCGTCGAACTGGAAGTCACCACTGCCGAAGCATCAGCACGCGGCAACACCGCCACCGGAGTCAACAAAAAAGTAGTTACCGACACCGGGCTGGAAGTCCTTGTGCCCGCCTTCGTCAACGTCGGCGATGTCATCCGCGTGGACACCCGCACGGGCGAGTACCTGACTCGCGTCTGAAATGCGCACCCCCGCAGGCAAAGAGTGCCGGTATTTTTATGGAGACTATTTCCGCGGCCGCAATAACGAGGAGTGTCGCCTCCTGAAGGATGCCGGGCTGGATTGGCAACCCCGCCACTGTCAAGCCTGCCCGGTCCCCGATATCCTGCTGGCAAACGCCTGCGAAAACCTTCGCTTCAATCCAAAGTTAACGCGACCCCTGTTGGTTCTCCCTTCACGCGTCAACATTAGCGCGGACTGTGTCAAATGCGCCTGCGCCGTGGCCGAGCCTCGCATCGGTTGTGGACAGTGCCATTCCTTGCCGTTTACATTTGCAGTAGCCCCGGATGACTCCGACACTTCTATTTGATCTGGATGACACCCTGCTGGGCAACAGCATGGACGTCTTCATCCCCGCCTACCTGCACGCCCTCACAGTGGCAATGTCGGACCGCGTATCCCCTGAACAGCTTGTGCCCGCCCTCATGGCGGGCGTTCAGGCGATGAACAGCAACACAGACTTTCGCCGCACCCTCAAAGATGTCTTTGACGAAGTTTTTTACCCGTGGCTGGGCTTGGACCCCGTCGCCATTCTCCCCGCGATCGAAGACTTCTACACCAGAGTTTTTCCTTCGCTAAAGGAACATACGCGCACCCTCCCGGTTGCACGCGAAATGGTTTCCCGCCTGCTTTCTCAGGGCCACACCATCGCCGTGTCTTCCAACCCCCTGTTCCCGCTCACCGCCATCCATCAGCGCCTGGAGTGGGCCGGCCTTTCACCTGACGAATTCGGCTTCTCCGCCGTTACGTCCATGGAAATCAGTCACTTCACCAAGCCCTCGCCGAGTTACTTCGCCGAAGTGCTCGCCGGACTGGGCTGGCCCGAAGGCCCCATCGTCATCATCGGGGATAATCCCATCAATGACATTCAGCCCGCCACGGAGTTGGGAGTTGCCTCCTACCGGGTGAATAACGGGTCCGCCAACAGAAATCCGAACGCACCCGGAGGTTTATTGGAGGAATTCGAGCCGTGGCTTGCGGCCCAACAACCCGACGCGCTAACTCCCAAACTAGATTCTCTCGCCGCGGTCCTTGCCACAATGCGAACCGCCCACATAGGCGCATCCCATCTGGCAGCGGGTCAAACTCCGGATACCCTGTCTACGCGACCCGCTGAAGAAGATTGGAGCGTTACGGAGATTCTGTGTCACTTCCGCGACGTGGACCGCGAAGTCACCATCCCTCGCATCGATTCCATCCTGCAATCCGAAAACCCCTTTATCGTCGCCGTAAACCCCGATGAGTGGGCAGGGGAACGAAACTACAAGGACGAAGACCCGGCTGCCGTGTTTGACCAATGGAGCGAAACACGATTTGAGCTGATGACCCGGCTGGATAGCCTGAATCCTACGGATTGGGACCGTACCGCCCGCCACACCATCTTCGGCCCCATAACCTTGCTTGAACTCATGCGCATCAGTGCCCGGCATGACCGTTTGCACATCCAGCAAATTCACAAGTCGCTTGCCCGGCTGGCCCCCGCTTAGCGTATCGTTCCCAAAATGCGAGTGTTATAGCAGTCACCGGCAAAACTCGCTGGAATTCACCACTTCAACAAAACTACCTGCAATAGACAGCCTTGAGCCGGGCGTTCACCCGCCCGCGAGATGAGTTGGAGGAAGCATGCAAGACCGCAAGCGCATCGTAATAACTGGCCTGGGCTGCGTCAGCCCCGTGGGCAAAGATGTCCAACTAACATGGGAAAACCTTGTGGCTGGCACATCCGGAGCCGGACCGGTCACATTGTTTGACGCAGCCGACTACAAATGCCGCATCGCCGCCGAAGTAAAGGATTGGGATCCCGATGCGCACTTCGGCCGCAAAGAAGCCCGCCGCATGGACCGCTTCACCCAGTTCGCCATGAAGGCTTCGCTTGAAGCGCTGGAAGACAGCGGTCTTCAGATTACAGATGACAACCGGCATCGCATCGGCGCAATTATCGGGTCGGGCATTGGCGGGCTCGGCACCATCTCGGAACAGATGAGGGTTTTGCACACCGAAGGTCCGTCTCGCATTAGTCCCTTTCTCATTCCGATGATGCTTCCAGATACCGCCGGCGGCATGCTGGCGATTCATCTGGGCATTCGCGCAACCAATCTCGCCGTCATCACCGCTTGTGCCACCGGCACCAACTCGCTTGGCGAGGCCGCTGAGGTCATTCGCCGTGGGCAGGCCGATGTCATGTTCGCAGGCGGTGCCGAAGCCTCGGTGATTCCCATCGCCATGGCTGGTATGGCATCCCTGACCGCCCTTACCACCCGCAACGATGAACCCACCCGCGCCAGCCGTCCCTTTGACCTGGACCGCGATGGCTTCCTTATGGGAGAAGGCAGCGCCATCCTCCTGCTCGAGTCGTTGGAACATGCCCTGGCTCGCGATGCCAAAATTTACGCCGAAGTGGTCGGGTACGGCAGCACCAATGATGCCTACCACATCACTGCCCCCGCAGAAAACGGCGCAGGCGCTGTGGCCTGCATGCTTTCGGCCCTGGAAGATGGGAATCTCGAACCGGCAGAAATTGGATACATTAATGCGCACGGTACCAGCACACAGTTGAACGACAAGAACGAAACTGCCGCCATCAAGACGGTTTTTGGCGAATCGGCCTATTCCATCCCCGTTTCTTCCACAAAGTCGATGACCGGCCACATGCTCGGCGCATCCGGAGCAATCGAGGCCCTTGTTTCCGTGAAGGCGCTGCAATCTCAGACCCTCCCCCCTACCATCAATTACGAAACCCCCGATCCGGAGTGTGACCTGGATTACGTGCCCAACCAGTCCCGCCCGGCCCGGATTAAATACGTGATGTCCAACTCGTTTGGCTTCGGCGGGCACAACGCTACGATCATCCTTGGGCGACCCGCGGAGGCAACAGCATGACTCTTTACGCCCACATCACCGGCTGGGGTACTGCCATTCCGGAAAAAACGCTGACCAATGACGACCTCGCAAAGATTGTCGAAACCAATGACGAGTGGATTCGAGAGCGCACTGGAATCGAACGCAGGCACATTGCTGCGCCCCAGGAATCTTCCGCTTCTCTTGGGGCGGACGCCGCTCTCAAAGCCCTCAAAGTAGCCAACCTCCACCCCCGCGATGTCGACCTGATTATCTGCTCTACCTCATCGCCGCAACACCTCTTTCCAGCAACCGCGTCCATAATTCAGGACCGTATTGGCGCAGTCAATGCCGGGGCCTTTGACCTGCTTGCCGCCTGCACCGGTTTCATCTTCGCCCTCAATATGGCAACCCAGGCTGTGCGCGGCGGCTCGGTGCGCAATGCCGTGGTAATTGGCGCCGAAACGCTCTCCCGCCTGGTGGACTGGAATGACCGCACCACCTGCATCCTGTTCGGGGACGGTGCGGGCGCATTCGTCATTCAGGGCAGCGACCAGCCTGGCGGCGTGATTTCTGCCGTCATGCGCTCGGATGGCTCGGGGGGGGACCTCCTCAGCCTTCCGGCAGGAGGCAGCGCAATGCCGGCCACGTCACAGACGGTTGCGGATGGCCTGCACTACATTCAGATGAACGGCCGTGAAGTCTTCCGGTTTGCCACCCGTGTCATGGCCAACGCCACCCGCGAAACCATTGAAAAAGCCGGTCTGAAGATTGAAGACATCGACATCATCATCCCCCATCAGGCCAACCTTCGCATTATAGATGCCGCCGCCCGCGGCCTGAAACTCCCTATGGACAAGTTCATGGTCAACCTTCAGGAATACGGCAACACCTCCACGGCTTCCATACCAATCGCCACAGTTGAAGCCGTGGAGTCCGGTCGCCTCCGCCGGGACGACAAGGTCGTTTTTGTTGGCTTTGGCGGTGGCCTAACCTGGGGCGCGGTCACCGTAATTTGGACCGGTCCATTCCCAAGCGAGAAACCCGTCAACTTCCAGCAGCAACGCCGCCTGGCCACAGTTCGCTCATGGCTTCGCCGTCTCGTCCGCTTCCTCGAAGGCCTCATCTGGGGCCGCAAGGGCTGACAATAAACGAAAAGACCGCCCGGTTCGCCGGGCGGTCTTTTCGTAATCGCTTTCTCGTCAGCAAATGATCTGTTTGCTCGTTCGGTTGGTTAGCCCGCCTTCTCTTCGGCTTCCGTCAAGTTCATAACATTTGTAACGCGCTTGATTAGATCCCAGGCCACATTTTGCCGGAAACCAACCACAAACGCTATGAAATAGATAATCAACGGGGACGTAATCTGGTCGGAAGGGGAACTCAATGTCAGCGAAAACAGCCCTGCGACCATTAATAGATACATGACCACACCCAGGAAAATACCCATGATTGGATTGGCGATATACCACATCCAATAGGATTTGCTGAAGTCCATCTCAAGACTTACATGACGCCAAAGTGCCGATATCGCCGCAACAATTCCGCCCAGGCCGCCCCACGCCGCGCTGCTTATGGCATACGCCAGAGTATCACTCAACCATGGAAGATTGATTCCGAATCCCCCCAACCCAAGGATAAAAATAAGCAGGGTTGACCAGGCCAACTCATAGAGGAACAACCCCGTCGCCGCCCTGCTCTCCGTCATCGACCTCTGTATAATCGTGACTTCCAGTTCCACCCCGCTTACCTTTCGTTCAGACTCCTCAAAATTATCCCGATTCTGCAGCAGCAGGTTCCGCGCTGTCTCTATCTCGCTCAGCAGTTTGCGCGCCAGGTCGAGACTCGGGACAGACACTCGAACCGCCTGTTGGGCGGCATCCATCCGGCCCCACAGCCCGTTCAACCGGTCATCGGTCAAGAACAACGCCGCCATTTCCGGTGACGTTTCGGGGCTTAATGGTTCCATTGCCACCGTCGATTCCGGCATCGTCGCTTCAAACCCGCCCGCAACTCCCCGCGCCAGCATCGCCGCCAGTTCAGGCGGCAGGCTCGCGACCGCGCCGGCATCCCCGCTCATGGTCGTTGTTCCCCCGGCCGGCAGGTCTTCGTCCAGGATTGGGAAAGCCGCCCCCATGCCTCCATCGCGCTCTATCGGAAGCAAATCATCGCTGGGGGCATCCGCTGCGCCGCCGGCCAGCAGTTCATCCAGTTCGCCCGGGGTCAAGGTTGTCGCCGGGGCAGGTCGGTCAGCATCCACTCGGAAGGGCAGTCCGCGTTCCGGCACCATCTCGCTTCCTGTCCCTTCGACTGGGTTACCGCCATTGGTCATTTCATCGGAGAGCATCGCTAACCTCCTCCGCGAGACGGCGGTACGCCGTCGCCACCGGGCTGTCTGGTTTGAAATCCATTGCCGCTTTGCGCGCAACCGGTGCAATTGCCGCGGCCTCATCTACCGGGATGGATGTGCGGAAAAGTCGGTTCTTAAAGACCGCCCGCAGTTCTTCCACGACCGCCGTCGCATGGTCAGACCCGGCTGGATACATCGTTGGGAGTACGCCCAGCAAATCCAGTTCCGGATTGATTTTGTCTCGTATCAACCACACAGACTCAAGCAGGGGCCGCACCCCGCGCATCGCAAGATAATCCGTTTTCACTGGGATGAGTAACTCGCCCGCGGCCACCAGGGCGTTCACCGTCAGCAGCCCCAGGTTCGGGGGCGTATCAATGATCACAAAGTCAAAGTCGTCTTTCGAGGCCTCGATGGCATGCCTCAAACGGTGAGTCCGATCGGGCTGCTTCAGCAGGCGGTATTCAGCCGAAAGCAACTCTGAGCTGGCTGGGGCTACATCCAATCGTTCGCGCCCGCCCCGTAGGATTCCAGCCAGCGTAATGTTGGAGTCAAGCATCATCTCAGTCGTGGACGGCCTCACTTCATAGGGGTTGTACCCAAAAGAAGCCGTCAGTGCACCCTGCGAGTCCAGATCCACCACTACGACCCGGTATCCCATCGCCGCCAGGGACGCCCCGAGGTTGATAACGGTGGTGGTTTTTCCCACGCCACCCTTCTGGTTGGCTACTGCTATGACTCGACGCATGCATGTCAGTATAGACGATGGATTCTGGGGTGTCAATTAAGTTACCCGCGCAAGTTCATCCGGTGGCTTGAAACCTCCGTAAATCCTCAAGTTTGTGAGCCTTCCTACAGAGTAAGAAGAGTATTAGATTCCCCTTCTCATCCCTTGCAGGGTGGGAAACTCCCCAAACGGTTGGTATAATTTTCCACCTAATCGTCAATTGCAGCCGTTATCTCGGAGGAACGCGTGAATAGTCCTCGCAGTAGAGTATCCATGTTCTACATTCTGCTCTTCATCATCATTATCGCGATGATTATGGTGCAGATTCAACAGCCCGCCCAGGAAGAGGCGCTTACCATCAATCAGGTAGCCTCGGACATTAAGGCCGGCCGGGTCTCCCGAATCATCATCGAGGCCAGCGACCGCCTGCGTCTGATTTATGCCGGCAGTCTGGACACCGAGCGCATTTCTCACAAAGAGCCGAATTCGACGCTCGTCGAGCAACTAACCGGCTTGGGAGTCACGCCCGAAGAACTGGCCCCGGACAAGATTAGCATTGAAGTCCGGCCCCCCAGCGCCTGGCTGGATGTGCTCACCATTCTCGGATACATTGCGCCGTTCATCATCCTTGCTTTCGTCTTCTGGTTCGTGTTCCGTCAGGCGCAGGGCAGCAACAACGCCGCCATGTCGTTTGGCAAGTCCCGCGCTCGTATGTTCTCTGGCGAACACCCAACCGTCACGTTCAATGATGTCGCCGGGGTCGAAGAAGCCAAAGAAGGACTCCAGGAAATCGTGGAGTTCCTGCGGGAACCTGAAAAGTTCATCTCCCTCGGCGCACGCATTCCCAAGGGCGTTCTACTTGTTGGTCCCCCCGGCACTGGCAAGACCCTGCTCGCCAAGGCTGTTTCCGGCGAAGCCGGCGTCCCCTTCTTCAGCATTTCCGGTTCGGAGTTCGTTGAAATGTTCGTTGGCGTCGGCGCCAGCCGCGTCCGCGATCTGTTCGAACAGGCCAAGCGCCATTCTCCGTGTATCGTCTTCATTGATGAAATTGACGCCGTTGGCCGCCAGCGCGGCGCCGGTCTCGGTGGCAGCCACGATGAGCGTGAACAGACTCTGAACCAAATGCTCGTTGAAATGGACGGCTTCGATACCGATACCAACATCATCATGGTAGCCGCTACCAACCGCCCGGACATCCTCGACCCCGCCCTGCTTCGCCCGGGTCGCTTTGACCGCCAGGTCGTTCTCGACCGCCCCGATGTGCGCGGCCGCGAGGCTATTCTCAATGTGCATGTCAAAGGCAAACCGCTGGAGCCGAATATCGACCTCAGCGTCCTTGCCCGCGGAACGCCCGGCTTTGTCGGCGCAGACCTTGAAAACCTGGTGAACGAGGCCGCCATTCTCGCCGCCCGCCGTGAAAAGAAAGCCATTGGCCAGCCCGAATTCCAGGAAGCCATTGAACGCGTCATCGCCGGGCCGGAACGCAAGAGTCGCCTCATCAGTCCCGATGAGAAACTCATCATCGCCTACCATGAGGCCGGCCACGCCATCGTCAGCAACGCCCTTCCCAACGCTGACCCGGTTCACAAAGTCACCATCATTCCCCGCGGCCGTGCCTTGGGCTACATGATGCACATGCCCGATGAAGACCGTGAAATGCAGAGCCGCAACAAGATGCTGGACGATATGGCCACCGCCCTCGGTGGCCGTGCCGCCGAAGAACTGATATTTGACGATATCACTTCCGGCGCTTCAAGCGACCTGCAATCCGTCACCCGCACCGCGCGAACGATGATAATGCGCCTCGGGATGAGCAAGAAGCTGGGGACCCGTGTATACGGCCAGAAGGAAGAACTCGTTTTCCTTGGTCGCGAGATTTCTGAGCAGAAAGACTACTCAGAGGCCGTCGCCGAGCTAATCGACCGCGAAGTTCTGGAACTCGTCAACGAAGCCTACGACCGTGCCAAAGAAGTCCTGACGAAATACAAGGACAAACTGGACGAGGTCGCCCGCAAACTCCTCGAAGTCGAAACCCTCCCTCGCGAGGAATTCGACAAGATTTTCCCCCCGCCCGTTCAGAAACGCATTGGCGGCACACCCATCGCCATGAACGGCGCAACAGGCTGACGAATAGAAAAACGTCCGGGATTACCCGGGCGTTTTTATTTGTTCAAAGACCGGCCAGTTTCGCCGCCTTGCAAGTTCTCGCAGCTCGGCATCCGGGTAGACGGCAATCGGATTTCCGACCATTTCCAGCAGCCCCGCGTCCCCCGGCGAATCGGCGTAAGCATGGCTCTTGCCGAAGTCGAGTTCCAGCCCGAGAGCAGCAATTCGCTTCCTCGTAAGTGTCGCCTTGTGCTCATCCATACATACCGGAGGAATGGACTTGCCCGTAAACCGGCCTGCATGAACTGCATGTCCTGTGCCGACCGCCACATCGGCCCCCACTTCATCGCCTATGCGCTTCACCAATGGCTCGGGTCCGGCAGAGACGAGAAACACAACGTCGCCGTCAGCCTTATGCCGCTTCAGGATTTCGATTACATCCTCGCGCCAGTGCCCCGCGATTCCTTCCTTCACAACCCAGTCCCAGATTTTCTGTGCCTCTTCCTCGGTATATCCGCGAAATAGCCAGGATAAATGCGCCGCCCACGGCCGCCGAAAACTGGACTGGCTGATTACGCCTAACTTGTATAAAAGGAAATAGGGCGTGTGATAGACCCAGAACCACCGGATGGTCCACTTCCTCAATCCGTGGGCATTGAAATAATCCATCACGCCCTGCCACACCCGCACATCGGTCAGGGTGCCGTCCACATCAAAGAATGCTGCTTTCATTGGCGACTCCACAAGAACACGGGGCGCCTGCTTTCGGGTAAGCAACAGACGCCCCGTGTTAATTACAGCTGATTAGGCGGCTTACGAGCCTTCCTTGTGCTGTCGAATCAGTTCGCGCCGCAGGATCTTGCCAACTGTGCTGCGCGGCAGCGCGGACACGAATTCGATTTGCTTGGGCACCTTGTACGCCGCCAGTTGCTCTTTACAGAACGCCCGCAATTCCTCTTCCGTCGCGGTTTCGCCCGGCTTCAGCACCACCCACGCCTTCACCGCCTCGCCGCTGTTGGCATCCGGAATACCGGCTACTCCGACCTCAAGCACTTTGGGGTTTTTCTGGATGATTTCTTCAACCTCGCGCGGCCACACCTGGAAACCACCGGGCTTGATGAGTTCCTTCTTCCGGTCAACGATGAAGAAATAACCTTCGTCATCCATATAAGCGATGTCGCCGGTGTACAGCCAGCCATCCCGAATCGTGTTCGCCGTTTCGGTCGGCATGTTGTGGTAGCCTTTCATCATCATCGGACCCCGCAGGATCATTTCGCCAATTCCGCCTGCCGGCAAGACTGTGGTGCTGTCTTCAAGATCAACGATTTTGCACTCCACATCCGGCAGCGGCATCCCGATGGACCCCGGCTTGTTCACCCCATTCACCGGGTTGCAGTGAGTCGCGACTGGGGCCTCAGACAACCCATAGCCCTCCACCAGTGTGCCTCCGGTCAACTGTTCAAAGCGGTCTTTGGTTTCACGCAACAGCGGTGCAGAACCGGAAATACAGAATTTGATGCTGCTCAAGTCATACTTCCCGGCCAGCACATCCGCATTGTTGTTGATGGCGTTGTACATCGCCGGAACGCCTGGGTAAATGGTCGCGCGGTATTTCGACAGATTCTTCAGAACATCCGGGATGTTGCGCGGGTCCGGAATCATCACGAACGATGCACCCATCATCATCCCATAGTTCAGGCCAACCACCATGCCATACGCATGATAAAGGGGGATGGCCATCAACACGACCTCTTTGCCTTCTTCCGCATTCGGGTTCCAGGCGTTGATTTGATACGTGTTACTCACCAGGTTTCGGTGAGTGGCAATCACCCCTTTGGAAAGACCGGTTGTTCCGCCGCTGTATTGAAACAGGGCGGTGTCCTCCGGGGTAACTGTTACCTTGGGTCGCGCTTCCGGCCGGTTATTGGCAATCAGGTCTTGCATCCACACATCGTTGTCACGCAGCGTCACCCGGAATCCGGCCTTTTTCTCGCGTAGCAGAGTGAACAGGACGCGCATCAAGGGGGTTAGCGCTTCTTTGATGTTGGTAACCACCAATCGTTTGATTCGCGTCTTTCCCTGAATTGCCTTGATCTTCTCATAGTTGTTGGTCATCAGGATCATGATTTCAATGCCGGCATCATTCACCTGGTATTCGATTTCACGCTCGGTATACAGGGGATTCGTTGCCACAACAACCGCTCCCAGTTTCAGGAGCGCGTAGTAAGCCAGCACGAATTGCGGGGTGTTCGGAATGAAAATTCCAACACGGTCGCCTTTCTTCACTCCCATCCCGGCCAGTCCCGCCGCCAGCCGGTCGGACATTTCATTGACCTGGCTGTACGTCAGCGTTGCCCCATTGAAAATAGTGCAAACCGCGTTCGGGTACTTGGCGGCCGCCCGTTCCATCAGTTCATGACCGGTAAAGGCGGGGTATTCCAAAACTGCTGGAACACCAGGGTCGTAGTTCCTTACCCAGGGTTTATCTTGCATGGCTGTTCTCCACTGTGATGAGTTGTGTGCGGGAAAATCGTGTTAGTACGAGTATAGGAACGAACGCCCTATCTGTCAATTCTCTCCCATGAAATTGACTTCATTTACCGTATTCCGATGAATTCACGCACTGCGTTAACGGCGCGCACATCAGCGGTCTCATCTTGCTCGATCCAGGTAATTCCAGGAGCATCATGCCGAAACCATGCCGCCTGCCCCCGGACAAATACACGCGTGCGCCGCTTTATCTCTATCTTGGCCTCCCCCTCCGTCATCTCGCCCTTTAACACGCGGATTGCCTGAGGGTATCCGATGGCCGAGAAGCACCGTGAATCCGGTGGATACTTCTTCAGAAGTCCCCTCACTTCGTCCAGCAACCCGGCCGCGAACATCGCATCCACTCGCTCGTCAATGCGCTGGTAAAGCATTGGCCGGGGCAGGGTGAGGCCCAGCACTATGAACTCATAGCGCGCCCCGGTTGCCATTCTCTGCGCCGAGAACTTTCGCCCGGTACTCAGAATGACCTCAATCGCCCGTACTGTCCTCCGCACGTTTCGCCCATCAATTTTCTGTGCCGCTTCCGGGTCAACCCCTTCGAGCCACGCATGTAACCTGGCGCTTCCCTGCGTCTCGGCCAATGCCAATAAGGCTTGGCGCAGTCTTGGCTTTTCATCGATTTCTGGGATTTCCCAACCCTCCAGCAACGCACGGACGAATTGTCCCGTGCCGCCCACAATGATTGGCACTTTCCCTCGACGAGCGATATCAACGATGGCGGCATCGGCGGCTTCAAGAAATCTCGATAGACTCCAGTGTTCGTCCGGGTCGGCCACATCCACAAGATGATGAGGGACGCGCTTCCTCTCGTGAAGTGTCGGTTTGGCAGTACCGATATCCATGCCGCGATAGAACAGTCGCGAATCGGCCGAGACGATTTCTCCGTTCACCGCCTCGGCCAGTTTCAAGCTGAGCGCCGTCTTTCCCACGCCCGTTGGTCCCAACAGCAGAACGGCCTTCGGCTTAGGCTTGTACATTGGGGATGTGCACCACTTCAGGGTTTCCCGCCCCACCGGGCACATAAACCGAAACCACATCCAGCCGCCATGGTGTATCCGGCGCGTCCAGCTCCTGAATATAGGACTCCGCCGAGGCGGCCATGTGTTCAATCTTCGCAGGGGTAATCGCCTCTTCAGGTAGGCCAAAGGTCCGCGTGGTGCGCGTCTTGACCTCGACAAAGACAAGTGTCTCTCCATCCCGCAGCACGAGGTCAATTTCACCATAGGGCGGACGGATGTTTTCACCCACCAGCAAATACCCCTTCTCCATTAGAAGAACGCGCGCCTGTTCTTCCCCCCATTTGCCCAGCGTTTGTTTGCCTCGCTTCGCTACCACACGCGATCCAGCGCTCTCAATAGACGATACCGCAGCGGCACCGGCTGTTTCTTCACCTTTTGAATCGCCATCTTATAACGCAGCACCAACTCGTCCGCAGTGACGTCAACCGCATAGCGCTCGGCCTCGCGGATGGATGCCGCCTGCATCGCTTCTCGCTCTTCTTGATTAGTGGCTATGCGCACCATCTTCGCCGTGAAGGATGCCATATCTTCTTGCGCCAACATCCCCGTCACGCCATCCACAATGATGTCGCCTACGCCGGGAGAATGGATCCCCAAGACAGGAAGTCCCGCGGCCATTGCCTCAATTAGAGTCAGCGGATGAACTTCTGTCACCGAGGCCGTCACGAACACATCTGCCATCTTCAGGAAAGATGGCACATCGCCGTAATCTACCATCCCGGTGAACCGCACCTTCTCGCTCAATCCCATGAGTCGGGCACGATCCCTCATATTGTCCAGCTCAGGTCCGTCGCCCACCAGCAACAATCTCAGGTTGTCATAGGCCTCTGCCGCTCCCGCAAACGAACGAAGCAGAAAAGCAAGGTTCTTCTCCGGACCCAATCGTCCAACAAAGGTGAGCAGAAGATTTTCATCCGAAAAGCCGAAATCACTGCGGTTGAGCGAATCTGGCGCGCTGCGAATTGGCCCCAGGTCGATTCCGTTTGGCACAACTTCAATCGGCTCTTCAACCCCAAAGCTCATCAATACGTCGCGCAACCCGTTGGAAGGGGCAATGACGAGATCCATCGAGCGGCAATAGGCGGGCAGAAATACTCGGAAGAACGCCTCCCCGACCACATCCGGCATCCAGGGGAGGTATGCCTGCGAATACAGGTCATACCGTGTGTGGTTGGTATAGACGATTGGTATTCGCCGTGGGCGGCAGTAACGCAAAGCCAGCCGCCCGCTGATGGAAGGATGGTGGACATGTACGACATCCATCATTCGCAACAGTCTCTGCGCTTGCTGCGTGTATCGCAAACTGATTTGAACATCCAAGTCTGCTGCGGGAATGGCAAGCGGCAGACCCGATGATCGGATGACATTGGGTTCATCGTCTCTGTAATCTTCATCCCCAAAGGTGAAGACGAATACCTGGTGTCCTTTGCTTTCAAGCGCGCGCTTTGTCAGCGCAATATGATTGGTGACGCCGCTAACATACGGTTTGTAGATATCCGCCAACATCCCGATGCGCATGGTCACTCACTCACGGATATTCTGAAATTAACTCGTCTGACTGGACTTGTCTTGGCGCAGGGCTCTCACCAGCATCACAGCCCCGCCTAGGATTAGCAGCGCCGGCCAGAAATCCGACAATTCAAGCCATCCAAAGTACCGGTTCATCACCTGCGGCAGAAATGCAAAGAAACCGACAACTACGAGGCTGATTCCTGCCAGCCTCACCGCCCGCTCATTCTCCCAGAAAGGCACCGGGCTTCCTCCGCTGGGCTCGGCAACCGGGTTCACTGGCATCAGGAAAGCCAGCACCGCATAGAGCATAAGCCCGATGCCGTTCCCCAACGTCAACAGCACAAAGAACAGCCGCACAAATGTTGGGTCGATTCCCAGATACGCGCCCAGCCCGCCGCACACGCCAAACAGCATTTTCTCAGTTCTACTTCGGTAAAGCGTTGTAGTCATTTCGCACACTCCTTTCTGATTCTGAGAAAATGTACGGGAAACGGGAGTTTAAGTTGCGCTCGTGCTAGATCAGGTGCTGGCGAAACCAGTCAATCGTCCTGCGCCAGGCATCTTCGGCAGCCTCGGCCCGGTAAGCCTCCGGCCGGGTGTCATTGAAGAACGCGTGCGGCGCAGACGGATACACAACGATTTGGTGGGTGACTTTGGTTTCAATCAGGTGGCGTTCAAAATCCTGGATCAGCCCAAGCGGGATTCCCTTGTCCTCTTCGCCGTAGAGCCCCAACACGGGCACACGCAGCCGCAGGGCATCATCGCGCTCCAGCGGTCGCCCGTAGAAACACACCGCCGCGCCGATAACTCCATTGTGTGCCGCAGTCGACAGGCTCAATCCCCCGCCCATGCACCAGCCAACCACGCCCACTTTCTTGGGCAGCACGTTTTCAAAAAACGCCAGGTGTGCCCCTGCCGCACTGCATTCCTTCACCGCACGTTCCCGGTCAAGCGCCATCGCCAGCTTCCTGGCCTCATCGGGTTCACCTGCCGCCTGTCCATGGTACAGATCCGGCGCAAGCGTTACAAACCCTTCGCCCGCCAATCTCTCCGCCACATCTTTAATATGCGCGACCAGTCCCCACCACTCCTGAATCACAATGACTCCGGGGTATTTTCCCGCTGCGACCGGGTGCGCCAGAAATCCTGGCACGCGCTCGCCATCGCACGAAAACTCAATCATTTGACTCGTAGTTTCCAAGCGAATCCTCCTCGATAACTCCGAACTGGCCGGCAAATACGCGCATTTCGCCGAACATTGACCAAAGTATAACGCCTCCAAGAGGTTGGCAGCCCTTTCCAAAGCCCATTAGAATAAGTGCGATGCAAGCCTCTCTTCGCCAGCCCCCGTTCGAGCAAATGAGTATTCTGATTGCGACGGCGTTGCTGAATTTTTCTTTGGCCCAATTCGTCACTCTCCCTGAGCTTTTTCTACCGATTCAATTCCTGGGAGTGTTTGTCCCACTTCGCCTCACAACCAATTCCCTCATCGCCGCAACATCTGCAGGGCTCATAGCAACCGGCGCAGACTGGTTGATTCGACGACATCCCTCCGCGCCCAAGGGCTCCACCTTGCCCAATCTGGTCTTGCCCGCCTTCACGGCATGGATTCTGTCCTTCCCACTGAACAACCTTGATCCCGGCCCAACCTGGTGGCTGGCGTTGGCGGGGTCGGGTCTGGCCCTTCTGGTGGTGCTCTCCGCAGAGTATGCTTCCCTCGACTCGTTGGACACTCGCAGTTCCTTTGCCAACGCTGTCCTCGCTTCTGTGGCTTATGCCGTCTTCTTTATCCTTGCGGTCACGCTGCAATCCCTCAATGCACGCCTGTTATTCCTCGTACCCACCATCGGGCTGGCAGCCGCATTGGTTCACCTGCGCATCACGCAAATCCAATTCGGCGGCTGGCGCTGGTTGGAATCATCGGCCGCAGGCCTGCTGGCCATTTCCCTTGCCGCGCCCTTGCATTACCTGCACATTTCGCCGGTCGCATTTGGCGTGCTCGTTCTTGCTGCCCTGTATGCCTTCACTGTCTTCAACACCAACCTCCTTGTCGGCCGGAGCTGGCGTCGCGCATTCCTGGAACCGCTCCTCGCCCTCGCGCTGGGGCTTGTGGTCGCCGTAATCGCTTAGCCGCATGAACTCGATTCGCCTTCGTCATTTGCGCGAAATCTACACCTATGTCGAACAAATTACGCCCATCGAAGCCTGCGGGCTGATTGCCTTCTCCGCCAGAGCATCCGCACACGTCTTTGACATAGAGAACATCCTCAACAGTCGGAACGCTTTCGAGATGAATCCTCATCAGCAGGTAGCCGCGATGCTGGCCATGGAGCGCCAGAAGTGGGATTTAGGGGTGATATTCCACTCCCACCCGTTTGGCCCTATGGAACCCAGCAAGGTTGACATCCAGAACTGGCGCTATCCGGAGTGCGGGATGTTGATTCTCGGCCCTTCCAGCGCCGGTTGGTCAGCCGCTCTCTTCACTGTCACAGACGGACACGTTTACAGTCTCCCACTTGTCCTTCGGGGTGATTAAGGGTAACTCCACCCATGCTTCGGTGTTATCATTTTCGCAGTTTGGCTACATGAAATAAACAAACTTCTCAGCGTCGGAGACCAAATTATGGCGTCCATTGCAGACCTCCTGCCTGTACTGATTGGCTACTTGGTAGGCTCAATTCCCTTCGGGTTCATCATCGTGAAGTTGAAAACCGGGCAGGACATCCGCGACCAGCACAGCGGTCGCACCGGCGGAACAAACGCCATGCGCGCCGGTGGTTTTTGGGTCGGCCTCCTGACGGCCCTCATGGATATCGGCAAGGGCATACTCGCCGTCTACATCTCTCGGCAGTTCGCTCCAGACGCCCCAATCGTTCACGCCTTGAGCGCGGTGGCGGGCATTGTGGGGCATAACTACTCAATCTTTCTCGCCAAGCGCGACGCCGATGGAAAAATCCGCCTGGGCGGCGGTGCAGGTGGCGCCGCGGCGCTGGGCGGCGCCGCGGGCCTCTGGTGGCCCTCGGGCATCATCATCTTCATCGCTGGAGTTCTGGTCTTCTATTTCGTGGGTTACGCCAGCGCCACAACCTTGAGCGTCGCCACTCTGGCTTTCATCATTTTCCTGATACGCGCCATTCAGGGGACGTCGCCCTGGGAGTATCTCTGGTTTGCCGTTTTGGCTCAGGTGCTCCTCGTCTGGGCGCTGCGCCCCAATATCAAACGCTTGATGGAAGGCACGGAACGCCTTCACGGCTACCGCGCTCGCAAGCAAAAGAACGCCGGAGATTCCGGCAGCACTCCAAACTAACAAAAATGCCCCACCTTTGTGGGGCATTTCTTATCTGTCTTCGTAGTACTCTTCGGAACCCAGGGGCGTCTCGCCGTAGGAATTCCGGTAATGGCCTATTAGATTCTGCCTGTGCAGTGCCGGAGCAAGCCCGCCCAGCAGCACCCGCGCTTTTCCACACTCTTCTATCGTCGTTTCTTCGAGCAAATCCAGCGGATACCGTCGCCGGTTGGCTTTCTTCACCGCCTTCTTGATTTCCGTAAGGTACTCGATATCTTCGCGGATTTTGTCGTCAATCTCGCCCCGCAGGATGATGTCGCCATGGCCCTGCACGATATTTTCAAGCCCCATCTTGGGCAACCGTTTCAGCGAAGCCAGGTTCTCGTCCAGATCCCCATCCACGATGACCGGAAGCGACATGACTGTATCGCCGCTGAACAACACGCGGTCCTCTTCAACCAGGATTGCGATTGAATCCTTGGAGTGCCCGAAGAAGGGGAACAGCCGCAGGGTCTTCTTGCCCACCTGGAGATTCATCTCCCCTTCGTCAAAGGTGATATGCGGTAAGACGATTTCAACATTGCGATAAATAGGATTCTGGTCCCGTTGTGCTTCTAGCGCCGGAATCCCCCGCGTCCGCAATTGCTCATGGCAAAGCGTGTGCCCGATGACCTTGGCCTCGGGAAACTGATAGTTGCCCCACGAATGGTCAGCATGATAGTGCGTGTTAATCACATACCGCACAGGCACCTGGAGTTCGTTATCGATGAAATTGCGGATTTCCGCCGTCTCTTCCGGAAACGCCAGCGTATCGATGACCACCGCCATATCCGGCCCGGCAATTACACCCGCGGTCACCTGGGCATACTGCAGGCTCTGGAAGAAATATACGTTGTCGGCTACGCGCTCGTGTTGAATAATCATCATTTCTCCGTCAAAAAAACTAGCGAAGAATATCACAGACGATTCGCCTATGTCAAGAACATTTGACATAATTTCTCGTACTCGACAGCCATGATTGACAAGTTCTATTCGCAAGCGTATAATCCCGTCACAATTTCATACCCCTTGGTCGGGAGGAGTAAGCGGCTTGAGTGCCCACAGAAAGACAGGTGCAACGCTGAAAGCCTGTCAATTACGAAGACCGCCGAATGTCGCCTGACCGGGTGCTGAAGAACCCGCATTGCGGAACTAGACCAGCACGGGAATGCCCGTTACAGCAGCCCCTGATGTTGGTCAGGGTAAGTGCGCCGCATACGGCGAACCGAGGTGGTACCGCGGAAGAACGCTCTTTCGTCCTCATTGGACAGAGCGTTTTTTATTTTGAGGAATGCTGGAATGACTTCGCCCGAATTCTTGGACTTCCGAAATCGCGTGTTCGATTACCACCATCGCGGCGAGTTTCGCGCCGCTCTTGAGGCTGTTACCACTTCCCAATCCCGATTTTTGGATGAACTCAATACCCTGATATTCTGGCAGGCCTGCTTCCATGCACTGCTTGGCGAAAAACAACCTGCGCTGGAGACGCTGAATCGCGGCCTGGCTTCCGGCGAGTGGTGGCATCCCGCCATGCTGCGCAATGATTCGGACCTAGCATCGCTCCAGGAAGTTCCTGAGTTTCTTGCAATCCTGAACGTATGCCAGAGGCGCCACGAGGGGGCGCAGGAGTCCGGATCCCCTGAATTGCTGGAAATCCTTCCCCAAACAGGTCACCCACCCTATCCCTGCCTGCTAGCCCTGCACGGCATGGGCAGCCGTGCAGCCTTTGAAGCGGCGAATTGGGGACCAGCATCCCAATTGGGCTGGCTGGTGGCCGTGCCACAATCCTCACGCCTGCTCAGCCCCCGTCGCTACCATTGGCCGGATGTCGCACTCGCCCATATCGAGCTCAGCCACCATCTGCAGGACCTATCCCGGAGAGGCGCCATCCTTCCAAGCCAATGCGTACTGGCTGGCTTCTCCCAGGGCGGCGCGCTGGCCTTGCAGTTCGCCCTTCATCAATCGATTCCGTGCCGGGGCGTCATAGGTGTTGTCCCCGGTCGCGTACCGCTTGATGAGCTGGAGACCGCTGCAACGGCCAGTGGGCAGGCTGGGTTGCGCGCCTATCTAATTGTAGGTGGCCAGGACCGCAGGCGGGAGGACTTTGAAATACTCCATACCTGGCTGGAACAGCATGGCATCCCATGCCTCATCGAATGGCATCCGGAAATAGGCCACGCCTTCCCGACTGATATGAGTAGCAGCCTTCGTGCCGCCCTCGACTTTGTGATGAACACTTCCACTAATGGAGAAATCCAATGACCGCCAACTCCCTTCCAAAAACCTACGACTTCAAGAACACCGAAGAACGGGTGTACTCGATGTGGGAATCTCATGGCTATTTCAAGCCATCCAATGACCCCAATCACCCCGGCCACGACCCAAATCTCAAGCCCTTTGTAATTTCCATCCCCCCACCTAACGTGACCGGCGAGTTACACCTCGGTCACGCCGTTTTCGTTGCGATGGAAGACCTGATGATTCGTTATCACCGCATGAAAGGCATCCCCACCCTCTGGGTGCCCGGGTCCGACCATGCCGGCATCGCCACCCAGCTCCAGGTGGAGAAGTATCTGCTTCAAACCGAGGAAGTAACGCGCGAGGAATTGGGGCGCGAGGAATTCCTCAAGCGCACATGGGAATGGAAGCAGAAATACGGCAGCATCATAACCCAGCAGATACGGCGCCTCGGCGCCTCCTGTGATTGGGATCGCGAGCGCTTTACCCTGGACGAGGGTCTTTCCGAATCAGTTCGCGATGCATTCTTGCACCTGTACGAAAAAGGGCTCATCTACCGTGGTCCCCGCCTCATCAACTGGTCACCCGGCTTAAAGACCGCAGTCTCCGACCTCGAAGTGGAATACGCCGAGGAACAGGCCACGCTGTACCACTTCAAGTACATGCTGGCCGGTAGCGAAGACTTCATCCCTGTCGCCACCACCCGCCCGGAAACCATTCTGGGCGATACCGCCGTGGCCGTTCATCCCCAGGACGAACGCTACAGTCGATTCATCGGGCAATCCGTCATCGTGCCCATCCTCGGCCGTCTTGTTCCAGTGATTGCGGACGAGTACGTCGACCGCGAATTCGGCACCGGTGCACTCAAGATTACCCCCGGCCACGACATGAACGATTACGCCATTGGTCAGCGTCACAGCCTCCCCATCATCTCCGTCCTCGACCGGGAAGCCCGCATCAATGAGAACGGCGGGAAATACCAGGGCATGGACCGGTTTGGAGCCCGCAAGAAGATCTGGGCAGACATGGAAACCCAGGGCCTCACCATCAAGACAGTCCCCTACACCCTCAAGGTACCGCGTTCCCAGCGCGGCGGCGAAATTGTAGAGCCCATGATTAGCACACAATGGTTCGTGGAGATTAAGCCCCTCGCCGAAAAAGCCCTCGCGGCCGTCCGCAGCGGAGCCATCCGCATCGTTCCCGACCACTTTGAGAAGGTCTACTTCAACTGGCTGGAGAACATCCAGGATTGGTGCATTTCCCGCCAGCTTTGGTGGGGGCATCGCATTCCAGTCTGGTACGGTCCGGACGGTCAGCAATTCTGCGCCCGGACAGAGAAAGAAGCAGCCCGGTTGGCCAAAGTCCATTACGGCAAGGCCGTGGAACTGGAACAGGACCCGGACGTACTGGACACCTGGTTCTCGTCCGGCCTCTGGCCGTTTTCAACTCTCGGCTGGCCGAGCAAAACCAAGGACTTTGAATACTTCTACCCCACCTCCGTCCTTGAAACCGGCTACGACATCTTGTTCTTCTGGGTCGCCCGCATGATTATGATGGGCCTCGAGTTTACCGGCCAGCCACCCTTCCACACCGTCTATCTGCACGGCATCATCCGCGATGAACAGAGCCGCAAGATGAGCAAAACTCTCGGCAATGTGATTGACCCGCTGATTGTTATGGACGAACTCGGCACCGACGCCCTGCGCTTCACCCTGCTGGTCGGCTCCACCCCCGGCAAGGATATGAACCTGAGCGTCAAGAAGGTCGAAGCGAATCGCAACTTCGCCAACAAGGTCTGGAATGCCGGCCGCCTCGTGATTTCCCTGTTGGACCAAGCGCCAGATTCGCCTCCTTCCACCGACCTCACCCTCGCAGACCGCTGGATACAAACCCGCCACGCGCAATTGATCCGGGACGTCGAACGGCTATTCGCGAGCCATCAATACGGCGAAGCCGGCCGCCAGATATATGAGTTCTTCTGGAGCGAATTCGCAGACTGGTATCTGGAAATCGCCAAACTCCAGGTGGCTGCCGGCGGGGAACGCGCCAGCGCGACACTCGCCCACCTTGTGGCCCATCTGGACTCCTGCTTGCGGCTCCTTCACCCCTTTACGCCCTTCGTTACCGAAGAACTCTGGCAGCAACTCAAAGAATCCGCCATGGCAAAGCAAGTCCCTTCAACCTCCGGTGTCTGGCCGGAAGCCCTCATGATCGCTCCCTGGCCCAAGGAAACCCCTCCGGCTTCAGACGATTCGTTGGTGGTGTCAGATTTCCAGCTCGTGATGGACATCGTACGCGCGATCCGCAACCTGCGCGCCGAGAAACAGGTGAAACCCGGCACCAAACTCGCCGCCGTCATTGCCGCCGGCCCGAACGCAGAGCTTGTCAATCAGCAATTGGCCGCCATCGCCGCCCTGGCCCAGTTGGACCCCGACCGCACGACGGTTTCCGTTTCCCTGCCGGAGAAACCGGCGGGCAATGCCACCCTGGTCGTAGGTTCCGTCGAAATTCACTTGCCGCTCGCAGAAATGGTTGACCCTGAAGAAGAACGCGCTCGGCTGGAAAAGGAGCTGGTAGAAGTCGAAGCCCAGATAACCCGGCTGCAGTCCCTCCTGTCTGGTGACTTCGCCAACAAAGCCCCTACTGACGTGGTTTCACGCGAACGCGCGCGCCTCGATTCATTCGTCCAGACCGCTGAACGCCTGAAATCTCAAATAGATACGCTGAAGTAAGTTCGAGCTTATCGCCTTGCCACAGGACGGGCGACTCGTTTTTTCGATAGAACGAGACGCCCGTCCTCATACATCCTAACAACGCGATTCCGTCATTGCCCTAAGTCCGCCCACCCAGTCTGGCTTTCCACTCTGCAAGCCAGTTCAGCGCTTCCATCGGGCTCAATTCGTCTATCTTCAGGGCTTTCATCGCCTCAACCAGCGGGTCCGCTTCCGGCATCAGCGGCAACTGCTTGCTTCCTGCGGGTTTCGGCGGCTGTGAGTCTTTTGCACTGGATTCAAGCTCTCCCAGGATTTCATCCGCCCGTTTCACCACCCCGGCAGGCAATCCCGCCAGTTGCGCCACGTGTATGCCATAGGATTTATCTGCACCGCCCTGCACGATTCGATGCAGGAAGACCACCTTCCCGCCCGTATCGCTAACCGCCACGCTGTAATTCCGCACGCCCGGCAGCAGGTCTGCCAGCTTGGTCAGCTCATGGAAGTGGGTCGCGAACAGTGTCTTGGACCGCAACCCGGCATGATTGTGCAGGTGCTCCACCACCGCCCACGCGATCGACAAGCCATCATACGTGCTCGTCCCGCGACCCACTTCATCCAGAACCAGCAGACTCCGCGGGGTGGCATGGTTCAGGATGTTCGCCATCTCCACCATCTCCACCATGAAGGTCGATTGACCCGCATGGATTTCATCTTGCGCCCCAATACGCGTGAATATCCGGTCTACCACTCCGATTCTGGCGCGCTTCGCCGGCACATAACTGCCCATCTGCGCCATCAGCACGATCAGCGCCGCTTGGCGCAAATAAGTGGACTTGCCGCTCATGTTCGGCCCGGTGATAATTCGGATGCGCTCGCCGTCTTCAAATCTAGCGTCATTCGGCACAAATCGCTCGCCGCCCTTCAAAGAGTGTTCCACCACCGGGTGCCGCCCGCCATCAATTTCCAACACATCCTCGGCAGTCATCTCCGGCCGCACATAACCTTCCAGCGCCGCCACTTCCGCCAGCGCCGCCAGGCAGTCGATTTCCGCCAGCGTCCGTGCCAGCGTCAGCAATCGCGCCGCCTTACCAGCCAATTGCTGGCACACCCCTTTAAAGAGTCGTGCTTCGATCTCGCGGATTCGCTCTTCCGCGTTCAATACCAGGTTTTCGTACTCTTTCATTTCGGGCGTAATGTATCGCTCCGCATTGACCAGTGTCTGTTTTCGAATGTAGTCATCCGGCACCATGCCGTCATTCGCCCGCGTCACTTCGATGTAATAGCCGAAAACTTTGTTGTACCCAACCTTGAGGCTCTTGATGCCCGTCCGTATCCGTTCTTTTTCCTCAAGGCCCGCGATCCACTCGCGCGCATGGGCCGAGGCATTCACCACCGCGTCCAGCTCCTCCGAATACCCTGGTCTGAATACGCCGGCATGTTGCAGCGTGGCGGGCGGTTCGTCGGCTATCGCCGTTCGCAGCAGCGCCAGTTCATCAGAGCAATCCGTGCAACTTGCCAGGATTCTCCCAATCGCGGGGATGCCTTTGTCCAGCAGTCCCAACACAGAGGGGGCATCTTCCAGCGTTGCTCGCATCCCCGCCAGGTCGCGTGGCAACGCCGAGCCGCCCACCACCCGGTTGGCCAGCCGCTCCAGGTCGCCCAGTGGTCGTAATGCCCGTCGCAGTTCTGCCCGCCCCAACCCATCATCAAAGAAGACGGTAACCCCTTCCTGACGCCGCACGATATGCGCAACATCCAGCAGCGGCTGGCTTACCCATTGGTGCAGCATCCGCGTCCCCATCGGAGAAATTGTACGGTCAAGCGCCCCGAACAACGACCCTTTGGCCTTTCCCTCCCGCAGCGTCTGGGTTAACTCAAGATTTCGCCGGCTGGTCGCATCCAGCGTCATGAATTCGGCCATATCGTAATGCCGGATGTGAGTCAGCAATTTCAGTGCCCCCGGCTGCCGGTCCTTCAGGTATTGCAGGATTCCACCCGCCGCACGTACGGCCCCCGGCTTGTCCCGCATGCCAAACCCATCCAGCGAGAGCGTCTCGAACTGCTGCATCAGGTGTTGTTCGGTGCGCCCGGTCTCAAAATGCCACGCCGGCGAGGCCGTTACGAATCCGGGCAGGCCGTTTTCGCTGAGCAGCATTGAGTCATCTGGCACCAGCGTCTCGGCCGGCCTCAGCCGGTTCAATTCGGCCCGGACCATCGAATGCACGCTGTTCCCTTCCAGTTGCGTCGCCGCGAATTCCCCGGTGGTGATATCCACAAAGGCAATACCCGCAGATTGGTCGTCCAGCACCACCGCTGCAAGATAGTTGTTCCGGGCGCTCGGCAGCAACGCGGGCTCCACAATGGTTCCCGGCGTCACAATTCGCACCACCTCACGCGGCATAAGCCCATCAATCGGCTCCGTCCCCACCTGTTCGCAAATCGCCACATGGTGGCCGCGTTCAATGAGCCGCGCCAGATAGTTCTCCATCGCATGAAACGGGATTCCAGCCATCGGCACCCGCGTGCCCTTTCCCACGTTGCGCGAGGTGAGCACGATGTCCAACTCCTCGGCAACCCGTTCTGCATCCTCATCAAATGTCTCATAAAAATCCCCAAGCCGGAAAAACAGCAGCTGATTCTGGTGGGCGCGTTTCAGCTCAAGGTATTGGCGGCGAATGGGGCTGACTTTGTCAGAGGCTTTTGAACTCATGCGTCGATTCTATGCGGAGGCGGGAGAATAGGCAAGCAGCCCAGCATGCCGATGTGGTTTTGCCGTATAATGATTTCACTATACATTCGACGATTGGAGGTTGAAAGAACATGGCAAGTGTAACGTTCGAACACATATACAAACGATTTGGAGATGTAACCGCCGTGAATGACCTGAACATTCACGTGGAAGACAAGGAGTTTCTCGTCCTTGTCGGGCCTTCCGGCTGTGGCAAGTCCACTGCCCTCCGCCTTTTGGCCGGCCTGGAAGAAATCTCCGAGGGCCGCATCCTGATTGGGGACCGGGTGGTGAATGATGTCGCCCCAAAGGACCGTGACATCGCCATGGTCTTTCAATCCTATGCGCTTTACCCGCACATGTCCGTCTATGACAATATGGCCTTCGGCCTCAAGTTGCGCAAGATGGAAAAGGCGGAAATCCAGCGCCGCGTGAACAAGGCCGCCGACATTCTCGGCATTCAGGCCCTTCTGGACCGTAAACCCCGCCAGCTTTCAGGCGGCCAGCGCCAGCGCGTTGCTGTCGGCCGTGCTATCGTGCGTGAGCCCAATGTCTTCCTTCTCGATGAGCCGCTCTCGAATCTGGATGCCAAGCTCCGCGTTCAAACCCGCGCCGAGATCAGCAAACTGCACAAGGAGCTCCAGACCACCTTTATCTACGTCACCCACGACCAGGTCGAAGCCATGACCATGGCGACTCGCATTGCCGTTATGAACGCCGGCGTCCTCCAGCAGATCGACTCGCCGCAGAACCTCTACGACCATCCGAATAACAAATTTGTCGCTGGCTTCATCGGTTCCCCGGCGATGAACTTCTTCGATGCCAATGTCGTGAAGAACGATGGCCGCCTCATCATCGATGCCGGGACATTTTCGGTCGAGATTCCGAAGGAACGCGCCAGCATTTATGAATCCCACGCCGGAAAGGCCGTGACGTTTGGCATTCGCCCGGAAGACATCCACAACCCGGACTTTACGCCGCCCAACATCCTGCCCGCCAAGGTCGAGGCCAAAGTCGAAGTAACCGAGCTGATGGGCAACGAGATTTTTGTCTATCTCGCCAGCGGCAACCACAGCTTTGTGGCCCGTGTTGACCCCCGTTCGCGCTACGGCTACTCAGAAACCGTCAACGTGGCGTTCAATATGGCAAACATGCACGTCTTTGACCAGGCCACTGAACAGGCAATTCGCTAGTCGCGAGATCACAGAGCTACAGCCCCGTGCAGCCAACGTTCAATCGTTGCACGGGGCTTATTCATCCCCCCTAGAAGAACTCTATGCCCGCTCCTCACCTGCAACCCCTGCTTCGCACATCCAATTCAAAGATCATCCTCCTCATCCTGGATGGCCTGGGGGGCCTCCCAATTGAACCCGGCGGCACCACCGAACTCGAAGCGGCCGCCACGCCAAACCTGGATCGATTGGCAGTCGAAGGCGCCCTCGGCCAGACCATCCCCATCCGACCCGGCATTACGCCCGGTTCCGGCCCCGCCCACCTCGCCCTCTTCGGCTATGACCCGATAGAGTACCTGGTTGGCCGCGGCGCCCTCGAAGCCACCGGTATCGGCCTGGAAGTCCGCCCCGGCGATGTAGCCGTGCGCGGCAACTTCTGCACTCTGGACGCCGCAGGGAACATCACCGACCGCCGCGCCGGCCGCATCTCCACCGAACAGGCCGCGCCCCTTGTCGAGTTGCTCAAATCCATTTCCCTTCCAGGCGTTGAACTGCAGGTTCGTCAGTTGAAAGAGTATCGCTTCGCCGTGGTAATGCGCGGCGACGGGCTCAATGACCAGATTCCGGACACCGACCCCCAGCGTACCGGCGTCCCGCCTCACCCGGTAACAGCCTCTGTCCCCGCCGCTGCTCGCACCGCGTCCCTTTACCAGCAATGGGTGGACGCCGCCCGCGCCCTGCTGAAAGACCAGCCCCATGCCAACGGCCTCACTTTGCGCGGGTTCGGGTCCGACCCCCAGCTCCCTTCATTCCAGATTTCCTATGGCCTTAATCCTGCCTGCGTAGCCGTTTATCCGATGTACAAAGGCGTTTCGCAACTTGTAGGGATGAAAGTCCTTGGGTTTCCCGGCGAATCACCCGAAGACGAATTTGCCGCGGTGGCCGCCGCCTGGAACGATTACGACTTTTTCTTCGTCCATATCAAGAAAACCGATAGCAAAGGTGAGGATGGCGACTTCGCCGGCAAGGCCGCCATCATCGAAAGTGTGGACAAGGCCTTGCCTACCTTGCTTAGACTCAACCCGGACGTGTTGGTCGTCACCGGCGACCATTCCACCCCCGCCCGCATGAAGTCCCATTCCTGGCATCCCGTGCCCCTGCTGCTGTGGTCGCAGGACCGCTCACTTCCAGACCAGCAAACCCGCTTCGGCGAGCGCTCCTGCGCTCTGGGCGGGCTGGGTACATTCCCCGCCACTGACATCATGCCCCTGGCGCTGGCACACGCAGGTCGACTCGACAAATACGGCGCCTGAGTTTTTTCCTTACTGTCCATGGAGGTGGACACAGATGAATACCCTGATGATTGGCCTTAGATTGATTCACATTTTCAGTGCAGTGGTTTGGGCAGGTGGCAATTTCACCATGTCTACGTTCGTCGGTCCCACCGCCAAGGCCGTCGGCCCGGACGCCGCAAAATTCATGCAGCGGTTCGTTCTTCACAGTCGTTTCAGCAACTACATTGGCATAGCCGCCATACTCACCGCCTTGAGCGGTCTTGCCATGTATGGCTATCTGTTCAAGGGAATTGCCCCGCTGGATACCGGAGTGGGTCTGTCACTAACAATTGGCGGCATTTTCGGCCTGTCTGCGCTTGGCATGGGCTTCGCCACCCAGAAGCGCAGCAGTGACCGGATTGCCGCCATTCTAAATGCCGCCATGGCCGCCAGTGCCCCACCCAATCCGGAGCAGATGCAGGAAATGGCCGCCCTTCAGGAGAAAATGGCACGAAGTGGCGCCACCCTCAACATCCTGCTCGGCCTGGCGCTCATTGGCATGACCCTGAGCGAGTACTTCGCCTTTTAGGGGGGTCCGGACGCAATGCACCTGCCACGTTTCTGCAACGTCGGCGGGTTCAAAGAGTGGCACACTTGAGGTGTGCCACTCTTCTTTTTGGCATGGGCAACCCGATGACTGAGGCGAACGAAAACATCAAAACGATGCCCAGCAGTGCATTCCTGATTGTGAACAGTCAGGTTTTCCCGCTGGAACGCGAAATCGTGAATATAGGTCGCAAACTCGATAACCATGTGGTGATTCAGGACTCGCGCATTTCCCGCAATCATGCCCAGTTGCGCGTCATGAACGGCCAGTTCGTCTTGCTCGACCTCAACTCAACCGGCGGCACGTTCGTGAACGACCAGCGCATCACCAAGTCCGTGCTGTATTCAGGCGACACTATCTCGCTGGCGGGCGTTCTGATTAAGTTCGTTCAGGATGCTCCCCGCATGATGACCAAGGCCATGGATCGCACCGGCCCGCTTGCGAAATTGCAGTTTGAGGACCCGCCCACCCAGGCGGAAAGTACGGACAAGAAGAAGTAATCCTGCCGCCTGCTTTGCAGGCTGGCCCGCGGGAGCCTCTTTCGGGAGGCTGCCTCGGGCCGGGGCGCAAGTCCCGGCAACGAGAAACCACCAGCTGTCGCCTCCAGTTGGTGGTTTTGTTTTAAGTCGTTGGTTGCCGCTTTCCCAGCCACCACAGCCCGGCTGCGCCGCCCAACGTCAGCCCGCCCACTGCCAGGAACGCGTCCCTCCAGAATCGAACTGGGAACAACCGGATGAGGGTATCCGAATACAGGAACAACCAGCTATCGCCTTCAAAGAACAGGCTATGAAAGTCAATGAACAATTGATTGAAATTCACCGCCAGGTAACCCAGCAACAACGCCGCCACCACGCCGGTCAGCACTCCTCCCCTGCCCAGCATTCGCACAAACAACGTCAGCGAATCCGTGCGCCACGCCCATACCCCCAGCGCGCCAAGGCTCAGCGCCAATCCCAGCCACACCTTCAACAGGGCTTGCACCAGTACTTTCACATCCACCATGTGCATCAGTTCTCGTTCGTTGTACAGGGGCTCGCCATCTTCAAACCGGAGGTCGCCCAGGAACTCGATGCCCTCGTCATTCAGCAGGTAATCCAGCGCCAAGCTGGCCCATAGCAAGCGGTCTTCACGCGTGAAACCGTACGTATCTTCCGGGAAACCCGGTGTCCGGTACTCCACCTGCACAAAAACAGGGGTCAACAACAGGCGAACCGTCGTAAGAAGTAGCGCCACCGGTGTCACCGCCGCCACCAGCACATGCAACCCCCTCAACGCCCAGCCCGGTAGGCGCTTCATTGAAGTCCCTCCACGTCTCCAGTAAAGATGAAACGCAGTACCATGCTGTTGATAATGCGCTCCACCGGCGCATGGTCATCGGTCAACACCTGCCCGCCGATGGGTGTCTCCTGCCGGTAAGTTAGCGTGGTCAGGATGGCATCCAAAAGCAGGGGATGCGTATCCCCGCTGGCCGCAAGCGAATTCAGATTTGCCGCAAGGTAGTCAAAGGTGGTAGGTTGCTTCGTAGCGTACACCATGGAGTTAAACGTATTGGGAATATCCATCACATGCACCGAGGGGAACACCTCGCTCAGCGTCGCCACCAGCACCTCAATGAGCCGCCGGTCGTCTGGGGCGCGGCCCACATTGATGACCAGCACGCCATCCTCAGCCAGATGATCAAACGTCATTTGAAAAAATTCCTTCGTCGTCAGGTGCCATGGAATGTAGGGCGGTCGGTACGCGTCAATCGCGATCAGCGAATAAACTTCGCCACTGTGCGAGAGCCCCCATCGCCCATCCACCGCCACCGCGTTCAGATTCGGCATCGTCATCCCGAAATACTCGCGGCCGACCTCAATGATTTTCCCATCGATCTCATAGCCGTCAATCGCCACCGGCCCGAACACCTCGGTGGCCTGCCGCGCCACCGTTCCCGCCGCAAGCCCAATTACGGCAATGCGTTTAAGATCTGTCGCTAGGTACTGCGGCTCATTAAAGAATGGTCCTGCCAGAAACTGTTCCCACGGTCCGTCATAATCCAGGTCAGTGGCGTGATAGATCGAATGCACCCCCTGCCCCTCGTTCAACCGTAGGAACCGGTACCCGTCCGCCTCCAGCACCTGGATGTAGTTATACGAAGACTCGGTCTCATACACCATCCCCGCCGAATCCTTGATTCCGCCGCGCAGGAACAGCCAGCTCATCACGAGCGTCGCCACCGGCAACAGCAACAGCGGCGCCGTCTTGCGCCACCCTTCACTGCGCCAGTGGCCCGCCAGCGCCACCAGCATCAAATACCCGCTCAACAAGAGAAACGTCCGTGTCGTCCCCACCCACGGGATGAGCAGTAAATCCGGCAGAAACGTGCCAACGAACGACCCCAGCGTGGAAACTCCGTAGATGACCCCGGCCACCTGTCCGCTGTGTTCCGCATCGCCGATAGCCAGCCGGATAGCGAACGGCGACACCATTCCCAACAGCACGATTGGCAGCACGAACAAAATTAGCACCGCCACGAACGCGCCCAGCAGCATCCCCAGTTCCAGTTGGTCAAACGCGTTCGCCGCCGCCCGCAACACGGGTCGCGCCACCAGCGGCACTAGACCGATGGTGAACCCGCCCAGCAACATCACCTGAAAGAAGCGACGCGCCTCCGGCATCCGGTCAGCAATTCGCCCGCCCACGAAGTACCCCACTGTCAGGTAGATCAATATCAATCCGATGATGCTCGCCCACACCAGGTTGCTGGTTCCAAATACCGCTCCCAGCAGTCTCGCCGCCGCCAGCTCCACGGCCAGCGTCACCATACCGGACGAAAACACAGCAAAATAGATGGTTTGCTTCTTCATGCACGCTCCGACGATAGTTGTCCCGCATTATATCGTGTGGGCTATCCCGCCCGGCAGCGTCACATTCGGTCGCCTTCTGATATCACAGAATTCAGGGCCGCTGGTTATACTGGAAGAGATGCAGAATGCCAATGCCCCCCGGCCGGACTTTGAGCAGTTGGTTGAATTACACAGCCGTGAGCTGTTTGTCTATCTTTGGCGGCTGTTGCAGCACGACCAGGATGCCGAAGATTGCCTGCAGGACACTTTCCTGCGCGCTTTCCGTGCACTGGATTCGCTGCAACACACCGATAACCTGCGCGCCTGGCTCTACAAAATAGCCACCAATGTTGCCCGCACACACCTCAAGAAGAACTCCCGCGCCGCCTCCACCTCCTTGGAGATAGCGGAAGACCTGCCTTCGCCATCCCCCGGGCCGGAGGCCGCCACATTAAACCGGATGGACCTCCATCATCTGTCCTCCCTCGTGCTGGCTCTTCCGGCAAAACAGCGCGCCGCCCTCATCCTCCATCGTTATCAGGAATTGCCCTATCCGGAGGTCGCCCGGATACTGGACATCACCGAAGACGCCGCTCGCGCCAATGTGTACCAGGCCGCCCGGAAACTGCGGGCGCAGACCGGCCAGAAGGAATACGCCAATGCGTAAGACTGACTCGGAAGACTCAATCGATATCCCCGCTACCCTCGATGAACTCCTGCAGCGCGGCCCCACAGAGGCTTCCGCCACGCGCGCCCTGAACCATCTCAATCAGCGTCTGGCGGCCGAATTGCCGCCACTCGTTCACTACGCCATCCTTCCAAACACCCGAATTGGTGATGTATGGGTCGCGGCCTCCAGCGTCGGGCTGGTCCTCATTGACTTTGACCTCACCGAAGACCAGGTGATTGCCAACATTCACGGCGCCGGCAGATTCCGCATACAGCATAATGCCAGGCACATCGACCAATATCTTCAGGCCGTAAAAGCCTACCTTCAGGGCAAAACTGCGCAACTCGACCTGCCTGTTGACCTGCGCGCCATCTCCCCATTTCAGCGCAGCGTATTAATGGCCGCCCGCGAAGTGCCCCGCGGCCAGGTGTCCACCTATGCCGAAATCGCCCGGCGCATCGGCAAACCCCGCGCCTTTCGCGCCGTAGGTCAGGCCCTGCGTCACAATCCGGTGCCGGTCGTCATCCCCTGCCACCGCGTGGTGAATTCAGATGGGACGCTTGGAGGCTACGCCGGCGTATTAGGCAGTAAGCGCAAAGTGGAACTGCTAAAACTCGAGGGGGTAATGATCGGTTGATTGTTTAGGGGTCAATCTGCGTTTCACAGTTGGCGAAAGTATCTGTTCCCGCTCCCCCAATACAGATATCCGTATCATTTCCGCCATCGATTCCATCGTCCCCGCCGCCGGCCACAATGCAGTCGTCGCCGCCGCTGCCGTCAATCGTATCCGCCCCACCGCTTCCCAAGATGAGGTCGTTGCCCGCCGTTCCATTCAGCGTGCCCGACCCTTCCACCAGGTTGGTCAGCGTTAATCCTGCGCACGCCGCAGGTTTCAACGTGTTGGCCGTCATCGCCACGTCATTCACATCCGCGCCGGTCTCCGGCACCGTGTTGGCCGCCGCAAACGCGCTCATCACGCCATAGCTCAGGATAACCAACATCAGCAACAACAGTGCCCATTGCAGGCGTGTCTGCGGTGGGTGCAGTCGAAACCGTCTCATGCCGCACCGCTTTCATCGTCCGGTGCAACGCGCAATTCGTAGATGTAGGAGACTTCCGGCGTCACCGGAGACTGGACGTAATACCTGTGCAGGCCGCCGCTCTGCACGTGATAGATCATGCACTGGTCGCGTTCCGCTATCTTCGCCAATTCGTGCACGCTGCTCACCTTCACCGGGCGCTTTCGTGGCAGCACATCTTCGCTCACTTTTACCATGAGCGGTCCATACAGGACTTCCACCTGTGAAGCTTCGCCGCGCTGGAAGGCGTGGTAAACCTGAGTTCCCAGATACGCCACCGCCATCAGCATGACCAGCGACCCCACCAGCGAAACCACCCGCGCCGTTCGTACGCCGATTTCCATACCCAGGATATTGATGACATTCTCCTGTTCCATTTCGCGCGGCACAGAACCAATCGTCACCTGTTCAAACGGGTTATCCGCGTTTGGCGGTGATTTTGCCAATTGCACCTGCAAGTCATCAAACCCGAATATCAGTTCCGGGGTGTACACGTTTTCAAACTCAACGCCATCCAGGCTGCCGAGCACGGTCACTTCCGTTCGTACCGTCATCTGGTAATCGGTCCGCAACAGCCCGGTATCTTCTTCCAGCCGGTCGATCAGCGCCTGTATTTCACTGAATTCGATGGTGCCTTGCATCTCAAACTCGCGCCCGGAGAAGTACGTGTCCGGCACGATTTCAACCGTGCGCTTCCATCCGCTGATATCCGCAATTTCCACCACCATCCGGTACAGCCCGCGCACCTCGGTAGAATACGGGGAACCCAGGTCATAAGTCAGGTAAACAGTAAAGGAATCTGCAAGTCGCCGGAATACCGGTTCTCCCGGCTGCACCGTCGCCCCGTCATACACGCCGGAAGGTACATTGGCCGTATAGGTATACGCCGCCTTTTGGGTGTAATTCATCGGCACGTCCGCCATCACCGTCAGCGGCCGCAGGAAGGCCACCAGGGCCAGCCCCACGAATACCAGGGTGACCACGCTGGCCGCGATCAGCATCTCCAGCGCATTGTCCCGCACCTCCCCCTGCTTCGCCTTGACCTTCGGTTCTATGTCTTCCAGGGGAACAGCCGTCGCCGCCAGTTCCGGCCGGTTGCTTGGCTGGGTTTCCCAGAAATGTTTCTGCACCGCCGTCGGTAGCGTTTCGATTTCGTCCGGAGCGCGTGTAATCAGTTCCCTTAACGTTTTTCGCTCTTCAGGCTTGGGTTCTGTCATCGACTGCTTTGTCTCAGGCTTCGCCGCCAGCACGTTCACATGCTGTTCAAAGGTCAGCACTTCACGTGCCGCCGGGCGTCGCCGTTGCATCATTTTACGCCGTTCGGTTGTAGATTGCTCGCTGTCTTTGCCGGTCAATGAACCTACCAGCATCACTCCCACGCCCAATGCCAGCACCGTGAACATCGCCGGTTGCCTCAGGAAGTTGATGACCTTCCCGCCGCCGGGAACATGCAGCCACAACTTCCCAACGATTTCATCCTCGGTCGGCTCATGTGTATCCAGCCAGTCGTTGTTGTCCCCTTGCATTACAAAGCGCTCACCATTCGTATCCACGATACGGTGAAATACGCCGCCAATCATCGGGTGCTCGTACGCCACCGCATCCCCAACCTGGTAGCTGGACTCAGCTCGGGTCAGCACCAGGTCATAGCGGTGGAACGTTGGCTCCATGCTGTTGCCGATGAGGATAACGTACGCTACCGACCCGCCCAGCGTGGTTGGCGCGAAGAACAGCCACAGCAGCACCGCCGCAATGACTGAAAACAAGTAGGAGAAGGCTTTCTTAGGATTCATGAATGACTATTAATAATGCCTCGGGAAAGGCACAGGGTTTTTGTGCCTCACCCGCCCGTGGCAGATTCACTCCACGGACACTATTCGTAATGGGTTGGCCGTCGAGGCGATAACTCCCGCCCCGAAGGTGCACGTCCAGGTGGTCGGCCCGCCAGTGCAGGAAATCCAAGTGGAACCATTGTCCACCGTGGAAAGCACCTCAGTCGGCGAACCAGCCCCGCCGGAAGGCGACACATCGAACGAGACCGAATCGATCTCGCGCGGCGCGTCGCTGTCCAGCGTCCACACCACACTACTGATGGCATACCCGCTAACCGTGCCATCGCCGCTTCCCGCGCCATGTTCAGTCAACCCGGAGTTAGACGAGGTAGATACTAAGCTCGTCATAAGAGGGATAACCAACGCCAGCACAAGTGACCACTTTGCGCTGCGCAATGTTTGGGAAGAGAGGTGTAGATTCAAGTCTGTAGTCTACTGGATTGCGACCACGCGGAGAGCAACCACAGACAACACCGTTGGGTCGGTAGCCGTGAAGTCGCAGGTCCAGACGGTAAGGACATTGGTGCACGTGATCCAGTTCGCGCCAGCATCAACTGTTACGTACACTTCAGTCGCATTACCAGCGCCAGCAGTCGGGGTCACCGTAAAGACAACATTGTCAACCAACAATGGATTGGCAGCTTGGATGTCCCAGTCAATGGCAGTGACGGTGTAACCGCTTACCACTCCGGTGCCATCACCCGCGCCTGTTTCAGGTACCGAGTTCGCCGCGGCGAAGGCAACGACTGTTACGAGAAGCAAGGCCAGAGCGCTGACAATGAGCAGATTCCGGGGCCGCATGAATTTTCGAAGTTTCATCATGACTTGTACTCCTTTGAGTCAGCGTGATTATTGGATTGCCACAATCCGGAGAGCGACCGCCGACAGAACTGTCGGGTCGGTAGCAGTGAAGTCGCAGGTCCAGACGGTAAGGACATTGGTGCACGTGATCCAATTCGCGCCAGCATCAACTGTTACGTACACTTCAGTCGCATTACCAGCGCCAGCAGTCGGGGTCACCGTAAATACGACATTGTCAAGCAGTGTTGGGTTTGCGGCCTGAATGTCCCAGTCAATTGCAGTGACGGTGTAGCCACTTACCACCCCGGTCCCATCGCCGGCGCCGCTTTCAGGCACCGAGTTCCCCGCAGCGAAAATCAATCCCGCAGTGATGAGTCCCAGCGCAATGATGATTGCCGCGATCACCAGCGGGTGCCTGAGCGCATCTCGCCAGGTCTTCTGTTGCTCCATCGTTTGATTCATTAGTTGCTCCTTTCACGAGTTGGAAGGTAGAACGATAGATGCTCTCAGTTTATTATCATTCCTAATATACAAAAATGAAGGTTTCGTAGTATCTTCATGACACAGCCCATTCACCTTGCAGAGCTGTAAGGAGATCCTCTTTCCAATTTGGCCGATTCAGCCCAAAATCGGCATCAAACTTGCTACAGTCCAGCGCGCTGAAGCGCGGCCGTCGCGCCCCGCCAAACGCCTCCGCCACCACTGCTTCAACCGCTTCATGGGTATGTTCATCGCCGCGCGGGTCAAGTTGCAGCGTCGTTTTCGCCCAGTCATAGCGGCTGCACTGCCCGGCTCCCGCCACATGGTACAGTCCCTGCCGCTCCAGTAGTTCCCCGTTTTGTATAGACTCTGCCAGAATCAGTGCCAGTCGCGTCGCCCAGGTCGGGCTGCTCACATGCTCCGCCACGATCCGGATTCGTTTCTGCCCTCGCGCCCACCCCAGCACCCGCCGCGGAAAACTCGGGTAACCCATGTGATACAGCCAGCTCGTCCGCAGCACCACCGCGCCGCCGCTTGCTGAAAACACCGCCTGCTCTCCCGCCAGTTTGCTCGTTCCATACACCTGCAAAGGATTCGGCGCGTCCATTTCGCGGTACGCCCTGTCCGTCTCCCCATCAAAGACATAATCGGTGGAGATGTGCGCCAACTTCGCGCCAATCCCGGCGCAAGCCCTTGCCAGTTCTTCTGGGACGCGCCCGTTGAGCAACATCGCCTTTTCTGGCTCGTCCTCCGCTCGGTCCACGTTCGTATACCCCGCGCAGTTAATCACCAGTTCCGGCCGCACGCGCTTTACTGCGGGCCAAATAAACTCAAGCTGGCTCAAATCCAGTTCATCCCGCCCCCACGCCGTCAGTGCCACTCGCCCCGTCAGCAACCGCTCCAACTCAGACCCCAATTGTCCGCGCCGGCCAAGCACCAGCACGCGTAGTTTATCCACGCCCGCCATCAGGAGTTGTCGCTTACGATTCGCAAAAGATAATCTCGGTAATCATTTGCCCCCATGCCCCCCGCCAGGGCCGCCAGCGCCGCCCGGTCAATCATCCCCATCCGGAAAGCGATTTCTTCCGGACACGAGATCATCAGCCCCTGCCGTTCCTGCACCGTCTGGACAAAGCTCGCCGCCTGCATCAACGAGACCGGCGTACCGGCATCCAGCCAGGCGATGCCCCGACCCAGTACCTCCACGCTCAATTCACCTCGTTCGAGATACAGCCGGTTCAGGTCAGTGATTTCAAGTTCGCCGCGCCCGCTGGGCTTCAAGGATTTCGCCCGTTCCACCGCCGTCGCATCATAGAAGTAGATTCCCGGCACCGCAAAGTCTGACTGCGGATTCTCCGGTTTTTCCTCGAGGTTCAACGGCCGGCCCGTATCATCCAGCGTCACCACCCCGTAGCGGCTGGGATTGCTCACCCGGTATGCAAAAATTCGTCCCCCCTTCTTCAATTCCGCTGCTCTCCGCATCACCTCCGGCAGGCCATGTCCAAAGAAAATGTTGTCGCCCAGGATTAAGCAAGCCGGCTCTCCCGCCAGAAAGGTCTCCCCAATGAGAAACGCTTGCGCCAATCCCTCCGGCTTCTGTTGTTCAGCATATGAGAAGCCCAACCCCCACTGCTCCCCATCGCCCAGCAGCCGCTCAAAGGATGGCAACGAAACCGGGTCGCTGATGACCAGTATCTCGCGGATTCCGGCCAACATCAGCATGCTCAGCGGGTAATACAGCATCGGCTTGTCGTACACCGGCAGCAATTGTTTGCTCAACGCCGAAGTTAACGGGTGCAACCGCGTCCCGTTCCCACCCGCCAGGATGATTCCTTTCATGCCGTCGCTTCCCTCCCGCCGTAGTTCGTCGCCAGCCAGTCCTGGAATCCGCCATCCGCCGCGATGGCCACCAGCCAATCCCCCGCGTTTAAGTACCAGCCCACCGTTTCGCGCAATCCTTCTTCCAACCCCATTTGCGGCGCCCAGCCCAGGTCACGCCGCGCTTTGGAAGAATCCACCGCATACCTCCGGTCGTGTCCCGGCCGGTCCGCCACATGGTAAATCAGTCCGGCGTAACTCCCCCCATCGTCACGCGGCCGCATCTCATCCAACAGCCTGCACAACATCCCTACCAGCGTCAGATTCTCCGTCTCCTCCCCGCCGCCAAACAGGTGGGTCTCTCCCGGCAGCCCGCGCGTCGCCGCCAGCCACAACCCAGCACAATGGTCACCAACATGCAGCCAGTCCCGCTTCTGTTTCCCATCGCCATACACCGGCAGTGGTTTCCCCGCCAGCGCATTGAAAATCATCAAGGGGATGAGTTTCTCCGGGTATTGGAATGGCCCGTAATTGTTCGAGCAATTCGTTACCAGGATGGGCAAATCATACGTCACCTGGTAGGCGCGCGCCAGGTGGTCGGCCCCGGCCTTGGAAGCCGCATACGGCGAGCGCGGCGCGTAGCACGTTTCCTCATCAAATGCCGGCGCATCTTGTCCTAGCGTCCCGAACACCTCATCCGTGGAGACATGACAGAACCGCATCTCCTCCCTGCGCTCTCCATAGACCGACCGGAACGCCTCCAATATCCGCAGTGTCCCGACCACGTTCGTCTGCACAAATTCTTCCGGCGAATGAATCGACCGGTCGACATGCGTTTCAGCCGCCAGGTGGAACACCAGGTTGATGTGATGGTCCTTGAGGATTTGAGTCATGGCCCCTTGGTTCAGAATGTCCGCTTGCACAAAGGTATGCCGGCTCGGAAATGCCGCCCGCGCCAGGCTGGCCTGCTGCCAGCCGTATTTCAAGATATCCACACTCACCACGCTCAGGTCAGGGTCTGTGGCTAGTAAATACGCTATCAGGTTTAAACCTATGAACCCTGCCCCGCCCGTCACCAGCACCCGCCGCCCGTCACGCATAGGCGTCGGCCTCGCCCCACAACTTCCCCGCTCGATCCTTGTCAGAAAGCAGTGGCGCTTCTCCCGCCGGAAATGGCCACTCGATGCCGACATCCGCGTCATCCCAGCGCAGCGTCCGCTCATAGTCCGGCGCGTACAGCGCGGTTACCTTATAAACCACCACCGCGACTTCGGACATTACATAGTAACCATGTGAAAATCCCGGCGGCACCCAGATTTGATTCAGTCGCTCGCCGCTCAACTGCAATCCCACCCACTGGCCGAACGTCGCCGAACTCCGCCGCATGTCCACCGCCACGTCAAACACCTCGCCTTCCAGCGCCGTCACCAGTTTCCCCTGCGCCTGTTCGATTTGGTAGTGCATTCCGCGCAGCGTCCCTCGCGCCGACCTCGCGAGATTGTCCTGGACAAATTCATGGCCCAGCGCCGCGTAGCCATCGGCGCGGTACAGCTCCGCGAACCGGCCCCGCACATCGCCAAAGGCCCGCGGCTGGATTTCCAACACATCTGGTATACCCAGCGGTCTCATCGCCAACCCGCTCTTCTCCATTCCCTCATTTTATCCTTTCTGCCGCCGCCTCGTCCGGTACATTCCCCGCCACCCGCCTGTCATTTCGAGCGCAGCGAGAAATCCCGGCCGCGCCGTTCTCTCAGGAAGGCTCGCTGGTAAACAGCCGATGGAGGAACTACCTGCTTAACCCAGCCCCATCACCCGTCCGTTGTGCCCTTTTCCCCATGCCCCCTCATGTCCTCATCTCCGCGTCTCCAGTCCCTTCACTTCCTTTTCCGCGTATAATTCATCAGATACTTGGCCCGCAATCGGCCCGCTGGAGCATCGATGCCAAAAAAGACACTCACGGCGAATGAAATCCGCCAGCAATTCATAGACTTCTTTGTGGACAAATACGCCCACACATTTGTCGCGTCCTCCTCGCTCGTCCCCGGAGGCGATTCCACCCTTCTATTCACCAACTCCGGCATGGTGCAGTTCAAAGATGTCTTTCTCGGCACCGATGACCGCCCCTACACCCGTGCCGTCAATTCCCAGAAGTGCCTGCGCGTCGCCGGCAAACACAACGACCTCGAAGATGTCGGCTTCGACGACACTCACCACACCTTCTTTGAAATGCTCGGCAACTGGTCCTTCGGTGATTACTACAAAAAGGAAGCCATCGAATGGGCCTGGGAACTGCTCACTGAGGTCTGGAAGCTCCCCAAAGACCGCCTGTACGTCACATGTTTCAAGGACGAACAGGGCGAAATCCCCACCGATGACGAAGCCGCCTCGCACTGGCGAGCCCAGCCCGGTCTGAACCCGGACCACATCCTCTATTTCGGCCGCAAAGATAATTTTTGGGAGATGGCTGACACCGGCCCTTGCGGCCCCAACAGCGAAATCCATATCGACCTCGGCCCCGAGCACGGCGAGATTACGTTTCTCCCGGACGGCACGCCGGACCTCGACGGCCCGCGCTTCCTCGAACTGTGGAATCTCGTCTTCATGCAGTACAATCGCACCGGCCCCAAATCGTTGGAACCTCTCCCGGCCACCCATGTGGACACGGGTATGGGCTTCGAGCGCATCGTCGCCGTCCTCCAGAATCAGCCCTCCAACTACCGCACCGACCTCTTCTGGTCGATGATTGAACAGATTCAGGAACTCGCCCGCCATTCGGACAAACAGCGCGAAGAGAGCTTCACGCCCTACCGCGTCATCGCCGACCATGTCCGCGCCGCCTCTTTCCTGATTGCAGATGGCGTCGTCCCTGGCAATCTCGGCCGCAATTATGTCGCCCGCATGGTCATCCGTCGCGCCGCCCGCTTTGGTGGCAAAATCGGCCTGAACGAGCCTTTCCTTGCCCACCTCGCCGCCAATCTTATCGACATGTACGGTGGCGCGTACCCGGAACTGGTCCGCAATCGCGCGGCCATTCTGGACAACCTTACCCGCGAAGAAGAACGATTCCAGCGCACCGTGGAAGGCGGCATCGCCAATCTCGAGGGTCAGCTCAACCAGTTGTCGGATTCCGGCTCAACCCTGTCTGGTGAGCAGGCTTTCGAACTGTACGCCACCTTCGGCCTGCCTTTGGAAATCACGCGTGACGTCGCCCGCGAGCGCGGGCTGGATGTCGATGAAGAAGGGTTTCGCCGCGCCATGGAAGAACACCGTCTCGCCTCCGGCGGCGGCAAGTCCATGGGCGCCCTCGGCGGCGAAGATGTCGCCATCTATCGTTCCCTGCTTCAGGAGTTGCAGTCCACCGGCGCGCTCCCCGAATCCGGTGTCGCCTACGACCCCTATCAATCCCTGACCGCCGAAGGCGACCTCCTCGGCATCATCAGAGACGGCGAATCGGTCAAGTCGGCTGCCAATGGCGATGACGTCATCGTCATCCTCCCCAACACCTGCTTCTACATTGCTTCCGGCGGCCAGATTGCCGACACCGGGACAATCCAATCAAAAGACGGCAAGTGGCTGATTGCGGTCACCGATGTCTTCCGCCCGGCCGCCGGCATCGTCGCCCATGCCGGCGTGGTCAAGAAGGGTAAACCTACCGTAGGCGATTCCTCCCATGCCTCCGTGAATGCCGCCCGCCGTCTGGACATCATGCGCAACCACACTGCCACCCACCTCCTGCATGCAGCCCTGCATCAGGTCGTCGGCGGACATGCCCGCCAGGCCGGCTCGCTCGTCGCGCCGGACCGACTGCGATTTGACTTCAACCACTCCGAGCCCGTCACGCCCGGGCAACTCGCCGAAATCGAAGCGATTGTCAACCGTTGGATTCTCGAAAGCCACCATCTCCGCATCGAGAACAAACCCCTGGACCAGGCCAAAGCCGAAGGCGCCATGGCCCTCTTCGGCGAAAAGTACGCCGCCATCGTCCGCACCATTCAAATTGGTGATGAAAACACCTTCTCCTATGAATTGTGCGGCGGCACCCATGTACCCCGCACGGGCGACATCGGTCTTTTCCTCATAACTAGCGAATCCAGTGCCGCCGCTGGCATTCGCCGTATTGAAGCCATCACCGGACGCGAAACCTACGACCTCGTCCGCCAGCGCAATCAGGAACTGCGAGGCCTGTCCAATCTGCTCAACGCCCCCGCCGGGCAACTCCTCCCCCGCGTCGAATCCCTGTTAGCCGAGTTGGCTGAGAGCCAGCGCGCCATGCAAACCCTGCGCCGTCAGGACGTCGCCGCCCAGTTTGAAAAGACTCTCGCCTCCGCGCGGCAGGTCAACGGCGCCGCAGTCCTCGCCGCCGTCATTCCCCACGCCGACCGCGACAGCTTGCGCGAATTAAGCGACCGTTTCCGCCAGCAGCACCCCAGCGGCGTAGTAGTCCTCGCCGCTGTACTGGACGGGCAACCCGCTCTGCTTGCCGCAGTCACCGACGACCTCGTCAAGCGCGGCCTGCACGCCGGTGAACTGGTCAAAGTCGTCGCCGAACCCCTCGGCGGCAGTGGTGGCGGCAAACCTTCCATGGCCCAGGCTGGCGGCAAGGACGCCTCGCGTCTTGAAGAGGCGCTCGCGCTGGTCCTTCCCTGGGTGGAAGCGCGGCTGAACAACTGACTCAGTTGAATATCCTTCGGGCAAATTCAAGATGAAATCCCAGATGATTCGGCTGGAATCTCATGACGATGTTGCCTCCGCATCGGACAAGCTGGACCGCAGTCAGAGCGACCGCGTTCTGCTCGTCTGGCCTGTGCGCCCGCTGGCGCTTCGCTCCAGGCTGGATATCCAGCGTCTTCACCGCCGGGCGCAGTCCAACGGCTCCCGCCTCGCCATCGTGTCCCGCCGGTCAGATGTCGCTCACCACGCTGGCGAATTGGGCATCCCCGTATTCCGCAACATCCGCATGGCCCAGCAAATCCCCTGGGAATCAGCGCCGGAGAATCCCGCCGCTCTCATTTCCCCCCGTCGCACGTCTCCGGCCCGCCTCGCCAAACCGGCTTCACCGGCCCACCGGCCCTTGTCTGGGCCGGCAAGGGGTGCCGTCTTCGGAATCGGCGTGTTGGCCTTCGCCTGCTTGGTGGCGTTGCTCCTCCCTCGTGCCCACCTGAAACTCGAACCTGCGCGCCAGCCGCAATCCCTTGAAATTGCCCTGATTGCTGATCCCACCTTACCCCGCTTCAATCTCAGCGGCGTGCTTCCTCTCAAGGTTGCGTCTGTGGTCGTCGAAGGTGTCAGCGTCGTCCCGGCCACGGGCGAAACAGCTATTCCCTTCAGCGCGTCTTCCGGGGAAATCCTCCTCACCAACCTGACGGATGATGCCGTGGCCGTTCCCTCCGGCACGATTATTCGCACTTCATTCACCCCGTCCATTCGCTTCAAAACCGTTCGCGCGGTTTCGCTCAGTCCTACTGCCGGGTCTACCGCCATAGTCGGGATCGTTGCCGAATCGCCCGGCACATCGGGCAACCTGCCTGCCGGCGCCCTCGACGTCGTCGAAGGAGACCTCGGCATCCGCCTCTCTGCCTCTAATCTGGAGCCCACCTCCGGCGGGCAGGACCAGCCCAGCCGCGCCCCGGCCCCTGAAGATTACGACAACCTGCGCGCCGCGCTAATTGCCAGCCTCTGGCAGTCGGCGCTGGCCGATGCCTCGCTCAGCGACCTTACCCCCGGCCTCATTCTCATTTCAGAACCCGGCGAAATCGAAATTCTCGAAGAAGAATTTTCACCCCCGCCGCCGCAGCCCGCCGATGAACTGTCGTTGCGCCTGCGAGTCCGCTTCAGCATTCCCTATATCCCCGCCGACCAGCTTGACTTGTTTGCCCGCGCCACCCTGGACGCCTCCCTTTCACCTGACTTTTCGCCGCTGGAAGGCACATTGTCAACTTCTGCGCTCGACAATCCGTCGCTTCAGGCAGACGGCACCTACAATCTGGTTCTCCGCCTCAGCCGCACAATTCAAGGTGCCATCCCCGAATCATACCTCCTGCCCCTTATGCTGGGTCGTTCGCCGGCTTCGGCCATCGCCCGCATCACCGAATCGTTTGAACTGCAAAGCCCCCCTGAAATTACCCTTCTACCGGCCTGGCTGCCATTCCTGCCCCTGATGCCCTGGCAGATAACGGTGTCTCGCTGATGCGTCTCCTCGCGATTGACCCGGGCGAAAAGCGCATCGGCGTAGCCATTAGCGACGAAAGCGCCTCCCTCGCCCGCCCGCTGCAAATCATCTCCCACACCGCCCGCCTCGCGGATGCCGCCCTCATCGCCCAGGTCGCGCGCGACCATCAGGTGGCCCGCATCATCGTCGGCCAATCCTTTGGTCTGGATGGCAAGCCCAATGTCTCCGGTCGCCGCGCTGCCCGTCTCGCCGCCGCCATCCGCACCCAGACCGATATTCCCGTGGAACTCTGGGACGAAGACTTCACCACTGCCGATACCTTGCAGGTCCGCCGCGCCCTCGGCACCCGTGACCGTTCCGCCCACATTGACGACCGCGCCGCCGCCGCCATCCTCCAATCCTATCTGGACGCCCACCGATGACCCGCCGCGCTGCTTCTGGCGGCCTCTCCATCATCGCAGTCGTTTTTCTGCTCGCCATTTGCGCCGCCTCCATCTGGCTCGCCAACGGCGCCTTCAGTTTCCCAGCCCAGGCCGCCCGGCTCTACGGCCCTCCGGTCGGCGCCCTCGGCCTGCTGGAAAAAATCACCGTCTCATATCAACTCGTCAGAGACCAGGACCTCCTGCTCGAATCTGCATTCCCCAATGCGCCGGAACAGGTTTTTGTCATCGAGCCGGACGAGCCCGCGGCCAGCATCCTTTCCCGTCTCGAGGCCGAGGGGTTGATTCCCAGCGCCGCCGCCTTGCGCACGTTCCTCATCTATTCAGGCTGGGACACTCGCCTGCAACCCGGCGAATACCGCCTGTCCGCCGCCCAGGCGCCCGTCGTTCTGGCCGCCCAGTTATTGGATTCGTCACTACGCGAAGTCCCATTCGGGGTTCTCCCTGGCTGGCGTCTGGAAGAGATTGCCGCGTCCCTGCCTACCTCTGGTCTCCAAATTTCTCCTGACGATTTCATCGCCGCCGCCAATACCCGGCCGGGCGCATCACCCATTTCCACCGAGATTCCCTTCGGGGTTTCTCTGGAAGGTTTCTTATTTCCCGGCGTCTATCTGGTGCCCCGCGAAACCGACGCCGCCGACCTCGTTCTGCTCTTGCTGAACGCGTTCGATGCCAGCGTTACCCCCGACCTGGGAGACGCATGGGCCGAGCACGGTCTCTCCATTCATGAAGCCGTCATCCTCGCTTCCATCGTCGAGCGCGAAGCCGTCATCGATTCAGAAAAACCCTTCATTGCCTCCGTCTTCCTCAATCGCCTCGCCATCGGCATGAAGCTTGATGCCGACCCCACCGTCCAGTATGCTGTAGGCTACAACGCCTCACAATCCAGCTGGTGGACCAATCCACTCACCTTTGAGCACCTCGCCATCGACTCGCCTTACAACACGTATCTCTACTCCGGCCTCCCTCCCTCGCCCATCGCCAATCCGGACCTCGCCAGCCTGTCCGCCGTAGCCTTCCCTGAGTCATCTCCCTATTACTATTTCCGCGCCGCCTGCGACGGCAGCGGCAGCCATGTCTTCTCCGTATCCCACGAGGAACACATCGCCAAAGCCTGCCCATAGCCCCACCCCAGACGGTAGGCTTTAGCCCATTGCGGCCGTTGCCTTGGGGAGTGTCCAAAATCACTTGGGTTGCACGCCGGAGTCGAGGCTTTAGCCGAGTTCTGAGAGAAATCTCCGCTAAAGCATCGACTCCCTCACCATCCAAGATGGACACTCCCCTCCTCTATTCTCTTTTGACGCTCTTTTTGAATCATGGTACGCTACCCTATCCCAAGCATCTGAACGGAGCAGTCCGAATGCCTGCTGCAAGCCTGCCTGTTTCCCCCGAATTGCGCGTATATGACTCGATTCTGTCCACGGTTGGCAACACGCCTCTGGTCAAACTCAACAAAGTCGCGTCACGCGTCGCCTGCCCGGTGTACGCCAAGGTTGAATTCTTCAACCCCGGCGGCTCAGTCAAGGACCGCATTGGCCTGAATATCATTACAGAAGCAGAGCAAACCGGCCGCCTGACCCCCGGCGGCACGGTGGTAGAGTCCACCTCCGGCAATACCGGCGTGGGGCTGGCTATCGTATGTGCCCTCAAGGGCTACAAGGCCGTGTTCGTCATGCCGGACAAGATGAGCAACGAGAAGATTCAGTTATTGCGCGCCTTCGGCGCAAAGGTCATCATCACTCCCACCGCCGTCGCCCCGGAAGACCCGCGTTCCTATTACAGCGTGGCTCGCCAGATTGTCTCCGAAACCCCCAATGCCATCCTCGCCAACCAGTATCACAATCCGGAAAATCCGCTCAGCCATTACCAGACCACCGGTCCCGAGATTTGGAAACAGACCGGCGGCAAGGTGACCGATGTCGTCATCGGCATGGGCACCGGCGGCACCATCACCGGTATCGGCAAGTATCTCAAAGAACAGAACCCGGATGTTCAGATTGTGGGCGTGGATGTGGAAGGCTCAATCCTCCTCGAAATCTGGGAAAACAAGGGCAAGATCACTCCGGAAATGATTGCCCGCACCTACAAAGTCGAAGGCATTGGCGAAGATTTTCTCCCAAGCGTATACGACCTCTCTGTGATTGACCATATCGTCCGCGTTAACGACAAGGAATCTTTCCATCTCACCCGCAAGCTGGTGAAGGACGAGGGCATCTTCGCCGGCGGCTCCAGCGGCGCGGCCCTCGCCGGCGCGCTGAAATACGCACAGGACCTGCCGGAAGACCGCATCGTCATCGTCATCCTGCCCGACTCAGGCTCGCGCTACCTCTCCAAACTGTTCGACGACACCTGGATGCGCGAAAACGGATTCCTCGAATCGGATTGGAACGAGGCCACTTTGCGCGAAGTGCTCAGCGCCAAGCGGTCGCAGGACCTGATTGTGGCCCGCGCCAAGGACCGCATGACCAACGTCATCGGCACCATGAAGAAACACGATATCTCCCAATTGCCCGTTCTGGGCGAAAAAGAACAGGTGATTGGCCTCGTCCGCGAACTGGACTTGCTGAACCACATGCTGGAGGTCAACCACCAGCACAGCCACGAAGAAACCATCGACTCGATTCTCCAGCCCGCGCCGCCAGCCTTCCCCGCCCACACCCATATTGGCGACGCCATGCCCGCCATCGTGGAGCACAACGTCATCCTGGTAAAAGACGGTGACCATCTCATCGGCCTGCTCACCAAGATTGACGTTCTGGATTTTATCTACCGCTAGCGGCTGCAGACCAGTCCATGTTCGAAGAATTTCCAACTATCGAGATAATCCCGCTGGACAAACTGGTCGTGCATGAATGGCACGACGACCAGCGTACGCCCGCGTTGGTGGAGCGTCTCAAATCCAGCGGCCTCCTTCAGAACCCCCCCATCGTTTCCCCCTTCAAAGATGGCACGGGCCGTTACATGGTGCTGGACGGCGCTAACCGCACCACCGCCCTTCAGCGCATGGGCTTCCCTCACGTCCTGGCCCAGATTGTTGAACCCGACGCACCCACCCTCGACCTTCGCACCTGGAATCATGTCTGTTGGGGCCTCCCACCGGAGGAGTTTTTCTCAGGCATCGCCTCGTTGCCGGGCATTCGCCTTGAACCGCTCCATGACGAAGAAGAGGCTTTCCGCCAGCTATACAATCGCACGTTGCTGGCATTGATTCAAACTCCGGACGAACTTACTCACGCCGCAATCGCCGATGCACACGGTCCCGCCCAGCACATCCATTTTCTCAACGCAATTGTAGACAGTTACAAGACTCATTGCCATCTGGACCGCACCCGCGTCCGCAAGATTACCGCTCTGGACGCAACTTACGAAAACTTATCCGCCCTTGTCGTCTTCCCCCCGCTGACCATGCAGGAAGTCCTGGATGCCTGTGGTGCCGGTGAACTCCTGCCGCCCGGTGTCACCCGCTTCTCCGTCTCCCCTCGTGCCCTGCGCGTCAACTATCCGCTGGAGCAACTGGCATCCGACCAGCCTCTGCAAGCAAAGAACGAATTCCTCGCTCGTTGGATTCAGGAACGCGTCGCCCGCAAAGGCGTACGCTTCTACGCCGAACCCACCGTCCTCTTCGACGAATAAACCAGGTCGAAGAGGATATTCATCGCAGAAACCTTAAGGGCCGGTCATAGACCGGCCCTTTCTTCTTACCTTAAACTCATCCATCGTAGAAGGGTTTTTGTCCTCGCTAGCGGCGACGGTTCGATCGCCCTGCATATTTCCTGATCCCTACACCTTCCCCAGTGCCTGTTCGATATCCAGCAACAGGTCATCGACATGCTCAACCCCAACGGACAACCTCACCAGCCCCGTGTCAATCGCCAGCGGGGATGCCGCCACAGAAAGGTGCGTCATCCCCGCCGGTAGCTCAATGAGAGACTCCACGCCGCCCAGGCTCTCCGCCAGGGCAAATACTTTGGTGCCCTCCGCCAACTTGCGCGCCGCTTCCTCGCCCCCGTTCATCACAATGGAAATCATCCCGCCCCCGTTCCGCATCTGTTTTTTCGCCACTGCATACTGCGGATGCGATTCGTGGAACGGGTAGGTCACGGTCTTCACTTTCGGGTGGTCGCTCAAGTAATTCGCCACCGCCTCGGCATTCGAAGCATGCCGGTCCATTCGCAAGTGCAGCGTCTTGATTCCCCGCAGTACCAGGAAGCAATCCATCGGCCCCGGCACAGCCCCGATGGCGTTCTGCATAAACTTCAATCGCTCATACAACGCCGTGTCATTCATCGCAATCGCCCCGCCCACCGCGTCCGAATGCCCGCCCAGGTATTTCGTCGTGCTATGCACCACCACGTCCGCCCCCAATTCCAGGGGTCGCTGCAAGTACGGCGTCGCAAACGTGTTATCCACCGCCAGCAGCGGCCGGTTCTTTCGTCCCGCCAGCATCTCCGCAATCGCCCGGATGTCAGACACATTCAACAGCGGATTCGTCGGCGTTTCTAGCCACACCAGCCGGGTTTCGGGCCGCAGCGCTGCTTCCAATGCCTTCACGTCGGTCGTATCGACGAAGTCGAATTCAAAGCCAAACCGGCGAAACTCCTTGTCGAACAGTCGGAAGGTGCCGCCATACACATCATTCCCGCACACCACGTGGTCCCCGCTTTTTAGCAGGCGCACCACCGTGTCGGTTGCCGCCATCCCGGACGAGAATGCCAACCCATACTGCGCGCCCTCCAGCCCGGCCAGGCAGTCTTCCAGCGCTTTTCGCGTCGGGTTCCCCGTCCGCGAATACTCGTAGCCCTTGTTCTCTCCCACCCCCGGTTGCACATACGTAGAGGTCTGGAAAATGGGTGTCATGATCGCCCCGGTAACAGGCTCCGGGGTCTGCCCGCCATGAATGGCAAGCGTTTCAATCTTTAGTTTCATAGCGTCCTCCCGCCCGCCGATTGTAGCCCTTGCCCCGCGCATTGGCAACCCCACACCTCATCAATCCCATCCTGTCTCCGTGTAGGAGCGTCTTGTTGCACCATCGTCCATCCCTTCAACGCTCCCTGCCAAATTCCACCCACCTTCCCCTATTCCGTAGGGGCCGGTCTAAGACCGGCCCGCCCCTTCACAGAACCTCGCAGTCCACCTCATTCTGCCGACCAGTAGCCTGGCCACTTATAGGCGCGTACCGGCAACTCCCCCTCTCCAAGAATTCCGCAGGAATTCCGGAGAGGGGGACAAGGGGTGAGGCAAGTCGCCGCCCCGTCAACCCCACCGGGTATAATGAACCTTCGGTTTTTCCGGTTCCGAGGCATTCACATGGATATCTTCTTCGCAGACCCCGATGATGTGCCCGTCCCTCCCGAGGACATGGAAATTCGCGCACTTGAAGTCGACCCGTATCCCGATGGCCGCCGTGTGGCCATCCGTTTCAGATTGTCTCCTTTCCAGAAACGTCCCAATGTCGAAGTCAGCGTGACCGACGATTCGGGGTCAAAGGTCGCCGAGGTCAGCATCGTCGAGACCACCGACCCGGCCATGGACTTCACCGTCCACATCCGCAAGGCGGAAACCGGCGGCCGCTACGCGGTCCACATGCGCGTCTTCTACAGCAACCTGGATGAGTTTGACCCCGCCGGGCGCGAAGGGCTGGGCGTCGGCCAGATTCTCGATGAAACCGGCTGGACCGTCGCCGCCCGTGAGTCCTCGTTTGAGATTCCTTCCGGCGAATGAAACACCTAGCCAGGATAATCCCCCTGATTCGGCCCTACCTTTGGCAGGTATGGGTGGCCATTCTCGCGCTCGCCGCCATCATCGCCATGCAATTGGCCGTCCCCGGCATTATTCAGAATGTCATTGACGAGGGCCTTGCCCGCCGCGAGATTGGATTCATCGCCACGTCCGCCCTGGTCATCGTCGCCATTGGCGCGGTGCGCTCGCTGGTCGCCACGCTTCAGCGCTTCCTGACTGAATCCGTCTCAATGCGCGTCGCCTTTGACCTGCGCAATCGCCTCTTCAATCACATCCAGCACCTATCCTTCGGCTATCACGACCGCGCCCAGACCGGTCAGCTTGTCAGCCGCTGCATCGAGGATGTCGGCTCCGTCCAGGCCTTCCTCGGTTTCGGCGCGATTGAACTTCTCCAGGCGCTCTTCATGACCGTCGGCACCCTCACCCTCATGTTCCTCACCGATGCCCGCCTCGCCATCATCGCCAGCCTTCCCATCATCCCCCTGGTTATACAAACCAGCATGTTCGGAGCGCGCGCCAGTGCCCTGTTCTACTCCGTGGACAACATCCTAGGCAAACTCTCTTCCCAGTTGCAGGAAAACGTCACCGGCGTTCAGGTGGTTCGCGCCTTCGCCCGCGAACCCCACGAGATTCGCCGTTTCGACGAGACCAACCGCGAGCTCTTCCACGCCCGCGTGCATGTCATTGATGAATGGGCCAAAGTTATGCCCACGTCCTCTTTCCTTGTGGCTCTCAGCACCATCCTCATCCTTTGGTTCGGCGGTCTCGCCGCCATCCGGGGTGACCTCACCGTCGGCCAGGTCGTCGCCTTCAATGCCTACGTCCTGCTGCTCGCTGCCCCGGTTCAGGAATTGATTTGGCTGGTGAACACCGCTGGCGAGGCCGCCGCCGGCCTTCAGCGCGCCTTTGAAGTCCTGGACAGTCAACCCGCCATCCAGTCGCCCCCCGGCGCAGACCCGGACCGCACCTTCCGCGGCCAGGTGACTTTCGAGAACGTTTCCTTCGCCTATGAAGGCGAGGAAGCCCCCGCCCTTCTGGACATCGAGCTATCCGTCGAGCCTGACCAGACTGTCGGCATCATCGGCCCCACCGGTTCCGGCAAAAGCACCCTCGTCAGCCTCATCCCCCGCTTCTACGATGCCACCACCGGCGCCGTAAGAATAGATGGCGCCGACGTCCGCGAGTTCGACCTCACCGCCCTGCGCCGCAAGATTGGCATCGTCCTCCAGACTTCCCTCCTCTTTTCCGCCACCATTCGCGAGAACATCGCCCTCGGCCGTCCGGACGCGTCGGAAGAAGAAATCTTCGCCGCCGCCCGCGCCGCCCAGGCGCATGACTTCATTCTACGCACGCCGGAAAAGTACGCCACGGTGGTCGGAGAGCGCGGCATCACTCTGTCCGGCGGCCAGCGCCAGCGCATCGCCATCGCCCGCGCCCTTCTCATGGACCCCCGTATCCTGATCCTTGATGATGCCACCTCCAGTGTGGACACCGAAACCGAGCACCGCATTCAGGCTGCCCTGAAGGAACGCATGGCCGGCCGCACCACCTTCGTCATCGCCCAGCGCATCGCCAGCGTCCGCCACGCCGACCAGATTCTCGTCATGCAGGGCGGGCGCATTATTGAACGCGGCCGCCACACTGACCTCCTGGCCCTCGGCGGCCTGTACAACGAAATCAACGACCTCCAGCGCTCTCATCTCGACGAATTTGAGCGCGACATCAGCAGCCTCACCCCCTCTGGAGACGATTAAATGGCGTCCCAGCCTGTCTCACCCCCCAGTTTCTTCCGACAGGACGACGAAATCCAGAAGGGCTACGACCCCGCCGTCGCCTCCGGTCTCCTGTCCTTCATCCGTCCCTACGTCAAACAGCTCTGGATCAGTTTCTTCCTCATGGTCCTGGGCTCCATCGGCGCCGTCGCCGGGCCGTACCTTGTCAAGGTCGCCCTGGACTCCGGCATCGAACAGGGCTCCATCCCCGCCCTGCGCGCCGCCGTCCTCTGGTATCTCGCCGCCGCTGCCCTGCAATGGCTCGCCACTTACATGCGCCTCATCGTCATGTCCCGCGCCGGTCAATCCATCATTTACGACATGCGCGCCCGTCTCTTCAGCCACCTCCAGCGCCTGTCCCTCGGCTTCTACAGCCGCTTCAGCGTCGGCCGTCTCATCGCCCGCATTATCAATGACGTCACTTCCATTCGCAACTTCGTCACCTGGGCCATCATCGCCATCGCCCGCAACATTTTCACCCTCATCGGCACCATGATCGCCATGCTCGCCCTCAACCTGCGCCTGTCGCTCTACACCTTCATCGCCCTGCCTTTCATCATCGCCGCCACCGTCATCTTCCGCAACAAGGTACGCGATGTCTACCGCCGAGTCCGCGCCGGCAACTCCTGGGTCAACAGCGTCCTTGCTGAAAACATCAACGGCGTTCGCGTGGTGCAGGCCTTCTCTCGCCAGGAGTACAACTACAACCGCTTCGGCGGCGAGATAAACCGCTACCTGCTGGACAACAACTTGCAGGCCGCCCGCGCCATCTCGGTCTTCTTCCCCACTGTGGACTTCATCGGCACGCTCGCCATCGCTCTCGTCGTCTGGCTGGGCGGCGCCGCCGTCCTCGGCGCAGAGGTCACGGCCGGCGTCCTCGTCGCTTTCGTCCTCTATATCGAACGCTTCTTCCAGCCCATTCAGGACCTGAGTCGTCGCTTCGACCAGCTTCAGGCCACCATGATTGGCGGCGAACGTATCCTCGAACTCCTGAACGCCAAAGTTGAGATTGATGATGCCGCCGACGCCGTCGAAATGCCTCGTATTGCGGGCGCCGTCACCTTCGAGAATGTCGACTTCCATTATTCCGACGACCCGGATACGCCGGTCCTTGAATCCATCGACCTCGACATTCCTGCCGGCCGCACTATCGCCCTCGTAGGGGAAACCGGCGCGGGCAAGTCCACCCTCATCAAACTACTCTCCCGGTTCTATGACCCCACCGGCGGCCGCGTCCTCATCGACGGCATCGACATCCGCACCGTCACCCAGTCCAGCCTGCGCCGCCAGATGGGCATCGTCCTGCAGGACCCGTTCCTCTTCAGCGGCAGCATCTACGACAACATCGCCTTCGGTAATCTCGAAGCGTCTTCCGCGCAGGTGGAGGCAGCCGCCCGTGCGGTCGGCGCCCACGAATTCATCATGAATCTGCGTCAGGGCTATGAATCGCCGGTGGAAGAAGGCGGCGCTCTGCTGTCCGTCGGCCAGCGCCAGCTCATCTCCTTCGCCCGCGCCCTCCTCGCCGACCCTCGCATCCTCATCCTCGACGAAGCCACCTCCAGCGTCGACACCCAGACCGAGCAGATGATTCAATCCGCCCTGCATCGCCTGCTGGAAAACCGCACCGCCTTCGTCATCGCCCACCGCCTCTCCACCATCGTCAACAGCGACCTGATTCTCGTCATGCACGCCGGCCGTATCGTTGAGCGCGGCACCCATCGCCAACTCCTCGCCCACGGCGGCC
>SCUK01000026.1 GCA_004297445.1 Anaerolineae bacterium | reverse complement strand
GCACTCCCTGCAACAGGACCACCAGAATGATGACCAGCAAGTGGCCCATGACCTGCTCGCTGACCAGCCCGCCCTGCACCATACTCAGCGTGGCAAAGAAGAACCACATCAGCGTGTTCAGCAGCCCCGCCGCCAGCATCAACCGCCCGCGGCGCAGCAGCAACCAGGGCGGAATCTGCATCAGCAGCGCCACCCCAAAAACAAAGAACACCGCTGCTGAGCGGGCATATAGCCAGACGACCAGCGCGGTGAAAATCGTGGCAAACATGGCGCTGGCCAGCACATCCGCCAGCAGGCGCGCATCGCGCAGGGTCTGGTTCTCGCCCAACCCTGCCCGGGATGCGAACTGCCTCCTCAAATCCAGCATAGGCTGTGAATCAGAGTACAGGGCCGCGCCCTGTCCCTTCTCCTTGTCCGGCTTTTGAAACCCTGAGGTCCTGGTGCGCCCGTTGAATGGTTCGGAACAATGAAGGCGTTGGGATTAACTGACCGGCCGCCGGGGCAACTGGGTTTCAAAAGATTCAACTCGTTCAACTACCTACTATTCTACAACCCGAAACAAGTCAACTGGATACACGCCACGTAACAAATCTGCAAGGAAGGCTCACACGCCCGCTTTGGCTACCAGCGCACTCGCTTGAAGAGGGTCTCGAGCGCCGAAGCCACGGCCGTCGGTTGTTCCTGCATGACCATATGCCCCGCCCCTGGCACCTTCACCAGTGCCGCGCCGGGTATGGCTTCTGCCAGTTGTTCGCTCAAACGCGGCGGGGTCATCCGGTCTTCCGCGCCGCACAGCACCAGCGTGGGCACTGCAATGCCCCCCAGCGCCTCGGTCCGGTCAAAGGCATTGGCTGCCTGGTAGTCCCCGTGCAGCACCGCCGACCGGCCGCGCATCAATTGCTTCTTGAGAAAGGCCAGGTGGTTCGGCGATGCCTCGCGCGCATACGACCACTTGACGATTAACTCGATGGCCGCCGGACTGGTGGTGGGGCTGGCGAGCTTCGTCAGCAGGTCCGGGTTCACGCTCAACCGCGCCCCGCTGCCCACCAACCCCAGCCCCAGCACATGCTCCGCGTGGTCCAGCGCCAGCGTCTGCACAATCGCCCCGCCCAGCGAATGCCCCACCCACACTGCCCGCGACACGCCGATGTCCAGCAGCCAGTCCACCAGCCGTTTGGCGTAGCCCGCCGCGGTGTGCTCCCCCAGTCCCTGCGATTTGCCATGCCCCGGCAGGTCCGGGGCGTAGATGCGCCAGCCGGGCATGCGCCGCGCCGGATGCGGCCAGTGCAGGTGGTCGCCCCCGGCGCCGTGCACCAGCACCACCGGCAATACATTTGCCGATTGTTCTTTGGATGCGAAGTAGTAGATGTCACCTGCGGTGGGCATTGCGTTCTCCTTGATCTTGCATAGCCCGTTCCGCCCCGCCGGAAGCTCAGCGTTTAATTCGGTTGGCGATTCCCCATGCCCCCGCGCCCGCCAGTGCGCCCCCCAACCCCCACGCCGGCATACCGGCCAGCAGGTCCAGCAATTGCCGCGGGCCAAAGTCCGGGAACCCGTGGCTGTGCAAGCCACTCTTGAATACCAGCAGCCCGGCCGCCAGCGGGGCCAGCGCCAGCCCGGCGACGAGCCCCAGCCAGGGCCAGCGCGCCGGCGGTACGTCGCGCCGCGCCGTCCACCCCACTGCCCCCCAAACGCACAGGCCGCCTGCCAGCCCCAGCGCCGCGTTTGGCGTCACATCTTCTAGGGGCAGCCAGAACAGGAACAGCGCGCCCCACGCCAGCGCCGCCCACCGCAGACGGCGTTTAGCCGCCATGCCGCAGTTTCACGGCCGCGTCTTCGTTCAACGGCACCCACACCCGCATGCGGGTTCCGGCGCCTTCCTTCGATTCGAGCTTCAGCCGCCCGTTCAGCATTTCGGTGCGCTCGCGCAGGTTCACCATGCCCAGGCTGCCGCGTTTTTCGTAGTTGGTGTCCACCGCCCCCACGTTAAAGCCCACGCCATCGTCCTGCACTTCCAGCAGGGCGATGTTGCCCTCCACAGGCTTCAGCCGCACCCAGATATGCTCGGCCTCGGCGTGCTTGCGGGCATTGTTCACCGCCTCCTCGGCGATGTAGAAGATGACACCCTGTTTGCCCATTTCCAGTTCTTCCACGATTCGCTGGTCGGCTTCAATCAGCACGTTCTGGCTGTAGGTTTCCTTCATCTTTTCGGCCATTGATTCCAGCGCCGCCACCAGCCCGGAGGACTCCAGCACCAGCGGCCGCAGGGTGAACAGCATGTGGCGGATTTCCTTGGTAGTGCGGCGCGCCAAATCTTCTATCTTGTACAGTTCATCTGCGGCGGCCTTGATGTCGCGATCGATCATGCGCCGGGCAAAGTTCACCCGCATGGCGATGGCGGCCACGCTCTGGGTTGGGCCGTCGTGCAGGTCGCGCGCCAGTTTCTTGTTGGCTTCTTCCGAGATCTCCGCCATGCGCTTGCGGTCCTGCTGCAGTTCGCGGTACAGCGCCGCATTCTGCAACGCCACCAGGGCCTGCCGCCCCACCATTTCCAGCACTTCGCGGCGGTTGTCGTTGAAGAATCCCGGGGTCGGGTGACCGTAGAGCAGGACTCCGTGTAACTGCTGGCCGGTGCGCAGGGGGTAGCAGTAGGCCGCGGCGCAGTTGTGCATCGCTACAATGCGGCGCAGTTCCGGGTCTTCCACCGGTTTCTGAATCAGCGTGGGGGCGTTGGTCTTGATGGCGCGCGCCACCATGCCTTCCAGGCCGGGCAGCGCGTTCTTCAGGTCGCCCGGCGTGTAGCGCCGTGCGGTACCCACTTTCAGGACATCGTCTTCATCCAACAAGTAGAAGGCGCTCACCATGAACCCGGCGGTCTGCTCGGTATCATTCAGCGCCGTAATGCTGACATCCAGTGCCAGGTCCAGCACGCGTTCATAATTCAGGGTGGAGTTCATCGAGGCCAGCACGCTGTACAACGTTCGCGGGCTGTTGGCCGCGGCGGTCGGGCGGCTGCGGCGTTCAGGCTGGGACTCGCGGCGGCCGTTTGGCTGGCCGCGCCCGGCCCGCGGCAAATGCCGCACGCCGTAACCCGCCCCGGCGCCGGCCAGCAGCACAAACACGGCCGGCAGCGTGAGCGCCGAGAAAGCCACCGCGCTGGAGGTCAGGCTGGCCAGCCCCACGGCCATCAGAATCAGTGGAATCACAGCCCCGGCCAGCCCGCCCAACAGGCCGAAGTAGATGCCCCCGCTCAGTGCCGATAGCAATGCCGCCCAGCCCAGGGTATTGCTGCCCGCCAGGAAAAACAGGATTAACGCGGCCAGGCCGTCTCCCACGATGACCGACCACGGATGGCCCGGCAACCGTTGCGACATAATGTTCAAAACGGTGAGAGCAACCGCCCAGACCAGGACGACGACAAAGACGATTGCCGAAATCGAGTCAAAGTTGTTGCTGGCAGCAAACACCAGCGCCAGGATAACCAGCACCGTCCAGCGCCCTGCGGCCGCCAGCCGGTCCGCCAGGTTCCCGTTCTCCATCGCTTGCATGCGGGTATGATAACTTAAAAGAGGTACTCCCGTTAACCGCCCTTAGAGGGGTTCTCCAAAACTCCGGATTTGAGGGCTTCAATACTATAATGAAGCCCTCACCCCGCACAAGAGGAAGACCATGCCGCGCCTGACTAAAATCTACACCCGTACCGGCGATGAAGGCACCACCGCCCTGGGCACCCGAACACGGGTCCCCAAGAACCACCCGCGCGTCGAGTCCTACGGCACAGTGGACGAGTTGAATTCTGCCATTGGCGTGGCGCTGGCCGGCGGTCTGGCCCCGCGCCTGACGGAAATGCTCCCAACCATCCAGAACACGCTGTTCCACCTGGGTTCCGACCTGGCCTTCCCCACCGAAGAGGAAAAGAAGGAATACGCCGTTCCCCGGGTGGAAGAACGCCACGTGTCGCAGCTCGAAGGCTGGATTGATGAACTTAACGCCGTGGTCGGACCGCTGGAAAACTTCACCCTGCCAGGCGGCGCACCCGGTGCGGCCGCCCTGCACCTGGCGCGCACCATCTGCCGCCGCGCGGAGCGCATCCTCGTCGGCCTCGCGCAATCCGAGCCGCTCAACCCGCACAACCAGGCCTACCTCAACCGGCTGTCAGACTTCCTGTTCGTGGCCGCCCGCTATGAGAACCACCACCGCGGCATCCCTGAACCGCTGTGGGACACCCGAGCCTGAATTCCACTGCCCCCATCCCTGAAACCCGCCCTGTCCCGCAACCCAACCCACATCTCCTCCGTATAGTTTGTCAACAAACCTGAATACGGAGTAAACATCATGACACAATACACCGGACGTCCGCGGTCCATCTTTGGCCCGCTGGTCCTCATCGGAATCGGCGCCATCCTGCTGATGATTAACCTCGGCCTGATGGAATCGGCCCGCCTTATCCACCTCGCCCGCCTGTGGCCGTTGCTGCTGGTCGGTGCCGGCATCAACCTGCTCTTCCAGCGGATGCCCTGGGTCGGCAACATCGTGGCCATCCTGCTGGTGGGCGGCGCGCTGGCCTTCCTGTATTTTGCGCCCCAGCTTGGCCTTGAAACCCCCGGTGGCGGCGACCTCATCACCGAATCCTTCAGCGAACCGCTGGAGGCGGCCACTGCCGCCGACATCCGCCTGGATATCGACCGCGGTACGCTGAACGTCAGCGCGCTGGAAGGCGGAACAGACCTGTTCCAGGCCGAAGTCAACCACAACCAGCGCGTCACCTTTACGGCTGGCGGCAGCCAGCGTAAGGACATCCTCCTGCGCCTGGATGCCGTGGATTTCGCTGACCTGTTTGACCTGCTTACGGACGTGCAGATGACCACCACCGTCGGCCTCAGCCCGTCTGTGCCGCTGAACTTTGACGCCGACCTTGGCGCCGGCAACGGCACGCTGGACCTCTCCGGCCTCACCCTTACGGCCATTGATGCCAGCGCCGGTTCGGGCAGCCTCACGGCCCTCCTGCCCGGCGGCGAGTACCCGGTGGAACTGAACGCCGGCTCCGGCAGTCTCACCGTCACCTTCGCTCCCGACGCGGTGATTGACCTCAGCGGCAACATCGGTTCAGGGCGCATCTCCCTCACGCTGGGCGCGGGAGTCAGCGGCAGCATTGAACTGGACGCCGGGTCCGGCAACATCAACATCACCCTGCCGCAGGGGGTGGGCGTGCAAGTCATCGGCGAGACCGGCTCCGGCAACATCCGCCTCCCGGATGGCTTTGTGCGGGTGGACGGCACGGAACAGCCCGGCCCCGGCGACAAAGGCACCTGGCAGACCGCCGGCTTTGATGACGCAGTTCTGAAGCTTTACCTGGAGTTGAGCGTTGGCTCCGGCAACGTCACTCTGGAGTTTGGCGACTGACCCACCGCTGAACAGTTTCCCCTTACGATGCAGAGGTGGCGAGATGTGTAGGTCTCGCCACCTCTTTTTGTTTTCTCTTTCCTGTTGCACTCACCGCTCGGCAAACCCCGGCACGTACTCGTCCAGGAACGCATCGACCAGCGCCTGGTAGGCCTCCGGGCGGGTACCCCATGAATCGCCGTGTGGCGCGCCCCAGTCGGTCAGGTGCAACACGCAGCGCGCCGGGTCACAGGCGGCATAAATGCGCTCCGAGTGCTGGTAATAGATGGTGTCATCCGTCAGCGAGTGAATAAGCAGGATGGGACTGCGCGCCCGTTGCACCGCCTCCACAGCGGAGACCGCCCACGGGTCAAAGCCCGCCACGCGGCCCGCCAGCCACAGGGAGGGCATCCACAGTACGCTTGCCAGCGGTTCGCCAAAAGCCTGCTCCCCGCGGTCATGCGCGATCGTTGGCAGGTCGGAAAACGCCGAGTCCACCGCGGCAAACGCCAGGTCGGGGGCCTCCCCCGCTGCCATCAACGAAGAGGTAGCCCCATACGACACGCCAAACAGCCCGATGTCTCCCCGCGCCAACCCGGCGCGTGCCACCAGCCAATCCACCATCGCCAGCGCATCGCCCCCCTCGTAAAAGCCAAACGTGCCGTAAGCTCCCCGGCTGTCGCCATGCTGGCGGGCATCGTAACTCACGATGTCACAACCGCGCGGCCAGAACAGGCGCGCATAATCCAGAATGCCCAGCCGCGTGCCGCCCCGCCCGTGCAGCAACACCACGCCGCAGCCGCCGTCCGCCGGGTTGTCAAAATACCAGCCGGCCAGTTGCACCACCCCGCGGTCCAGCGTAAAGGATTCGGGGTCGGGCAGCCCCCAACCGGCAGGAGAGTCCGGCCGCCCAATCGACGCCAGGAACGCCGCCTCGCTTTCCACCGTGTTGGGCGGTACGCTGATGATGGCCCGCGAGGCCCACACCGTGAGCACGATATCCAGCACCAGGCACGACGAGATGAACAGCGTTAACGTCCACAAGGCCCAGCCCTTCACGCTGTAGGTTGTTTTGCCGCGCATCCACCCGCCTGGCTTTCGCACTTATCCTGTCGTTCCCAACTGCGGTTGTTGATTTTTCATGTAGACTTTCTCACGGCCCCACGTAGTCCCACGTGCCGCAATTCTCAAACTGCACTTCATAATCATACTCGCCGAGCGTGATCTCTCCGCCCGGCGCGCCCAGATAACGCTGCAGGATGATGCCATCGGCGTGGCGCGTCGTCCAGTAGCATTCGCCTTCCGCTGCGCCATCTGAGACCCAGCGGCCGCGCGCCATCTGCGGCCCCACCAGGTAGGTGCCATCGCCGCGCGGCGCGCCGGGCTCAAGCGGCGGCCGGGGCTGCGCGGTGGGGGCGTTGGCGGGCGTTGCGGGGGTTGCCGGCGGCCCCATTACCTCCACAGTTGGGCTGGGGGTCGCGGCCAGTTCCGTCAGCGCCGCTTCGATTTGCGGTTGGATGTCCACCGCGGCGGGGGTCGAACAGCCCGCCAGCAGCGCGGCCAGAATGAGGAGTAGCCGAATCGTCGAACGCATAGGTTGCTTATAACATATCCGGGTGTGGCGGGTTGCCGTGAGTCAGTTTTTCAACCCGCAATGGAATCACAATGCAAATGCCTTGTCAAAATCCGTTGGATTGGCTATTATAGAACAAATATTCTGAAACGAGGTGCAGAGATGGATACCGACCTGCCGCGCAAGCGCGCCGTCGCTGATATCGTTTTCGCCTACCGCCAGATTCTGGGCGAGCCAGGCCGTCCGCGTTCGCTGCGCGACTTCGCCGCCGACCTCACCAACGCCATCAGCCCGTTGAATGGCAACATCTCACACCAGACGATTAAGAATTGGGAGGACCGCAGCAACCTGCCCCATCGCAACCTGCTGCGGCAGTTGCAGGTGGTGGGGCGCGGCTGGGTGCGTGATTTCGCCACCGACATGCTCTCCGCGATTGACCCGGAGCGCTATGACCCCGTCACCGAGATCGGCCGCCGGGCGCGCCAGCGCAGCCTGGAGGAGACCGGCCCCTTCAAGCCGCGCTACGACAAACGCTACATCAGCGGGAACTGAACGCTAACGGTCAACGGTTGCGGAACAACCCCCACAGTCCCCACAGCAGGAAGACCACAAACCCCAGCGCAGCCAGGCCGTTGAACAGCCCGCCCAGCAAGCCGAAGCGGCCAGTGCCGCCGGATATCACGTAATACAGGAACAGGTTGAAAGCGATACACCCGGCAGCAATCCACAGGTTCCGCACGGCTTTGGACTTCCCATCCCGTTTGAGGTACATCTCATAGGTCTCGTCTGAACGTTCGGTCATTGCATCCTCGCTTCCATGGAGCAGGCTCACCCTAACGATATAAGAATGCAACGCCCAAACGTAGTGACACCTGTACCTTGTTAAAGGGGGAACAATCACCCTACACGGCGCAAACCCGTATAATCTGCGCATGCCCGCTCACCAGCCGCCCGCCTTCCCGCCCAATGCCGGGCTGTGCCGCGCCTGCCGCCATGCCCACCTCATCGAGTCGGCGCGCGGCAGCGTCTTCCTGTTGTGCCAGGCCGCGAAAGAATTCTCCCTGCCCAAATACCCGCATTTGCCGGTCGTGGCCTGCATTGCCTTCCAGCCGCAGACGCCCCCGCCGGATACAGTAGAATGAAGTCTCACGGGATTCCGGATTCAGCACCCCAAATGAAACTCGCCTACCGCCGCACCTTCTCCCAGTTCGCGGACTCCTACCTCGCCACGCATTACAGCGCCGGCGTGCAGACCTTCCGCCGCCTCGCCTTCGGCCCGTTACTCATGGTGGCCGGCGCGCTGGTTTTCTTCCTCGGCCGCCCGCCGCTGTTCTGGTTGGCGCGCGCGGCGCTCATCCTCGCCGGTCTTGCCTTCCTGCTTTACGGCCTGTTCCTCGCCCTGCGCCCGTTCATTGACCTGGCGCTCGTCTACCTGCGGCGCGATGAGTTCCTCGGCCCGGAGGGCCAACCCGTCACCCTTGAACTGGCTGACCACGGCCTGCGCCTCACCGAAGCCGGCGCGCCGCTGGATGTCCCCTATACCGACATTCAGACCGTCCAGCACCGCGCCCGCGGCGCCTGGATCATCACCAAATCCGACCACCTGATTTCCATCCCCGCCGAGCTCACCGAAGGCGACCTCGCCGAGTTCCTCGCCGCGCTGGGCCACATCCTCCACCCCCCGGAAGACGCCTGACCCCGCCCGTTATGCTGGTTCGCATCCTGGCCGCGCTACTTGGTCTCATAATCGTCGCCGCCACCGTGCTATCCGCGGTGCGCACCTTCGTTCTGCCGCGCGCCGCCCACGACCCCATCACCCGCATCGTGTTTCGCGGCCTGCGCCGCGTGTTTGACTTCCGCCTGCGCTTCGCCCGCGACTATGAAACCCGCGACCGCATCATGGCGCTCTACGCCCCCATCAGCCTGCTGGCGCTGGCCCCGGTGTGGTTCGCCCTCACCACCCTCGGCTTCACCGGCCTGTACTGGGCCACCGGCATCCCCGACCTCCAGACCGCTTTTACCATCAGCGGTTCGTCCCTGCTCACTCTCGGCTTTGCCCGCGGCGACAGTTTGCTGCACACCGTGTTCGCCTTCACTGAAGCCGCGCTCGGCCTCATCCTGGTCGCCGTGCTCATCGCCTACCTGCCCACCATGTATGCCGCGTTTTCGCGCCGCGAGGTACAGGTCAACCAGCTTTCGGTGCGCGCCGGCAGCCCGCCCTCGCCTATCGAGATGCTGCTGCGCTTTTACCGCCTGGGGCAAATCAGCCGCCTGTCCGCCTTCTGGAGCGAGTGGGAGACCTGGTTCGTGGAAGTCGAAGAATCGCATACCTCGTTGTCGGCGCTGGTCTTCTTCCGCTCGCCCCTGCCGCAGGACAACTGGGTGAACGCTGCCGCCACCGTGCTGGATGCCGCCGCCCTGCGCCTCTCCCTGCTCACCCTGCCGGATGAACTGCGCGTCTCGCTGATCGGCACCCGCCAGGAAGTGCCGGTGGATGCCAACGCCGCCATCTGCCTCCGCAGCGGTTTTCTCGCCCTGCGCCACATCGCCGAGTATTTCAGCATCCCCTTCAACGCCGACCCCCACTGGCCAGACGACCCCATCTCCATCACCCGCTCCCAGTTTGACCAGGCGGTGCGCATGTTCCAGTTGCAGGGCCTGCCACTGCGCGACGACCTGGACAAGGCGTGGCGCGACTTCGCCGGCTGGCGCGTGAACTACGACTCGGTGCTGGCCGCCCTGCGCCGCCTCACCATGGCCCCGCGCGCCTCCTGGATTTACGATGGCCCATCCATCGGCGTAACCCCGCGCGACCTCGAAACCCCTCCGGCAGATGGCTAGCCTGCCCATCGTCATCCTCAGCGGCCCGCCCGGCTCCGGCAAGTCCTCGCTCGCCAACGCGCTCATGGCGCGCTTCCCCTTCGGCCTGCATATCCCGCTGGATGACCTGCGCGCCTGGGTGGTGAGCGGCATCGCCCACCCCATCCCGATCTGGACCGACGAGACCACCCGCCAGTTCACCCTTGCCCGCCAGACCGCCGCCGAGACCGCCCGCCACTACCACGCCGCCGGGTTCGCGGTCGCTATTGATGACATCCTCTTCCCCGACGATGCCCGGCGCTTCTTCCTTGAACCGCTGGCCGGTCTGCCGGTGCATCTCATCCGCCTGCTGCCCACCGTGGAAACCTGCCTGGCGCGCAACGCGGCCCGCACCAACAAAGACTTTGACACAGCGCTGCTGGATGACGCGGTGCGTGAGGTGCACGTTGCCATGACGCGCGAAGATGCGGCCTTCACACGGCCACCCTGGCATTGCCTGGACACGACCGGCCAATCTCTGGACAAGACGGTCAGCAATCTCCTGGCGTTAGTTCAATGATAAGGAAAGCAGTCACACTATCAAACGAACGCGGTTTTCAGGCGGCTGGCTACCCGCCTGCCAACATTAAGCTGCCCAGCCACACCGCCCAGATGGGGTAAGCCAGTACCACGCCCAACGAACCGCCCACGAACAGCGGATGTCCCTGACCGCCACGCCAGAACCCCGCCACCAGCATCAGGTAGGCCGCCCCGGCAACCCAACCGGCCGACAGCAGACCCATCGGGAGCCCGCCGTTTTGCAGGCCAACGATATTCGCCAGAATCAACCACGCACCTACCCCGGCCCCGGCAGTGAGCGACCAGCGGCCGGCCTTCTCGTAGTTTGCAGCGTTTAGCGCAATGAGTGATTGGTAGTAAGCCCCCGCGCTCATTCCAGCTAGTCCGAGCATCAGCGCGACCAGCGCCAACCCGCCAGGATTGGCGACATAAAGCGAAATCGCTATCGGGATCATGAATACCAGTTGGAAGACACTGACCGAATCATTAATTCGACCCCACGGAGCGCCACGAGTGAAGAATAGGATGCCAGTGATAAAGGTCAGGACCGTAACCCCCGCGCTCAGATACGCCGACCATCCGCCCAGAACTGCCAACGGTGTGTTTGCCATGAAAAACTCCTCCTGTATTCGTCCGACCTAGTCCATCCACAGGACTCGAACACGGTCGCGTGGTTCTCGTTACGTCCTTGCCAATCTGTCAGGTTGGCTTGCCCATGCCTCATCGCTTTTCCAGTACAATAGAGCATCTCTTTCACCACCCCCTATGCAAGGAGTCACCCTGTATGAATCACCCTGAGGTCAAACCACGCCCGGAATGGATCCCGATTGTCAAGAAATATTCGGTGCCAGACAATCGTAAATCGGTATCCCAGATCATCACGTCCGTGCTGCCATACATCGCCTTGTGGATTCTGGCGTACCAGGCGTACAAGATCTCGTTCTGGCTGGCGCTGCCCGTCTCCATGCTCAATGCCGGCTTCCTGATGCGCACCTTCATCATCCAGCATGACTGCGGCCACAACTCGTTCTTCAAATCCACCAAGCTCAATAACTTTGTCGGCTCCATCCTTGGTGTCATCACCCTCACGCCGTATTTCCACTGGCGCAAGGCGCACGCCATCCACCACGCCACCGCCGGCGACCTGGATTTCCGCGGCATCGGCGACATCGACACCATCACCGTGGAAGAATACATGACCATGGATTGGTGGGGCAAGTTCAAGTACCGCTTCTACCGCCACCCGTTCATCGTCTTCGTCGTCGGGCCGGTGTTCGTGTTTGTGTTCGCCCACCGCGTGCCGATGAAAGCCAAGAAGGGCGACAAGAAGGAAAAGGCCAGCGTGTGGTGGACCAATGCCGCCCTGGCCGTGCTGTTTGTAGGCCTCAGCCTGTGGATTGGCCCCAAAGCCGTCTTCGCCATCCAGGCCCCCATCACCGTCTTCTCGTCCATGATTGGCGTGTACTTGTTTTACGTGCAGCACCAGTTTGAAGACACGTACTGGCGCCGCCACAAGGAATGGGACTACGCCCGCGCCGCGCTGGAAGGCTCGTCGTTCTTCAAACTGCCCAAGGTGCTGCAATGGTTCAGCGGCAACATCGGCTTTCACCATGTGCACCACCTCAGCCCGCTGATTCCGAACTACAACCTGGAGCGCGCCCACTACGAGAACGAGATTTTCCAGACCGCCCAGACCATCACCCTCTCGACCTCGTTCCGCAACGTCTTCCTGCACCTGTGGGATGAACAGCGCAAGCGGTTGATTTCCTTCGGCGAGTACTACCGCTATTACCGCAGCCGCAGAGCCCGCACCCAAACCCCCGCCTAGGTTTTTTCACTACAGAGGCGCAGAAAAAACAAAACGAGGCCACAAGCCTCGTTTTTATATCCCTGATTACCCGTTTCCCGTTCCCCCGATTCCTGATATCCTCTGCCCATGAAAGCCACCATCTGCCAACTCCCCGATGACCCGGCCGCCCTCGAAACCGCCTTCGCCGCGCTGTGCGACCATGCCCGCGCCCACACCGTCGACCTCGTCCTGCTGCCCGAAATGCCGTTCCACCCCTGGCTGGCCGCCACCGACGCCGTAGACCCCGCCCGCTGGCAGGCCGCCGTGGATGCCCACGACGAATGGCTGCCGCGCCTGGCGAACCTCGGCGCGGCAGTGGTGCTCGGCTCGCGACCCACGAACGACGGCACGCCGCACAACGACGGCTTCGTGTGGACCGCCGCCTCCGGCGCGACATTCGCTCACCGCAAATACTACCTGCCGGACGAACCCGGCTTCTGGGAAGCCACCTGGTACCGCCGCGCCGAAACCCCCGCGTTTCAGGTGGCGCAGGCCGGCCAGGCGAAAGTCGGCTTCATGATTTGCACCGACCTGTGGTTCACCGAGCACGCCCGGTCCTACGCCCGGCAGGGCGCGCACATCGTCGTGAACCCGCGCGCCACCGAACTGCGCAGCGCGGACAAGTGGGTGGCAGGCGGCCGCGCCGCGGCGGTGATGGCCGGCGCGTATTGCCTGTCTTCCAACCGCACCGGCCCCGCAGACGGCTTCACGTGGGGCGGCCACGGCTGGGCCATCGACCCGGACGGCGAGGTGCTGGCCCTGACCAGCGACTCCGAACCTTTTGTTACCGTAGAAATTGTCCTCGCCGTTGCCGACGCCGCGAAGGTGGAGTACCCGAGGTATGTGAGGGAGTAATGCTAGACCCGCAATTGCTGGAAGCCTTTGCGTTTGGCTTTTTCGGATATGGGAATCCTGACGCGCCAATCTGGTTTGTCGGCTTGGAAGAATCCGGGGGGAAAACGTTGGAAGATGCTCAACGCCGAATGCTCACATGGGCCAGACGCGGGAAGCGCACTTTTGAAGATGTAGCCGATTACCACCGCGAACTAAACGACCAAACCAGATTTGATAGCAATCCAACAATCCAACCCACCTGGGGAAAACTGATACGGCTGCAACTCGCTTTCCAAGGTATTCGAAATGTCACCGTTGAAACCGTACGAGATTATCAACAGACCATATTGGGGCGCGAGAACTGTAACGAACTGCTCATCGAGCTATACCCACTTCCCTCGCCCGGCAAGAACATCTGGCGATACAACGAATTCAGTCCCTTGCGCTGGCTAGCAGACAGAGCAGCGTATCAACAGTATCTTTTTGAGTATAGGACTCAGTCTATAAGCAAGTTTATAGGTGGACATCGGCCAGCGGCAGTTGTCTTTTATTGCAAGACTGAAAAACAATCGTGGCAAACGATTGCAGATACACACTTTGAAGAGAACAAAGAGCTCGATATTCTTGTTAGCAAGAAAGCAAAAACAGTGTTTGTAGTCTCAAAACACCCTGTTAGCGTTGGTGTTTCAAACGGCTACTTTGAGCAAATCGGAACATATCTCCGCAGCAATCCGTAGGGGTCGAGCTAAGCTCGACCCCTACATTCGCTTACAGGGTTGCCTTTACGCCCCGTTCATCATCCAAAGACAATCAGACCGGAATCCTGAACGCTTACCTGTTCCATTCCCCTCTACTTCTTCTTTCTTAGCACCAGCCACGCGCCGGCGCCCAGCACCGCCAGGCCCAGCGCGGCAAGTGCAATTATCACACCCACCCGGCTGCCCCCGCCGCCCGCATCTTCCGCCGCGGCGGGCGTTTCGGCGGCGGGCGCTTCGACCACTGGCTCTTCATCCACAAAGTAATCCGCCACCTGCGTCACCGCCAGGTCGGCGATATCCGCAGCCGCCGGGATGTCCAGCGTCTGCCCGTCCGGCAGGGTGATGCTACGGGTTTCCACGGCCAGACTGGCATAGCCCAGCCACAGCGAGCCGTCCGGCCCGGCCGCGGCGGTGAGCGAGGCTTCCTGCGCGTCAGCGCTCGCCAGCAGGGGTTCGGGCGCGCCCCACGTCCCGGTAGTGGTATCCAGTTTCGACGCCAGCACATCCGGCCCGGCGGGGCTCATGTCCGGCCACACCAGCGCCAGCTTGCCGTCCTCGGCGGCCACCAGCCGCCCCTGCCCCAGCGCCGTGCCCACGCCGCCTGCCAGCCACACCTGCGGCACGGCGGTCAGGTCGCTGGTCAGCCCCACCACCTGCCCGCCGGACAACCACGCCGCGGCCGGTTCGCCTTCCGGCGTGTAAGCGGCGCGCGGGGCCAGGTCGGCCACTTCGTTATCGGTCAATTGGCGCGCAGTCCATGCCGCGCCGTCCCACGCTAGCGCGGTGATTTCGCGGTCCGCGCCTGTAGCCAGGTCGCCATCGGTATCGGTATCCGCCAGAATCATCGCCGTCTGCGCGTCATGCGCTGCAAGTTGCCACCACAGCGTGCCGGTGAGGGTCTCGCTGGCGGTTTGCGTTTCGCCCCAGGCCGCGCCGTCCCAGCGCGCAGCCAGCAGGGCATTGGGCGCAGCCGCCGTGCCCACCAGGCCGTTGGCCGGGCTGGTCTGCCAGGCGGCCCACACGCCGCCGTCGCCATCTGCCCCCAGTTGCACGCCAAAATCCAGAGTCGCGTTCTGGGTCAGCGTGCCGCGGCTCACCACCGCGCCGCTGGTTGCATCCACCACCACGTAGGCGATTTCCATACCGGAAACAAACGCCTCATCCAGCGCGTCGCCTTCGGCCAGCCCGCCCGCCGGGTTGGTGGCCCACGCCACCACCACCTGCCCCTCGCCGGCAAACGCCGCCGCCGCGTCGGTGTCAAACGCGGCGTCATCCGTCAGGCGGATCGGGTCGCCCCATGCCGCGCCGTCATACAGCCGGAGGAAGACTTCAAAGGCTTCGCCGCGCGGTCGCGCCGCGTCCTCGCCCACCCAGGCGAAGGCCAGCCGTTCGCCGCCGACTGCCAGCGCCGGGGCCGCGCCGGGGTGCGCCGCGCTCACCAGCGTGGTGATGTCCGCCGCGCCACTGCTGCTCGCCAGCGTCACCGCCTGCTCAGCCTGCCAGCCCGCCGGGCGCGCCGCCAGCGTGAACTCCGCTGGGCCCGCGCCGGTTTTTTCCAGTTTGCCGGGGTTGTACACCAGCCCGGCCTTCTCACACTGGGCAATCTGCCAGTCCTTGGAATATTGGTCCGCAGCAATCGTGCCACCGGTGAAGAAGTTGAACACCGCGTAGCCCGCCAGGAAGAACAGATTCACCTTGCAGTCCTTCACCGCCGTCTCGGGGTACAACGCCAGCACCAGGTAGCCATTGCCGCCGCCGCCCACATAGGCCAGCGCCACGCCGTCAATGCCCAGGTTCGCCACCAGCGACACTTTCAGGTCGTCGCGCACTTCCCCGGCCACGATGGTCACTTCGTTATTCTCAACGCCCAGGTCGGTCTTGCCCGTCACTTGCGTTTCAATCGTGCCGGTCACACTCATGATGGAATTGAGCGCTTTCAACAGGTCGCCGATGATGGGCTTGCCGTACACCGCGCTCACGCCCGGCACCAGGTCCAACAGGCCCACCTGTTTGCTGTAGGCGTAGGGCGGCAGGGAGAGCTCGGCCTGCCCGCTATCAAAGGTCAGCGCGTCGGCTGCCATGGTGGTCTGGGTGTTGCCGGTCACGTTCAGGTTGATGTTATCGCCGCCCAGCGCCAGCCCGCCGGTGCCGGTGATGAAATCCGTCTCCGGCCCGCCCGCCGAGGTGGCTTCAATGCCCGCCTGAATCTGAGTGGCGCGCAGACCCCAGTCGCCGCCAATCAGCGGCAGGATGGCGGGCAGCGAGACGAGATATTCCAGCGGCTCTTTGGGAAACAACGCCTTGCCGCGGTAAATGATGGTGGGGTCATTCTCCAGCGTGGTGAAGTTCGCCGCCGGTCCCCAGGCAGGCATCGGCACGATGACCACCACCTTGGTGGAGGGCGGCGAGGCCTGGCCGCTGGCGGTAGTGGCCGTCACCAGCATCGGGTACACCCCGGCCGGCAGGTCGCCCAGCGGCATGCTGGCTGTCCAGGTATCCGGCCCGCCGGACTGCGCGCCGGCATAGTCCACGCCGTTCAGTTGAAAGGTCACCCCGCCCGGGGCGGCATCCTGCCAATCCACTGTGGCGGTGTAGGTGTTGTTCACCGGGATGCCCTGCAGGAAGTACTGCTCATAGCGTCCGGTCACTCCCAGCACGGTATGCGTGTCAGTGTGCGTGATTTCCCAGGTACTGAGGGTGGAGGTCGTCATCTCACCGGAGACCAGTTCGTTCATCTGCTGTTCTTTCATCAGGTCGCCCAGGAACGGCAGATCGCTGAAGATGACGCCGCCTTCGTTGCTGGTGGCCTGCATGTTCACCGTCACCGAATCGGTGGCCGGCGCCTGGTCAGAGCAGTTGGTGGATTGGCTGACGACGCCGGGCAGCGCGAACAGAGGCATGCCATCAAAGATGCTCACGCTGCCCTGTTCGATGACGAAATTCGCTTCGCCGGTACAGCCATCGGTCACGTTGACCAACCCGGTGATGGTCCAATCCACGTTGTATGTCCCTTGAATCGTGCCGCTGACCGCGCCGTCACAGGACACAAAGAATTGAATCGTGCCGGTGCTCACCGAGGTGCCCGTCACGTTAAGCCCGGACTCGCTCTGGCTGGCGGTGTAGGTCTGGCTGTAGGTGCCCAGCCACTCGCCGGGCGCCACGCCGGGCACGCACTCCTGCCGGGGCACGGACGCAAACGCCGGGGCCAGCGGCGCGAGCACAAAAGCCACAAGTAGGACGATGGCAAGTAATCTGGGTTGCAGCATAGGGATGAGGGTCTCCTGAGGGAATTGCCTATAGTCTAACGCAAAATCAACGCCCCCATCCTACCGGCCTCCGGTTATCCGCAGGAAGTACGGGCGCGGCAAAACACCCGATTATTAGCAATCGGGTGTCTGACCTTCATTGTTTTCCTAACGCCTACCCCTCCTTGGGCGCGCCGCCCTCCTGCCCCGCCGCCGGCGCGGCGGCCTGCCCGCCACCCATGAATGATTGCGCCACCGGCCACAGAATCGACCAGATGACGACCGACACCAACGCCGCCGGGAAGAAACCCATATCAAACTGCGCGGCGATGATGAACGCCGTGATGACCATCAGTATCATTTGCATGGCATCCTCCGCTTCCTCGTTTACTCAAAACCTCTACCAGTTGTGTTCTGCCCCTGGCCGGGGCTGCCCCCTCATTGTCCGTCCGAACAACGGCGCGCCGTCCTGGGTGGACCACAGCGGCAGCAGCGGCACGAAGTGCGGCGTAAGCGTGGCGCGCTCCACCCCGCTCATGATGTGCCCATCCATAAAGACCGCGCCATACAGGTTCAGCGGCGCCGCCCCGATGTGATACAACTCAATGCCGCGGCCAAGCACCGCGCACAGCATTCGATTCATCATTTGGCGACCTCCTCCTTCGGCGGATGCCGGAAACCGCACGAACTAGTTCCAGTTCAGGCACAACTCCATCCCGAAACAGTTGTCCACCTCGCACATGCCCATCATCATGCGGTTGCCGTTGCCATGGCCGGTGAACACCACCTTTGCCCCCTTCTCCTGCATCGAGCCGATGTCGGTGAGGCGTGTGCCGGTGTAACGGTGGCCGCAGGTCAGGCAGGCCGCGCTCAAGTGGTCGTCGATGTAATCAATCGCCATGCGCGAGGAGCCGTTAAAGCGTTTGCGCAGCGGCAGGGCCAGCGCGTGATACATGCGGTGGATTTCATTGATGGGCAGGGTGCAGTTGGCCGCCTTGCCGGCCAGCGCCCGCGCCACGAAGTCATGCACCGCCAGACTGGTGTGCACCACCCCGCGCAGCGCTTCCGGGGTTTGCGGATCGTCCTGCAGATTACGCAACGTGGTTTCCACCTTGTGTTCGCCCAGCCCCAACCAGCGCAGGCCGCCAGCCGCCTGGCGGCGCGTCTCCAGGTCGTGCTTCGGAGAGAGCGCTTTCAACAGACCGCGCACATCCTCCTTGCGCTTCAGCCGGTCAATGTCCACGGTTCGGGTTGTCAACATGGGATGTCTCCTTTCAAGGCGCGGCCGGGGCTTGCCCCGTTTTATGCGGCTTCCAGGCAGAGGCCACAAAGAGCGCCCCCGGTGCCACCAGGATCATTAGGAAGCCCCACGTCAGCATCCTTTCGAAGACCGGGAACAGTACCAGCGTCAGCAATAGGCCGCCGGCAATAGCCATCCAGCCTCCGACCAACGGTCGCCACCACGCTAACAGGAGCCCTGCCACAGAGATATAAAGGACGGCCAGGTTCATGTAGTCATACCAGAATAGCCCGGTGGCGCTGGCAATGGTGTCTTCGCCAGGGAGCAACTCGCCAGCCGCAAAGATGATCGGCCCCAGGCTGATGATGCGCGCCGCCCATCGGGTAAAGTTCTGCCTCTTCGAAATTGGAAGGGAGTTATTCGTCATTTCGTCCTCCCCGACCCCTTACGGGCTGGTGATGTACAGCGTGTAATTGTCACTGAAGCCCAGCAATTCGTCGGTGGCATCGTAGTAATACACCACCCATTCATACGTCCCGGCCGGGATGGTTTGCGTCACAGCATAAGAGTTGGTGGTAGTCTCCACAAAGTCCAGAATCTTGACGCTCGAGTCATCGGCGTTGTACAGGTGAATCTTGTACACCGCCGCCAGGCCGTGCGCGTCCCACGTCAGCGTCAGGTTCGCAGCGCTGGCGCTGGCGCCATCCGCCGGTGATAGACCGGTGATTTCGCAGGCATACGGCTGATCGATGATGTCGAAATACCACAGGCCATCCGTCTCGGCGATCTGAATGCCCGACGCGTTGTACGCCTCAATGCTCCAGTGATACTCGCAGTTCTGCAGGTCGGCCGGCGCGGTTAGGCTGGTCTCGGTGGTCTCATAGCCGAGGAACAGGTACTGCCCCTTCTGCCCGGACAGGCTCACTTCGTAATACGCCGCTTCGGGATACGCCGCCCAGGTGATGGTCGGCCGCGCTTCGCTCAACACGGCCTCATCGGCAGGGCTGACCAGCGTCATATCCTGCTTGGAGATATGCATGTCGCCCACTTCGGTCACCGCGCCGTCGGTCACGTCAAACCCCGCGGCGTTGATGAAGCCGGAGGTCACGTACTGCCAGCCTTCGGCATCCAGCGCCAGGAACGCCAGCCCCCACTCGCCCGCCGGCACGTCCTTAATCACATACACGCCCTTGTCATCCGTCACAGTGGCGTATTCTTCGCCCTCGCACCCCCCGATGAATTTGATTTCGGCGCACACCTTGACCTGGTTGCCCACCACCGGCAGGCCGTTCCACAACAACCGCCCCACCACAATGCCGGTGCCCGCCGCCGGGGCGGGACCGTCATACACATACGGCGTGGGCGTGGGCGGCCCGGCCGCGATGACCAGCGCACCCGGCGTGGCCGCCGAGCCGCTATCCCCGCCGCCGGCATCTGCCGGTTGTGCCCCACCGCCGCCGTCCCCCGCATCGACGGGAGACAGGGTATAGCCGCCCAGCGAACAGGCAACCTGGGCCGCGATGAACAGCACGGCCCCCACCGCAAACTTAACTCTTCTGGACATGGAAATGCCTCCCGCACAAAGGCAGGCGGCTCGCGAGGGCAGCGGCCAACGCTGCGACCACCCTTATTGTGCGCGCGCCGCGTAACAGTTACCAGTGACGGATGTCCCATCCACTCTCGTCCTTTGTCCCGCTTGCCCCATGAACGGAAGGTGAGTGCCTTTCTGAATATTTGTGAAATAATATACAATAGTTATGGAATTACCACCGCCGCCCAATTCATCAGGAGGTCAACATGTCCCGCCGGGTTCTACCCACCCTGTTCGTGCTATTCGGCATCGCGTTTTCTTCCGCCTGCGGCCCTGCCACCCCGGCCGCGGAAACCAATCTGCCCAACCCCGCTTCGGTCTTTTGCGAAGAAAACGGCGGCCGCCTGGAATTCCGGCAGGACGCTTCCGGCGGGACCTACGGCATGTGCATCTTCCCCGACGGCAGCGAGTGCGAGGAATGGGCGTACTTCCGCGAGGAGTGCGCCCCCGGCGACTCGCTGGCCAGCACGGCCCCCGCTCCCACCGCCGAGGTCGCTGCCGATGGCTGGCTGGTTTACCGCGATGCCGACCTGGGCTACAGTTTCCACTACCCCGCGGATGCCGTCATCGTGCTGGACGACAACCCGCTGGACAGCCTGACCATCCTCGGCCCGCTGGTGGGCGATGACCACTGGCCGCAAATCACCATCAGCCACCCGCGCGACCGCGACGAGTTCCGCCCGCCTGAAGACGCCGACCTGCTGGACTGGCTCACCGCCCACAACCTGCTGGGCGACGAGCCCCAGCCGGATGCGCAGATTGCCGGCGTCACCGCCATCCACCTGCGCCACGAGCGCAGCCCGCAGTCCTACGCTTACGACCGCTACTACTTTGCCGTCTCCGGCCAGTTGTACATGATCGTCATCGGCCACGCCGGAGACGTGGAAGACTGGGACCTCTACACCCGCTTCCTCGAGAGTTTCCAGTTCGATTCATAAACACCGGCGGCGCGCCTGGCACGGGCAATTCAGAAGCGTCAGCAAAAATCTAAAATGGGTATCCGCGCATCCCTTTGAAACCCTTGGTTGCCGAGATTTCGCCCATGATATCCCGCACATGCCCCAGCATAAACGTGATTAAGAAAGAGGCAAGACTCATCTTGCCAAAACCAAACTGGGACAAATCGATCTCTGCACTCAGGTCATTGTCTTTGAGCCCGCCAAGGTATTTGTAAGTAGATGCGTAAACAGCCGAGGCATAGGCACGAAGGCCCTCCATGTCCACGCGCAGGGCATTGGCCCACTCCACCGTCACCTGCATCGCTCCTTCGGGGGCGTCCATCCCGGTTTTGCCCTGCCACGCGCCCGCGAACAGAGGCGGTTGTTGCTGCAGGAGCTGTTGAACAAATATATCTTCAGTCACCACCAGATGGGCATAGCGCGACCCAATAGGATGAGCCGTGCCGCCGGGTTGCCACATCGCCACTTCATTGTCAACGTCGGCCAGGGTGGCTTCCGCCCATTGGTGGGCGGTCTTCATTTCGTTAAGAATCAGACTACCTGTATCCATAGGTTCTCCTTATCTTGCCTAAGCCAATAAGACAGTCCCAATTGCAGTGCGGCCAAGAAAACCCTGGCGCAAGGCATCGTCTGTTAATTCATCTGCCAGTTCCATGATCATGTTACGAGCATGTTCAAGATGTCCCCTGCCGCGGGCATCTGCCAGAGTGCGGGCAAGCCCGGCATGGGCTTTCCAAATGTATCGCCGGGAGTGGCTGCGCATCGCCAGTTCCAACACCGTTTCCCAGTCTGCAGCGGCCTGGTCAGGGCTGCCAAGTTTTTCGTGAATTTCGGCCCGCAGGGTGTACCCTTCGGCAACCCCCATCACGAGGCCTTCGCCTTGAAGACAATCCAATTGCCAATCCAGTTTTCGCAAAGCCTCCGAAGGATTTTCATCGGCCAGCGCCAGCCTGGCCTGCGCCATGTTCACCCGTATCCACAACGGGCCCATCGCTCCCAGGTTGGCTTTTATCGTGGCGGCCTCCGGCATGGTTGCCCCCAACTGCCGGGCTTCTTCCACTCTTCCCAAGCCAATCAGGCGTTCCACCTCAACCGCATGCGCCCACGGCAGCATCAGGGGGAAGTTAACTTGCTGGGCTTCCTCAAGCAGGCTGGCGGCTTTTTCTTCCTGGTGCAATTCAATATAGAGTTGGGCCAGGTCGGCCCGGGTAGCAATGCAGGCCGTGACGTTTCCCACCGGGTCACCATACTTTATCGTCTCTTCCATAATTTCGATCGCCTTCATCCATTCGCCCCGGTCAATCAGAACCTGCCCGATCAGCGAACGGCTGATGGCTTTTTGGTCTGCATTGTTACTGCGCAGTGCACGCGCGAAGGCATCTTGCGAGTGCGCCTCGGCCTTTTCATACTCCCCCATCATCTGGTAGGACACGGATTGCCGAAGCTGGGATTCGGAGTACATCGGGTCGTTTCCGAGGGACTCCCAGATCCTGCACGCCTGTTCCAGCTTTGTGATGGCCTCCACCCACTGTCCAGTCGTCCCCAATCCATACCATTGGTCATGGAGCACGAAGGCTTCCAACTCAGTCAGGTTCTCTTCTCTGGCAAGGCGCAATGCTTCTTCACCATTCGTCAAACGGGTAGCCACATCGTGTTTGCCGGAGATGTCCAGCAGCATCAACTGCCAGAGAATCTTGGCACGGCTGGCGCGGTCACCCTGCTGGTCCGCCAGTTGGCTGGCCTCTTCCAGTAAGCGTTGGCCCTCCAGCGGGTCATAATACGTATTGGCAATCACGCGCAGCGTTGCCATGGCCAACATGGCCCACAGGCGGAGGTCATCCTGCCCCGCGGCCCGGGACATTTGCCCCACGGACTCGTACAGTTCAAAGGCTTCTTCAAACCGGCTGGCCAGTTCAAGGTTGCGACCCAGGCGTTCATAAATCAGGCGTTGCTCGGCCAGCGGTTCCCCGATCGCCTGGCTATGTTTCAAACAGATTTGATAGAGGCGAATAGCCTCAGTTACAGCAAATACCCGCGCTGACTGCTGGGCAGCCTGCCAGGCATATTTTCGCGCCCGGGTATGGTCTTCCGCGATATCAAAATGAATAGCGAGATTGGCGGCGATATCCTCCAGCCGTGTGGCATGGTGACTTTCTAATGCGGTCCCCACCACCCGATGCAGCTCCGGCCGATCCTGCCGCAGGATGGATTGGTTGATGGCGTCATTGGTCAAGTCATGCCGAAAGCGGTAACGCTCGCCTCCCCCCAGGTCCTGCACCAAACCGGCTCGTTCCAATTCCAGGAGGTGGTCAGCCACCCGGTCCGGATTGGGGCTGGCGCTCTGCAATACGGCCGCATGAAACTCCTTGCCAATTGTGGCGGCATATTGCAGGTCCTGCCTGACTTCCAACGGTAACCGGTCAATACGGGCGGCCAACAGAGCGTTCACATTTGGGGGGATGACTATAGTCTCCACATCCTCGCCCCCCTGCCAATTCAACCGCCCTTCATCCTGCCTGACCCAGCCGCGTTCGATGAAGTTGC
>SCUK01000025.1 GCA_004297445.1 Anaerolineae bacterium | reverse complement strand
CGGGCGCAGAAGCGTTCTCTGCGTGTCAACCTGCACAACGGCCTCCGGGTGTAACGAGGCAGAACCCGTATCCAAAGGCCAATGTCTTCCGTCGTGGTTGCGCACTTTCAACCTCCGTTCGGCAAAGTGGGACGAAACTTGGAAGGACAAGCTTCCCGCTTTAGCGGGGAGTCGTTGACGAAACCATGTTAACCGCGTTTTTGGAGAGTTGCAGTAAGAAATGCGTTAGAAGCGTTTGGCGGGAAGGAATCGGTTCACGCCACGATATCCACCCATGTGCCCTCAAAATCGTACTTGAGCTGGCGTTCCGGGGGCACGGCCGGCATCGTCCAGCGAAACAGCCAGCGGGCATCATCCGGTTTCAGGTTCACACACCCGTGACTGCGCGGCCTTCCGAAGTCGTTATGCCAGTAGGTCCCGTGGAACGCATGGCCCAGGTTGGTGAAATAGCACACCCAGGGAACACCGGGCAGGTCGTAGTTCCCCAACGCCAGATTGCCGGCAATCATGTGACGTGAGGCGCGCTTGTAGTAGGTCTGGAAGCTGCCAACGGGGGTACGCCAGTTCGGGTTGGCGGCTTCATCGCCGGTGGCGACCTGCGCCAGCAGGACGGGGTCGCCATATTCATAGGCAATGACCAACTGGTCTTGAATCCGTACTTCCAGTCGTTTGTCGCGCAGGGGCACATCCGGGCTGATGGGCGAGAGTTCGCGTTCGGGCAGCAGGCGCAGATGCTCGGCCTGCACGAAATAGGTCCGGTGGTCAAATTTGTCATCCATCACCCGGTACCAGGCCGTCAGCGTGCGCTCGTCGATAATTAACGCATTGACCCAGTGGGTGCTGTGGAAATAGTAGCGGTAGGCTGGCGCTCCCGATTTTGTGAACAGCGCATAGGCATCTGTGTAGGGTACAGTTACTTCTGCGAGTTGTCCGTTGACGCTCAGGCCGTCGACCGGTTCGTTGAGCAGAAAATCTACCGGTTGCAGCAAACCACTGTGCACGTAGCCGCCGCCTTCAATCTCGTGCCAGTCGGCGTTATGGGCTGGCCCCTCCGGGCCTTGCACGGTGCGCACGATGGGCAGAATGTCATCCAGGGAGAACTGGCGCGCCGTTGCCGCGCTGAAGGCTGGCTGGTCGTAGGCAGACAGCGTCTTGTCCACGACACGGCCGAATTTCACGCCGGTCCCCCGGCGCAATGGCCGTGCTGCCAGACTCAATGCCGCAAGCCCGCCAAGTTGCAGGAACTGGCGGCGGGTCAATCCGTTTGAAGGATTCGCTTTCATCAGGTTTGCAGTTCACTACGGGGCGGCCGACGCATCCTCATTGTAGAGGTAGCACAGGATGCCGTTCACGATGCCTTCGGCCACCTGGTCCTGGCCTGTGGTCAGCAATTGCCGGTCCAGATTCAGGAAGCCGGTCTCGATGATGACCGCAGTTGTCTCGTTGTGAATTTCATCAAAGGCGTGGTAAGAGGTCATGTCCCTCGTGATGGAGCCGGGGTGAAATTGCAGGCCGGTGACGGCTTCATAGCGATTGCGAATGCAGGCCACCAGGCGGTCTGCCTTCTCAGGATAGATGGTTCCCAGGGTTGGTGCGACTTTGTAGCCGGTCGCTTCGTTGCTGATGAAGTCGCACGTATCCGCATGGATTGAAACCAGCGCCAGTGCCTGATAGCCAGTCAGGCGATCGTCATACTCGGCAAGCAAATCCACATCAAACCCCTCATCAATCAACTGCTGGCGGATGCGCGTGGCAATTTCAAGATTCACATCGGCTTCAGTCAATCCATCGGCGCACTGGGCGCCACTATCGTTCTGGTAGTGGCCGGCCACAATGCCCAGTCGCGGGCGCGGGCGGGGTGTCGCGGTTGGGAACACAAGCGGCGAAGATTCCTGTACGCCGCCGAACGCCTGGCTCAAGCGCTCGGCCAATCCATAGGGGATGAGTCCAAGCGGTGTGTAGGCTGTGAACAACGAAGCCACCACGACGCTGGCAACAAACACATTCCAGATGATACGCAGGCTGTTGACGCGCGGTGTGTAGCGTTCTGAACGAGGTGGAGGAGTTGAGTCCATGGCGTCTCTAATTTACCATTTTCCGGGGTCTTGCGTGGGCCGGGCGGGCGGCGATTCTTTGCTGACAGCCTGTTCCAATGTACAGGCCGCAATGTACCTGATTGGCTTGCAACTGGCGTGCCCGCTCGGCTACAATGAATAAACGATGCCGTTACAAGACAAAACCAAAACTATTGAAGCGAATGAACTGCGCGAGGCCATGCGTTTCTGGGCTACCGGCGTGACCATCGTTTCAGCGCGCCACAACGATATTCAGCACGGGATGACGGTGACATCGTTTACATCCCTCAGTCTGGAGCCGCCGCTGGTGATGGTGTCCTTGGAGAAGACCACCCGTACGCACGGCCTGGTTGACCTGTCCGGGGCGTTTGGGGTGAGCATGCTGCGCGAAGACCAGCGGCCGGTCTCCAACCGCTTTGCCGGGCTCGCCACGGAACTGACCAACCGCTTTGCCGGGCTGAAGACGTTTACGCTTGAGACCGGCAGCCCGCTGCTGGAGAATGGCCTGGCATGGCTGGATTGCCGGGTGACTGAACGCCATGCCGCAGGGACACACACCATCTTTTTTGGTGAAGTCATTGCCACTCGCGCTTCCGAGGGCGCGCCGCCCTTGCTGTACTTCAACCGCGATTACCGCGGGATGCAAGACTCAAGAGATAGATAAACAGCCCCGGATCTTCAACCGGGGCTGTTGCTTTGTGACGGGTCAGGTATTCACTTACGGCCCCCAGGCAGGGGCAAGCGCCGTAGCGGTCAGCGTTATGCCTGGCGAACCATCCATCGGAATCAGCACCAGCGCGCCGCTCGGATTTTCTATCATTGACACGTCTTCTGCCGGCAGGATGCCCAGCGCCAAACTGCCATCCGGCGCCCACAGCAGGTCGGTTACGACCCAGGTGTCCGGCCGCAGCGGCGTGCGGGCGTTAATGTCGGTGAGGGGAGCGCGCACCAGCGTGAACGGCATTCTGTCAGGATAATCGCCCGGTGTATTAGTGGCGAAGAGATGATACAGGTCGCTGCCCACCTGGAGCGGAAAGGCAATGAAATTGAGCGAGGCGTTGGCGTTCTCGGAAACTACCAGCACCGTCTCTATCCCGCTGAGCAGGTCGTATTGCCACAGACCAGGTCTGACCATTCCGATGCTATGGCTGGCGAACCAGAGTGTCGCGCTATCCGGCGACCACGAGTATGTGCAGCACGCGAAGGATTCGGGCTGCAGCCCGGCGAATTGCTCGCTGGCCACGTCCAGAATGCGATACCGTCGGGTCTCCCAGGCTTGGTGGTACACCAGGAGTCTGCTGCCATCCGGCGACCATAGTTTTGGGAGATAGACGTGGAAGCTCATGGTGAGATTGCCTGCCTCGTCATGGGTGATGTTGGGCAAGACCATGCGGCTGGCTCCTTCCTGGAATGAATAAAAATTCACGCCCTCATGGCCATAAGCCAGAGTCTGCCCGTCCGGGGACCAGGCCAGCGAACCGATTCTCTGGAACTCTTCGAGGAATCCATACTCATCAAGAACCCTGACAGCCCCGCCGTCCACCAGCAGGGTGCGGCCGGAGCCATCGGGCTGGATGGTGTAGATCTGGTTGGCCGTCGCATAAGCGAGCGTGCCATTCGCCGGTGATACTTCGAATTCATATACCGGAGTGGATTCGTCTGTCAGGCGCGTCAGGGTGATGGCGTCGCGTTCCAGTCGCCACAGTTGCATTGTGCCCGTCGTATCGCTCAGGAAATAGACGGCAAATGGCAAAGGCTCAGAGGGCGCTTCGGTTGGCGCAGGCTCGGTTGGAGGGACGCTCTGTGGACTCGGTTCTGCGGTTGCCGCCGGAGTATCCAGCGCGCTGCAACCCCAAAGGGCAGGAACTGCTGCGACGATCAGGACTAATGGCAGGATGAATCTGGGCTTAGGATGTGCCATAGAAACCTCCGGGAAGACGGTTACGACCAGTCTAGCAGAATATGGTTTCTCTGCAATCGTGCAAAGGGCGGATGGCGCTGGCTCGCTCCTCCCGAAAAAATATTTCAACCCCCGATTAGCTATTCAGGGGCTGAAATTTTCGAGAATCTCATTACAGCCCAACATATCTTACGGCCCCCATGCGGGATTGTAAGCGGAAGAAGCCAGCGGCCGACTGGGCGAACCATCCGCCGGAATCAACACCAGCGTGCCGGCCGGGTAGCTGGTGCCGAACTCCGTGGGCGTGGGTTGGATGCCGAGTACCAGGCTGCCATCCGGCGCCCATAAAGCATCGTTCAGAATCCAGGTTTCCGGCCGCAACGCGGTACGGGAATTAATGTCACCCAGCGGAGCGCGCACCAGTGTCAGTGGCACATTGCCGTCCGGGAAGGTGGGCGTATTGGCGAAGAAGTACAGCAGGTCTGTGCCAACCTCAAACGGGAAACTGGCAAAGTTGAATGTGCCATCGGCGGCCTGGGCGGCCAGTAATTCGGTCTGGATGCCGCTGCTGGCATCAAAGCGCCACAGCCCGGGGTCAATCAGGCCGATGTACGGGCTGGCGACCCAGATGGTGCGGCTGTCCGGGGACCAGGAGGTGAAGCAGCAGGCCATGAAATCGCTCTGCAACTGGGCATAGCTTTCAGTGGCCATATCCCACACACCCAGCGTACTTCCTTCGTAAAAAGCTTGCGTCACCAGTAATTTGCTTCCATCCGGCGACCAGCGTTCCGGAAAATAGAGTTTTTCGGCGATAAGAATTCCGCCGCCGACATCATTGGTTTCATTAACCAGAACCACGCGGCTGGTGCCTTTCAGGACGGAGTAAAGCGCAAGCCCGCCGCGGCTGTAGGCCAGCGTGCGCCCATTCGGGGACCATGCCAACGAATAGATCTTCTCGTAACGATAGTATTGCTCGGTCTCGGCTACCGGTCCGCCATCCACTATTAAGGCGCGTTCTCTGCCATCAATGCGGATTGTGATTATCTGGTTGTTGGTCAGATAAGCGATTTCCTCTGTGACAGGAGAGATGGCGAAGTCATCCACCGGAGTGGCTTCGAAAGTGAGCTGTTGGAGGGTGATGCTGTCGCGCTCCAGCCGCCACAGTTGCATGGTGCCACTGGTGTCGCTTAGGAAGTAAACGGCATGGGGAAGGAGATCCGCAGCGGCATCATCAGGTGAGACGGTCGGTGCGCTGCTGGTTGGAATTCCGCCCGCAAGTTCCACCTGCACGGTAGCAGCGACAGAAGTGGCAACGGCATTGGGGTCGGTTGGCGAGTCACTGGCCGTGCTGCCGATGCTGCAGGCCAGGGCGGCCAGTGACAAAGCAATGATGGAAAAGATCGCTGGAATTGGCTTGTTCATACTATCCTCTCGAGTTCGTCCTGAATCCGAGTTTATCTGAATCCCCCCAATCTTTGCATCCTGCTAATGGGTGATGTCGAGCAAGTCTTTTCGGGCATCGTGCGTCATAAGGTGTCCACGCTTACCCAATGCGCGCCGGATTCTTCTACACTGGCAGACTGGCCATCCGGAAACGTGATGATGGTCTCCGCGGGCCGGCAATCCACCATCAGGCCCCTGTACTGGATGCGCACCGGCCAGGGGAACGGGTTGAGGTCAGTAACCAATACTTTCCACGGTGACACAATCCGCACGCCCAGCACTTTGAGGAACAGGTCAAGCGGAGGAAGGCCCAGCAGGTGGTCACGCTCGCCCAGACCGCGCCCGTCGTCCGCGTGAATATGCCTTCGGAATGCACCTTCGCGCTTAAGATTCTGGACGATGCCGGCCATCAGGCGGCTTACCAGTTCAGCCGCTTCCTTGCGGTAGCCGTAGCGGAGCAATCCTTCTGCAGCCATGATATTCCAAGGCAGCCATACGGCCCCCAGGGTTTCCGCGCCGGACTTCTTGGGCGGTCTTGGCAGGGCTGGCAGACCAAACTGGCGCGCATAGTTTCTTGCGTCGAGCAGGTGGCGTTTCACGAACGCGGCCGCCTGTTTCTTGTTCGGAATGCCGGCCCAGAACGGCAGGAACTGGGTGTGGTTTTCTGCCCGGTGGTCTACCACCATGACTTTGAAGGTGGCATTCTCCGGCAGGTTCTCCACCTGTATATGCTCTACTTCCGCCAGAAGCAGGTCCAGGGTGGCAGCCCCATGACCCGGCAGCCAGTGAAATGCCCCACGGTCCAGTTTCTCCACGCGGTGCTGGCCGCTGGGCAGCCGTCCATGGACGTACGCTTCTGCGCCCAACGGGCCGGGCTTTGGCAAATCTGCCCGCAGCAACAGACGCTGAGGCAGGTCAAACACGAGATCCAGCAAAACCTGGCCAGACCCCTTGCGGCTGCCCAGCGTTTCGCCTTTCTGGGCGTTATGGCTGTCGCGGTCCCACGCTTTGTAGGTGGAGGCACGGATGTCCCAGGATTTGCTGAGCGCGGCGCGTAGGTTGTCTGCCAGGGCGTCCAGCGCTGCGGCCGGTTCCGGCCGTTCAAGTACGGCGGCAATCGCTTTAAGGCGTTCGCACTCGTTGACCAGTAGCGCGCACAGATCCGGGCTCTCAAACGTGCGAATGTCGGCGCCCTGTGCCCAGTTGTGCCAGTGGGAAAAAGCGGGATTGTCGTCAAAGCCGGTCTGGGCCGGATGGTCCCATTCCGGAATGCCGTCGCCATCGCGATCCTGCTGTTCGTTGAACCATGTTTCCAGGCTATCCATCAGACGGGGGAATACTTCGCGCAGGAATAATGTATCTTCGGACACTTCGTAGATTCGCCAGGCCAGGTCAGCAAGCAGGGGGGTGGCGGCAAGGCGATTGCGCTGCCCCGCCAGACCGGGCTTGCCATCGATTTTTCCGCCAGCGTCCTGCGCTGCAAGGAAGTTTCGCAGCAGCCCTTTAGCGGTGTCCGCCTGGCCGGGCAGAAGATTCTGGAGCAGAAACCATGCTTCCAGCGCGCTCTGTCCGTTCCAGAGATGGTTGTAATCACTGCCATCACCGCGCGTCGAATAGCCCTGGTCGGGTTGGCGCGTACTTACTATGGAAGGATTGGGCAGGTGCGATGTGCCTGTAATCAACAGGCGGCGGGCTTGTGTCTGGCCAAGGGCAAAAGCGGCATCCCAGTCAGGGTCGCCGGTGGTGATGTCCAGCGATGAATTATTCATCATTTCGATGCGCGCCATCTCGGCTTCCCAGTTGCGGGCTGCCGTTTGCCGCGCCAACCGGAAGCCTTCTTCGGGGTCATCCATCGAGGTCAGGGCCCAGGTGAATCGGCGCACCGCGCCGGGCAGCAGATCCAACTCCTGGCTTAAAGCCGGGTAGGGACTGCGGCTGCCGACCGGGCCGCCGGTGAAAAACAGCACCGGCCACAGGCCTGCGGTCCGCCCCTGCAGCACATGAGCTGCCTCGCGCCGAATCGGGGACATCATCTGCCCATCATCACCTGTCGGGTTGAGGATTGCCACCCAGTCCAGCCGCATGCTGCGGCGGGTAACCCCGTTGTTGGCAATCTGTACGCGTCCTGCTAACAGGAGTGGGCCGGCCGCCCAATATTCGAGTATCACGTCAAGGCCGGGGAAGGGCGCACAGGCCAGCTTAAGCCGGTTGGGCGCAAAGGCGGTCAAGCGCGGCGCCTTATCGAATTCAGCGATAGCGCTCACTGTGCGCGGCCCCTCGGTGAAGCGAGGCAGCATTCGCATCCCGTTGGCGCGCAATCCAAATGTGCCGCTTAAGGTAATGCCGGCAGGGTCGCCGCGTCCCAGCGTTATTTCCCAGCTGGGGTCGTCAGCGTAGTGGATGGCGGTGAAACGCCAGTCAGTGGTCAGGGAAAGGCACAGTGGGTCGCCGGCCTTGAGGTTCCAGGTGCGCATTGGGGAATTGTATCGCGTGCATGGCGTCTTCTGTAACGTATGCTAGAATCTTCTCAATTCAACTCCCGGAGGAGCCAAATGTCGCCATCCACCCCCACCTACCGCGGCAAATATTTTGAAGAAATCCAAACCGGTATGCAGATTACCTCGGTTGGTCGAACTCTGACCGAAACGGATATCGTTACCTTTGCCGGTCTTTCGGGCGACTTCAACCAAATTCACACCGACGCCCAATTCAGCGCAGGTACACCATTTGGCCAACGCGTGGCGCACGGCATCCTCGGGTTGAGCATTGCTTCCGGCCTGGCGGTTCAGACCGGGCTGATGGAAGGCACCATCATGGCGTTCCGCGAGATTAATGACTGGAAATTCATCAAGCCGTTATTCATCGGCGATACGATTCATGTTGTGCTCGAAGTCAAAGAAACCAAGGCTTTGCCACGGCTCAAGGCGGGTTCCATAGTTCTGGAACTGGATGTGAAGAATCAGAATGACGAAACTATCATGAAAGGTACCTGGACCGCGCTGATTAACATGCGACCGGAGGCCTGAGGGGTGGCGTCCCCCAAAAGGCTGAGGCGAAATTGCTCCGCCGGCGGGATACGCGGACGGGGCGGATATGGTTTATTAGTGCTATGGAAGAGGACAAGAGCAACCCCACGGATTCGGATTCCATCGAGCCACCTGAAGATGGTCCTGGCGAACGTTTTCGCCGCCTGACCGGCAGCCCGTCGCCGGAAGACCCGGCGCCATCTCCCAGCGGGGATACTGAGCCGACTTTGGCTGATAAATCGAGATTTGTCCCCCCTGACGAAGCAGAAACCATCCTGACGGAAATCAGCCCATCGGGTACACCGGTGCCACCCCGGCTGGGGAATACTCCTCCGATTACACCACCCCGAGTCGATACCCAGGGAATGCCCCTCCCGCGGCGTGCGACTGAATCAGATATTGGCGCGACGCAAGTTTCTGAGCGCGCTTTTGTACCCCCGCCACGGCCGGTCGAACCTCCGCATCAGCCAGGTCCTGCCACCGGCGGTATCCGTGTCACGCGGCGCAGTGCGCCGCCACTTGGAAACCGCCCGCCCGCCCCGCCAGCGCGCGGCGGCCGCGGCTGGAGTTCATGGGGTTGTTTGTTGCGGCTCAGCATCCTCACGGTTTTTGCGAGCGTGCTGCTCTTTGCTTCGGCTGTCCTTTTCATGCTGATTCAGTATTACAACATTGCCCGCACGTTGCCGAGCGTGGATGATTTGCGCGAGCGCACCAGCCAGTTTGAGACCACCCGCATCCTGGACCGTGATGGCAACCTACTCTATGAAATCATCGACCCATCTGCCGGCCGCCGCACGTATGTGCCGTTGGAAGATATCTCGCCCTACATGATTGCCGCCACCATCGCCACCGAAGATGAAGAGTTCTACAACCACCCGGGGTTTAACTTGTTCGCCATCTTCCGCGCGTTCTACCAAAACCTGCGCGGTGGGGAAGTGGTATCCGGAGCCTCCACCATCACCCAGCAGCTGGTGCGCACGTTGCTGCTTCCGGCGGAGGAGGCCTTTGAGCAGTCCTATATGCGAAAAGTTAAGGAAGCCATCCTGGCCACCGAAGCAACCCGCGTGTACAGCAAGGACGAGATTCTTGAACTGTATCTGAATGAAGTGTATTACGGCAATCAGGCCTATGGAATTGAAGCCGCTGCAGAAACTTACTTCGATACCCGCGCCAGCGAACTGACGTTTGAACAGGCCTCCTTTCTGGCTGGTCTGCCGCAGGCGCCCAGTGTGTATGACGTGTATACCGACCGCGAAGCCGCCTTTGGCCGACAGCAAACGGTGTTGCGGTTGATGGTGGAAACCAGCCTATCTCAAGGGTGTATTTATGTCTCCACCAGCCCGGAGCGCATTTGCGTGGATATCAACGCCGCCGCCACGGCGGCCTATGCGTTAACCAATTACGAATTCCCTTCCCCGGATGTCCAGATACGCTACCCTCACTGGGTTAACTATGTGCGCCGTGAATTGGAAGCCCTCTATGACCCGCAGACCATCTACCGGTCCGGGTTCACCGTGCATACCACGCTCAACCCTGCCCTGCAGGATATTGCCCAGGCTGCCGTCGTGCGCCAGATCGCGACCCTGCAGGACCGCAACGTCCAATCCGGGGCCGTGGTGGTCATCATTCCTGCCACCGGCGAAATCGTGGCCATGGTCGGCTCCGCGGATTTCTACAACGATGCCATCGACGGTCAGATTAACATGGCGATCAGTCCGCGCCAGCCGGGTTCCTCCATGAAGCCCTTTACCTATACAGCTGCCTTTGAGAAAGGCTGGACGGCCAGCACCCTTATCTGGGATGTCCCGAGCGAGTTCCCGCCTTCCGGTCTGCCCGAAGACCCGCGCGAGCCGTATGAACCGGTGAACTATGACGAACGCTTTCACGGGCCGGTCACTGTGCGCACCGCTCTGGCCAACTCCTACAACGTCCCCGCCGTCAAAACCCTCAATTTTGTGGGGGTCTATGCCGACGGCGGTCTGGTGCAGATGGCCGAACGATTGGGAATCACCACGCTTACCAGCGACCAGTACGGACTGGCGCTTACCCTCGGAGGCGGCGAGGTCACGCTGCTGGAAATGACCAATGCCTATGCGGTGTATGCAACCGGCGGTTATTACGTGCCGGCATTTGCCATCACACGCATCGAGGACTTCCGCGGCGAAGTGGTTTACGAGCATCAGGGCCCTCCGCCGCAGCCGGTCGTCAGACCAGAGCACGCTTGGCTCATCACCTCTATCCTGTCTGACAATTCTGCCCGCACGCCGTCCTTCGGCCCAAATTCAGCGCTCAATCTCCCATTTCCGGTAGCGGCGAAGACTGGCACCACCAATGACTTTCGCGATAACTGGACGCTCGGTTACACGCCGGACGTCGCAGTGGGTGTGTGGGTGGGCAACCCGGATTACACACCCATGGTTAACACCAGCGGCCTTACTGGCGCGGCGCCAATTTGGGCGGAAGTCATGATTGCCATGCAATCCGCGCTGACCGGCGGCTCGGTCACCCCGGTTGTACGTCCACCCGGAATCATTGAGAAAGTCATCTGTTCGATTTCCGGCGCCGAACCCTCTCAGTGGTGCCCCGGCCAGCGCAACGAGTTCTTCTTCATCGAGCAGCCGCCGCTGCCCAAAGAGCAGGACTTGTGGATGCGGGTTAACCTCGATACCTGGACCGGACTGCGTGCCAGCGCCGCCTGCGATGAATTCACGGAAGAAGAGTTTGTCATCAACGTCACTGATCCATTCGGTCAGAAGTGGATATTGGATAGTTCGGCCGGGCGCAGTTGGGCTGAATCCAATGGTTTTGACGAACCGTATCGCTTTGCGCCTGAGCGCGAGTGTCAGGAGTCCGACTCGCATCCCATCCTGGAGTTCACCAACCTGCAGGATGGACAGGTGATAGATACCGACTCGTTCCGGATTGAAGGTAAAGCGGGAGCCACCGGGGACTTCGACGAATGGATATTGGAATGGGGCAAGGGGGCTGACCCCGACCGTTGGAACGAACTGGCGAATGGAAACAGCCCGGTCAACACGCCGGACCAGCTATTCAACCTGCAACTTGACCATGACGACAATGGGACAATCACGCTGCGCCTGCGTGTTTTCAGCACCCGGAACAACGGCGAAGCCGAAGTAACCGTGAGATTGGAGATTCGACTGCCTACTCCAACGCCGCCACCCGCGCCGACTTTCACCGACACGCCTCCTCCCACGGATACGCCCACGGAAACACCAACTCCGGAGCCGGATACGGAGACACCCACGCCAACCAATACGGAGGAGCCGACAGCCACGCCGGAACCTCCCAGCGCTACCCCAACCCCGACGCCCACACCATGAGCCTGCCTGCCGGGGAAGCCTATGGTGAAGTCCGCCGAGTGTTGTGGGCCGTACTCGCCGCGAATCTCGCGGTCACCGCACTCAAAATCGGTCTTGGCGTGACGACGGGTGCACTGTCTGTGGTGGCCGATGGTTTCCATTCGATGGTGGACTCGTCCTCGAACCTGATAGGGCTGGCGGCTATTCGCCTCGCTGCCCGTCCGGCGGACGAACAACATCCGTATGGCTACCAGCGATACGAAACGCTGGGCGCGCTGGCTATTGGCGCGATGATGCTGGCTGCGGCATACGAAATCGGTCGAGCCATCTTCGAGCGCATCCTCACCGGCGCTGCGCCGGAGATTTCCACATTTGCGGTTGGATTGATGCTGCTGACTTTGCCTGCCAATGGGTTGGTTGTCATCCTCGAGACACGCGCGGGCCGTCGGCTGGGTTCTGAAATATTGCTGGCGGATGCGCGCCATACAACCACAGATCTTTTTGTCACGTTTTCAGTACTTGCCTCTCTGATTGGCGTCCGTTTGGGGTGGGGCTGGTTGGATGCGGTGGTCGCTGGCGGGGTGGTGATATTAATCGTGCGCGCTGCCTTTGGAATTCTGCGTGATACCAGCGATACACTCACTGACAAGATGGCTGTGGATCCCCAACGAGTGGAGGCGATTGCCGCGGGTTCGCCCGGAGTGCGTTACGTGCATCGTGTCCGGTCGCGTGGCGCGGCGGGCGCAGCCTTCGTCGACTTGCACGTGAAAGTAGATCCCACGATGAACACCGCACAGGCTCATGCGGTGGCATCAGAAGTTGAGCGGCGACTAAAAGAAGAACTGGCAGAAGTGTCGGATGCACTTGTGCATATCGAACCGGCCGCTCGCCAGCAACTCACCAATTGGGAGCGTATGGCCGTTGACCTGCGGGGCATCGCAGATGGGTTGGGGCTGGGGCTTCATGATCTGCACATTCATACCGATCTGAATGGTCGATACACCATCGAACTGCACCTGGAGATTAGAGGGGCGACGAGCCTGGGAGCGGCGCATGCCCTGGCAGACAACTTTGAATCGCGGGTGCGCGAGCATTGGCCGGAGGCCGAACGTATTCTTACCCATCTGGAGCCGATGCCTGAAGGCGTTCTGCCGCCCGGAGAAGAGGTCGACGAAAGTATGGCCGATGCGGTTCGTACCTTGCTTCTGCGCCATGTGGCCGCGGGCCAGATTGCGGAGTGCAGGGTGGATTCAGTTGCCGGTCATCTGCAAGCGGCTGTGACGCTGACGCTGCCGGCCGAAACCTCGCTGACCGACGCGCATGGTCTCACGGAACGAATCGAAACTCACCTGCTCGCCAGCGACCTTGACCTCACGCGAGTTACGGTTCACGCTGAACCGCCAAGCGAGTGAGATGGAAAACAAAAATCCGATTTCTTCAAGAAATCGGATTTTTTTGTCGCGGTTGGATGAGGTCTATTGCTCGCCAAACTCTCGCGCCGGCAGTGACTGTAGGAATTGCCAGATCGCTTCTACTTCGGTGTCCGTCATCTCTGAATAAATTCCCCAGGGCATAAACTCATTGTTCAGGACATAGCCACTGGGGGTGGCGCCTGTGCGCAATGCGGTTTTGAACTGCTCCAACGACCAGGCCGCCAGCGAACCGCCCGGCGTGAGGTTTCGTGCCAGCGGGTCCCCTTCCTGCGCACCCGGCAAGGGGCCGCCAGAGTAAGCCGGATTGTGGCAACCGATGCAGGAGATGGCGATGTACTCGCCATATTCCGCGGTGACCGCTGGCGGCATGCTGGCGGGCGCCACCGTGTCAAAGTCCACGATTTCGGCGGTGGCGGATGGCAGGGCATTGAACATCACCAGTACCCGGCCCAGAGGAGCGAAGCGCTGAGTGACGGGCTCCGTATCCACCGGCGGAACGGACCGAATGAAGGCAATCAGCTGGCCAAGCTCCTCATCGCTGATGCCGGTCATCTCATTGGAAGGCATCACAAGTACCGACGTGCCGTCCGGGCGTACCCCGTAGCGGATGGCACGTGCTATTTCCGCGTCGGTGTAGGTGGAGGCAACACCGTTTTCGCCTTCGGTCAGATTATCGGAGTAGATAGTGCCAATCGGCCCAACATCAAACAGCAGCGTCCCGCCAAGGTTTTCCCCGTGACAGGACAGGCAGCCGCGGATTGTGGCAAAATGCTCACCCATCTCGATGGAGGCCTTATCCGTCGGGATGGTGATAGTCACCTGCGGCGCATCGTAGGTGCGGTTCATCCGGTCGTTGGTGTTTACCATCGCCGCCATGATTACCAACAGGATGATTGCTGCCAGTCCTCCCAAAATGATTCCCAGCCATTGCAAGATTTTCTTCATCGTTGATCCTCTCCTTCAGGAATTTTCATAAGGCCGGAGTATACGACTGGTAGACGAGAATGAAAAGGGGGAAACGCAAGGTTGCATCTACAGAAGCGAAAGTTGAGTGGCTTCCTCGCTGAGCGGGTCAAGCGCCAGCAGGCGCGCCAGCCCGGCGCGGGTCAGGTCTCTAGTCTGGCCCATCCGCCGCACAAGGCGGAACGTCAGGAATCGCCATCCATCTTTCTCGGCCTTTTGCGCCAAGCGTGGGTCGCGCCGGAGTTTATGCAACAGCAGCCGGGCGCGGCTTCCTGGGCTTACGAAGAACTGTCTTTCCGATTGCGGTGGCTGGAGCACACTCTCCCCAAGCACAGCGGACGCTGCTACTCTGAAATGCCAGTCTTCCACGGGCGAGTCATCCTGCCAGCGCACATGAAGTTCGCTCTCTTCCGTTTGGTAGCCCAGGGATTGACCTGCCTGTACCAGGATACTGCGGATTTCCTCCAAATCGGTGCGCCGGGTTTTTGGCGCCTCTCCGGGCTTCAGGGTCCACCGTCCTTCATTGTCAGGCTCGCCATACGACTCAAGGATTGCCCGCAGTGTGTCTACCGGTGGGGTGAGGGGTCCCGCAAACTCGGTGCAAAGAGCCGCATCCATCCTCTCAATCGATTCTCCGGGTTGGGCGATGAGCCGCTGTACGATGGCTTTTTCCAATCTGTCCGCCAATGGGGAGGCCGTATTTGCAGGTTCACGCGGCCACCATTGGCCAACTTCCAGCGAACGTTCGCTGCCTTCAAAACGCAAGAACCCGCGTTGGAAATTCAAACCGAACTCCAGCGTGGAACGAATTTCATTGAAGTGGTCGGCAGGATCCATCCCTGCCAACAAAAGCGTCTTGTTCTCGGCCAGCTGGCTTACGGCGGCTGCCTGCAAGTGCAGGTAATGGCTCGGTTGACCGCGTTGACTCAGGATATCCATCGCAGCATCCCGCACCAATTGCGGATTTTCGCCGGGCGTCTGAGTTGGGATGGGGGTGTCTCCGCGCCGCCACAGGATTTGAGTTTGCCCGCTGCCGGGTCGCTGAGCCAGCCCTGCCAGCCGGAACCCGGAGCGCTCGGCAGCCAGCATCGCTGCCAGGTCAAAGCCCTGTTCGCTCTCGGTAATCAACCCGAAGAACGGAGCATCCTCCGGCAAGTGGGATGCGAGATGACCAAGGGCCTCGCCCAGGGCGGTAGCGTGCCAGCCCCAATCATAGCGGCGGCGGCGCAATACGGCAGCGAATGCACCCAGCGCCTCGCGCCCCCACAACCAGCCAGCCCACAGGGCCGAGAGCGTCCAAAAGGCTTGATTGGGACGTGGGAATGCGGTCACAACCCCGGACAATACGGTTGTGCCAAGTTGGTCAGCGAGATTGCGTAGCGCTCCATCGTAAAGGCAGATGCCTCCGCTCTCTGGCGGCTCTTCCGGCCAGGCGGTAAGAGGCACGGGTTGTTCCCCCGTGGCCCATAGAGGTATGGCCTCTTCCAACGCCAGCCATAAATTGTGTTCGCGGAACCGCGAGGGCACGCCCAATTGCCGTGGCCGGCTGTGGCCACTTACCGGCCAGAGTGTATTGGCCCGGTCACACGCCGCCAGAAGCAGTGCTGCCAGGTTGCGTTGCGCATCCACTTGCAGCGGCAGACTGCCCAGTTTGTTGATCAACGTAAACAGCGCGTACACCGCCCGCGGCAGGTAGGCATCCAGCGCTTCTTCTGCGTGCTCCCTGTCCGGGTCATCGATGGGCGCTACCCGTTCCAGAGCGCGGGCGCGGTGTGGCCCGGCGGCGGTAAACCGCGCGGCTTTCTGCCCATCTTCCGCCGTGGCGGGGAATTCACCGGCTTTGCCGCAATGCGGGCACTGGTAGATTCGACTGATCGGGGTTTTGCCGTCTTTCTCCCACACGAATGCACGCGCCTCGATTTCCCGGCTGCATTCGTCGCAGGTCGTCATATACAGACCGCGGATGTGCGGCTCGATGCGTTCTTTGTCTTCGCCGGCACGTGTGGCGTTGGCGAGTTCTGCCAGCGCGCTCCTGAGCGCGTCGGCGCTTGGTGGCTGGGCAGCCATCTCAATCAGGAAGTGATTGATGGGGTTGTTGGCCGCCACCAGAACACGATACCCCGCCTGGGCAGCTTCCACCACCACCTGGGGTGACGCGCCAAATGGGTCAATGACCCAACTGCCGGGCGGCAGGGATTCGCGCAACCAATCTCGGACGGTCCCCAGGGGTGCGCGCGGTAAGTAGCGCGCCAGCGGCGGTTGTTGGGCCGCCTCGCGACCCGGCCGAAAGGCCAGAGGGTTTCGTTCAGGTTTGTCGGGCATCGATCATGAACGGCAGTTGCTCAGTGAATATAGAAGCCAACACGTGCTACTCTTAGTATAATCGTCCTGTGCCTGTGCGCAATTTGTGATGCCCTCCCTGAAAAACACCCTCCCGAGTATTCTCCTGGCCGCCGCTCTGGCGGCCTGTACATTTCAACCGACCGCGCGCGAAACGCCGGATTCAACGCCGATTCCTTCTAATGTACCCCCCGCCAGCGCAACAGCGCCACAGGAAACAGAAGAAGTGGCAGGAACCCCGACGCCGCTGGCCCTGCCTACCCGCGAGCCTTCTCGCACTCCGAGCCCCACAGCGACATTTCCAGCAGCCCGCGCCTGCCTGCCGGGCAGTCGCCTTGACCCGCTTCCGGAAGCCAACTTTGGTGACCTGCCCGGTGTTATTCTCAATTACCTGAACGCTGGCGGCTTCCCGGCTGACCTGGCCGAGGGCCTTGAAGCGCAGTACGCCGCCGCGCCGCCGCGACCCGTGGCGCAGGCCGACCTGACCGGCGATGGCGAAATGGAAACCATTGTCTCCTTGCTGGCGGCGGATGTGTTTGCTGACCCGAAGCCCGGGGCGCTGCTGCTCTATAACTGCGAGGACGGCGCGTTTCGCCTGGTTCAATTAGAGTTTCCCGCTGAGGGCTTTGGCGCGCCGCGTATTGTGCACATTCAGGACATCAATGCCGATGGCGTGAACGAGCTGATTGTGAGCAGCGCATCCTGCAACGAAGATACCTGCTATGAAGATGCGCGCATTCTGGGATGGGACGGCGTCCAATATCGAAATCTACTTGAAGGGTCAACGGCTGACCTGCCGTTCCCAGACCTGCAGATCACGGACTTCGACCTTGACGGGGTTTTTGATTTGGAGGTGGCCAGCAAAGGTTTTGGCTCCGTGGCGGCTGGCCCGCAGCGCCCGCACATCCGCCATTATGCGTTTGATGGCGAAGCAAAAAAGTGGCTGCTCTCGTTTGAAGCGCCCGGCGCCAGCAGCTTTCGGGTTCATGTGTTGCACGACGCAGACGCCGCGCTGCGTGCCGGCGATCTCCCCGTGTCGTTGGTGCTGTATCAGGAAGTCATTCAGGATGATGGGTTAATTGATTGGATTCACCCTTCGAGTGAACGCGCCGTGTTATCCGGTTACGCTCGTTACAAGTCCATTGTGGCTTATGCCATGCTGGGTGACCTGGATGGCGCGGCCCGGGCGTTGGAAGCCTTCATCGCCGCCAGCCCACCAAATACCCCAGGCTACCCCTATCGGGAAATGGCAGACGTATTTATGAACGGCTTCCTGACCGGCGGCGTGGCGGATGGTTGTCTGGCCGCACAGGCGTATGCCGCTTCGCATGTTGAGCAAATCCTTATCCCGCTGGGGCCAGTGGTCTACGGCTATGCCAACCCGGAGATCACGTTGCTGGATGTATGTCCCTGAGCGACTTTCAGGAGACGTTTTTTTACACCGATCTATTTTTCTTACCTGCCAAAGTGCCGCCGTATTTCATGGGCATAGTTCTTGCCAAGCCAACCGGCGTTCGCGGCTGCCCATTCGCTTAGTCTGGTCTTTCCTGCCGGGGGTGAATTCGTCACCAGCAGGTCGTCCAGCAGCCCATCCACTTCTTCGCGGGTCAGCACCATGTCGCCCACCAGCAAGCCTGCCAGGCGTGAGGCCGCGTAGGCCATCATGGGGGGCAGGTGCATCACCAGCGTGCGGCTGTCCACCGTTTTCTTCAACATTGCCACCAGGTCGTTGAACGTATAGGTCTCGGGCCCAATCGCATCCACCACAGTCGAATCCTGACTGAGCACTCCGACCACTGCAAGCTCGGCCAGGTCTTCTACGAAGATAGGCTGTAATTTGTACGTTCCGTCTCCGGGAATGCCGAAAACCGGGAAATGCCGCAGGAACCAGGTGATGTTGTTAATAAGCACGTCTTCGCGGCCAAAAATAACGGTCGGCCGCAGGATGGTATAGCCCAACCCACTGGACCTGATGTCGGCTTCGAGTTTGCCTTTGCCAGCGTAATAAGGCAGGCGCGACTCAGGGTCAGGGTTGAGGATACTGGTGTGTACCATTCGCCTGACGCCCGCTTTTACTGCTGCCGCAATCAGCGTTCTCGTGTTTGCTACCGCGAGGTCATAGGTTGTGCCACCGTGTGCATAGCGCACCCAGTAGGTATTCACCAGCACATCCACCCCGCGCAGCGTTTCGGTCAATGCTTCTGGCAGTTCGAAATTGAAGGGATGCGCCTTGACTTTCCCATCAAATGGGTCCGGCCGATCTGGGTGGCCGGTCAGGGTGATGACTTGATGCCCTTCATCGAGTAGTCTTCGGGCGATGTACTTGCCGCTGTAGCTGTAAGCGCCGGTAATTGCGACTTTCATGAAGAGAATCCTTACCTTAGAATCGGGTAAACAACAGCATCCACAGGGCTTGCACCACAGCCGCGGCACCCAGCCAGGCCATCCCCTTCAGGGGTGGGTAGGCCGCCTGCGGGACCGATAAGAGAGCGGCGAGGGGCAGACTGAAAAAGGCTGGGAGCAGGAATGGGCCGATTGAGAAACCGCCGAGGATAACGAAGGCCAACAGGATTCCCGCCAGCGGCCAGAGTGCGGCAGTGTTGGCTGCGTTTGCCCTGCCAGCTGCGATTAGGCCGAGTATGCCGACCACCGCGATTTCAAACAGGTACAGGGCGGGAAAAGGAAAGATTTCGAGCAGGGAATTGGCAGTAGAAAGCGAGTAGCTCGTAAAGATTATCGCTACCAGCAGGCAGTTGACCAGCGCCACAAGGGCAAAGATTCCACTAAGCCATTTACGCATCGTTCTTTTCTCCTTCCTTGGAGACTAAGACTTCACGGTTCAAGCCCAGTGTAAACCCCCGTCAGTAGCGAAAACTATCAGAATATGTCAATCGCGCTTGAATGTCGCGCGCCAGGAACTGAAGTTTCAGGACTCAACGACTTTCCCGGTTTCTTTTGTTACGTCGTTGTAGGTCCAATAGCGATTGATGAAGAAATTCCAAAACATAACGATGACGACCACGGTCGCCAGCGCCAGATTTTCGCCCAGGAAATGCTCCGGCAGGAAGGGCAGAGCAAAGTGGTCGAACAGCACCACAAACGGCTGATGAATGACGGCAAATATGGCCGTGCGAATGCCAAGCCCGACCACGTTGACCAGCGCATATTGCCCCAATTGCTGGGCGAGCGGCTTGCTGCGAGAATCCGGAAACGTCCAGTACCGGTTTAGGATGAAATTACTGGTCACTGCTGCGGTAAACGACACCACATTGGCTGGCACCGCTTCAAGTCCAACGATGTTGCGCATCAGATTAAACACGGCGAAGTCCACGCCGAATCCTATAGCCCCCACGATAGCGAATTTCAAGAACCGTTTGCGCTCACGCGCATCCTTCACCAGAATCATCGGTTCTCAAGGACCTCTTTAAAGAATTGGATGGTGCGTCCCAGGCCATCTTCCAGCGCCACTCGCGGCTCCCAGTTCAGCACCGCGCGGGCGCGGGCGATGTCGGGCTGTCGGCGCTGGGGATCGCCCTCACCGCGCCGGTCTTCCAGCCGTACAACGCCGGCGCTATTGCCGGTGAGACGGTTGATAATCTCGGCAAATTCGTTCATATCGGTTTCCACATCATTGCCGATGTTGACCGGGTTGTGCTCGGCGCTCATCATCAGTCGGTAAATGCCTTCAATCAGGTCGTCGACGTAACAGAATGAGCGCGTTTGCCTGCCATCCCCGTAGATTGTTAGCGCCTCGCCTTTCAGGGCCTGGCTGATGAAATTCGGCACCACGCGCCCGTCATCGATGTGCATGCGTGGACCATAGGTATTGAAAATGCGGACGATGGATGTGTTCACGCTGTGAAAGCGGTGGTAGGCCATGGTTAGTGCTTCGGCAAAGCGTTTCGCCTCATCATAGACAGAGCGCGGGCCAATCGGATTGACGTGTCCCCAGTAGTCCTCACGCTGCGGGTGTTGCAGCGGGTCGCCATAAATCTCGCTGGTGGAAGCCAGCAAATAGCGGGCCTTATTCGCCAATGCAACGCCCAGCGTGTTGTGAGTGCCCAGTGCACCCGCCTTCATGGTTTGAATAGGCAAGTTGGTGTAGCCCATCGGTGAAGCCGGGTTGGGGCTGGCTGGCGAGGCCAGGTGCATTACGCCATCCAGCCGGCCGGGAACAAAGATGTAGGCCGAAACATCATGCCGGATGAACGAAAAACGCTCATGGTTTGCCAGATGCGCCAGGTTTTCCGGTTTGCCGGTGATGAAATTGTCCATCCCGACGACGGTATGACCCTCGGCCAGCAAGCGGTCGCACAGGTGCGAGCCAAGGAAACCGGCTGCGCCGGTTACAAGTATGCGCATGAGGAAGACCTCTCCGCGCCGCATTGGGCGCCCAAACTGCCAAGTATAACGCGGCTCAAAACCACAGGGAGATGCGCTATTCCCAATCCAGACCGGTAATTAGGCCATCGGCGGTGAGTTGCTGGGCTTGACCGGTGTTGACGTCCACGAGCCACAGGTCGCCCTGATAATGCACGGCGATGTAGCCGCTCGGCAGACCCTCTTCTTCCGGTGGGGACCAGCGCACCGTCTGCGGGCCCAACCCGGAGGCGCCATCCGGAGGGAAAAGCACGCGGGCGTTCGAGCCGTCGCGGTCCATGACGACGAGCCGGTAGCCGCTGGTGTCGCTTTGCAGCGGGTTGGTGGCCCGCAGGAAACCCACCAGGTAAGCGGACTCGCCGCTGGGCAGCGTGTATACCGGCGAAACCGATGGATAGGCCCACATGCCGGATTCAAGCGCCAGCGCCAACGGGTCTCCGCCGATGAGGGGAATAACGGTCAGGTCAAACAGAGGCGATTCTTCGGCCGCGGCCAGGCCGGGTTGTGCGGCGTGGCGCACGGTGAACAGGTAGCTGCCATCCGGAGACCAGGCCACGTTGGGCATCCAGGCCCAATCGCTGCGGGTGAGCAGGGGGGTGATTTCGTAGAGTAGATTCAGACGGCGTCCGTCGAAATCGACCAATCCTACGCCATCGGGGCGGGCAAAGGCCAATTGCTCGCCATCCGGGGACCAGGTGAAATGAATGCCCCACCAGCCGTAGCGGCCACCGCTGTTGCCTTCAATGGCGGTGCGCGGTGGCGACGCCCATCCGTTGGGGCTGAAGTTTAGAAACAGGAGGTCGTTGTTGGCCTGCCAGCCCGGCGCGGTAGTCGCAAATTCCGCAGAGGAATAGACGATGCCATTGACGGAATTCGGCACCCAATCCGCGAAATGAATCACGTTTTCCACGCCAAGGTCAATCTCGATGGCTTCTTCTTCCCCTTGCGGAATGCGCGCCACCCATAGTGTGTTGATGATGTCCTCCGCTTCATCACTGCGGGTGAAGAGCAGCCATTGTCCATCCGGCGAAACTTCAAAGATGCGCCCATCGAGGTCGCCGGTGGTTACGATGGGCCGGCGAAAACCCGTGTTGCCTTCCATTACCCATGCGTTGCCGGCTGAAATGTAGGCCAGTGTGCCGTTGATGGTGAGGCTGGCAAAGGGTGCCTGGCTGCCGACCATCACCACTTCAGGGATGGCGGCCTGGATGGTAACGGTCTTGACCAGCGTGCGCGATACTTCGACGCCGTTCTCGTGCACGATGCGATAGGTGTTTTCGATGATTCCGTTCACGCCCGGTTGAATCAGGCGGCGTTCACCTTCGGGCAGACTCTCGTTGCGCAGGGTTTGCGTTTCGTACGCAAGTTGCTCTTCCTCGATGACAAATTCCTCGGTGACGCGAGTGAGATGTACGGTGTCGCCAGCCTGAAGGACGGTGAACAGGGCAGGGTCGCTGACGTCCAGCAGGTTCAACGTGATTCCTGCCGCTTCGAGTGCCTGGCGGGCGGTGCTGCCCGTGGGCACCTGAACCGTCAGTGTCTGATTATCGGCTTCGACTGAAATGGAAATTGAACGTTGTTGAACCTGGGGGCCCAGGCAAGCGGCGAGGAGCAACGATACGGTTGCCAGCACGATGAAAAGATGACTGAATTGGCGGCCTGAATGGGGCTGGTATAATCTCACTTTGCGACCTTAATGCGAAGTTCGCGTCATTATAGCATGCCGACTCCCAACGACTCTTCCGCCCCAACAATCAGCGATTCCGGCCTTCAAGCGAGGCTTGAGGCATTGCTATTCGTCGCGCCTGGCGCTGTGTTGCCCTCGCAACTGGCAGATGCCCTGGACCTGACCCCACGCGAGATCGAGAAGGCGTTGGAGGAACTGGAGCAAGGCTATGCAGGTCGCGGGCTGCGGTTGCAGCGGCATCGCGGCCGACTGCAGCTTACTACGGCACCGGAACATGCCCCACTGGTGGAAAAATTTCTCAGCCTGGATGCAACCGCGCGGCTGAGCCAGGCGGCATTGGAAACGCTGGCCATCATCGCTTACCAGCAGCCAGTAACCCGCCCCCAGATTGATTCCATTCGCGGCGTGAATAGCGATGGGGTGATGAAGAGTTTGCTCAGCAAGGGATTGATTGAGGAGGGTGGCCGCTCAGAAGGACCAGGCCGGCCGATTCTCTACGCCACCACACCTGATTTCCTGCAACATTTCGGGCTTTCTTCATTGAAGGAATTGCCTCCACTGGATCCGCCCGAAGTCCCTGTATTGACCGGGGAGCAGACGGAGTTGCCGCTGACCGAAGACCCTGTGGCTGAGGAATAAGATGGCCGTAGAACGAATTCAGAAACTGCTTGCCCAGGCCGGGCACGGCTCGCGTCGCGAGTGCGAGACTTTCATTGAAGCCGGACGGGTCAAGGTCAACGGCAAGGTTGCGAAGCTGGGGGATAAGGCGGACCTTGCGGTGGATGATGTGCGCCTGGATGGTCGGGTGCTGGCTCAAACTGAACCGCTTGAATATATCCTGCTGAACAAACCGCGTTATGTCCTGACGGCTGCCAAGTCTGAAGAAGGACGCAGGACGGTGTTGGACCTCGTTGAGACAACCGCCAGGGTTTACCCGGTGGGTCGTCTGGACCTTGAAAGCGAGGGACTGGTCTTACTTACCAATGACGGCGACCTGGCGAACCGCCTGACGCACCCGCGCTATGGCCATGAAAAAGAATATCGGGTGCTGCTCGCCAAACGACCGGATGCAAAACAACTGACGGCGTGGCAACGCGGAGTTGTGCTGGAGGACGGGCACACGACCTTACCGGCCGAGGTGCGGGTGGAGCGCAATCAGGGGAAAGGGGCGGTGGTGCGGGTAGTGATGACCGAAGGACGCAAACGCCAGATTCGGGAAATATGCGGTCAATTGGGGTTGCCGGTGGTGCGGTTGACGAGGGTGCGATTGCACACCTTGCGGCTGGGCGGTTTACAGGCCGGGAAGTGGCGGCATCTTTCCCTACAGGAAGTGGCGGAACTGAAGGGCGAAAAACCTGCTCCCACGAAGGCAGCCACCGGAACGGGAAAGCCGCGGCCGCGGAAGACCCTTGGGGAATCCAAGAACCGCCCGAGGCGTACTACGCCTCGGATTGGCAAAGTCAAAGAATCGTTGACCTCCCGCAAGCGAACCGAGCCTGGAAAACCCCGCCAGAAGTGAATCAGGCTTCCGGACGCTTCAACTCTTGAATAACCTGGATTAGTTTGGTTTCATGAACCCTATTCTCGGGTGGCTGGTGTTGCGCCTTCGTTAGTCCTCCCTTAAAATGAGGGCTGGCCAACCCCAAACTCGAAATTATCGCTTACACTTCCGGCATTCTACATTCAGGAGCACGCATGAGTGCAAAGACCGCAGTTGTAGAGAAAAAGGAATCCTGGCTTGACCGCCCGTTCCTGCAAGGCATTACGTTCAATTGGGAAATCATCCTTGTCATCCTGATCATGGTGGTGGCCGTAGGCACACGCTTCTATGACCTTGAATCGCGGGTCATGAGCCATGATGAAAGCCTGCACACCTACTATTCGTGGGGGTTGTATCGTGGTTCGGGGTATTCACATACGCCGCTGATGCACGGCCCGCTGCAATTCCACATGCTGGCCTTCACCTATTGGCTTTTGGGAGACAGCGATTTCACTGCCCGCATCCCGGCTGTCCTTTTCAGCATCGCCTCGGTCGGCTTTGTATGGTGGGGATTCCGGCGTTATTTGGGGCGTATCGGGGCGCTTGTGGCGGCCTTTCTGTTCGTCATTTCGCCGTATATGCTGTATTACGGCCGTTATGTGCGCAACGAATCGTTTGTCGTCTTATTCGGGCTAATGGTTATCTGGGCCACGTTAAGGTATCTGGACACCGGTGACTTGCGGTACACCTATATCGTTACGCTGGGGACAGTCCTGCATTTCACCGTAAAAGAAACCTCCTTCATCTATACGGCGCAACTGCTCCTTTTCCTCGGCTTGCTGTTTCTCGTACAGGTGAACCGCCGGCGATGGGTGAATATCCCGGACAGGCGCTTGTTCAATCTGTTTCTCACTATCGCTTTTGCGCTGGTCGTGGCGGCCGGCTTCTACGGGTTGTTAAGCCGCAATCTGGGAACGATTTCGGGCACAGAAGTGGCGGCCCCGGCGGAACCGACAGAAGGGGAAACAGCCGCCATCGCGCCGGCCAATCCAATCGTTGTGTACTTCTTTGGTGGGGCGGTATTATCTGGCGTCATATCTCTCATTTTTCTGGCACGGGGCTACGGGCTGGACCGGCTGCGGCAGATGCGCTCCTTTGGGCTGTTGCTGCTGGTGTTCACGCTGGTACTTCCACACCTGGCGGCTTTCCCTGTTCGTGCCGTCGGCTGGAATCCTATGGACTATTCTTCCAATGCCAGCCTCTTGCGAATCTTCGTATTCCTGGTGCCGTTGGGACTGATTTCCTTGGCGATGGGTCTATGGTGGAACCAGCGAATATGGCTGATAAATGCGGCTATCTTCTACGGCATTTTCGCCGTGTTTTACACCACTTTGTTCACCAATGGGGAGGGGTTTTGGACCGGCCTGGTTGGATCGCTGGGTTACTGGCTGGAACAGCAAGGCGTGAAGCGCGGTAACCAGCCCTGGTACTACTACATCCTGATTCAAGTTCCCATCTATGAGTTCCTGCCGTTCATTGGCTCCCTGGTGGCCGGGGCATTGGGAACGGTATGGAGTTGGCGGAGAGCCCGAAGTCTTGAACACACGGACGAGCCCGACGAAGACCAAAATCTGACCGAGGGGCAGAGCCGGACCATCATGCTTTTGCTGCTCGGCTTCTGGACGATTACTGCCTACGCTGCATTCACCATTGCCGGCGAACGCATGCCCTGGTTAACCGTTCACATTACGCTGCCGATGTTGCTGCTCACAGGCTGGGTGATTGGCTTGCTGATTGAGCGCATAGACTGGAAGTCTTTTGCCAGCCGCCGCGGCTGGTTGCTGCTTCTGCTGCTGGCTTTGTTTTTCGTCAGTCTGGGGGCGGCGGTGGCATCGTGGCTGGATACGCCGCTGCCTTTCAGCGGTCAGGACCTGCTGGCGTTGCGTGCAACGAGCCGATTCCTGTTCGCTTTCCTCATGGCCTGTCTCAGCGGTTGGGGCGTCTACAAGTTGCTTGATGAATGGGATGTGCGGCAGGCGCTTGGAGTCTTTGGCCTCACGTTCTTTGCCCTCCTGGCTCTGCAGACGGCGCGGGCAGCCTTTCTTGCATCTTACGTGAACTATGACCGTGCCACGGAATACCTGGTTTATGCCCACTCGGCTCGCGGGGTGAAAGATGTGTTGGAACGCCTCGAGGACATCTCCATGCGGACGACGGATGGGCTGGCGATACAGGTGGGCTATGATGACGATGTTTCCTGGCCGTTCACCTGGTACCTGCGCAATTACACGCAGGCGCGCTACTTTGGGCAGACCCCAACTCGCGACCTTCGCAATCTACCCGTCCTCATCGTGGGTGACAACAACTGGGCGAAAATCGAACCGATTGTGGCGCAAGGCTACTACCAGTTTGAATACATCCGTATGTGGTGGCCGAATCAGGATTACTTTGACCTGGACTGGCCCCGCGTGCAGGACGCTTTTACTAACCCTGACTTGCGCGCCAGTATCTTTAAGGTGTGGCTGAACCGCGATTTCAGCGAGTACGCCCTGGTGACGAACCGCGACCTCAGCCTGGCGAACTGGAGCCCCGGCGACCGCATGCGGCTGTACGTTCGCAAAGATGTGGCGGCGACCCTGTGGGACTATGGGGTGGTGGGCGGGCCCACGGCTGATACGCTGATTGTGGATCCCTATGAAGGGCGACAAACACCGATTTCGCCGGACCAGATTATCCAGACTGCCGGCGATGGAAGCCTGTTGTTTAACGGCCCGCGCGCCGTAGCCGTGGCGCCGGATGGAAGCCTCTTCGTGGCCGATGCGTTGAATCACCGTATTGTTCACCTGGTGGACGGGCAAATCGCCAACGTTTTCGGCGGATTTGGCTCGTTTGATAGTTCTGGAATAGCCCCCGAGGGCCTTTTGAACGAGCCGTGGGGCGTGGCGGTATCCCCGGATGGCCGGTTCGTTTATGTGTCCGATACGTGGAATCATCGGGTGCAGGTGTTCACCTATGAAGGCGAGTTCGTAAACTCCTGGGGTTACTTTGACCAGGTGGATGACCCGTATGCCATGTGGGGGCCACGTGGGATTGCGGTGGGGCCGGATGGAAACGTATTTGTGACCAATACGGGCAATAAGCGCGTGACGGTGTTTACGCCGGATGGGCTGTTCGTTACCCAATTTGGCGAGATTGGATTTGCGCCCGGCCAGCTGGATGAACCGGTGGGGGTGGCGGTTTCTGCAGATGGGACAGTGTATGTGGCGGACACCTGGAACCAGCGGGTGCAGGCTTTCCGGCTGGACGAGAATGACCAGTACGTGCCGGTGGGGCTGTGGGATATCAGCGGTTGGTTTGGCCAATCTCTGTTCAACAAGCCTTATTTGACTGTGGGGAGCGATGGCAACGTTTATGTGACCGACCCGGAGCTTTCGCGCATCCTAGCGTTTACACCCGATGGGTCTATCCTGCGGTATTGGGGCGATGCCGACAGCGGCGGGGAAATTATCGGCATCCCTCTGGGGATAGCTTCCGATGGCCGCGGTGGCTTGTGGGTCGTGGATAGCGAGGGCGGCAGGCTGCTGCATTACGTTTTGCCCTGATTGCCCGGGGTTTAATCCATAAAAGCAGAGGCCCGGATTTTCCGGGCCTCTTTGTTTCAGATTTGGGAAAGCTTATTTCGCGAGGGCGAAAGCGCCATCTCCGCTGGCGGTCGTACACACCAGCCCACCGGAATTGTAAACGGGCTGGGCGACCCAGGCGCCGCTGACAAAGCGATAGATGACCGGCGCATCCAGCTTGCCGGGATCAAAGCAAACGGAGTAAGACCCGTTGGAAGGGTTGCCGTCCGAGTCCACCATGCGGACATACAGGGTGGCCTGGGTGCCGGAGGGCTTGGAATTCTTTGCGCCCTTCGGTATGTTTGCGCCGACGCTGCATGAACCGGCACAGGTGCCTTCGTTGTAGTAGAACAAGCCGTTTTTCCCGCCGCCCAGATTGGCGCTGCCGCTCCCATCACTTGTGATGCCATTGCCGAAATTTCCATGCCCGGGGATGCGGGGCTTGGGTGGGGCAGTGTAACCCCCACCCTTGGTTTCTTCTTCTGTTTCCAGGGCCGAACATGTAATCGTCTTCTCATAGGGGTACGGAGAAGCGAGATTAAAACTGTAGATGGTTGTTCCCGGACAATCGCCAATCATGGTGTGGGTGACAGTACAGGTGGCGCTAACTCCGGGTTCGGACTCCCATGTGCCGCCAATGAACCAGCACTCGCTTTCGGAATGTGCCCCGCTCGTGTGATTCGCGTAGTATAGGCAGCTGGTTGAGTCCAGGGCGTTATCCACCCAGTCCGTTCGGAGTACCTCGCCTGGGCTGCAACTGTCCAAGGTGTACGGGCTATTCAGATTAAAGTAGCAGGTGCCGGATGTCCCGCCGCCTTTCCAGCGCCCGCCGTTACCGGTACACATTTCGCTGGCATTGACAACGGTGCTCGCGACGGTGGCGGTGGTGGCAACGACGAGCAGGGCAGTAAACACTGCCAGCAGGCCGCGCCTGATGGTAATCGAAAACATAGTATGAATCCTCCTCCCGAATGGGACCGCAGGTGCCATGTGAGGCGTATTGGACCAATGATTTGCCTCGCTGCGAATGCGCTATTCTAGAGCCTGACCGTGGGACGTGTCAATCGTATTACCTACCAGAATTGAAAGGCGTGGCCAGATTGCAGCCACGCCTTTCAAGGTGATAAATTTGATTATGGGGCGCTAACTGCCGCCGAGGGCGAAAGCGCCGTCCCCGCTGGCGGTGGCGCAAATCTGGCCGCCGGACGAGAAGGTGGGGATCGCGACCCATACGCCGCTGATAACCTGATAGATGACCGGGCTGGAGATTCCGGTGGCATCAAAGCAGACTGTGTAGGAACCGGTGCCGCCATCGGCGAGGCGAATGTAGAGGGTGGCGACGGCATCAGCCGGCAGAGTGGCGGCCGCGCCGGCGGGCAGGTTGGGGGTAAAGATGCAGCCTTCTGTGCAGGTGCCTTCGCTGTAGTAGAACGAGCCGTTCTTGCTGCCGCCGAGATGGGTGCTGCCGGCAGAATCGTCCTTAATCTTGCCGCCGTGCTTGCTGTAGCCGGGGTTGCGCAGAACAGTGGTGGGTTGCCCGCCACCGCCGTTGCCGCCGCCATCTCCCGTGCCGTCGCCGGCACATTCAAAGCCGATGTAATCGCTGGTGGACGTTTGATACAGGTATATGGTCGTCCCCGGACAGTCGCCGAACGCGGTGTGGGTCACTGTGCAGGTCCATGGGTCACCGCTCTGGTCCCAGGTCCCGCCAATCCAAGCGCAGGTATCGACCTGATTGACATCAAATGGACGGAAGTCAACGCATTGTTCAAAATCAAAGGAATCGGCGGTCCAAACTTCTTCGTGCAAGAATGGCTCGACACAATCGTATGGCGGGTCATCCGGCGAGTAGACGCATACCCCGTTGGAGGCGTCGGGAGATGAAACCCAACTGCCGCCATTCCCTTCGCAAATCGTCTGGGCATCATCCCCGGCAAGGGCCGCTGTTGCCAGTAGGCCGGTGAGGAGGATGGCCGTAAGTAACGCCCGTATTCCCATACGGGTGGTCAAGGTATTCATGGGTATTTCTCCTCATAGTTGGGGTAGTGAATAATTGGCACAACCTTTATTGTTCAATTATAAAAGGCTTTATTCAAAGTTCAATCACCAAATTAGTCCGAATATTGGGTCGGCGTTTCTCCGTGAAAGAAAGAGACCCCCGATTTCTCTAAGAAATCGGGGGTCTCGGGACCTCCAAGTGTTCTGTTCTCGATGCTGTTTGGCGCTAACTGCCGCCCAGGGCGAAAGCGCCGTCCCCGCTGGCAGTGGCGCAAATCTGGCCGCCGGACGAGAAGGTGGGGATCGCGACCCATACGCCGCTGATAACCTGATAGATGACCGGGCTGGAGATGCCGGTGGCATCAAAGCAAACTGTGTAGGAACCGGTGCCGCCATCGGCGAGGCGGATGTAGAGGGTGGCGACGGCATCCGAGGGCAGGCTGGCGGCTGCGCCGGCGGGCAGGTTGGGTGTGAAGATGCAGCCTTCTGTGCAGGTGCCTTCGTTGTAGTAGAACGAGCCGTTCTTGCTGCCGCCGAGATGGGTGCTGCCGGCAGAATCGTCCTTAATCTTGCCGCCGTGCTTGCTGTAACCGGGGTTGCGCAGAACAGTGGTGGGTTGCCCGCCACCGCCGTTGCCACCCTCACCGCCTACGCACTCATAGCCGAGGTAGTCAGCAGTGCCGGTTTCATATTGGTAAATCGTCGTCCCCGGACAGTCGCCGAACGCGGTGTGGGTCACAGTACAGGTCCACGGGTCACCGCTCTCATCCCAGGTCCCGCCAATAAGTGCGCAGATAACTTCGTCATGGACACTGGATGGGGGGATGTCATCGCAAACAAAAGAATCAAGGGTATCGGAGACCCAAAATTCCGTTCGCACGAGTGGTTCAGGACAATCGTTTGGCAGGTCATCCGGCGAGTACCGGCATGTACCAGAGGAGGCGTCCGGATTTGCTTCCCAATAGCCGCCGTTTCCTTCGCAAATCGTCTGGGCATCATCGCCGGCCAGGGCGGTGGAGAGAGTAAATGTAGAAAGCAGGACCGCTGCAGCCAAGGTTCGCAAACCCTTAAACGCGAATCCGGATTTCATGGCGTTGTTCCTCCTTCTTATCTTGAGAACGAATTTGATGCAGTTTGGGCCTTATCCATTATAGGGACATAATTTTCGCATTTCAAGTATCAATTTTGTCCGAATATTTGGCCTGGCCTGCGTCCCTGCGGGGGGCTAAAGGGCGGGTGGTATAATCGTGCCGCCTGTGTAACTGATTGGCCGTACGCGGCCAAAATCCACATTGAGATGGGTGCATGAAACTCCACGAATACCAATCCAAACAGATATTTGCCCAGTACGGCATCCCCGTTCCCAAGGGACGGGTGGCCTCGACCCCGGCGGAAGCGCGGGAAATCGCCAACGAATTGGGGGGGCGGGTGGTGGTGAAGTCCCAGGTGCTGGTGGGCGGGCGCGGCAAGGCCGGCGGAATCAAGCTGGCAAAGGACGCCGAGGAAGCCGAGAAGGTGGCCGGCGAAATCCTGACGATGACAATAAAGGGCCTGCCGGTGCGCAAGGTGCTGGTGGACCCGGCGGCCGACATCCAGTCCGAAATCTATCTGGGTATCACCAATGACCGCGGCGCGCGCCGCCCGGTGTTAATGGGCTCGGCGGCAGGGGGCGTGGACATTGAAGAGGTTGCGGCCAAGACGCCGGAAAAAATCATCAAGGTTCATATTGACCCCCTGCTGGGTTTGCAGGATTACCAGATTTTGGACCTGGCCCTCGGCATCGAGTTGCCCAAAGAGCAGTGGGCAGAGTTCAACGTGGTGTGTCAGGGGTTATGGAACGCTTACCGGAAATCAGATGCCACTCTGGCGGAAATTAACCCTCTCATCATTCAGGCTAACGGCCATTTGGCGGCGATTGACGGCAAGATGATCATCGATGACAACGCGCTGTACCGGCAGACCGAACTGGCCGAGAAGCGTGACCTGGACGTGGAAGCCGAAAGCGAGACAGAGGCTAATAAATTTGGCCTGACGTACATCAAGCTGGAAGGTGAAATCGGCTGCATGGTGAACGGTGCCGGGCTGGCGATGGCGACGATGGACATCATCAAGCATTTTGGCGGCGAACCGGCGAACTTCCTGGACATTGGCGGCGGCGCGACGGCCGAGAAGGTCGCGGCGGCCATCCGCATCATCCTCAAAGACCCGAATGTAAAAGCGGTGCTGTTCAACATCTTTGGCGGCATTACCCGCGGGGATGTAGTGGCCGAAGGTATCCTGGCGGCCCTGAAAGAGGTCAAGCCGAGCGTGCCCTTGATTGTCCGGTTGGCCGGCACCAACGCGGCGGAAGGTCGGGCGATGCTGGCCGGGGCTGACATGATTACTGCTGAATCGCTAGCAGAGGCGGCGCAAAAAGCCGTGGCTGCTGCCAAGGGAGAATTGTCCTCATGAGTATCCTCGCAGACAAGAGCACCCGCCTGGTGGTGCAGGGCATTACCGGGCGCGAGGGGTTGTTTCACACCGAGCAGATGCTAAATTATGGCACGCAGGTAGTTGCTGGAACCCGCCCCGGGAAGGGCGGCGAGTGGGTTCTGGATGGCAAAGTACCGGTGTTTGACTCGGTGAAGGTGGCGGTGGAAGCCACCGGCGCGAATACCAGCATTATCTTTGTGCCAGCCAAGGGCGCTAAAGATGCCATGTTGGAAGCCGCCGATTCCGGAGTGGATTTCGTTGTGTGTCTGACAGAACACATCCCGGTGCAGGACATGATGGTCGTCAGAGCCTATTATGATCAGAAAGCCATCCGGTTATTGGGGCCGAACTGCCCTGGTTTGCTGACACCGGGAGAGGCCAAGGTCGGAATTATCCCCGGCGATATCGCCATTCCCGGCAATATTGGTGTGGTATCGCGCTCGGGTACGTTGACCTATGAAGTGTTGTATGCGCTCAAGGAACGCGGCATGGGGGCAAGCACCTGCGTGGGCATTGGCGGGGACCCGGTGAACGGGACCAACTTCATTGATTGCCTGCGCTTGTTTCAGGCGGATCCCCAGACTGAACGCGTCGTCCTGATTGGGGAGATCGGCGGAACGGACGAGGAGAAGGCGGCTGACTTTGTCAGCAAGAACATGACCAAGCAAGTCGTCGGATTTATCGCGGGGAAGACCGCGCCTCCTGGGAAGCGTATGGGGCATGCCGGTGCGATCGTGGAGGGCGGCGAGGGCACCGCAGCGGAAAAGGTGAAGGCGCTGGAAAAGGCCGGTATCCGCGTCGCTGACCACCCGGAACAAATCGCCGAGATCCTGGCGGAATAGGACGAATTCACTTACAAAAAACGAGGCGCCGCAAGCGCCTCGTTTTGCTATTTGAAGTCGTCCTGACTACTTGTCGAGCCCGCCGGTTGTATCCTCGGTTTGTTTGCTTAGTTTGGCGCTGTCCACCACGAACATGACTGGCAGGCCAGCGAGCGAAATCAAGTCACCGGAATAAAGGACGGCGCGGGAAACCTTTTTGTTGTTCAGAAACGTTCCCCCTGTCGAGTCTTTGTCTACTAATGTGTATTGCCCGTCAATCCAATGAATCTCGGCATGGAATCGGGAAACTCCAGGGTCGTTGAGGACCACATCGTTTTCGAGGAGCCTGCCCAGCGTGGTGATGTCTTTGTGAATTGGGATGACCTGAGCGTTAAACAACAGATATGCGCCCGCCGATGGTTTGGTCGTCGGTTCCATGATCCCACCTTTTGGTACTACCTGGTTTATTCGTTCCATAGAATGTGTAATTCTTGTGATTTATTATACGAGTATTTTGCGAAAATTGGTGGCTCGCCCGGATGCCAATTTAGTACTATCGGGAGCAATTTGGGCAGGTCCTCAACAAGTGGACGGTTGAAGATCTCTTCAAATGGCACCCATTCCAGAGTTCCTTCTGCGCTCGGCTTGAGCTCCCCTGGCTGAGCCGTGGCCTGGAAGACGTGCATGCTAATCCCGATTGGTTCGCCAGTATCAATCATCACCACTGCTGCAAGATGCGCCGAAGAAAGTTCCAGCCCGGTTTCTTCTTGAAATTCGCGGCGGGCGGCGGCCATCACGCTTTCGCCTTGTTCAATGTGCCCACCCACGCCATTGTTTTGATTGGCCCAAAGGCGTTTCGCAGGCGCGCCTTTGAGCAAGAGGACGCGCCCATCATCGATAGCGAAGACCAAGACGCGCGGGATGATCTGGTATCGGTCGGGAAATACTCCCTGGTCGCTGGCCGGCATCAGTCTGAGAGGTCAGAGGTGTTTGAGTCGCCAGTGACACCGGCGGCAGCGAGGTAGGCCTTCAAATCCGGCGCAACTGGCGCCACCAGGACGTGCCGGACATGCGGCTTGGTGTCCTTGATATTCAGGCGTTCAAAAAGCATTGCGAACTGCGAGTCCCAGGCCTGGGTAATCTTTGCGAGATCTTCGGCGGGCAGGTCCCATTGATGCGCCTTGAATACGCCGATGGCATTCTTACGCGTCTTGTAATAGAACTGTTCAGCGGTCATGCCCTCTTTCTTCTCGTTGGCGTGGTTCTGGTCAAGAAAAGCGTACATTTCATTTAGAAGCGTCTTTGGCGCAAGGTCGAAGAAGATGTTCTGAAAATTAGTCGCCAGGTGGACTTCGCAGGCTTCGTGTTCTACGAACTTCCCAAAAGCGTCTTGCGGCAGGGTGGAAGCGCCGTGTTGAACGGCGCCGGCCATACCATATTCAAGGCGGGCGATGCGGCTGAGAGATAGCATCGTGGCAAAGTCCACACTGACCTCAGCGATCGAGCCGTCGGCCAGCACCACGCCACCGTGGGAGGTTCCGGTCTGGATGCTGATTTTGCTCAAGCCGGGTTTGCCCGGGGCGAGGTTAGCCAGCATTGTGTTATAGCCTTCGGTGTAGGCGCGCAGTTCGGCTTCGTTCGAGTTGCGGCCGCCCACCTCGCCAATTTCACCACCCACTGAGACCGTAATACTGCCCGGCTCCAGCGAGCGGATGTAAGCAGTCATTTCGGCAGACAGACGGCTGTTCAGCGCCTGTTGTTCCGGTACCGTGGGTTGGTCAAGATCCACGAGTGTGGATGTATCTACATCAATATTAAAGAAGCCCGCGGCAATGGCTTCCGCAGTCAGGTCTTTGACTCCCTGGACTTCCGTTTCCGCATTTGCCTTGTACCGATTGGCCGAAATTTGGAAGTGGTCGCCCTGAATGAATACCGGTCCGCGGTAACCTTCGGCAATAGCTGCGGCCAGGATGCTGGCGGAGTATTCAGAAGGGCGCTGGGAGGAATAGGAAATCTCCGACCGGGCGATTTCAAAAATGAAAGCGCCCGCATTTATCTTGAGAGTGTTGCGGAAGATGGCGGAGGCGGCATCAAACGTGAGGATGCGGAGGTTCATTGCCGGGACGGTGAAATTTGCCGGTACCTCGCCCCGACCCCGGGCCATGTAGAGGTCATGAATGCTGGCCGGATGAATGCCGAGCGACCCGGCGGTCTGCCGAATCAGCCAGCGGGCCAGGGCAGCGGTCTTGCCGGTTTCCAGGGCTGCTGCCCTGGCCAGCTTCCGGATGTGGGTGCGAAGTTTGGGCTCATCGGTAACATGAACATGGTCATCGTGGAGTTGGAGACTGTTCTCTACCAGGGCGTTCAGCCCGTTAAATTCCTGTTGGTTCATCGGTTTCCTCGCTTGCCTGCCTGGCGGCGATACAGTTAGGGGCTTTCGGATAATTTTACCAGTCTCATAGAAAGTATTATGGCTGCAACCGAAGGATTGGTGTATCGTATTGAATGCTATGCGCGCACAACGTCTGGTAACTAATAGTAGCCTCCTCATGTATAATGGAGGCGAATCTTGAAGCCCATGTCCGGCGCGTTCGACTTTTCAAGTTCCCAGGAGGACGTATCATGAGTGATTTGATGGATCAGGTCACAGCGGACCAGGACCCGCTGAAGAAACTGTTGAGCAAAGTGCCCGGCTTCAACGGATTCATTGAACGGCAGAACCGGCGGGCGGCCGATGCCCTGTTGCGAGAGACGATCGCTCTTAAATTCCACGACCAGTGGAAACGGGTGAGCGAACTGCAGCAGGAATTTGCCAGCGCGGGCGAATTGGCTGTGCTGGACGACCTCGAAACTGCGGCGACCAAGATTCAAACATTCATTGACAAGATTCAGAATGCGGCGCGCGGGTATTCCTCCTTCTTTGATGCGGTGAAGGTGAATGAGGAAGAACTCGCGAAGATATACGAGTTTGACGCCGCGCTGCTGGACATGGCCGACGGCATTGGCAGCGCCATTGACAACGTGCAGTCTTCCGTAGGTACGGATGGGCTGCCGGCGGCAGTGCGCCATCTGGTGTCGATGGCTCGAGACCTGGTCAGCACCTTTGACCAGCGCGATGAAGTCGTCAAGGGCGTTCAGTAGCCCGTCAGTAGTTCACACGAGGAGTCACTATCATGGCCAGAATCTTTGATGTAATTGAATATCCGAATGAGATGCGCGAAGAGCTTGTTCACCGGTTCCCTGAAAGCGGTTCCGGCGACTTCCGCATCGGTTCACAGGTGATCGTTCGCGAAAGCCAGCGGGCAGTCTTCTTCCGCGATGGCCAGGCGCTGGATGTGTTCACCGCCGGCCGGCACACGATTGCCACAGCCAATATCCCCAAGGTAGTCGATTTCATCGGCAAGGCGTTTAATGACCGCACGCCGTTCACGGCAGAGGTCTACTACGTCTCCATGCGCGAGTTTCTTGACCGCAAGTGGGGCACGCCGCAGCCGATTCCGATGCAGACGCCGGGCATTGGCCTGGGCTGGCTGCTCTTGCAGGGTTTTGGCACCTACGCGTATGAAGTCAAGGACCCGCAGCAATTCGTGACCCAGGTGGTGGGCCAGCAGGGCTCGTACCGCACAGACGATATTGAGAATGACCTGAAGAGTCGCCTGCTGCGTTCGCTCAGCGATATGCTGGGAGAGATGAAGGGCAAGTACAACACGGTGCAGGATATCCTGGCGATGCAGGAAGAACTGGGCGCCGGGGTGCGGGCCAAAGTGCAGGATGATTTTGAGGCGCGTGGTTTGCAGCTCAAGTCTTTTGTCATCGCCAACCTTTCACCTTCCAAGACGAGCGCCGAAGACCTGCGCTCGATGGGGCTGCTGGACATGGCGACCTACACCCAACTTCAGGCGGCGGATGCGATGCGCGACGCGGCTCAGAACGAGGGCGGCGGAGCCGGCTTGACGGCTGGTATTGGCGCCGGGTTGGGCATTGGCCAGGTGATGGGGCAGGCCCTGCAGGGCGGCGTGATGGGTGGCCAGCAGGCCGCCGCGGCAGCTGCTGGACTGCCGGATGTCATGACTCCATCCGAGGCTGCGCTAGCGCTGAAGGTTTCCGAGGAAGACATCATTGCGGCATTGGAAGCCGGCGACCTGAAGGGCAAGAAACTCGGCAAGGCCTGGCGCATCAGCAAGGATGCCCTTGAAGCGTTCCTGAAGGGCTGAGAAAAACGCTACAAGTTACCTGTAATAAGAGGCCTCCCACTTGGGAGGCCTCTTTCGTAATCAGCGCATCGGATAGGGGTATTGCCGAGTTCAGCCCGTTGGCGTTCAGCCCTTCGATAGCTTAATGCCGTACACGTTTTCGAGATAGGCTGCAAAGCCTTCGCTGTGTTCAACTGCCGCGCCGTCCCGTAACTCAACGACCCGATTGGCCACCCGGTCCAGGAAATAGCGGTCATGCGAAATGATCAGTACAGTCCCCTCAAATTCTTCAATGGCGTTCTCCAGCACTTCGGCCGAACGAATGTCCAGGTTGTTGGTCGGTTCGTCGAGCAGCAGGCAGTTCGCCTGCGAGAGCATCAACAGGGCAAGTTGCAGGCGGCTGCGCTCCCCGCCGGAAAGGTCGCGCACGAGCCTCCGCGACTGTTCGTAACTGAACAGGAATTTGCCGAGGAAAGCCACGGCGGCGTCTTCAGTCAGCGCCTTTGCATAGCGAATGGTGTCGACCAATGTGCGGTTGTAGTCCAAACTTTCGTGTTCCTGGGTGTAATGACCGAACTTGACGCTGGGTCCGACCCGGAGTTCACCGGTGTCGGCAGTTTCCTGGCCCTGCAGCAGACGGAAGAGAACCGATTTGCCCGCCCCGTTTGGCCCCACAATGGCGGTGCGTTCCCCATGCCACACCAGCAGATTCAGCCCTTGTAGTACGGGTTCCCCGTCAAAGGCTTTGACTATCGAGGTCAATTCAAGGACCTTGTTGCTGCCGCGCCAGCCGCCCAGGTCGAGTTGCATGGCCTGGCGTTCCAGTACAGGTTTGTCAATTCGCTCAATCCGGTCAATGCGCTTGAGAATCGACTTTCCGCGTTTGACGAGGTCTTCGTTGTCATACACGCGGCCCCAGGTCAGCAACCGGTTGGCGGCCTGTTCAAGCCGGCGGATTTCTTTCTGCTGTACCTGGAACATTTGCTGCTGGCGCTGCAAACGGATTTCTTTTTCGTAGGCATATTCGGAATATGTTCCGGTAAATTCAGTCAGTCGACCATCTTCGAGCTCGACAATCTCATCCACGACGAGGTCGAGCAAGTAGCGGTCATGCGAGATGATGACGACGCCACCCTTGAAACTGCGGATGAACTGCTCAAGGAAGGACTTGCCATCGAGGTCAAGGTGGTTGTCCGGCTCGTCCAGTAAAAGGAGAGTCGGTTGGGTGATGAGGAGTTTGGCCAATCCCGCCAGTTTTTTCTGGCCGCCGCTTAACGCGGAGATGGGGAGTGAAAAGTCCGCGCGGGAAAAACCAAGCCCAAGCAGGGTGCTTTCAAGGCGGCTGGTGAAGTTCAGACCGCCGAGCCGCTCAAGCCGGGCGAGGAGTTTTTCCTGTTCGGCGAGGGTGCGGGCGAGCGCTTTTTCATCGCCATACGTCAATGGGTTGCCCAGGTCGGCTTCCATTTGCGCCAGCGCGAGCTCGGTGTGGTGCAACTCCACCGCCGCAGCGCTTACTTCGTCCAGCAAAATCGCATCGGCGTTAAGGTCTGGTTCCTGGGGCAGGTAGGCAATACGGGCAGAATTGTGGGTGATGACTTTGCCATCATCCGGTGAAAGTTCGCCGGTGAGCAGGCGCAGGAGAGTGCTTTTGCCTGCGCCATTTGGGCCGATCAAACCAACGACGCGGTCATCGTGGATGTCCCAGAGCAGGTCTTTGAACAGGGTGCGGCTGCTGTGTCGGACGGTGACTTTATGGAGTTGCGCGGTGAGCATTGGCCGCGAGGTTCACTCAGAGGGGATTAGTAAGTCGGTAAATTGCTTAAGTGTCCCGGAACTCATTTGTGATTTGCCTTCGTGTTGGCGAATGTAAGCACGAAGTTTGCCCAAATGAACCGCGGGAACGGGTGCATCTTTAGCATCCACATCGCCTTCGTCGTTCATTACCACGATGGCGCCCTGAATGTGCGGACTCGCTTCGTGTTCCCAGTGCTTTTGCAGGAAAAGGTCAAGCGCTTCGGCATCATTGGCGAGGTCAAATTCCGGCCGGCCAATGCTTCCAAACAAGGGCCCCAGGACCTTGTTCAGTGTGCTCTTGCGCAAGACGACCCAGCGTCGGCGTTTCGGGTTGTAGGTCAGGGTGCCGCGCACGAAACGTGGGATGAGGATCCAGATGCCGGTTGGTCCGACAAGCAGATGCCCGGCAGGACTGACGAAATTGAACAGCGAATATGTGTTGTCCAGTTTTTTCAGGGCTTCGGCGAAGCGGATTTCGCCGCCCTGGCCGAATTTTCTGAGGGCGATGCCAATCTGAAATAGGATGAAGGCCACCACAATTAACGCCAGCGAGATCAGCAGGCCTTCGCGGGAGGTGGTGATGAATTGGGCGCCGACCAGCATGAGCACTGGCGCAAGGAGCGCGGAGACCATGCCAATTTGCTTGTTGCGCTTGATGAGGGCGTCGTTGTTATAGATTTTCATCAAATTCGTGGCGCGACGTCAGTCATACGAGCCCACAATGACGACTGCATTCTGACCACCCAGCCCAAATGAATTGCTGAGGGCGGTCTTGATCGGCCGTTTGCGCGGTGTGTTGGGCGTGTAATCCAGGTCACATTCTGGGTCTGGAGTATCGAGGTTGATGGTTGGCGGAATCATGCCATGCTGGATGGCCAATACACAAATGACCGTCTCGAGGGCGCCGGATGCGCCCATGGCATGGCCCATCATGGATTTTGTACTGCTGATGGCCAGCTTGTAGGCGTGGTCGCCAAACACAGTCTTTATGGCCTGTGTTTCCGAGGCGTCGTTTTGCTCTGTACTCGTGCCGTGGGCGTTGATGTAGTCGATACTGTCAGGCGACAGGCTGGCATCGTCCAGCGCCCAGCGCATCGCCCGGGTCTTGCCTTTGTTGTCGGGGTCGGGCGCGGCCACATGGTAGCCATCGCTGCTGCTGGCCTGACCCAACAGGCGGGCCAGCACGCGCGCCCCGCGGGCTTTGGCGTGTTCTTCGCTTTCCAGCACCAACGCGGCAGCGCCTTCCGACAGGATGAACCCTTCGCGTTTGGCGTCGAATGGCCGTGAGGCATGTTCGGGGTCATCGTTGTACGACGTCGGCAACGCCCGCATTGCGGCGAAGCCGCCCACGCCAAAATCGCGGATGAAGGCTTCGGTGCCGCCAACAATGACCAGGTCGGCTGCGCCGCGGCGTATCAGTTCCGCACCTTCACCCACGGCCTGGGTGCCGGCCGCGCAGGCCGTGGTGGTGGTGTTGTTGGGGCCAAGGCACTGAAACTCCTTGCTCACCATGAAGGCAGGGAAATTGGGGATTGCGCCTCCGGCGGTGAACGGGGAAATGCCTTTGTAGCCTTTGGCCCGAATCCCGGTAATGCCGTCATCAATAAAATCGACGCCACCCATGGCCGTGCCAAACATGACCCCGGCGCGCTCCGGTTCCGGCATCGTGTCCGGCAGACCGGCGTCCCGCACGGCCTGGATGGCGGCTGCCAGAGCCATCTGGCTGGAGCGCGGCATGCGACGTGCCTCTTTGATTTCCATGTATTGGCCGGGGTCGAAGTCTCGGATTTCACCGGCAATCTGGCAGGGGAAGCCGCTGGCATCAAAAGCGGTGATGCGGCTGATGCCCGACTTGCCTTCGATTAGATTGTTCCAGAATTCGCCAATCGTATTGCCCAGCACGCTAATTACGCCCATGCCGGTGATGACCACGTTTGGCCGTTGATAGTCCGGTCTATTCATTCGATAAGGTCTCTTTTCAAGTTGGGTTAGTCGCTGGTTTCCGTGCCCATTGCCCGGCGCAGGGAATCCATGAGGTTTGCTTCTACGGCAACGCGGGCGGTATGGATGGCGCTCACCAGAGCGCGCGCATCGGAACGGCCGTGACCCACGAAGACCAGCCCGTCCAGTCCCAGTAGTGGTACCGCCCCGATTTCGGCCGGATCCAGCAGTTTGCGCAGGGCATTAAAAGCGGGGCGTGCCAGGAGCGCGCCGAGTTTGGTGCGGAGGCTGCCCATCAACTCAGCGCGCAGGGTGTCGATGAGTAGTTTTGCCACTGCTTCGCTTGATTTAAGCAGAATGTTGCCGGTGAAGCCGTCCGTCACCACCACATCGGCCTGGCCGCCGAACAGCTCCTTGCCTTCAACATTGCCAATGAAATTCAGCCCGCTGGCCTTGAGTAGTGGGTGCGTTTCCTTGACGAGGTCATTGCCTTTCATTTCCTCTTCACCGTTGGCCAGCAAGCCGACGCGCGGGTTGGATTTACCCAATGCCAGTTGCGCATAGACGGCGCCCATTCTGGCGAATTGAACGAGGTATTCGGGGCGGCATTCCGTGTTCGCGCCGACATCGGCCACAACGCAATGCCCGCCCTTGACGGGGAAGAGGGCACTCAGGGCGGGCCGCTTCACGCCGCGCATACGCCCCAACCGGGCCAGCGAGATAGCCATGGCACCACCGGTGTTGCCGGCGGTGACGAAGGCGTCTGCTTCGCCAGCCTTGAGCAGGTCAACCGCGACGCCCATTGAGCTTTGCACCTTGCGCAGTGCGCCCGGCGAAATCTTATCGGTCATTTCGAAGACATCCGGGGCGTGGACGATGCGTACCCCGGCAGCGCCTTTAAGCAACGGTTTGAGGCGCGCTTCGTCGCCGGCGAGGATGATCTCGTCGCCAAACAAGCGGGCCGCTTCAATGGCGGCTTCCACTTCCGGCGCGGGGTGGGTGTCGCTTCCCATAGCGTCCAGGATAATGCGGGCAGTCATGGGCCTCTCCTCAAGGTTGAATCGTTCAGGTGTGGGGCCAAACCCTGAAGCCATGTGTGTGGGCCATTCTTGACATGGGCTACTTGACGATTATAATACGCCTGTTAACCTATTGGCGCTGGTGCTGGAACTGGCAGACAGGCATGGTTGAGGGCCATGTGCCGCAAGGCGTGAGGGTTCGATTCCCTCCCAGCGCACTAAAGGATAGCAACGCCCGGCATTATAGCCGGGCGTTTTGTATTTCCTGATGAATGTTATTGTGCCGGAACGGGTGGGGCGAAGTACTTTTTCTGGAACCGCAGGGCGATATTCACTAGCCAGATCATGACCGGAACTTCTACCAGCGGACCGATCACGGCGGCAAAGGCGGCGCCAGAGTGCAGGCCGAACACGGCGACTGATACCGCGATGGCGAGTTCAAAGTTGTTACTGGCGGCGGTGAAAGCCAGCGTGGCGGTCTTTGAATAGTCCGCGCCAACTTTTCTGCCCATCCAGAAGCTGACCAGGAACATCACTACGAAATAGATAATTAATGGAATGGCAATTCTTACCACGTCGCCAGGGATAGTGACAATCAGGTTGCCCTTCAGGCTGAACATCACAATGATCGTGAATAGTAGGGCGATGAGGGTAAGCGGACTTATGCGCGGGATAAACACTTTTTCGTACCAGTCCTTGCCCTTTACGCGCAGTAGGACGAGGCGGGTCAGAAAACCAGCGAGAAAGGGAATGCCAAGGTAGATGAAGACGCTTTGAGCAATTTCGCTGATGGTGATTTGGACCAAGCTGCCTTCCAGCCCGAACACGCTCGGCAACAGCGTGACGAAGACATAGGCGTAAAGGCTGTAGAAGAATACCTGAAAGATGCTGTTGAACGCTACAAGGCCGGCGGCGTATTCACTATCGCCTTTGGCAAGTTCGTTCCAGACGATGACCATGGCGATGCAACGCGCCAAACCAATCATGATCAGCCCGGCCATGTATTCCGGGTAACCGCGCAGAAAAATGACAGCGAGCGCAAACATGAGGATCGGGCCAATCAACCAATTCTGGATGAGGCTCAGCGCGAGGACGCGGCGGTTGCGGAAGACGTCACCGAGGCTTTCGTAGTGAACTTTTGCCAGGGGTGGGTACATCATGACAATGAGACCGACGGCAATGGGAATGTTGGTGGTGCCGATGCTGACCGCTTCATTAAATGCTGAAACGGTGACCGGCATCATGTATCCGACGAGGACTCCGAGCCCCATGGCGAGGAAAATCCAGAGGGTGAGGTAGCGGTCAAGGAAGGAAAGTCTGGCGGTAGAAGAGGGCATGGGACAGGTTCCTCTGGCTGTGAAGGAAGTATCGTTCGGATTCTATTCCCGAGTTGAGAAATGGCGAGATGACAACTGTCCCCTAATTGAGTGAGGCGATGGTTTCCAATTCAGTAAGCCAGGCCTGGATACGGTTATTAATCTGGTCGCGTACGCCCCTGAATTTGGCGAGGACTTCCTCGTCGGAGCCTGCGGCTTTGGCCGGGTCTTCAAAGCTCCAGTGGAGGTGCTGACCCTGGGAGAGGAAGACCGCCGGGCAATTTTCTTCGGCATCATCACACACAGTGATGACGTAACCAAAGTTCATATGGCCGAGAAATTCACGCACGCTCTTGGAATGATGGCCGCTCATATCGATGCCCAATTCGTCCATGGCGCGCACGGTGTACGGGTTCATCCCCTTTGGTTCCGTGCCGGCGCTGTACACCTCGAAATCGTCCCCAGCGTGATGGCGCAGAAATGCTTCGGCCATCTGGCTGCGGGCAGAATTGCCACTGCAGAGGAATATCATCTTTATCTTTGTACTGGTCATGCCGAACTCCTTGTCAAACTGGATGTGGCGCGGGGGCTGGTAAGGGGCTGGTTGGCCGTGAGGGCCGTAAATGCCGCTACGGGGTTGGATGCGTGCGGGGTGAAGAAAATGGGAGAGAAGAAATTGCACTTCGGTGAGACGATGCGAATCAGGGGTGTGGTACTGCCAGCGCTGGTCGAGGGGATCGCGGTCCACTTTGACCAATCCGGCGTCCTTGAGCGTCTTAAGATGATGGGAGAGCAAATTCTTTGAGAGGCCGGTTGCCGCGGACAGGGCGCGGCTGGTGTGCGTGCCTTCGATGATGAGGTTGAGAATCTGCAGGCGTTGGGAATCGGCCAGCACTTTGAGGATTGAAGCGAGGTCTGCCAGGGAGGAAGGGGATTTTCTGCTCGACATAATAGTTCAATATCTATTGAACTATAACAGGATTTGTTTCCGTGTCAAGGATTTGCAGGAGGATGGCCGGGCCCATTGCCCGCATCGCGTATAATTGCTGTAGTCATCAGGAGAAACCCATGCCCAGCATATTTCCCAGCGAAGAATGGCTCATTGAGCTCAAGGATTACATCAACCAGGATGAGAAGTACGCGCACATCGCCCGAAACTGGGAAGGAGACCTGATCTTTCACATTGAACCAACAGGGGCGCTGGTGGAACCGCTTTGTTTCTATCTCGACCTGTGGCACGGGAAATGCCGGTCAATTCGAATGGTGCCGGCCGGCGACCCGACCGAAGCGGCCTTTGACCTGACCGCTTCCTATGAGAATATCGTCAAAGTACTGAAAGGAAAGCTGGATCCAATGCAGGCGATGCTGACGCGCAAACTGGGCGTGAAGGGAAGCATGCCGTATATGATGCGCAATGTGCCGACTGTTCTGGAATTCGTGCGTTGTGTTCAGGACGTAACCGACAAAGTCCTCGGCGACTGAACATCATGCAGCCCATCCTCACGATTGACCTCACAACGGGGGAAACCGGGGTCATTGAAATCCCTTCGGACTGGCAGCGCGATTATCTGGGCGGGGCATCACTGGCCGCGCGCATCCTCTTTGATGCCATCACCCTTGAGCTGGACCCACTTTCACCTGAAGCCCCACTGTTGTTTCTGAACGGGCCGCTTTCCGGCACGTCCGGCCCAACCGTCGGACGCTTCGTAGTATGCGCCAAGAGCCCGGCCACCGGGCTGTGGGGAGAAAGCAATTGCGGCGGATTTTGGGGAGTGGAACTGCGCAAGACCGGTTTTGATGGCTTGCTGTTGACGGGAAAGTCCGAGGGCCCGGTTTACCTGTTTGTGGATGACGGCGAAGTGGATATTCGGCCGGCGGACCATCTCTGGGGGCAGGATACGTATACAGTACAAGACTCAGTCAATGCCGAAATCAAGGGGCGCGCGGCGCGCGTTCTGGGGATTGGTTTGGCCGGCGAAAACCTGCTGCCTGCCGCTCTGCTGCTTGCTGACCACGGCCGGGTGGCTGGACGCACCGGCATGGGCGCGGTGCTGGGAAGCAAGCTGGTGAAGGCGATTGCAGTGCGTGGATCGCATCCCATCCCTGTAGCGGATGCCGAAGGCTACGACCCGCTGCGTTCGGCGGCGAACCGGGCCCTGAAAACCGACAATTTTACGCTAACCCTGCGCGAGCTTGGATCCGCCTCGGCGGCCGATTATTTCGACTATCTCGGCGAAATGCCGAAGAAACATTTTCAAAGCGGGGTGATGGAAGGGGTGGAAAGGATATCGGGAGCAACCATCAGCGAAACCATCCTGGTAGGGTATTCCGCCTGTCACGCCTGTGTGGTAGCCTGCGGCCGGGTGGTGCAGTTGCCGGGCGAAAAACACAAACGCAAAGGCCCAGAATATGAAACCTTAATGGGTTTTGGCTCCAACCTGTGGATTGATGACGCCGCGTTTGTCACCCGAATGGGCGAAATCTGCGATACGTATGGGATGGACAGCATCAGCGTGAGCAATACGCTCGGGCTGGCATTCACACTGTTTGAACTGGGAATCCTGACGAGAGAGGATACGGGCGGTCTTGCGCTTGAATGGGGAAATCATGACATTGTCGAACGCTTACTGCACATGATTCCGGCGAGGGAAGGTTTTGGCGCCCACCTGGCCGAAGGGGCACGTGCGTTGGGTCGGCGCCACGCCGCCGAAGACCGGGCCGTGCAGGTCAATGGATTGGAAGTGGCTTACCATGACCCGCGTGGCGCATCCGGGATGGCGCTGGTGTATGCTACTTCCCCGCGCGGGGCATGTCACAACCAGTCGGATTACTTTCTGGTTGACATCGGCCAGGTAGAAGACACGTTGGGAATGGAGTTTTATGAACGACAAGCGGGTGCCGAAAAAGCCGCCAACGTTGCCAAGCATCAGGATTGGCGCACGATATTCAACAGCCTGGTAATCTGTTACTTTGGAAATGTGCCGCCGGAGACCGTGTTGAATCTCATCAATGCCGCCTGCGGGTTGGATTGGACGCTCGAGCAGATGATGCTGTGCGGCGAGCGCGGCTGGAATCTCAAACGCCTGATCAATAACCGGCTGGGCCTCTCGCGCGCCAATGACACACTTCCCAAGGCCTTCCTTGAACCGATGCCTGATGGCGGTTCTGCAGGCTATATAGTCCCCTTCGAGGAAATGCTGCTTGCTTATTACGCTGCCCGGGGCTGGGATTGGGAGACCGGGCGTCCCTCCGCAGCGAAACTGGTTGAGCTTGGCCTGAAATGGACGCTTGAGCCGTTGTGAGCGGCAATCGTGTTTTGATCACCGGAGGCACCGGCTTTCTGGGGCAACACCTGGTGCGAAAACTAACCGAATCAGGGCACACCGTTCGGTTATTGATTCGTCCTTCTGCCAATCTATCCTCTCTGGCAGGGATGACGTACGAGATTTCTGAAGGGGATGTCACAAATTGGGACAGCGTACTTCGGGCGATGAGCGGTTGCCGTTTCGTGATTCATGCTGCAGGTCTCTTCCGGTTCTGGGGGCAGCCGCAGGATTTTGACCATATCAATGTTGACGGGACCTTTAATGTGGCAGAAGCTGCCCAGGCGGCACAGGTTGAACGGCTGGTGCACATTTCCACCATTGTGGTGGTCGGAGACCCAAAGCCTGGCAGCGTGATTACAGAAACCACGCCATGCCAGCCCCAGGATGCCTACCAGCGCAGCAAACTGGCGGCAGAACATGGAATCCTGAGTCGTGCAGCCGCCGGCGGGTTGCCGGCGATTATTCTGCGGCCGGGCGCGTATTATGGGCCGGGTAGCCGGTACGGATTCAACCGGCTGTTCGTTGAGGAGCCAATGAGGGGCTGGCGGGTGAAAGTAGAAGGAGGGCGGCGGCTTACGTTTTCGGCCTATGTTCCGGATGTTGCCGAGGTAGCCCAGTCAGCACTTACGCTTGGGCGCGCCGGGGAGATATACAATGTGTGTGATCGATCCATTTCGCACAACACGGTGAACGGCATGGTGAGTCGATTGCTGGGTATTCCCGCCTGGCGGTTCCCGGCTCCTCGCCGTCTTATGATCTTCCTGGCGATATTGATGGAGGCCAGCGCCAAATTGAGCCGGCGAGAACCGTTCTATCCGCTGAACCTGCGGCACTACATCTTCAATGACTGGGATGTGAATAGTGACAAGGCGCGCTCGGAACTCGGATTTAGGCCAACGCCGATCGAGGAGGGGCTAAAGAATACCGTTGCCTGGTACCGGGCAAGGGCAACTTGAGCCAGCACTTGTCCTCTTGTTGGCGTTCGGCTACCATGTGAGCGGAGAGCCATGTCCGAACTTGTGCATCACCCCCGATGTGTCAGCGTGGCCGAAATGGTGGCCGTAGAACGGGCCGCGGATGCGGGTGTGTTGAGCTACGCGCAGATGATGGAGAAAGCTGGCAGGTCACTGGCAGAATGCGTATCCGATGCGTATAGCCAAATCGGGAATAAGAGTTGCGTGGGCCTCGTGGGTAAAGGCAACAATGGGGGCGACACACTCATCGCACTGGAATGGTTGGCAGTGTCAGGCTGGCAAACCGCAGCCTGCATAACCGGGCGCGCCGCGGACGATGCGCTGGTGAATCGCCTTCGAACCGCCGGCGGCAAGATACTTTCGCTGGAACTTGAACAGGGTTTCGAAGAACTGGAAGAAGAAGTCGAGCGCTGCGGACTGTTGTTGGATGGCCTGCTCGGGACTGGCACTCGGCTGCCGCTAAGAGACCCAATGCCCCAAATCCTGCAGAGTGTAAAAGGCGCACTGCAAAGTGCTTCCACAAAGCCAATCGTTGTGGCGGTCGATTGCCCATCTGGTGTGGACTGCGACTCTGGCGAAGCTGCACCGGAGACGCTTGTGGCTGACCTTACGGTGTGCATGGCTGCCGTTAAGCGCGGATTGTTGACTCTCCCTGCATTTGGCTATGTCGGTCGCCTTGAGGTCGTGAGCATAGGGTTGCCTGACGGATTTGAACCGTTGGCAAGCCTGACCCGAAGGGTGATGACTGCCAGTATGGCAGGGGAAATGCTCCCGAATCGCCCACTTGATTCACACAAAGGGACGTTTGGCCGGGCGATGATCGTTGGCGGCTCGCGTAATTATGCCGGTGCGCCATTATTGGCAGGCAAAGCGGCGTTTCGCAGCGGGGCGGGGTGGGTGACGTTGGCCGTCCCTGAGCCTCTCCAACTTCCGCTGGCCGGACACTTTCCCGAAGCCACCTGGTTGCCTTTGCCCCATAAGGATCACTATCTGTCGCCTGATGCTGTCGCGACGTTGCTGGCGGCGCTGGAACGGGTTACTGGGTTGCTGGTCGGCCCTGGGCTTGGAAGAACCCCGGCGACTGCAGCGTTTCTAACAGGACTACTGGCAGAGTCTTCTTTGCCTCCCCTGGTGCTGGATGCTGAGGCGCTCAGGCTATTAGCGGGCATGAATTCGTGGGGCAAGCGATTGCCGAATGGCACTATCCTGACGCCTCATCCGGGAGAGATGGCGGATTTGACAGGACTGACTGCAGAGGAGATTCAGCTGGATCGCCTGGGCGCGGCGGAACGCTATGCTCTGGAGTGGAACTGCGTCGTAGTCTTGAAAGGGGCGTTCACACTCATAGCGGCTCCGGATGGGCGTACCACCGTCATTCCGGTTGCAACGCCGGCGCTGGCCCGGGCAGGCACGGGGGATGTGCTGGCTGGAATCATCACCGGCCTGTTGGCGCAGCGAATGCCGCCGTTCGAAGCGGCTTCTGCCGGAGCCTGGCTCCATGGGCAGGCCGGGCTGGCGGCTGCCCAACGGCTGGGCAGTACCGCGGCGGTGATGGCGGGCGATTTGGTGAACGAACTGCCCGGTGTTATGGCAGTGACTGGAAAGGCAATTCAACTCTAAAGAAAACAAGTCGCCCCATTCGGGGCGACTTGTTTTCTTATGTTCTAGCTTGTGCCTTCTGCGGGGGCATCGGGGGCGGCTGCCTTCTTGCCGCCATCCTTCTTCGCCGGGGCCTTTGCGGCTTCTATCACGTTTTCCAGGCGGGTCTTCTGTTCTTCAAGGACCACCTGCCCGCGGGCTTTGAACTCATCGGCGCGCTGGCGGGCGATCTTTGCCAGCTCGTCGGCGCGGGCGCGCGCTTCAGTTGCCGCTGCCTCTGCCCGATGGTAAGCATCTTCGGCGGCATGCACGGTCTTGTCGCGCAGTTCGGTGCCCTTTTCCATCAGCATCTCGCGGGTTTCTTCGCCAGACTGCGGAGCCATCAGCAAGGCAACCGCGGCGCCAATCAGCCCGCCAATCACAAAACCTGACAAGAAACTTCCTAAATCTCCGTCGCGTTCAGACATGGTTTTTCTCCTTTGCTATTTCTGAAACGGCTTCTTCAATACATCAAAGGTGTCAAGCAATTTGCGGACACCGGACAGATAGCTATTCAATTTTATTACCGGCTCACTCAGGTTCTCGCTAAGAAACTCCGCTGTCCCGCGCACGGTGTTCACCGCGTCGTTGGCAGAGTCCAGCAGCGGGCGTACCTCATTTTGAACCATGTTGGCCAACCGGGCCAACTGAATCACCAGGATAACGAGGGTGAAAGCAATCAGGACCAGCATCACCGCGACCGCGATCACGGTGATATCTTTGAGAGTTGCGGTGAACTCCGGATTTGCCAGCATGCCCCAGACTGCGGCAACCAGCAGCCCAACGAACAAGATTGCGCTGACTGAAAGGCCAAGCGTCAACAAGCGCTGTTTGCGCAATTCTTCTGACGAAAGCATGGGCGCACTACTTTTTTCCATAAAAATTAGCGGCGGGGACTGTCGTCTTCAGGCGACAGGGGAAGCCGCTTGCCTCCGTTGGTGATATAGTTAGACTAGCACTTTTACAAACGAATAGGTATAAGGTTGTCACAGCGAATCTCTTGTGACGTAAAATCTGTTGAGTGATAAAGTGCTGGCTATGCCGTACAAGTCTATAAGGGACAGGCGGCGACAGGTCAGGCTGATAGCCAAAACACTTTTCGGCTGGGACACAGCCGTTGGGCGATAACGTAGATGGTTGCATCATGCGTTGCCCAAGAAGCCGTCTGCCTTTAGGCGACGGAGTTGTCACATTAAGTCAATTATAGCATACCGGTTGGTTTGCCCCCAACAGCATGAATTCCTGACGATAAAACTGTGTCTATTGCCCCAGCAACCGGCCGAACCAATAGCGCAGGACTTCTGCCGCGGGTTTGCCATGTATGGAAGTTGATTTATCCAAAAGGCCGGAGGGCGGGAAAAATCCCTCACTTATCACGCCGTCCAGCCACGGTGTTTCATTTACAGCCGCCAGTAGCGCGTTGTAGACTTCCATCTGCTCGACGAGGTCAAGCGTCACGAAATCCGGGGGCGGTTGGCCGGGTTCGAGGAGGTGCAGAGGAACGCATCCGTCATTGCCTGCCACGCAGCCGGTGAGTCCCCCTTCGGCGGAGGGGTAAGAAATGAGCAGGACGACCGGAAGCTCAAACCGCTCCTTAAGCGGCCGTACCTCGTCTTCAAGCAATACCTGAGATCGGGATTGCATCTCGGCCAGCGTCGTGCCTTCCCAGGTTCCCAGCGAGGCTCCCCACTCCACAGAAAGCATATCCAGAGAGGATAGGAATGCTGGCACCTGATCTACTGCATCGAATGGCAGGTTCCAGGCGAGTTGCCCGGTGTAGCGAGTTCGAACATCTTCGATGAGCTCAAGCCAGCGGGCATTTGCGTCTGCCGGGGAATCCGGAAAGGCACCCGGCAGCGCCTCGGCGACCTGACTTCCATCGAGCATAAGGAATTCCGCCTGTTCCTGCTCGGCGAGGTCGGCGAAATGTAAGACAAACGCCCGGCATTGCTCCCACCAATTTCCCCACCATTCTCCATCTCTCGGAGTCTGGCTCCACCACTTTGGGCCCACAGGGTTAAAGCGGAGTTGCGGCGCAATAGCTACCCGCAACCCTTTGTCGTGGGCAGCTCGAATCTGGAGGACCAGATAGCTCCAATCTGCATCGCGCCCTATTTCAGGCTGAAACGCGGGGAGACCGTCGTTGCTTGCACCCCAGGTCGGGCGGAGCACCAGTGTATTGGCGTTGAGCCGGCTTATTTCGGTGAGCGCGTTGTCGGTACGCTCCGCCCATAGCGGGCTGTAGCCAGGCGAAAACATGATGCCGGCAATGAAGTCCTGACCACGGGAAACCACAGGATTGTCCAGCACCGTGACGGCGAATGCTGGGGCGCTCATTTCCTGCCAGTTCGCGATATGGTCTACCTGCACACTGGTCTCTTCGCCCCCAATTGCTGTAACTCGCGTCGCGGGGTCCAATTCGGTCGAAATCGTATAGTCTTCGCCGCAGAGGTTGCTGCGGCAGTAGCGATAGACCAGGTCGCCGCCAATCTGGGTGGGGCTTATTATTTGAAACGCCCATCGGGATTCCGCGACCGGCCACATGGGGATTGGGGACATCCATTCGCTTAATTTGAACTGGATTGAAAGCGTGTCTCCGGGAGGCATAAAGGCTGTCAGGTTGGCGTCAAACCATGCCGGTGCACCGCTGCCTGCCTGGAAGGTCAGAATGCGGTCTTCCACGCGCAGATTGCCCTGGGAACGGGGGATGTAGAGACGCCTTACCAAAAAATCCAGATCCGCGGCATGTTCCGCGTTCCAGAATCCATCCCCCAGCGTGTATTTGTATAAGATCTCTACCTGGGCGGGAAGCATCAGGGTGATGGAATACTCGTGGTCATCCGTTTGTTCTAGAACCGGCATGGTGCCAGCGAAACCGCTGATGCCGCCGCCAAGCTCGGCGAAGGAATTCCCTAATTGGGCCAGGTTGCCTGCAAGCCGCAGCGGCGTGGCTGGCAACATGCTTTCCGGAACGTCGACAACGAAGGACACTCTTACCAATTCAGCCGCCTGTAATTGAAGAGTTGCAGGAGTCGTGGCCTCGGCAGCCACTTTTGCATTCTGTTTATAAGTCTGGTAAGAGCCATCCATGCTGATGGCTGAGATAAGGTGTACTCCTGGCGGAATGTTGTGAAATCTAAAGGAGCCATCCGAAAGGGTGAGGGTTTGCTGGCCCGCAGCAAAGACCAGCAGGTTGGGAATTGGTTCCAGGGTATCGACGTCGAGGGCGATGCCGGTGATGCGCCCGGATAAATCATCTGAGGCTGTATCTGCCCAGCGAGCGACGAGGTCATGTACTTCACCCGGCCCGTCTACCAGAAACACGCGATAGCGGACCGGCTCACCCGGCAGGGTGGTTTCGGGCGTTACCCCTCCGCCGGCATCGATTCGGAGGTAGCGGTATTTAAGGACTGTCCCCACTGGGACTCGCATTGCGACCCCATAGTGAGTGGCATCGACCGAGCGGAGTTCTGTGCGCTCCGCATTGAACGGCAGACCGGTTACTTCATCGACAACTTCGATGTAGATGGCATGACCGGCCGGGGAATTGGCGGGAACTTGTACCCAGATAAAGATATCCGTAACCTGGACCGAATCGTTATCTTCTGCGGGGGCGGGTTGGGCATCGCCCGAATCGGATGTCTCGGGGCCGGGGGCTGCAGCGAGCTGCACCCCACATGCTTGAAGAAAAAGGGCGAGAGTGACCCAGAGTATTGCCAGGGATTTGAGTGAAGCGGAAGTCTGGTTCCCCTTTGACATGAGCCGGTTCAGGATTGGAGTTCCGGATTGCCCAGCCGTTGTTGGCGGCGCGTGTGGCCCAACCCACCGAGCGCTGCCATGAAGATGCTTAAGCCGTAAAGTATCCATAGAGGAAGTAGGACGATCATCATGTTCAACGGGTCGACCGTTGGCGTAATCATCGCTGCCAATACGGTGAGCAAGATGAATGCCACACGCCAGTTTTCCCGTAGCATGCGGGCTTTCAGAATACCCATTGCAGATAGGACATAGGAAACGATCGGGAATTCAAAGCAGATGCCGATCCAGAACATCAGGCCGGTGACAAACTTTATGTAAGAGGCAGGTCGGGCGACGGTGGTAATGCCGAAGAAGTTCAGCAACACATCCAGAGCGGGGTCCAGCATATAGTAATAGGTAAAGGCCATACCGCCCAGGAAAAAGAGCGTGACGACGGGGATGGCCGCCAGGCCGAACCAGCGTGCCCGCATTGACAGGCCGGGGGCCATGAACCGCAGTACCTCAAAGACGATGTAGGGGAGGGCGGCGGTAAAGCCAATCAGTAAGGCCACGCGCATGACGACGCTAACCGGTTCCGTGACTTCAATCGCCTGAAGCGACCCGATTCCGCCGATGGGCGCGGCCAGCCAGCCCAGAATCTGGTTCATGAAGACAAGTGCAATTGATGAAGTGAAGACAAGAGCCAGGACTATCCGAAGCAGGTGCTTGCGAAGCGCGTCCAGGTGAACGATCAGGCCGGAAAGGAAGTCGCCGGGTTGTTGGGCGGCGCGGCTGATGGTATCCAGAATCGGGGTATCTTCTTCTTCAGGAATGAAGAATTCCCGAAGGGGTGAGCGGAGCGCCAGAAACCGAAGCCCGCGCCCCAGCCAGCGGAAGGGGGCGGTCAGCACTCGCCATACCCATGTTCGAAAACGCTTCACGTCAGCCTTCTTTAGTCTCAGCTATCCCGGAGTTGTTTGAGTCCACTGGAGGATTGTTTTCAGGTTTGTTGACCCACGCGTCCAACTTGACCTCTTCCCCGAAACCTGCGGCTTGATTGGTTGGGGTGGGTGAACTGATGGGTTTCATTGCCCGGTTGGTGTCGCCGAGTTCCCGCTGGATGTCCTGAAGCCCGGACTCGCGCGCCAATCGATTCGGCAACGTACGCATTTCCTGAGAAGCGCGTTGTACCGCACGCCAGGCATCACTGGTCATCACTTTGCGGAGGAACTCGCCAATCGTACGACTCACCTTCACCATCTCGCGCGGTCCGATAATGATGAGCGCGAGGACGACAATAACCAGGATTTCAGGAACACCAACTCCTAGAAAATCCATATCACTCTCCCATATCGGGCGGCAGATCTACCCGGTCCGTGGTCTGTGGTAGTTTGGCAATGGCATCGAGCAAGTCCTGACGCAATTCGTGTTCCTTTGCGGCAAGACTGCCCAGGACGCCATTCACGAAGCGCGGCGAACTATCGGTACCGTATACCTTTGCCAGCTCTACAGCCTCATTGATGGCTACCTTAACCGGGGTCTCGTTGCTAACGGCAAACTCCCAGAGGGCAATTCTCAATAGATTGCGGTCAATGATGGAGATTTGATCGATGGGCCATTCCGGCGCGTGTTCTGCCAGATGATGATCCAGGATTTCGCGCAAGGGGAAGACCCCGACCACGATGGCACGCGTGAACTCATCCAGCCGGTCTTCCAGAGGCGTGTCGGCCAGGCGTTCCTGCAGAACCTGGCCAACAGCATGTTCGGTTAGATCGATTTCGTAAAGTGCCTGCAAGGCAACGCTGCGTGCCTTGGTACGGGATTTCATAGCGGCGGGTTCAGGACTCCTGGATTCCGTAGTCGATATCTTCGATGTGGATGTTGACCCGGCCGATTTCCATGCCGACCATATCGTTGATGGCGCGGGCCACGCTGTTCTGGATATCGCGGCTGACCTGCCGCAAGTTGTGGTCTGGAAAGAGTATGACGCGAATATCGACATCAACACGGTTGTCATCGATTAACACGCGCACCCCGCTGCTTTGATGCCCGCCCTGGAAAAGCCGCGCCATTGCCTGCGAAGTGGCTAGTTGGCTGACTCCGGTAATCCCCAGGGTGGTCAGGCGGGCAATGTCCAACAGGACATCCGGGGCGATGGTGGTTTTGCCGGGCGGGCGTGTACTTTCAGAGATGGTCATTCGAGTTTGTATCCTGTTTCGTCCTAGAACATCGCCATGCCGCCATCCACGGCCAATACCTGGCCGGTGATGTAGGCAGCTTCTTCGCTGGCGAGGAAAGCTACGGCGTAGGCGATGTCTTCGGGAAGTCCAACTCGACCAAGCGGAATCATCCCCTGCATGGCGGCTTGAGCTTCCTGGGGCACATTGGCCCAAATCTCTGTATCCACATAGCCGGCGGCAATGGCGTTGACTGTGATGTTGCGCGCGGCTACTTCGCGGGCGAGGGCCTTGGTGAAGCCAATCTGCCCGGCTTTGGAAGCGGAGTAGTTGGTCTGCCCGGCATTGCCTATCTGGCCAGAGACAGATGAAATATTGATAATGCGACCGTAGCGTTTGCGCATCATGGAGCGGACGGCGGCCTTGGAGCAGTTAAACGTACCCTTGAGGTTGGTATCAATCACATCATCCCAATCGGCTTCTGACATCATCATGATCAGCATGTCCCGGGTGATACCGGCGTTGTTGACCAGAATGTCGATTTGCCCAAAGGTGTCAATGGCGGCCTTGACCAGGTTGTTGGCAGCCTCCACTTCGGCGACATTGGCCTGTACAGCCAGAACCTTGCGCCCCAATTTCTCAATGGCGCTTACAACCTCATCGGCGGCTTTTGATGAACTGACATAGTTAACGAGGACATTTGCGCCGCGTTCTGCCAGTAACAGCGCAATGGCCTTGCCGATGCCGCGGGAGCCGCCGGTGACAACCGCCACCCGGCCTTCCAACGATTGGGACATGCAATCACCTCAACATTCGAGTTATGGGTATTATACCAACTGTCCCCCATGGCATCTCAGTGACAAATGACTACCCGATCCGGGTAAATTCGGACGATTTTGCCTGTGGATGGCTATTCGACCGGTTTCTGGAGAGATTCGATATCCGCGGGTTCACCGAAGGCATAGCGACTGGACTCTGCGTGTATGCGTTTGATGAGGCCACCGAGGACGTTGCCCGTGCCGATTTCTACATAGGCGGTGACACCCTGGGCTTTGAGGTATTCGATGGTTTCGGTCCAGCGAACGCGGCTGGTGAGTTGGGCCGCGAGGTCTGCCTGGATATCGTTCACGGAAGCGAGCGGCTTGGCGTGAACATTGCCAATGACGGGGACGGCGGGATTCCGGATGCCGCTGGCTTGAACGGCGGTTGAAAAGTCTGCCTGGGCCGAGGCCATGAGGCTGGAGTGGGCGGCGATACTGACGGCGAGTGGCATGGCGCGGCGGGCACCGGCGGTTTTGGCAGCTTCTATGGCGCGGTCTACGGCTGGCGCATAGCCGGAGATGACAATCTGGCCGGGGCAGTTATCGTTGGCGACCTGGACAGTTTCAGTGCCCTGGCTGGCCGATGTGCAAATCGCATCCACCTGGGCGATGTCCAGCCCGAGGATTGCGGCCATGCCGCCGGGGGAGGTTTCGCCGGCACGCTTCATGAGTTCGCCGCGGCGCTGGACGAGGCGTAAACCGGCCTCAAAAGATAGGGCGGCAGCGGCGGCCAGAGCGCTGAGTTCGCCCAGCGAATGCCCGGCCATGAAGGCCGGCTGGAAATCCGGAAACTCCGATTGGAAGACCCGCAGCGCGGCGATGGAATGGACGAAAAGGGCGGGTTGGGTGTTGGTGGTCTCGTTGAGCGACTCTTCCGGGCCGCCCCAGCTCAGGGAGGAAAGGGAGCGGCCGAGGATTGAGTCCGCCTGCTCAAAGGCCTCTCGGGCTGGGGGGAATTGGGCGGCCAGTTCCTTGCCCATACCGACTTTTTGCGAGCCCTGTCCGGGGAAAACAAACGCGGTGGTTTTTGGGTCCAGATTCATAATGACGGTTATAACACGAGCGGCGGTTGGGGGATGCGCATTGCCGTTAAATGAAAGACCCGCATTTCTGCGGGTCTCTGGTTACTTGCGTTCGATGGCCTTAATCTCGCGGCCTTTGTAGTACCCGCAGGTGGGGCACATGCAGTGCGGAAGGCGCATCTCGTTGCAGTTGGGGCAGGCCACGAGGTTGCGGGATTTAAGGGCGTCATGGGCGCGGCGGCGGTCGCGGCGGCCTTTGCTAAGTTTTCGTTTTGGAAGAGGCGTCATTTTCTACGTTCCTTGTTTAATGATTGCGGTTTCAAGACACAAAGCCCGCCGTTTGACGGACTGGAGGATTATAGCCAAGTGGGGCATTTGTGTCAAGATGCGCAAACAATAAGAAAACGTGCCGGGGTGCTGCCGTGCCGGTGTTCTGAAGCTCTTTCGCCAACATGGGTTAAGCGACCAATCCCAAACATTGCCCCCCGATGCTTAGGATGCACCGGTGGACTTGCCGACGTTCATGCGCAGGTAGGCCTGGATAAAGCCATCGAGGTCGCCATCCAGGACGCCGGCGGCGTTGCCGACTTCATGTTCGGTGCGGTGGTCTTTAACCATCTGGTAGGGGTGGAGGACGTAGGAGCGAATCTGGCTGCCCCACTCGTTTTTCATCAGCTGGCCCTTGAGTTTGGCGATTTCGGCTTCTTCCTGTTCACGCTTGAGTTCCAGCAGGCGGGCTTTGAGGACGCGCAGGGCGTTTTCGCGGTTCTGGGTCTGGCTGCGTTCGTTCTGGCAGGAGGCGACCAGGCCGGTGGGGATGTGGGTAACGCGGATGGCGGTGTCGTTTTTCTGCACGTTCTGGCCGCCAGCGCCGCCGGCGCGGAAGGACTCGATCTTGACGTCGTTCATGTTAAGTTCGATTTCTTCGTCCGACTCGACCTGGGGGAGAATCTCAACCTGGGTGAAGGAGGTGTGGCGGCGAGCGTTGCTGTCGAACGGGGAGATGCGCACGAGGCGGTGGACGCCCTTTTCGGATTTCAGGTAGCCGTAAGCATATTCGCCGCTGATGGCAAGCGTGACGGATTTGATGCCGGCTTCTTCACCGGCGGTCTGGTCGAGGACATCCACTTTGTAGCCGCTGTCTTCCGCCCAGCGGAGGTACATGCGGAGGAGCATGGCGGACCAGTCCTGCGAGTCGGTGCCGCCAGCGCCGGCGTTGATGCTGAGGAGGGCATCGCCAGAGTCGTAATCGCCGGCAAGCATGGCCTTGAGTTCGCGCTGGTCGGTTTCTTTTTCGAGGTCGGCGATTTCGGTTTCGAGGTCGGCGCGGATGCTGTCGTCATCCAGTTCGGACAGTTCGCGGGCTTCGCGCAGGCGGGTTTGCAGGGAGCGCCAGGCGCTAACTTCTTTTTGCAGCCGGGCCAGTTTTTTCATCACGCCCTGGGCGTGGGTGGGGTTATCCCAAAAACCGGGTTGTTGCGACTCAGTTTCGAAGGCGTTCAGGTCTGCTTCCTGGCGGGGGAGGTCAAAGGCCCACCAGGAGGGCCTGGATTTTTTCTTCGCAGGTCTGGATGCGGTCAATCAGGTCTTGCATGGGGTCGGCGCCTCACTTTCAAAGAGGGTAATTCGTAATCGGTAATCAGGTTCTGTTGACATTATTGGAGGCCATGCTTCAATTGTCATTCTGAGCGAGCGAAGAATCTATCTTTTCGACTCTCGAGTATCGCTTCACGACAGTGTATTTTAACCGAAGTCTGCGAGGATGGATTGGATGAAGGCGGCGGGGTCGAAGGGGGTGAGGTCTTCGGGGGCTTCGCCGAGACCGGCGAACAGGATGGGGAGGCCGAGGGCGCTATGAATGGCGAAGGCCATGCCGCCGCGGGCGGACGAGTCCAGCTTGGCGAGGATGACACCTGTGACGGCGACGGCTTCCTTGAAGGCGCGGGCCTGCTGGAGGGCGTTCTGGCCGGTAGTGGCGTCCAGCACCAGCCAGGTGTGGTGGGGCGCGCCGGGCAGGGATTTGGCGACGACACGGTGAACTTTCTCCAGTTCTTCCATGAGGTTAAAGCGGGTGTGGAGGCGACCGGCGGTGTCTATCAGGAGGATGTCTTCGCGGCGGGAGATGGCGGAAGCAACGGCATCGTAGGCGACGGCGCCAGGGTCGCCATCCGGCTGGCCCGCGATGACCCGCAGGTTAAGGCGCTGGCCCCAGGTCTGGAGTTGCTCGATGGCGGCGGCGCGGTAGGTGTCTGCGGCGGCGAGAAGGATTTTGCGGCCCTCGGCCTGATAGCGGGCGCCGAGTTTTGCGGCCGTGGTGGTTTTGCCGGAGCCGTTGACGCCGACGATGAGGATGACGGTAGGGCCGTCCGGATTCCAGGTGATGGGCGGCGGGGGGAGGAGTCGGGCGGCCAGAGAGGCGCGGAGGCCGTCTTTGAGTTGGGCGGTCTTGGTCCAGCCGAACTGGGCGGATTGGGTCCGGAGGTCGTTCAGCAGGGCGGTGGCCGTTTCGAGGCCGAGGTCAGCCTGGAGGAGGAGGGCTTCAAGGTCGTCCCATGCGGAATCGGTGAGTTCGGTGGCGCCGAAGAGTGTGGCGATGCGGCCAAAGGCGGATTGGCGCGTGCGGGCGAGTGCGGCGAGCCAGTTTTTTGCGTCAGGCATGGCGAGGGGATTATAAGGGATGGGGGGGTCTCCCCGCTTGGGCAGAAAGTTGTTTGATTCGCTCATTGTGGTTGGGGCTGGTGGTGGGACGCTTTATAATGCCCGCATGACGGATAAAAAACCGGAACTCTCGCATATTGATGCCCAGGGGAAGGCGCGGATGGTGGACGTGGGGGCGAAGCCGGATACCGAACGGACGGCAACCGCCTGCGGGGAGGTGGTGATGCTGGCCGAGACGCTGCGGCTGGTGCGCGCCGGGGCGTTGAAGAAAGGCGATGTGCTGACGGTGGCGCAGGTGGCGGGGATTGCGGGGGCGAAGCGCACGGCGGAATTAATCCCGTTCTGCCACGCGCTGGCTCTGAACCATGTGTCGGTGGAGTTTGAGCTGGATGAGGCGCTACCGGGGGTGCGCATCACGGCGACGGCGAAGACGACCGGGAAGACGGGGGTGGAAATGGAGGCGCTGACGGCGGTGAGCGTGGCGGCGTTGACGATCTACGACATGGCAAAGGCAGCAGAGAAGACGATGCGGATTCAGAATATCCGGCTGGTGGAGAAGCGCGGCGGGCAGAGCGGGGATGTTACGGTTGAACATGAATGAAGTGAAGGTGCTGTTTTTTGCGACGTTCCGCGAGAAGGCGGGGACGAAGGAGACGACGATGACACTGCCGGAGGGGACGACGGTGGCGGACTTCAAGCGTCTGCTGGGAGTGCGCTATCCGGCGCTGGCAGGTGCGACGGTGCTGGTAGCGGTGAACAAAGAGTATGCATTTGACGGGGAAGTGATTCCGGCGGGGGCGGAAATCGCGCTGTTTCCGCCGGTGAGCGGGGGGAGCGGGTTCCCGGAGATATTTCGTATCACCGACGATGAACTGGATATGAACGAACTGCTGGCCGCAATCACCTTGCCGACGACCGGGGCGGCATGCTTTTTCAGCGGGATGGTGCGGGCGGAGACGACGCGGGGCGAGGGGCATGAGACTGAATTTCTTGAGTACGAAGCCTATGCGCCGATGGCGGAGGAAAAGATGAAACAGGTGGCGGACGAAATCCGGGCGCGCTGGCCGAGCGTGGAGGGAATCGCCATCGTACAGCGGGTGGGGCGGCTGATGCCGGGCACGCCGACGGTGTTAATCGCCTGCTCGGCGGGGCACCGGGACACGGGGGTGTTCGAGGCGGCGCGCTATGGCATTGACCGGTTGAAGGAAATCGTGCCAGTGTGGAAGAAGGAAGTGGGGCCGGACGGGCAGGCGTGGGTTGAGGGCGGGTATGTGCCGACGGAGGGCGACCGGTGATATGACGAGTTATGTTTGTACCAACTGCGGGCGGGGGATGCCGGAGGGGTTTGCGCACCGCTGCCCGGCGTGCGGGGGCGTATTTGACGTCGCGGGCGGGCTGGCGTTTGACCCGGCGGCGGTGGAGGCGGGCAAGCCGGGAGTCTGGCGATACCGGCATTCCTTTGGGTTGGATGCAGGTGCGCCGGAAGTGACTCTGGGGGAAGGCAATACGCCGCTGGTGGCGGCGCGGGCGTTTGGGCGAACGGTGCATTTTAAAGTGGAAGGGCAGAACCCGACGGGGTCATTCAAGGACCGGCTGACGGCGGTGGAGGTCAGTTACTTGGCGTCCAGAGGGATTACGGAAGCGGTGGAAGATTCGTCCGGGAATGCGGGCGCGTCGTTTGCGGCGTATGCGGCACGGGCGGGCATCCGGGCGCAGGTGTTCGTCCCGGATTACGCCTCCGGGCCAAAGCGGGCGCAGATCGAACGGTATGGGGCGGAGGTGATGGCGGTGCCGGGGCCGCGGTCTGAAGCAGCGAAGGCGGTGGGGCGGGCGGTGGAGGCCGGGGCGCATTATGCCAGCCACGCCTACCTGCCGCACGGGCTGGCCGGGCTGGCGACGCTGGCGTATGAACTGGTGGAGAACCTGGGCGGCGCACCGGGGGCAGTGCTGGCGCCCGCAGGGCATGGCAGCCTGCTGCTTGGGCTGGCGTATGGGTTCAATGCGTTAGAGGCGGCAGGCGTGATCGCGGCCGCTCCCTCGCTGGTGGGGGTGCAGGCGATGGCGTGCGCGCCGCTGTGGGCGTTGACGAACCACGGGACGGCGGGACTGGGTTTTATTACCGAAGGCGGGACGGTGGCTGAAGGGGTGCGGGTGCGGCAACCGGTGCGGGGCGACGCTCTGTTGCGGCTGGGCCAGACGCAGCCAATTCACTTTCTGGCTATCCCGGAAGAGGATATTCTGCCGGGGCGTGACGAATTGGCGCGTTTGGGGTTTTATGTAGAGCCGACCTCCGCGCTGGTCTGGAAGGGGCTGGGCCTGGTGATTGACCAGGCGCATGACCCGGTGGTGGCGATACTGACGGGGCACGGGTTGAAAGCGGCATAGACCGGCAGCACCTCGTAGTAAATTCTTTTGGAGTGTCTTATGGAAAAAATAGTAATCACCGGGCTGGGAGCGGTCTCCCCAATTGGCAATGATGTTGCGACGGCGTGGAAAAACGCGAAAGAGGGAGTATCAGGCGTTGCACCGATAACATATTTTGACGCCAGCGATTTCCTTGTGAAGGTGGCGGCGGAGGTCAAGAATTTCAATCCGGAAGACTATCTGCCGGCGCGCGAGGCGCGGCGACGAGATCGCTACGAACTGTTTTCAGCGGCGGCGGTGCAGGAAGCGCTGAAGCACTCTGGATTGGAAATCACGGAAGAGAATGCCGCGCGGGTGGGGGTGGTCATCTCATCGGCAATCGGGGGGCTGACCTCGCTGGAGGAAAATCACCGGGACCTGTTAAGGGAAGGGCCGCGCAAGGTCAGCCCGTTCCTGATTCCAATGCTGATGTCGAACGGCGCTTCCGGGCTGGTGGGTATTGACCACGGGGCGAAGGGACCTTCATTCTCGGTGGCGTCGGCGTGTGCGTCCGGGCAGGACGGCATCGGGATGGCGTGGATGATGCTGCGGGCAGGGATGATTGACGCGGCGGTCGCAGGAGCAAGCGAAAGCACGATATCGCCGGTGGGGGTGGCGTCGTTTGACCGGCTGGGGGCGTGCTCGCGGCGCGGGATGGGGGAAGGCGCGCCGTCCCCGTTTGATAAGGACCGGGATGGGCTGGTGGTTGGGGAAGGCTGCGGCATCCTGGTGCTGGAAACCGAGAGCCATGCACGGGCGCGCGGGGCGGAGATCCTGGCAGAACTGGCCGGCTACGCCTCGACGGCGGACGCGTTCCACATAACCGCCCCACATGAAGAAGGGCTGGGCGGCTCGAAGGCAATGCGGCTGGCGCTGGAGAGCGCGGGGGCGAACATTGAAGACGTGGATTACATCAACGCGCATGGGACGGCAACGCCGCTGAACGACAAATCCGAGACGCTGGCCATCAAGGCAGCGTTTGGCGAGCAGGCGTACAAGGTGCCGATTTCGTCCACCAAGTCGATGACGGGTCACATGATGGGGGCGACGGGCGCACTGGAGACCGTGTTCTGCGTGCAGGTGGTGCGCGAAGGCGTGATTCCGCCGACGATTAACTACCGGACGCCGGACCCGGAATGCGATCTGGATTACGTGCCGAACGAGGCGCGGCAAAAGACGGTGAAGCTGGCGATTTCGAACGCGTTTGGATTCGGGGGACATAACGCGGTGTTGGCGGTGCGGAGGTACAGATAGTCCGTTTTCCGTCAGTTCTGCCAAGTAGATCTGTAAGCCGTACGTTGGGGTGCAGAACTTGAGCAGAGGTCTTGTGTGTTCACCATAAGAGATCGCGAATTTCTTCGTGACTACGTCCTCCAAGTTGCGGAAACCGATTCGCGGGTCGTGGCGGGTGCAGTAGTAGGCTCACTTGCATTAAGTGATGGCGATCGCTGGTCTGATCTTGACCTGACTTTTTCAGTGGCGAGTGAATATTCCATTCTGGATGTGCTGGAAGACTGGACAATTAAGCTCATAAGAGATTTCAATGCAGTTCAATTGTTCGACCTGCCCAGCGGCACCTCTATATATCGAGTATTTTTGCTTCCCGATTGTTTACAGTTCGACTTATCGTTCACGCCAGAGGCTTCATTTGGAGCTCGCGGACCGAAATTCAGGATGCTATTCGGTGCCTCTGTGGAAAAACCATTTTCACCTCCTCCGGAGGCTCGGGAACTCTTTGGCTATGCAGTTCATCATGCATTAAGAGCCCGCTTCTGCATTGAACGCGGACGATACTGGCAGGCTGAATACTGGATCAGCGCAACCCGTGATTATGCCCTTCACCTCGCTTGTCTTCGCCGTAACCTTCCTGCGCATCAAGGCAGGGGTTTCGATGACTTGCCATCTGAAATTCACAGTACTTTCAGTAACGCATTCGTGACGACACTGGCGCCTGATGAACTGTTGCGTGCCCTCGGCTGTGTCATTGATGGGCTCTTACGTGACATCGATGGTGTCCAGGAATTAGCGATTAAGGTAAAGCCTCAATTGCTTGAACTAACTAAGGCCCTGCCATAGTCAACTTCCGAGGCGGGTAAACTTTAAGACTCCGAACTGGACGCTCTGATACAATTGGCCTTCAACTTGATTTGGAACTGATGGGCCGCCAGCTGCCCGACCCGCTGTGGGGCGGCTGGCGCTCCCTGAGTTCGCCGGAGGAACCACCATGCAACCGGAACCGGGAGACCTGGGGCTGGAAACGCCCCAGGAATTCGCCAAACGACTTAATTTGCCAATTCAGGACCGCCTGCTGTTTGCGCGTGCGTTGACGCATCGTTCTTACCTGAATGAAAACCCGGAAGCGCTCGAAGATAATGAGCGGCTGGAGTTTCTGGGGGATGCGGTGCTGGACTTTGTGGTGGGGGCGTGGCTGTACAACCGCTTCCCGGAGATGTCTGAAGGCGATATGACGCGCCTGCGGGCGGCGCTGGTGCGCACCGAAGCGCTGGCGGAGTTCGCACGCGAAGTGGATATCGGGCGGGCGCTGCGGCTCGGTCGGGGCGAGGAGGACGGCGGGGGGCGGGTGCGGCTGGCGATGCTGTGCGCGGCGTTTGAAGCCGTGGTGGGGGCGCTATATCTTGACTCAGGCGTGTATGCAGTCGAGGCGTTTATGGCGCCCCTGCTGGAGCATACGACCGACCACATCCTCATCAATCATCATGACCGGGACCCGAAGAGCCTGCTGCAGGAGTGGGCGCAGGCGAACGGCCACCGCCCGCCGCTGTATCGAATCGTGGCGGAAGCCGGACCAGACCACGAAAAGACGTTTGACGTGGAAGTCGTGGTGGGAGGCGAGGTGCTGGGGCAGGGACAGGGGAGCAGTAAACAGGCGGCCAGCAAGGTCGCGGCGCAGATGGCGCTGGAGAAAATAGACGGATGAGCGCGGCGCGACTTAAATCGCTGGAACTGGTGGGCTACAAGACCTTTGCCAGCAAGACCAAGTTTGAATTCGCCGACCAGGTGACGGCCGTGGTAGGGCCGAACGGTTCAGGCAAATCCAATGTGGCGGATGCGTTGCGCTGGGTGCTGGGCGAACAGTCCTACAGCCTGATGCGCGCCCGCAAGACGGACGACATCATCTTCTCCGGGTCGGAAAAACGGCCGCGGGCCAGCATGGCATCCGCAACGGTGACGTTTGATAACAGTGAAGGCTGGCTGCCCATCGATTTCTCGGAGGTGTCCATCACGCGGCGGGCGTTCCGCGACGGCCAGAACGAATACATGATTAACAGCCAGAAAGTGAGGTTGCGGGACGTGACCGAACTGCTGGCCAAGAGCGGCCTGGCCGAGCGGACGTATACCGTCATCGGGCAGGGGATGGTGGATGCGGCGCTCTCGCTGAAAGCGGAAGACCGGCGCGCCCTGTTTGAAGAGGCCGCGGGCATCAGCCTATACCGCCAACGCCGCGAACAATCCCTGCGGCGGCTGGAAACCACCCGGCGCAACCTGGAACGGGTGGAAGACATCCTGGCAGAACTGGCACCGCGGGTGAAGAGCCTGGAACGGCAGGCGCAACGCGCGGGCGAGTATGAACAGGTACGCGCGGATTTACAGGCCATCCTGCGCGAGTGGTATGGCTATCACTGGCATCTGGGCCAGCAGGAATACCTGGATGCGGTGACCTACGCCGGGCAGCAGGAACAATCTCTGATGGCGGCGCGCGAAAACCAGGAAGCACTGGATCACGACTTGCTGACGCTGCGAGACCGCATCAGCGGGCTGCGGGCTCGATTGGGCTCCTGGCACCGTGAGCTGGCGGCATTGCATACGCGCCGCGAGTCGACCTCGCGGGAGCTGGCGGTGTCCGATGAACGCCAGCGGGCGCTGCGTGAACGCCAGACCCAACTGGATTCCGACCTGGCGCAGCGGCAACAGGAACTGGCGCTGGAAAAGGAACGGCTGCAGGAGGCAGAGGTGCGGGTGGCGCGCCTGGAGGCAGACGCCACCGAAGCACAGACGCAGGCGGACGCAGCACGAATCACGCTTGCGGAACGGCAGACGCAGCGGACAACCCTGGAAACCGAACTGGCCGAGACCCGTAAAAAGCTTGAGCAGGGCAATACCAGGAAGATTGAACTGGCAGCGCTGAAATCGGAATTGCAGGCGCGGCTGGACAAGCAGGGCGGGGCACAGCATGATGTGAGCGCGGAGGTTGGCGCGGCGGCCGTGGCGCTGGAGGCGGTGACCTTGGCCTTGAGCGGGGCACAGACTGCTTTGACGCAGGCAGAAACCGCGAGAGCCAATGCGCAAAACCGGCTTGAGCAGGCACGGGTTACCCTTAAACAGATTGAAGAACAGCACCGACAGGATGTGGCCGAGCGCGCGCGGCTGGAGACCGAAGCGGCGCGCTTGAATGCCCAGTTGGACGTGCTGGTGCAGGCGGAAGAATCCCTTGCAGGGTATGCCAGCGGAGCGAAGGCGCTATTGGAGGCCACACGCTCCGGGCGATTGGCTGGGGGACGCGGGGCATTGAGCAGCCATTTGACAGTGCCGCCTGAATATGAAACCGCCATTGCGGCGGCGCTGGGGCAGTATGTGGATGCGGTGCTGGTGCAGGGTGACTACGAGCCCGCCCTGGCGCTTCTGGAAGCAGAACCGGCGCGGGCGGCCATCCTGCCGCTGGATACACTGAACCCGCCCACGCCTTTGACAGCGCCAAACGTGGAGGGCTGTCTGGGGGTGGCGGCCCGGCTGGTGAGCGCGCCGCCCGAACTGCGGCCGGCGGTGGACCTGCTGTTGGGTCAGGCGTTGGTGGTCAAGGACCGGGGGGCAGCCCGACGTGCTCTGGCCGGACAACCTGTGACGGCACGGGCAGTGACTTTGCGCGGGGAAGTGTTCGCCGCCAGCGGAGCTATCCTGGTGGATTCGGAAGCCAGCGCGGCGACGTTGAGCCGCCCGCGCCAGCGCCAGGAATTGCAGGAATTAATTGAAAAGAATTCAGTCGCTCAGCGAGATGCTACAAACGGACTGCGCGAGTTGGAAGGGCGCCGGAAGACCCAGGAGCAGGAACTGGCCGATGCGGAGCGTGGACTGAAAGCCGCTGAGCAGGCCGCCTCCGGGGCAATGGGCAAGGCGCAGGAATCTCAATTGCAACAGGAAGCGGCGCAGCGGCAACTGGATTGGCAGCGCGGACGGCAGACGGCACTGCAACAGGAGCTTGACCAGGCGGCGAGCCAGATTAAGGGCCTGGGCGATGAAGCCGCGGCGCTGGACCACGACATGGAACAGTTGAACTCCGAACAGCGCGCCCGGGTGGCTGAGCTGGCGGGGCTGACGCTGGACGAACCGCAGGCCCAGGCGGCGCACTGGGATACGCAAGCCGCGGTGAGCCGCCGCGCCCTGGAGGATGCACGCGCCAGCCAGCGGGAACGCTCAGACGTGTATGGTCGTGTGCTGGCCCAGGTAACTGAACTGCAGGCTGGTAACGCTCAAGTGCAGGAAGAATTGACGCGGCTGCGCCAGTCCGCCACGGATATGCGCGATTCAGAAGGCGGACTGGGCGGCGAAATCGGGCAGCTGCAGGAACTGATCGAGCCGGGCGAAACGGAATTGCGGGCGGCGGAGGGCCAGCAGGCGGAGTTGGAAGGCCGCGATATGGGCAGCCGGCAGGCGCTGAACGCGGTGGAACGCGCCCATGCGCAGGCGCAGATCCAGCTTGCGCGTCGGCAGGAAGCCCTGGATGGGTTGCGGCGGCGCATTGAAGACGACTTCGGGTTGGTGGAATTCACCTACGAAAAACAGGTGAGCGGCCCGACCCCGCTGCCGCTGGGCGACCTGGTGGAACGACTCCCGGTGGTGCAGGTCATCGCGCCGGACCTGGAAGACCGGTTGAAACAACAACGGATGCAGTTGCGACGCATGGGGGCGGTGAACCCGGAAGCCCAGGCGGAGTACCGCCAGGTGAAGGAACGATTTGTATTCATGACGGGCCAGGTGGCCGACCTGACCCAGGCGGAGAAGGACATCAAAGAAGTCATTGCCGAACTTGACGAGTTGATGGACCGCGAGTTTCGGAAGACATTTGATACGGTGGCGGCCGAGTTCCGGGAAATCTTCGCACGGCTGTTTCCGGGCGGGCAGGCGCGGCTGCTGCTGACGGAAAGCGAAGATGGCAGCGATATCGGCATTGATATAGAAGCGCGGCTGCCGGGCAAGCGAATGCAGCGGCTGGCGCTGCTATCCGGCGGGGAGCGCAGCCTGACGGCGGTCTCGCTGGTGTTTGCCTTGCTTAAGGCATCGCCGACGCCATTCTGCGTGATGGATGAAGTGGACGCGGCGCTGGATGAGGCCAATGTGGACCGCCTGCGTGACCTGCTGGTGGAGCTGAGCCACAATACGCAGTTCGTCCTCATCACGCACAACCGGACGACTGTGCAGGCGGCGGATGTAATTTATGGGATTACGATGGGGCGCGACACCACCAGCCAGTCGATTTCGTTGCGGCTGGACCAGGTGGACGAGACCTACGCATAGGGGACGAAGAGTAGTAGTAATTGGTATCGGGGGAGGCGAAATCATACTTTCCAGTATGCAACAGGGATGCGATAGGGGCGTATAGTGATATGAAAATCGCATTCCACGTTTGGAAAGGAAGGTGACCTGATGGAAACTACAAAACGCAAGTTGCGCCGCTCGCGGAGCAACCGGATGATCGCCGGGGTGTGCGGTGGGTTGGCCGAATTCTTTGGAATCAGTTCGTTCTGGTTCCGGCTGGCCTTCCTGCTCGCCCTGATCCCGGGCGGTATTCCGGGAATCGGCGCGTACCTGCTGATGTGGATCATCGTGCCGAGCGAGTAATCCCCCTACAACAAAAAACGCCTGCCGAGCGGCAGGCGCTTTTTGTTTTGGGAGTACTTAGGGGAGGATGTATTGAGGGGGGATGGCCGGGTCGGTCGGGACGCGGTCAATCCAGTAGTCATATTCGACTATCGTGGCCGCGGCGCGCTGGTCGTCCAGCCAGATCTGGAAGGCGGCATCCTGCGCCGCGAGGTAGGCGTTGTGGTCCAGCGGGCGGTCTTCGTGCCCGAGCACCTGGATGATGTGAAAACCAAACTGAGTTTGCACAGGCTCGCTGATTTCGCCTACTTCAAGGGCGAAAGCAGCATCGCCAAATTCGGCCACCATGGTTTCGCGATTAAACCAACCGAGGTCACCGCCGCGGGTGGCGTTGCCGGTGTCCTGGGAGAGTTCGAGGGCCAGGGCGGCCCAGTCTTCTCCGGCTGCCAGACGCTCCAGCACTGCCTGGGCCGCAGCTTCATCGGCCACAAGGATGTGGCGGGCCCACACCTGTTCTTCGCTGCGGGGGGTGTCTGCGGTAACCACGGCTTTCACCTTATCCAACAGGAGGATGACGCGAGCGTACTCGCGGAAATCCTGCTCGGTCCAGCCGACATCGGCTTTCAGCGTATCCAATTGAGCCGTGTACTCTTCGCCAAACGTCTCGGTGCTTTGCACGGTGGGTGTGGGGAAGGCAAATGTCGGCGTGACGGTGACGCCGGCTTCCGCGGTGGCCGTCGATGGCAGTTCGATCGTGGGGGTGATGGTCACGAGCGCCAATTGGGTGGCGGAAAGTGTGCTGGTGGGCGCACCGGTGGGTGTGGGGGTCTGGGTCGGGCTGCTGGGCGGCTGGTAGTTAAAGAACAACCCGAGGATACCCTGGTCGACCTCTTCTTCGGTGACGGTGATGCCATTCTCCTGAGCATAGGTCGCCACCAGTTCGGCTTCAATCAGGTCATCCAGAATCTGGCGACCCAGGTTTTCCGGTTCCAACTGGAATTGAATCTGGCGCAATTGAAGCTGGTATTGGGAAGCGAATGACTGGTCGACGGCCCCACTGCTGAGGAAGTTTACGAGGTTGAGGTACTGGGTGACATAGAAGCGGCGGACGAAGCGTGCCCGCTTCTGGAATTCTTTGGTGGTGATGGTGGTTTCGTTGACTTCAGCCACTGGCTGGCCGGGGCGAATGATGTTCTCCA
>SCUK01000024.1 GCA_004297445.1 Anaerolineae bacterium | reverse complement strand
ACTTTGGGCAGTTGTAATATGACAATGGACATGGAAAGCCTCTTGTGGATTGTTTCGACAAACTAATCATACAAGAGGTCTTTCTTTTTCTCAAAACCCACCGTTTATGGGACAGTCACAGTAATTGGGAGCCTTGGGATAATTGGGACATTTCCGACCGACATCATACTTTCTATGATATCCAACGCCAGCCCTCAGGCGTAGAATCGATGCGTTGAGGGATTCCTCAGTCCACTAGATTCAGTCTCTTTCCCTATCTGACCTCAGACGAACACCGGCCCAGTGGGAACTTCGGCTAGCAACACTCGCCTCTCGCTCGATTCGTGAAAGAATGAAAAGGAGGTTGACCATGTTGTATTCCTATTGGGCTATCGCGCTCGTCGTGCTGGGGCTGCTTCTGCTGCTCTCGCCGACACTGCTTGGAGTGGTTATCATCAGCGCCAGGCAGGTAGGCATCGTGGTCAAGAACTTCAGCACCCGCAGCCTGCCCGCCGGCCGACTGGTGGCGCTAAATGGCGAGGCAGGCTATCAGGCGGAAACGCTGCCGCCCGGACTTCACTTCTTTTACTGGCGTTGGCAATATCACATCCTGAAAGCGCCGGTGGTGGTGATTCCACAGGGTGAAATCGGTCTGGTGGTCGCCGCGGACGGGGCTTCCATCCCGGCCAACCGCATCCTGGGCCAGGTAACCGATTGCGACAACTTTCAAGATGCCCGCAAGTTCCTGGAGAACGGTGGCGAAAAGGGCCGCCAGCTGAGTATCCTCACGGCCGGCACCTACCGAATCAACACCATCATGTTCAAGGTCATCACCGCCGCCAGCGCCGTCGAAAATGGCATGGAACCGGAGGACCTGCTGGTGCATCGGGTGGAAGCCGATATGGTTGGGATCGTTACCACCCTGGATGGCGCCGCCATTGAACATGGCGAGATTGCCGGGGCGATCATCCCCGGTCACGAAAGCTTTCAGAACGCGCAGGTCTTCATCGACCGGGGCGGCTGCCGCGGTCTGCAGGAACAGGTGCTGCTTTCCGGCACCTGGAACCTGAACCCCTGGTTTGCCCGGGTGGAACAGGTTCCGATGACCCAGATTCCAATCGGTTACGTTGGCGTGGTGATTTCCTTCGTGGGCAAGGCGCATGAAGACGTCAGCGGTCTGGAATTCAAACACGGTGACCTGGTCAATCCCGGCCACAAAGGCGTGTGGGTGCTTCCGCTTTACCCGGGCAAACACCCGCTAAACGTGCGGGTGCTGAAAGTGGAACTGGTGCCGACGACCAACATCGTGCTGAACTGGGCCACGCGCATCGAAGCGCACAGTTATGACTCGAAGTTGTCTTCCATCACCGTGCGCTCGAAAGACGGCTTCGCTTTCAATCTGGATGTGTCCCAAATCATCCATGTCGGCGCGCTGGATGCACCCAAGGTCATCTCGCGGGTCGGGTCAATGCAGAATCTGGTAGACCATGTACTGCAGCCGATTGTGGGCAACTACTTCCGCAATGCGGCCCAGAACTACACCGTGCTGGACTTTCTGGGCGCGCGCAGCGAACGGCAGGAAGAAGCCGCGGGTCACATCCGCGGGGCGATTGGAACCTATGACGTTCAGGCCATCGACACGCTGATCGGCGACATCAACCCACCGGAATCGCTGATGACCACGCTGACCGACCGCAAGCTTGCGGAGGAACAGCAGAAGACCTATGAGGTCCAGGAACACGCGCAGAAGCAGCGTCAGCAGCTGGTTCGCGAGACGGCCCAGGCGGATATCCAACAGCAAATGGTTCAATCTGAGCAGGGCGTTCGCATCTCTGAACTGCAAGCGAACTCCCAGATCCAGAAGGCGACCGGCGAGGCCCAGTCCACCAAGCTGCGCGCCGCGGCGGATGCCGAAGCCATTCGGGCCATCGGCCAGGCGAAGGGCGATGCCTACCGCCAGGGGGTTGAGTCGCTGGGGAAAGAGTCCTTTACCGCGGTGCAGCTGATGCAAATCATCGGCGAAGGCGATGTGCGGGTAGTGCCGGATGTGGCGGTGACCGGGGGCAACGGCAGCAGCACTGGGCTGGTGGAAGCGCTGATGGGCATGCTGCTCAGGGACCAGGTGGGCAAGAACAAGAACTAGAGCGGGAAAGAGGTCCCGCTGCGGGCGGCGCAGCGGGACCTCTCATTTTGGGGCAGTCCGAAACTTAAGTTAAGGGATGGAAATTGTGAAGTAGTCGAATTCGACTTTCACATCCGGGATATCGGCGGCGTATACGCCAATCCCGACCATTCCCTCACGCAGCGTGTCGTCACTGATGGTGCCATTGCGGGGCATTTCGCCATCCACGAACAGGGTCAACTCATCATCAATGCACGAGGCGCCAATGGTGTGTTCGGTCACGTTCACGTCGTAGTTCGGCAGCCCACCGTTGTTCAAGAGGACATAACCGTCAGCATCGGTGAAGCGCCAGATGAACCACAGGCCGCCGCTGGAGATGGAGAACTCGTACCACCCAACATCCGAGGCTCGACAGAAGAGGCTGATGTTGTTGGTCTTGGTGGGGCCAAGATTGTTGGCACGGGTCTCGATGTATACCGGCACGCCACGCGGCACTTCTCCAAATTCATGGAAGACGAACACTTCAAGGGATGGGTCGTCCAGGCTGATGGTCAGGAATCCGTCCCCCATATCCACGGAGAAGTCTTTGTCCGCAGAGGAGCGAGCGTCAAAAGAAAATGGGAAATCGAGCCAGCCTTCCTCCCAGTGACCCTTATCAAACTCAGTCGTGTACACATGGTCGCCCGAACTGAACTGAGAAAAGTCGATGGGCGCCGATACGCCCGGCAGGTCGGTGGGACGCGGCGTGCGCGTGGCGGTTGGCGGCAGCGGTGTGTTGGTCGCCGTCTCGGTGGGCGGCAGGGGTGTATCGGTTGGCAGGCTGGCAAGCGCAGTTGCGCTGGCGTCCAGCACGGTCTGCGTTGCGGTGGCCGCGGTGTCTGCCCCGCCGGTGCCAACGCTGCACGCGAAGCTAGCCAACAGCAATACGATGATGATGCTGGAAAACTTACTACTCTGTTTCATGGGTATCCTTCCCACCTCACCCGGTTATTTCTCCCAATTTCACAAATATATACGATTTTGTAGGATTTAGGAACGGGCAAGTTCCATATCGAGATTCCAGTAGGCCCCCAGCCCGAGGCTCACTTCATACGGGCAATTCCTGCCCAGCCCGCCGGATGGGTTGACGGTGTACTGACCTCAGGAGACACGTTCACGCTGTCCAAACTTTGGCGTCAGGCATCGCTGGGCGGGGGACGCCAGCCGGTTTGGGTTGCCCAGGCTTCGGCAGCGGCCATGAGGATGTCGCAGACCGGGTCTTTGACGGCGTAGTAGGCGTCTTTGTCGTTCGGGTGGCGGGCGGCCAGGGCGATTTTGACCTGGGCGTAGGCTTCGGCGGCGGCGGGATGGGCGCGCAGGTAGTCGCGAAACAGCAAGGGGTAACGCTGGTTGGCGCGCCCTTCCACGCGCACATGCAGGTTGGTGGGGCGTTGCCCGGCGGGCGGCTCGTAGACCCATTTGGCCCATTGCTGCGGGTCTGCGGGGTAGCCGGGAGGCACATGGTCGGATACGAAGTCCTTAAGATTGCGGTAGCCGATGCGGTTGAGCGCGGCGTCCACATCCGGCGAGAGGGCGGCGACGGTGACCTGGATGTCGATGCGGTCTTTCGCAGCCAGCCCCGGCACGGCGGTGGAGCCAATGTGGTCAATGCGCAGGGCGAGCGTCTGGAGGCCGTTCCAGAGGATGCCGCCCAACTGGCGGAATTCCTGCGGCCAGACGGACTGGTAGGGGACGATGACGATGAGCGGTTGTGCCACGCGTCAGCCTGCTCCGATGACGGCGATGGCTTCGATTTCGATGAGGAAGTCCGGGCTGGCGAGGGCGGACACGCCGACCCAGGTGCTGGCCGGAAGACGCCGCGGGTTAAAGAAGGCTAGCAGGCCCTCTTTTACTCCGGCGGCATTGTGGATGTGCTCGCCGACGATGTAGATGCGCAGACTGACGACGTCATCGCGCGTGCCGCCGGCGGCCTGCACGGCGCGTTCCAGGTTGAGCAGGGCGCGGCGGGTTTGCTCGGCGAGGTCACCGGGTGCGCCGATGGCTTCGTTCTCATCCCAGCCGACCTGACCGGACATGTAGACGGTGGTGCCGCCACGCGTTGCAACGACCTGCGAAAAGCCGTATTGCGTGCTGTTGAAGAGGTGCAGGGGGTTGAGGTAGGTATGGGGCATACCCTATTTTACTTGCACCAGCACAGCGGTCACGATACTATCCGAATTCGCCCATCGCGAGTTCGCGAACCTCAAGGTCAGCGATGATTGAAGCAACAATGATGCGTCTTATTAATGTCGCAGAAGTTTTCGCGGCTTCTTGACCCGTGTAGTCGTCCCGCCCGCGGGTATGACGCTGATTGACCCATCGATTTCCAGTACCGCCATTTCAACCCCACTGAGTTCGGCCACGCCATGTTCGCGTAGGGCCTCCATCAGGGATTCCTCATCGATTTCCTCCCGGCTCATGTGCTCCGGGATGACTTCCCCGTGTAATACCAGCAGCGTTGGCGAGCCTTCCACCAAGCGGCGCAAACGCGGCGAGCTCATTCGCAGGCGGGCGACCAGTGCATTAACAACCAGCAACACCACCGCCGCCAAGATGCCCCCGAGCAGACTGGTATCCGGGCCGACCATCGCGTTTTGCACCGCGTTGGCGATCAACAGCAATACGACCAGGTCAAAGACCGTCATCTGTCCGATTGCGCGCTTTCCGCCAAGCCGCAAACCGACGAGGACAACGAAATACACGGCCAATGATCGGGCGACTATTTCCAATGCTGATGCGAGATCGAGATTGAACATGCCGAAGACTCCCTGGAATGTGTGGCGGGTATTGTATCGCAAAGAGAATGGAATGCATCTCACGCGAAGAGGGCGGTGAACATAGCGCTCGCAAGGAGCGCAAAGAAGTGAATATTCGGCGCAGGGGAAGGTGCGGCGACGCGTTCGGTGGTCATGGTTCCTCTATGATAATGGTTCAGGGAGGGATGTTAACGGAAGACGGGGAGGTGGGAAGGCGAGAGAGGGAAATGAAAAATCTATCTTCTTAGATATACTCCGGGGCTTGAGTATGTAGCAATCCCTAACAATATGAATAGCCCCCCGATAGTTGTGAAGTTACAGGGATCCTGTCTTGCCGCCTTCGGAAATTTGGCTTTATACCACTTGCGGCTGAACTCACCGATAGTTACGAGGCGTTCAAAACTTATTTCAAATTCCGAATTTGTTATTCCTTTTATGTGCGGCTTAGCGGGGTTCGAGCGATTTGTGAACTCATATATGAGTGCTCTTTCCTTCCTTCTTATTCCATCCCCTTTTACAATGTAATATCCATTCTGTCTTGGCTTCGGAATCCTTGTGCCCGGAGGTGCGACCTGTAATATTCGATCAATAACCATATTTCCTCTAATCTGCAAAACGGCTCAATTAAGCTGCTCGCTTACACTCTACCCAATAATTCGGGCCAGAATCCTTCTAGGTCAGTTAAAACTTCCTCGTCTTTCTCGAACTCTTTCGGGTTTAGCAAGATAAACCCACGAACTCCTTCTCGACGAATTCCTTTCTGAACATAAACCCTAAAGGGCAATCGCAGTCCTAATGACTGAACCATAAATGCAGCAATTGCTATTTCTTGCTCAACCCATACAGAGCCTCGATACTCCTCCCGCTTTCCATCGAGATTGTCGCGCCTGTGCATAACTGCAATAAACCCGTCCGCATTATGAATAGCATTGAAGATATTCTGGGTTAACCCTTCTAGACTTTGTTGATTTTGTGCAAAATATCCATCTAACCCCGTTTGTTCTTTAACTCGGCGCGAAATTGTTTCACCGAGATTTTTTTCGTATTCTGTTGACTGGCCGCAACTTATAAAGACTCGACGGCCCTCAGGCTCCTTAGCAACTTTGATTTCGTGCCAAGTCTGAATCTCCACTCTTTCTGGATCTACAGTTTGAAGCCGTCTCACATCCTCAACACTTACTTGCATCTGAAGCGGAAATAATGACACCAGTTCTTGAGGAGATCGGCTTACGATATGGGTTGAGACATAATGAGCGATTCTAGCCTTCTCTTCTATTACTCTCTTCGGGTCATTAATTTCTCTAGAAGAAAGAGCATAATAGGCATCATCAAAAAGTGATACAACGACTAGCTTTTTCTCAATTGCATAGGGCTCTCCCGGATCAAGTTCAACCTCGATTCGGAAATCGTGAAATTGATCTAGGACTCCACGCGATTGTGGGTCAGAAATCTGAAATATCCGAATTCGTCGAAATAATATACCGGGCATGTTACTTATTTACCTTCATCCCGACCGCGCTGGCGAGGGCAGTAACCACATACTGGTTGAGGCTGACGTCGTCTTGGGCGGCAGCTTCGGCGAGGCGGCGGTGCAGGGACTTGGCGACGCGGACGACAAACTTGCCAGAGTAATCGTCCGTCAGGCGCGGTTCGGGGATGGGTTTGCCGTCTTCCAGCGCGGTTTCCAGCCAGCCGCGCATGGCATCCTGAATCATTTGCAGGGCTTCGACCTGGGTGTCACCCTGGCTGATGCAGCCGGGGAGTTCTTTAACGGCGGCCACCCAGCCGTCCTCGTCGGGGGTCAGTTCGATGCTGTAGGGCAAGGAAAGGTAGTGGTCAAGTTTCTTTTTCATATAGTCACTCGCTCAAGTTGTGTTGCTACTTTATGCAATCTCGATCTGCAATCGGTCGTTCTTCTAGATTGTCCGGTAGATTCTTCGCTTCCTTCACTGCGTTCAGGACTGGCTGCTGCCGCTCGCTCAGAATGACAGGGTGGGGGCGATTGTTCAACTATCAGCACACCTTACTCTTCCGTGTTTCCATATTCTTCAATGAACTGCAATGCCTTGATCACATACACCGCTTTCAACGGCTTCTTGAACGGCACGGTAAGCACATACGGGCAGCCGTCTTTGGTGTAATTGCGGTGGCTGGAGCCGCCGCCGGATTTGCGCTGGGCAAATCCGAAGTGGGTGAGCAGTTGGTGCAGTTCATCCGGCGAAACCCCTTTGGGGTTGTTCTTGATGCGTTCCAGCAGTTTTTCGCGTTTGGTCATTCAACCCGCCTATATGATACTGTATATAGTACTATAGGTCAAGCACCCCTATTCCAACCCCAACTCCTGTTTCGCTTCGCGTTCCATTTTGTCCAGGCGGGTGTAGTAATCGGGGAATTCGTTCAGGTGCGCCAGGGCGATTTTGCCGGTGGTTAGCGGGTCGTTACCGGTCACGTCCGTGGCCGGGTCGTGCAGGCCGTGTTCGAGTTCCACGTTCAGCCCCATGCGGAACTGCTCCACGTCAAACGCCGCCCAGGTGATGCCCAGTTTGTCGCCGATTTCCTTCGCCTGTTCCTGGGTGAAGTGGTGTTTTGCGCTCATGGGATGCTCCTTGTTTCGTGGTCCTCACCTCGCCCTTATTCTACTCCCCGGCCAGGGCGGCGGCCAGGACGCGGCGCACGACGGCTTCGTCCAGATATTCTTCGCCACACTCCGGGCAGATAGCGGCGGGCACGGCATTGACCACGGTGGTATAGCCGTCGCATTCAAGCGTGAGGGTGGCAAACCCCGGTTCGGGGTCGGCGACCCGGCACATGACGCAGATCACGCGCGCCTCTGGCGGAAGGTGTCGCCCCAGTCGGCGAGAGACGGTTCGTAGGCGGTCACCACCACGGCGGCGGTACGGGCGGCATCGAAGGCGAAGACGGCATGCAGGGGGCGTGCCCCCGCCCAGCCCAGCCGCAGCTCGCCGGGGGCGGGCATATCGGCGGTGTAGTCTTCGATTATTTCGCCCTCGCGCAGTAGAGCCAGAACCTCATCCACGCTGATGCCGCGCTCAAACATGCGCTGGACGGCGTGGGCGCGGAACTGGAGGCGGTCAGTCTCCATTAAATGTCGGCTTCACAATTTCCGGCTCGAGGAAACGAATCCTGCAAAACCGGACTTTGTTTCCAGTGAGCGAGATGGAAGAGCAAGCAGGGTCGGGATTCCTCGCTTCGCTCGGAATGACAAAATTAGCACTCGCTATAGCCGCAGGAATAGCACTTGCGGCAGCCCTCCTCGTTGATGACGGAGGCGTGGCCGCACTCCGGGCAGATGTCGCCGATGGCTTCCGGCTTGAAGACCGGCTGGGGCTCGCCATCCTGCGGTATGAGAGCATGATTGCCGTTACCATTGGCGGGTTTGGCGGGCTGGTCGGTGAAGCGGTGCTCGGTGCTGTCCAGGTACTCGGCGAGGGCCTGCGAAACGCCATCCGGCAGGGAGCCGACGCGGTTGGGGCCGAAGCCCATCGAGCGCGAGCCGCCGATACCGTTGAGCTGGCTGAAAATCTCGCGCAGGCGGGCACGGGGCGCGACGGGCGAGGCAAGGCGCAGCAGGTAGGAAATCAGGCGGCCAATGGCCTCGGACACGGCGGCGGTCTCGGAGCCGGCTTTGGCAGTGGTGAGGAAGACCTCGAAGGGCTGGCCGCCGCCGTTCTCGTTGATGGTGACGAAGGCTTTGCCAACGGGCGTGTTGGTGTAGTAGGTGAAGCCGGGCAGGAAACGCGGGCGCGGCTTCTTGGATTCGTTCCACAGGGCGGGCAGCTCGGTGACGGCGGGTTCGGGCTGTTTGGCCTTGGCCGTCTCGTGGGTTTCCAGCACGACCTTGTCGCGCGAGCCGGTGACGTACACGGTGATGCCCTTGCAGCCCAGTTCCCAGGCCAGCATGTAGGCGGTGGCCACGTCCTGCTCGGTGGCTTCGGGCGGGAAGTTGACGGTCTTGCTCAGGCTGTTGTCCACGAAAGCCTGCAACGCGGCCTGCATGCGGACGTGCTCCTCGGCGGTGATGTCCGATGAGACGACGAAGGTGTTGGCGATGTTCTCCGGCACGCCAGCCACGCCGCGGCAGGTGCCGGTGGCGACGACCTGCTCGACAATGCGTGCCCGCGCGGTTTCGTCCAGCCCGGCTTTCGCCAGGGCGGCTTCAAACAGCGGGCTGGTGTAGGTCAGTTTAAGGTCCTTGCCGTTATCATTGACGTGGCGGATGTAGGCCAGGGCGAAGACCGGCTCGCAACCGTAGCCCTCACAGCCGGACACGGTGGCGATGGTGCCGGTGGGGGCGATGGTGGTCTGGGCGGCGTTGCGGATGCCGTGCTTCTTGATGCCTTTGACAATGCCGACCCAATCCAGGGCGGGGCGGCCAAAGTCGCTGGTGTAGAGGTCCACCGGCTGGGGCGGCGACCACTTGAGGTCCTTCGGGTCGTACAGGCTACCCTCGATGGCCTCGAATGGCCCGCGGGCTTTGGCGAGTTCGACGCTGGTGCGCATGCACTCGTAGCGCACGAATTCCATTACCTGGGCGACGAACTCCTGCCCTTCTTTGGAGCCGTAGCGGATGCCGGCATGGTACATCAGGTCCGCCATGCCCATGATGCCGAGGCCGATGCGGCGCGCCCGGTAGGCGGCGTCCTTAAGTTGCGGGACGGCGGGCACATAGGCATTGCCCTGCACGACGTCATCGAGGAAGCGGGTGGACTGCTCGGTGGTCTGGCGCAGTTTCTCCCAGTCCACGCTGCCATCCGGGCCGAAGTGCTCGGCGAGGTTGATGCTGCCGAGGCAGCAATTCTCGTAGGGGCCGAGCCATTGCTCGCCGCAATTGTGTACCACCAGCCCATTGGCGATGAAGGAGTTCGTCGTCGGCTGCTGGAGGTCATAGACGGTCTCGCGACCATCAGGTTCGACGTAGTCCACCCGGGCCGTGAAGCGTTCCCGGTAAGGACCGCGCGGCATGGGGCTCAAATAATCGAGTAGCGCGGATTGCTTGGCTTCGCTCAGGAACCCGACGCAGTTGGCGAATTGAATCAGATTGGCTTTGGTGATCGCCAGTTCGTGATACGCGGCGCACCAGTATTCGGCCAACCCGCCCTTTCCGTCCGGCAGGCTGCGGTAACCGGCAGAGCGCCGTTCGGCATAGATGCGGCTGGCGATACCGAAATTAAGAAGCATGCGCTGGACATCCTGCAGGAGCGTGTAACTTATGGAAGTGAGCCGCACACTGCAGCCCTTCTCGCCACCGTCGTTCACAGTACCATCGGCGGTGAAGAGAGCCTGCAGGAAGGCGCGCTGGGTAGGTTCATTGGCAGTGAAGATGACCGCCGGTACCTGGAGTTTTTCGTCTGCGAGACCATATTGCGCCGCAAGTTTCAGCAGTCGGTCGGACTGGATCCGCACCTCGTCGCGATCAGGGATGTCGGTAAGCCCCACCGGATAACGGCGCCCGAGGCTCTCAGAATAGCGTCCGTCCCTGTCCACCAGGCCCGTCACTGCTTCGGCGAACATCGGCGCCAGTTCAGCTTTCTCGCGGCCGAAGAAGGACAACACGGCGCGCACCTGGTTGACAGTGCCGTCCCCGACCAACCAGCCCAGTACCATGCCAAGTTCCGGCGTGCCCGCCGGGCCAAACCCGCCGGGGCGGTTAAGCAGATGCACACGGTCGCCCGGACGCAGGTCTTTCGCTGCCGACCAGCCGGTCTCGGTCATCACCCGATGGTCAGCCGTGAGGCGAACTTCATAGCCTTCCACGGTCTTGAGGCGAATCACATCTTTCACACCCGTGGCGAAAACATGCGAGGCAGGCTGGAAAGTATCGGTTCCAAATCGGCCGTCCACAATCACATCCACCGGGCGGCTGGCCCCGGCTAGTTCGTCGGCGCGCCGCAGACCCTCAGCCGTGTAAATGAGCGTATCGCCGGTCACGCAGGGGTTGGTGGCTTCAAGGGCGTAGAGGTGCGGGACGGGGTTCTCGCGGTTGGCGGCGTCCAGGAACAGGAGGCCGGGCTCACCGTTGTGGTGGGCGTGCTCCACGATCTTGCTGAACAGTTCGCGGGCGTTGACGGTCTTGTGGGTCAGGATGGGCAGGCCGGCCTTCTCGGCGTCTTCGAGCGTGCCCTCAAAGGTCTTGTAGCGCGGGTCGCTCACATCCGGGAAGCGCAGGGGCCATTCTTCGTCGTTCTGGACGGCGCGCATAAAGGCATCGGTGATGCCCACGGAGATATTGAAGTTGGTGATGGCGTTCTCGTTGGTCTTGCAGGTGATGAACTCTTCCACATCCGGGTGGTCGACGCGCAGGACGCCCATGTTGGCGCCGCGGCGGGTACCGCCCTGGGCGATCTCGCCGAAAGCCTCATCGTAGACGCGCAGGAAGCCCACCGGCCCGGTGGCCTTGCCCGCCGAGGTCTTGACCAGGGCGTTCTTGGGGCGCAGGCGGGAGAAGGCGAAGCCGTTGCCGCCGCCGGTCTGCTGAATGAGGGCGGCGTCGCGCAGGGTCTGGAAAATGCCGGACTCGCGGCGGCCCATATCGTCGCTGATGGGCAGGACGAAGCAGGCGGCCAGCTGGCCGAGGGGCGTGCCGGCACCGGTGAAGGTGGGCGAGTTGGGGAAGAAGCGCTTTTCGGCGAGGAGGGCGTAGTAGTCGCGGGCGGCCGCCATTTCGTCCGCGTCCCACTCCGTCTCCACCTTGGCCACGTGATACGCCACGCGCCAGAAAGTGTCCTCCACCGTTTCGACCGGCTTGCCATCCGCGCCGCGGCGGGCGTAACGCCGCAGGAAGACGGACAGGGCGTTCTCGGTCAGGCGGGCGGGCGGCAGGTCGGCGGGGCGTTCCGGTGTGGGCAGCAGGCCGGCGACGGGGGGTTTGGGGGCGGTCTTATTCAACATGGCGGGCTCTCCTAATAACGAACTTTGTAAACACAGACACCCCTCCGGCAAAATGGCTGCCGGCGGGGTAGGGTCTTAGTTCTCTATCAGCCGGTCCAGCAGACTGCGGACCGACTGAAGGTCATCCAATTTGAGATACACGATGGCGAAGCGCATGTAGGCAATGGCGTCCAGGTCTTTGAGGCCGTTGATGACCATATCGCCGATGACGCGTGAGGACACTTCGGCTTTGCCGAGACGTTGCAGATGGGCTTCAATTTCGCCAGCCAGCCGGTCCAGGTCGGCGGCGGAGACAGGGCGCTTTGCGCACGAGATGCGTAGGCCGCGCAGCAGTTTCTCGCGGTCGAACTCTTCGCGGGTGCCGTCTTCCTTGATGATGAGCGGAGTGGCGAGGATGGGGCGCTCGTAGGACGAGTAGCGCTGGCCGCAATCCTTGCATTCGCGCCGCCGCCGGATGCCGCCACGCGCATCATGCGAGGTGTCAATCACTTTGGAACCATCTTCACTGTGGCAGAACGGGCAGCGCATGTAGGTCGTTTTCCTGGTTCAGACATATCACCCCCATATATGGGGGTACGTATAGTGTAAGTACCTATATTTAGTGCTTTTGCTCATCGCATTCTAACATATCTGTCAGGTCGAAGCAAGGATTTAGCACGAATTTTCGAATATTTTAAGAAAGGTGAATTGCATTTCACAAGATGGGTCAGAGGAATAGTACGCGAGGCCTGCCGAATCAAACGGCGGGGCATTGCTGCCCCGCCGTTAGGTCATCCTTCAACGCTATTTCTAGTTCTCGACGAAGGCGTAGGAACCGTCGCCCGCTCCGGCCGCACAGGACATGCCGTTGGCGATGCTGGTGGCAACTGCCTGCCATGTTCCGCTGATGCGCTGGTAGATCTGGCCCTCACCCCAGAAGCAGGCCGAGTACGAGCCTGTGCCGCCGCCCAACTGGACGTACAGCATGGCGCTCACTGTGCCGGGAATCTCGCTGATGTACTTGTCGGCGTTGACCGGCAGGTTGCCGCTCACCTTGCACACACCGGAGCAGGTGCCGGCATCGTACTGGATGAAGCCGTTGCGCGGCTGCTTGAGCGACAGCGTGCCGGCGTCATCGGTGTCACCGGCGCGGCCATTCACTCCACCATAGGGAGCTTCAGCACAACGGGCGCCACTTTCATCAGGAAAGTATATATAATCCAGCGGGCCCGGGCCGAAAACGATCTTTATCATAGGTAAAGCAACACCTGTACCCGGGCTGCAGCCGAACTCTGCCAGGAGCTCGTTCCACTCTGCTTGGAATCCGCCCAGGTAGATTCCCTGTGAAATGAGGAAGAAGGGGATGTAATCGGGAGGGCCGAAGAAGCAGTCGCCTCCTCCCAGCCATTGACCTCCGAAGAAATCCACACACGCGGTCTCCGGGTCCTGCAACTCTGGTGGGGGCGGCGCGGCCTGGGCAGGGTTCACGCCCAATGACATTGTGCCGGCCAGGATGGCAAGCAACACTACTATTCGAAACGTTTTAGACGCAGCCATGGTTTTTCGCTCCATCACCTTCATAGTGGATATCGCTTGAACCTGCAATTTCAGAGAACAATTGTATGGTTTTCCTACTCATTCAGTGTGCCACAACTGGCTCAATCATATTCCTAATCCAAACAGCTGGCAATCCCGGTCTTGTGGCGTAAAACTAGGGGTGCAGCATGCTGCACCCCTACCTACCTGAGCGTATTAATGCCTAGCGGATTTCCACCAGCACAGCCGATACCACGCGGCGGAAGAGGTAGTCGCCGGTGCGGGGGTCGAAGCCTTCGCAAGTGATTAGGGTGAGTAAGGCGTAGTCGCTGTGGGCGAAGGGGCTGCGGTCAGTGGGGCGCAGGCTGGCGGAGTCGCGCACTTCGTAGATGTAGGTCTGGCCGAAGGCGAGGATCTCTATCGTGTCACCGAACTGCAAATCTGCGAGGTCTGCGAAGGGGCCAGGGTTGTTGTTGGCGTCCCACACATGGGCGGTGATGACGGTATTGCCGGCCCAGGTGGGGAAGGCCGTGCCGTACAGGTAACCGGCCTGCTGGCCAATCCAGGAGACGTCCCATTCACCATTTACCAACGGCACACCCACGATATCGATCTGCACACCGAGGTTCGGGATGCTCAACATCAAGTCGGTGCTGGCGTAGGCCAAATCGACTGGTTGGGCGGGTAACTGCGTGACCACGCCCGGCGTGAAGCCGGTGGCGGGCAAGGCAAATGCCGTTTCAGCATCCGCCGTAGCGTCTACTGCAGCACCTGGCGCCGCGGTAGCGGCCACGATGCCGAAGTCAAACGCGGTATCCGTGCCGGGCGCATCATTCAGCGGCACGCCGATGAGGTTCACAAGCGAGGTTGTGCCGCACACCAGCAGGCGATAGTCGCCTGCGGTCAGGTCCGCTGCGCCGTTCAGAGTCAGGGTGGCCTCAAATGGGCCGCTCCCGCCGCCATTGCTATACGCCACACTGTCCACAGATACCTGCACGTCGTCCGGTTGGAGGCCGGTGCTGCACTCCACCGTGTCGAAGGCTGCATTCGGGCCGGGCTGGAACAGCAGGTAGTTGTCCGGGTTGGTCACATCATCTGCCTCGGAATTTCCGGCCGGATTGTAGAGGTCGGCATCAAAGACGACGGTGATTTGAGAAAGAGGCGCGTTATCCGTGCCGCTGATGGGGTCGCCTGAAGTGGCGGGGAAGACTCCGGTGGCTTCGAAGCTGGTGGTGTAGGCATCCAGGGTGGCGTGAGTAGAATTGTCAATCACGCGGATGCTGACATCATCCACAAAGAAACCGGCGTGAGACCCGTCATTGTAGGTGCTGGCGAATTTGACGCCTGAGCCCGGCGCATACACATAGCCATTCTTGTGCCGCCACCAGTGGGCCCAGGGCGTTTCGGTCCCCAGCACCACCCCATCCACCGTGTACGTGGTCAACCCCCAGGTGGTGAGGTCGTCGGAATCGGTCACGGCGTAAGTGGTGTCCAGCTCGATGACGTGCCAGGTAGAAGCGTCCACGTATCCCAGAGTGAGTTCCTGAAAATACGGCGAGGCAGCGATGGCGCGGTTCATGTAGACGCGCACCTGTGTAGCGCTAACGGCTTCCAGGTAAATGTTGTTGCCGGTGCGATCATCGCGCGCGACTGCGCCTTCGTGCATGTTGATGCGCGAGCCGTCGCCCGGGTTGGCGGCCTTGAATGCAAAACTAATGATGACACGGTCGCCTGCGCCGCCCTGATCCGGTGAGCCCACGCTGGAGACAGCCGGCGAGAACGCTGTGCCTGCCCCCGGGCTGCTGCTGCCGCCAGCATAGCGCCAGGACTGGCTGCCAATATGAGCATCGGTATTAATGATATTGACGTTGCCAGCGAAGCCTATCGGGTTACCGGCAACGATGCCGCCATCCCAGCCATCCTGCCCGCTCAGGCTGGACAGGGTGAAGGTGGTCGCAGCAAACACCTGCGGCACGGTGGCAATCAACAATGCGAGGCACAAACCAAATGAGATTAAGACGCGAAAACCAGACTTTGCCATTATCCCTCCCAGGATGTAGCGCCACTAGACTCAAGAACCGTTCCGTTTACGGCTCTCTTTTAATAACCAGAATCATCCTAACAGAATAGGGAATGCCGGTCTATTCGTATGTTTACCTGTATTCTCCGAATACAGAACTAATTCGGCACCCCTTACGGCAAAACGACTACCTTGCTCCCCGATTAAAAACAGCCCTCCCCGGGCGAAGGCCGACAGGGAGGGCGGTTGTGAAGGGGTCAAGTCATCCCGGGAGGACTGGGATGCACTCTACAGGTTGGGCCGCGGCCGCGCCGCGGGGTTACTTGCTGACGCGCTTGCGCAGGAAGGTGGGGATGTCCAGGTCTTCCGGGTTGTAGGCCGGTTCCAGTTCCTGGCTCTGCCCGCCGCGCATGGCGGCTTCGGCGGCATCTGCAACGCTCTGGCCCGCCGGGCGGCTGGCGGTTGTGTTCTGCTGGGTCGGGCGGGTGCGCAACATGCGCCGCGGCACGCCACTGCGTTCGAAGCCGGTGGCGATGACAGTGATGCGGATATCGTCGCCCATGTTGGGGTCGACCACCGCGCCGAAGATGAGGTTGACGTCCGGGTGAGCGGTTTCCTTAATGATCGCCGCGGCCTGGTTGACCTCGAAGAGCGAAAGGTCTGAGCCGCCGGTGACGTTGAAGAGGATGCCGCGCGCGCCGTCAATGGTGATGTCCAGCAGGTTGCTGGTGATAGCCTGTTCAGCGGCGAGGCGGGCGCGGTCTTCGCCGCTGGCCTTGCCGACCGCCATAAGCGCGGCGCCGCCTTCGGACATGATGGTGCGCACATCGGCGAAGTCCAGGTTGATGAGGCCGGGCACGGTGATAAGTTCCGAGATGCCCTGAATGCCCTGGCGCAGCACATCGTCGGCGACGCTGAAGGCGTCGGTCAGGCTGGCGCGCTTGTCGACTATTTGCAGCAGGCGGTCATTGGGGATGACGATGAGGGTATCCACCTGCTCTTTTAATTTGGAAATTCCGGCCTCGGCGGTCTGGCCGCGGCGGGCGCCTTCAAAGGTGAACGGGCGGGTGACGACGCCGATGGTGAGCGCGCCGCACTCGCGGGCAATCTGCGAGACGATGGGCGCAGCGCCGGTGCCGGTACCACCGCCAATGCCGGCGGTGACGAACACCATGTCTGCGCCCTTGATGACGCTGTACAGGTCTTCGGCGGATTCTTCGGCGGCCTTGCGCCCGTTCTCCGGGTTGCCGCCAGCGCCGAGGCCGCGGGTGTGCTTGTCGCCAATGCGCACGCGGGTCTGGGCGTTGGAAAGCATGAGGGCCTGGGCATCGGTATTTATCGAAATGAATTCGATGCCCTGCAACCCTTCCTTAATCATGCGCTCGACGGCATTGCAGCCGCCGCCGCCGACCCC
>SCUK01000023.1 GCA_004297445.1 Anaerolineae bacterium | reverse complement strand
TCTTCATACAGCCAGCAGCGTACGCTGTGACCGGGGTCAATCTCAATTAGTTCAGGCTCAATCTCGCTGCAGATTTTCAGACCGTACTCGGTGCGGGCGGTGCAGCGCTCGGCAAAGCGGCAGCCGACCGGCAAATCAATCAGGTTGGGGACGCTGCCGGGAATGGTGTTCAGACGCTCTTTCACCGAGCCGAGAATCGGGATGCTTTCAATCAGCCCCTGGGTGTAGGGATGGAGGGGCGTAGCGAACAGGCGCTCCACATCCACTTCTTCCACGATGTTGCCGGCGTACATGACGGCAACGCGGTCAGCCATTTCAGCAATGACGCCCAAATCGTGGGTGATCAGGATGACGGCGGTGTTGGTTTCCTTGTTCAGCTCCCGAATGAGGTCCAGAATCTGGGCCTGGATGGTGACGTCCAGCGCCGTGGTCGGCTCATCGGCAATCAGCAGTTCGGGCTGCAGGGCCATCGCCATCGCAATCATGACGCGCTGGGCCTGGCCTCCGGAAAGCTGGTGTGGGTAGGCGTGGGCCTTGGTTTCGGGGTCCGGGATGCCAACCCGTCGCAGCAGGTCCACGGCTTTTTCCCAGGCCGCTTCTTTTTCCGCCCGACCGTGTATTTCGAACACCTCGACAATCTGATCGCCCACGGAAAAGACGGGGTTGAGGCTGGATTTGGGTTGCTGGAAAATCATCGAAATACGGTCGCCGCGAATATCCACCATGCTATTGATGGGTTTCTTCAGCAGGTCTTCGCCTTCAAAGACCACCTCGCCGGAGACGATTTCGCCGGGGCGGCTGATGAGTCGAAGGATGGAAAGCGAGGTGACGCTCTTGCCACAGCCGGATTCGCCGACCAGACCGAGCACTTCGCCATGACGGACATAGAAATCCACGCCATCCACGGCTTTCACAACGCCATCGTCCGTAAAGAAATAAGTCTTCAGGTCGCGGACTTCCAGAATCGGCGCTTTATCCGATGGGACGGATGAGGCTTTGGATTGGGACATACCAGGATTCTTCGTCATCGCTTCGACACCTGGCTGAGGCGGGGGTCCATGGCATCGCGCAGACCATCGCCCAGAAGGTTAAAGGCCAGCACGGTGAGCATAATGGCGAAGCCGGGATAGAAGACGAGGTAGGGGGCCGTGAAGACCTGGCCGCGTTCGCGGCCGAGCATTGTGCCCCATTCCGACGCAGGTTCCTGCGCGCCGAGGCCGAGGAACGACAGCGCGGCGGCCTCCAGAATGGCGCCGGCGATGCTGAGGGTGGCCTGCACGATGAGTGGCGGCAGGGCGTTAGGCAGGATGCGCTTCATCAGAATCCACACCGGACTGGCGCCCAGGGCGCGGGTAGCGGCGACGAATTCCTGTTCCTTGATGGACAGGACGCTGGCGCGAATCAGGCGGGCGAAGTGCGGGATATTGACGATGGCAATGGCGTATAGCGCGTTCTGAAGACCGCGCCCCAATACCGTAATGATGGCGATGGCAAGCAGGAAACTGGGGAAGGCAAGCAGGACATCCATGAGGCGCATGATGACGTTGTCCAGCCAGCCGCCGGCATAGCCGGCCACCGCGCCAAGCAGGGTGCCGATGATGATGGCGAGACCGACGGTGGAAAAGCCGATGAACAACGAAATGCGCGTGCCAAAGATGACGCGGCTGAACTGGTCGCGGGCGTTGCCATCCAGACCCATGATGTGCTGGGCCTGGTCTTCGGGACAACCGAACAGATGAATGCAGGGCTCCTGACGGATGGTGACAGGCTCAATGTCCAGCAGACTCAAGGTGGGGTCATACGGCGCAAGCGCAGGAGCAAAGATGGCGACAAGTATCAGAAAGGCGAGGATGGTTGCGCCGATGATGGCATTGCGCTGGCGGAACAGCCGGCGCATGGTCAGCCGAAGCAGGCTGTTGGAAGGGGCGGCCTGCGAGATGGCCGGGAGGGTTTCAGCGGCGGGTGTGGTCATGGAAGGGAGTTCAGTCCAACTTTATACGAGGATCGACCATCGCGTAGGCGATATCGGTGAGCAGATTGACGCCCACATAGCCCATGGCGATGATGACGGTGAACCCCTGGATGACGGGGAAGTCACGCCCGGTGATGGCATCGAAGAGACTGCGGCCAACACCGGACAGGCTGAATATCGTTTCGGTGAGGACCGCGCCGGCAAACAATGTGCCGACCTGCAAGCCGATAATCGTAATGATGGGAAGAAGGGCATTGCGCAGGGCATGACGGGTGATGACCAGGCGTTCCAGCAAGCCCTTGGCGCGGGCGGTGCGGATATAGTCCTGGCCCAACACTTCCAGCATGCTGGAACGGGTGATGCGCGCAATGATGGACATGGGGATGGTGCTTAGCGCAGTGGCGGGCAGGATGAGGTGTTTGAGCGTGTCGCCCAGTATCTTGAAATTGAGGGTGATGATGGAATTGACGATGAATAAGTTCGAGATGAATTCAAAAACCGGATAGCCGAAGGTGTTGGAGTTGATGTGCAAGCCCCAGGCTTCGTAGAACGGAGTAGCGGAAAGCCCGGCAGTGAGGCGGCCGCTGGGGGGAAGCCAGAAGGGCGTGTCTTTGAGCAATACGGCGAACAGGTAAGCGAGCATGAGTCCCAGCCAATAGACCGGCATGGAGACGCCGACATTGGCGCCAATCATGGTGGCGATGTCAATGGGGGAATTGCGTTTTATCGCTGATAGGATACCGGCCGGGACGCCGACCAGGACAGCGAGGGCAAGGGCTACGATACCGAGTTCCAGCGTGACGGGGAGTTTCTCCACCACGATGACGAAGACCGGACGGCTGAAGCGAATCGAGTCGCCCAGGTTGCCGGTGAGGACGTCACGCATGTAGATGCCCAACTGAATATAGATAGGCTGGTCCAGACCCATGCGTTTGTTGAAGGCCTCGCAGACTTCAACAGTTGCGCGTTCGCCGAGGGCAGCGGTGCAGGGGTCGCCGGGGATGAGACGCGCGATGGCAAACGTGGCAATCAGGATGCCAATCAGCACCGGGATGGAGAGTATCAGGCGGCGCAGGATGTATTGCTTCATGGTGTCGGGGTCGTCCCTTTGCGCTGACCGGACAAGACAGCGCGGGATGGGTTTGGCCAAACGAGTTGGCTGTTTCCCATCCCGCGCTGCTTATTGCCAGAGTGTCCGGCTGGAGTTCACCGGACGCCGCGGGAAGGAGTGATGGAGATTACTCCGTCGGCGCGTTGATCAGGCCGTCCCACAGGTAAGCGAAGTAGTCGAACGTGCCGGTGTTGCCGATGTGGTTGGGGCTGGCGGCATCAATGCCCGCCGCCCAGGAAGCCACAACATCGTTGGCATCGAAGGACGAGCCATCGTGGAACGTGACGCCGTCGCGCAGGGTGCAGGTCCACACAGTGGAGTCTGCATTGCCGGTGCAGGCGGTCGCCAGTTCGCCGGAGGTGTCACCGCTGGTCTGACCATACTCAAGCAGGGTTTCAACTGACTGCTGGCAGGGGCGCAGGGATTCACCGTCGGTCTCATCGGCGCAGTACAGGCTGATGGGTTCGGCGTTCTGGACGAAGACGAGGGTGTCCTTGCCCGGATCGAGGAAGGCGAACTGCGTGGCGCCGAAGGGCGGCACGTAGGCGCCAGTGACGCTGGCAAGAGCGGCATCCGCCGAGGCGCCGTGCGCAATCGGGATCATCGGGACGAGATCACGGATGGCGTTGTTGGCGGTGACGTAGTGCGGCTCAGCGGCAGCCACATCGGCGAGTACAGCCGCGGCTTCCAGGGCTTCATAGATCTCGGGGTGGGCGGTACCGAACTGCGGGTTGCCCGAGCCGAAGTGGAAGTCCAGGAAGTTGGTGACGTGCGGATAGTCAGCGCCCCAGCCCAACAGGTGAATGCCGTCAAGCAGACCCTGGGTGCCCTGAGCGATGAACTCGCCGGATTCCATCACGACGACTTCGGCTTCGATGCCGAGGTTCTCGCGCAACTGGTTGGAGATTTCAACGGCAACCAGACCGGGTTCCGGCAGGTAGCCGCGGAAGACGTCGCGGTAGTAGATGGAGGTGGTGAAGCGGACGCCTTCGTCATTGCGCGGGAAGCCAGCGGCATCCAGCATTGCATTGGCGGCTTCGAGGTCAGTTTCGTACCAGGAGTCACCGGCGCAGCCGTTGGGGATGGAGCAGGGGGTGAAGTGGGAGGCCACTTCGGACCCTGCCGGGTAGTAGTTATCCACAATGCGCTGGCGGTCCAGGCCCATAGCGATGGCCCGGCGGACGTCGGCATTGTCGAACGGCGCAAAGGTGTTGGTGAAGCCGACGTAGAAGACGTTCGGGTTGACGTTGAAGAGCAACTGGAGGTTCGGGTCACCCTGAACGGTGGCGATGTCAGCGGGGCTGACGTTGGTGATCATGTCCGCGGTGCCGGCCTGCAGTTCAACCAGGCGGGCGCTGCCTTCCGCTGCCCAGCGCAGGACTGCGGTCTGAGCGGCCGGAGCAGCTCCCCAGTAGTCAGCGAAGGCGGTGAAGGTAACATGGTCGCCACGTTCCCATTCGGTGACCTGGTAGGGGCCGGTGCCGACGGGGGCTTCCAGAATCAGTTTGCTGGCGGCGGCGTAGTCCAGGTATTCACGCGGCTGGATGCCGAAGGGGGTGAAGGCGGCCTTGGCCAGGAAGGCCGGGTCCGGCTTGCACAGATTGAAGACCACGGTCAGGCGGTCGGTGGCTTCAATGGAGGCAATCTTTCCACCGTAGTCACAGGACGCGGCCGCAACGCTCAGGCCTTCGGAGTAGTCAATCTCTTCGTAGGGGTTGTCGGCGGTTGGGTCCGGGGCGCAGGCTGCCAGCAGGAGGCCGGCGAGCACGAGCAGGGAAACCAACTTCAACAAGGTGTTACCACGCATGGGTTTCTTCTCCTTAAATATTGTGGATAAATGGGATTGAAAAGTCGAAGGGATCCTCCTCGATACCTCTTCCTCCTTTCCTAATTAGGGTGCAGATGTAGGGATTATACGATTTATGGGCAGTATCGTCAACGAAACTGGCTTAGTTGCGGATTGCACAAGTACCGGCCCAGGAATTACGAGATTCGGACTATTGTAAAAGACTTGCAGAATTGACACCGTGATTTCACTGCACTACACTCGTGCCATCCCAGCTCGTTGGAGTGTCAAATGCCGGCAAGCACTGAATCTGTGATGGAGAAACCGGAAGCGGTTGGTAAGAAGGGGCGCCTTCGGACACTGCTTTCCCTGTCCTTCGGGTACTTCGTTGACCAGGGCGAGGCCCAGGCCATGTCTGTCCTCTTCCCGACGCTCCAGCGGCTGTGGGGTCTGGACTTCACCAGCCTGGGGCAGGTTGGCACAATCCGTAATCTACTGCAATCGCTGAGCGCTCCGGTCTGGGGCTACCTGTCCGACCGGTTTTCGCGCAAGGCGGTGATCGTGTTTGGCACCGGGGTGTGGGGATTGTGGACGCTGGCCTGCGGCCTGACGGAGAACTTCAGCCAATTGCTCGTCATCCGGGCGATTTCGGGCATCGGGCTGGGCTGTCTGCTTCCAGCGACATTTTCCATCATGTCGGACATCTATCCGCCGCGTCAGCGCGGGAGGGCGCTGGGGTTGATGGAGGGGATTGGCACGCTGGGAATCGTCTTGGGCGTACTGGCGCTTGGCGCGGTTGCGACTCCGGAACTCTGGCGCTGGGGCTTCATTTTGCTGGGCGCCTTCAGCGTGGTTTCGGGAATCGTTATCTGGATTTTTGTGGAGGAACCCGTACGTGGGGCGGCCGAACCCGAACTGGAAGGCCGGATTACGGCGGAAGCGGCTTCGCATTACATAATCCGGCCCAGGGATGCCGTGCAGGTGTTGAAAATCCCAACGGTGTGGGTGGCTATCCTGCAGGGTCTGGCGGGGTCGATGCCGTGGGTGGTGATGGCCACCTTTTTTATTACCTGGATGGTAACGGACCTGGGGATGGTGGAGGGGCAGGCAACGATTGCGTTTGCTGGAATCGTACTGGGGTCGGCTGTGGGGAGCGTGCTGGGCGGGGTGCTGGGCGACTGGGCCGATGGACGAAGCCCGAAATACGGGCGCGTGATCGTCGGACAGGTGGCGATCTTTGCGGGCGTGCCGTTGACCTGGGTGCTGTTGACCCAGGCGCGCACCTGGCCTTTTGGATTATTGGTGGCCTTTTGTTTTCTCACGGCGTTGATTGTGACCTGGGCAGGCAAGGGGGCAAAAGAGCCGATGATGCAGAACGCGGTGCCGCCGGAACAACGAGCCACGGCCTTCGCGATGACCACATTCATTGAAGGCGGGTTTGCGGCGTTGGTGGCGTATGTGGCGGGGCGGCTGGCCGATTCGTTGGGATTGACACAGGCGCTGATTTGGACGATTCCGGTGCCGTGGATCGTCTGCGGATTGTTTTTCACCTTGTTCTATTGGGCGTACCCACGGGATTCGGCGCGGCTGAGGAAGGACATGGCCGCTCGGGCGAAAGAATTGTAAGAGGCTACCGGATTCGACATTGCGAATAAATCGTGATAGGCATGCCAGGTAAGGGCGACCCGCGGGTCGCCCTTACTTTTTGACTCCTCGACTCACAGACTTGGCATCCCTCATTAAGTTGAGCCTTGACAAGTAGCATTCTCATTGTAGAATAAAAAACGAACGTTCGTTCATTTCGAGGATGCGATGGAAACGGAAGAAACCATTACCAAAGGAGACCGGACGCGGGCGGAGGTGCTGGGAGCGGCGCACGACCTGTTTGTGAGCAATGGTTACCACGGTACATCCATGCGGCAGATCGCGGAGAGGGCCGGGCTGGCGCTCGGGGGGATTTATAACCACTTTGGAAGCAAAGAACAAATCTTCAAAGAAATCATCATCAAATACCACCCCATCAGGGAAATTCTTCCGTTGATGGAAAGTAGCGAAGGAGAAACCGTCGATGAGATGGTGCACCACTTCGCCCATACGTTGCAGGATGAACTGGCGAAGCGCAGGGACTATTTGAACCTGATCTTTGTCGAGATCGTGGAGTTCAAAGGCGCGCATCTGCCGCAAATCTTCATGCAGGTATTTCCCATCGGCCTGAAATTCGCGGAGCGCATGTTCCGCAAGCGCGGGGAACTGCGTACAAATGAAATTCCGCTGGTGCTGGCGGCGTTTCTGGGACTGATGTTCACCTACTTTCTCTTTACGAGTCTGATTGCCTCCCGGCTGCGCAGGCCACTGGTGAGGCTGGACCTGGACAAACTGGTCGACATCTTCCTCTACGGCATCCTGGTCGAGCGGCCGGGCAAAGGATAAGCCATGCAGAATTCCCGCCTGTTCGCCCTCATCCGGAAAGAATTCATTCAAATCCTGCGAGACCCGCGGACGCTTGCGCTGGTGCTGGTCATTCCGATCATGCAGCTGCTGCTACTGGGCTACGCGGCGACAAACGATGTGCGCAATGTGCCAATGGCGGTGTTTGACCAGGACCGCAGCCCGGCCTCGCGCGAGTTGCTGGACGCTTACCGGGCGGCGGATTACTTCAGCATCGCCTATGACGTGACGACCGAAGCCGATCTGCAGCGGCTGATTGAAGACGGCAAAGCGGGGCTGGGACTCATTATCCCGCCCGGGTTCGGCGCGGCCATCCACGGCAGTGAACCGGCGGCGGTGTTGTTCATCATTGATGGCTCGGACCCATCAGTGGCCGCCACCGGATTGTCGGCGGCGCAGCTCATCGGGCAGAACTTCGGCGTGAAGGTGCAGACGCAACGGCTGGCGCGATCGGGAATCCCGTTGAATGGCGCCCTGCCTTTGCAGGTGCATACGCAAATCTGGTACAACCCGGACCTGCACGACTCCTACTTTATGGTGCCGGGCATCATCGGCATGATTCTGTACGCCATCACGTCCATCCTGACGGCCAACGCAGTGGTGCGGGAACGGGAGCGCGGGACGATTGAACAGTTGATCATCACGCCTATTCGGCCGTGGGAACTGGTGGTGGGAAAAATCGCCCCGTACACCATTCTGGCTTTGTTGAATACGGTTGAAGTGCTGGTGATGGGGTCGTTATTGTTCGGCGTACCCATCCGCGGGAGTCTGTTCCTCATCCTTGCGCTTTCGGGCGTGTTTCTGCTGACCAGCCTGGGCATCGGGCTACTGGCCTCGACGGTGGCAAATACCCAGCAGGAGGCGATGTTGACAGTATGGATGACGATGCTGCCGGCGTTATTCCTTTCAGGATTCTTCTTCCCGCTGCAAGCGATGCCCAAGCCGCTGCAAATCATCAGTTATCTGTTTCCGTTGCGTTACTACCTCAACATCATCCGCACGCTCATGCTCAAGGGCACCTCGATTCTGGCAGTGTGGCCCGACGTGCTGGCGATGACAGTATTTGGGATTGCCCTGATGGCGCTGGCGTCTGTGCGATTCCGCAAACGACTCGATTAACCGCGATACGGAGGAAACCTCATGCGCGCAAGACTTGAACACGTTCGTAAGTATGCTCGAATCATCGTGCCGGTGGCAATTCTGGCGATTGCCCTCATTTATCTCATCAGCATTTCCGGAGCGCGGCGGGCGGCGCTGCGGGCTTCCGGGACGATTGAGGCGCAACAGGTGACGCTGGCTTCCGAACGCGGCGGGCTGGTCATTGAGGTGCTGGTGAACGAAGGCGACCTGGTGGAGGAGGGGCAGGCCCTGGTGCGGTTTGATGATGCCCTGCTGCAGACGCAACGACGACAGGCGGCGGCTGCGCTGGTGCAGGCAGAGGCCAGCCGCGACCTGCTGGCGATGGGCGGGGCGCCCAACCGGCGGGGTGCAGCCGTGGCGGGGGCAACCATCGAACTGCTGGCGGCGCAACAGGCTCTGCAAAGTGTGCTGGATAATCAGAACCTGACCGCCGGCGTCGCGCTCGAGAGAATCGGGCAGGCGGAATTGGCCATCCGCAATGCGGAGAACCAGCTGGCAACCCTGGAATTTGGTACCGACCAGGCCGACATTGATGCGGCGCGGGCTTCAGTAGTGCTGGCCGCTGACCGGCTGGATAAGGCGCGGGAAAACTACGCGCCGTACGAAAACAAGAGCGAAGACAATGTGATTCGCGCGTCGTTGCTGGCGGCGGTGGCAGAGGCCGAGTCGCTTTACGATGCCGCCCTGCGGCGTTACAACAACCTGACCGGTACGGCCACGGATTACGACCTGCACCTGGCCCAGGCGGCATTGGAGAAGGCGCGGGCGCAACTGGAACTGGCGCGTGCGGACCGGACTGAATTGCTGGAAGGGCCGGACCCGGACGCCTTGGCGCTGGCCCAGGCACGCTTGGAGGCGGCGCAGGCGCAATTGGCGCTGGCAGACGGAACGCCCAGCCCGGAAGAACTGGCGATTGCTGACGCGCAGGTCGAAGCGGCGGCGGCGGCACTGGCGGCGCTGGATGTGCAAATCGAGAAGGCGGTGGTGCGCGCCCCCGCGGCCGGCACGGTACTGTACCGGGCGGTGGAACCGGGAGAGGTGGCGACGCCTGGCGCGCCGCTGGTAACCCTGGCGGACCTTACCCGGTTGACTCTGACGGTGTACTTGCCGGAAGACCTGTACGGCGCGGTGAATCTGGGGCAGGAGGTGACGGTTTCGGTCGACTCGTTCCCGGATGAAGAGTTTGTGGCGACGGTCATTCGCATTGCGGATGAGGCGGAGTTCACGCCGCGCAATGTGCAGACCGTGGAAGGGCGCAAGACGACGGTGTTTGCCATTGAATTATCGCTGGCCGAACATGGCGGGATGTTGAAACCCGGCATGCCCGCCGACGTGGATTTCGAGGATTGATGGCTGAATTGAATTTGCTCGACGCTCGCGGCCTGTCCAAGTCTTTTGGAGCGGTCAAGGCGGTGGATGGCCTCGACCTGCTGGTGGCGCCGGGGGAAATCGTGGGCCTGGTGGGGCCGGACGGCGCGGGCAAGACGACCGCGCTGCGGCTGGTGTGCGGGGCGTTGAGGCTGGACGCGGGCGAAGTCTCCATTGTTGGGATTGACCTGCGGCGCGAAGCGGACCGGGCGCGGGAGCACATCGGGTATCTTTCGCAGCGATTCTCTATGTATGAAGACCTTTCGGTGCTGGAGAATATCCGGTTCTTTGCCGAGGTGCGCGGATTGAAACAGGATGAGTGGGAACCGCGGGCGCGCGAAATCCTTGATTTTGTGGGACTCGGGCCGTTCGCGGACCGGCGGGCGGGGCAGTTGTCCGGCGGGATGAAGCAGAAGCTGGGGCTGGCGGGGGCGCTGGTACACCATCCAAAATTGCTGCTGCTGGATGAGCCGACTGGCGGGGTGGACCCGGTGACGCGCCAGGATTTCTGGCAACTGCTTATCCGGCGGGTGGCGACCGAGGGCGTGGGAGTGCTGGTGAGCACGCCGTACATGGATGAGGCGGCGCGCTGCAGCCGGGTCATCCTGATGCAGAAGGGTAAACAGGTGGCGGCGGGGACACCGGCTAGCCTGCGCGAGCGTCTGGCGGGGCGCATCCTGGAGGTGCGCGGGACGCCGCTGGCGGAACTGCGCCACCGCAGCGCAAAATTGCCGGGGGTGGAGGATGTGCAGACATTTGGCGACCGGCTGCATTTGCGTCTGGCGGCGGCGACGGGGGAAGGCGCCCAGCAGGCGCAGAGCGGATTGGCGGCGGGCGGCGGGGTTAATATCGAGCTGGTGCGGTTGATTCCGCCGCAACTGGAGGATGTGTTCATCGCCTTTGCCGCCGGGGAGGGCAAGGATGGCTGACGCAGTTATCCGTACGGAAGCGCTGACCAAGATGTTCGGCGAGTTCACCGCGGTGGACCGGGTGTCTTTTGAGGTGCACACCGGCGAGGTGGTGGGGTATCTGGGGCCGAACGGCTCCGGGAAGACGACCACCATCCGGATGCTGCTGGGGCTGTTGCGGCCCTCGTCCGGGACGGCGCGGGTGCTGGGGCGGGACGTTGCGGTGGAAACCGAGGCCATCCGGGCGCAGGTGGGGTACATGTCGCAGAAGTTCGCGCTGTATGATGACCTGTCCGTCTGGGAGAACATCGAATTTTACGCGACGGTATACGGGGAGCATGACAAGCAGCATCTTGCGCAGACGCTGGAACGGCTGGGGCTGAGCGGATTGCGGTCCGAACGCGCCGGGGCGTTGCCGGTGGGGTGGCGCCAACGGTTGGCCCTGGCCATTGCCATCGTGCACCGGCCGCGGTTGTTGATCCTGGATGAGCCGACGAGCGGGGTGGACCCGATTGCGCGGCGGACGTTCTGGGACCTTATCTATGAACTGGCGGACGAGGGGATGACGGCGTTTGTGACCACGCACTACATGGATGAGGCGGAGTATTGCCAGCGGGTGGGAATCATGCGGGAGGGGAAGTTGCTGGCGATGGATTCGCCCACGCGGTTGAAACAAACGGCGTTGAAAGGGAAGGCGTGGGACGTGGCAGCGAAGGATGTGCTGGGGGCGCTGGCGGCGCTGGAGACGATGGCGGGGGTGAGCCGGGCGGGGCTGGCGGGCGACCACTTGCGGGTGATTGCAGAAACATCGGTGGATGGCCCGGCCCTGGTGGCGCGGCTGGACGGGGCGGGGGTGGTTGGTGGACGGGCGGAGGCGGTGGAGCCGGGGCTGGAGGATGTGTTCCTGGCGCTGGTGGGGTGAGGCGCGAAGGATGGGGGAAACGCGGGTACAATTTCGCGAATGAATCCAAGACGAAGCCGACTCCTGATGGGGGGAATGGCGCTGGCGCTCACCCTGGCGTGCGGCCTTCCCAGTTTCCAACCGACTCCAACTGCTGAACCAACGTCCGTTCCGACGGAAACGGCAACCCCGGTTCCCGCGGCCACGGCCACGCCGGATACGCCGTACATCTTCTTCCGGGATGATTTCTCTGATCCGGCGAGCGGGTGGGACCGGGCGACCTTCCCGAACGGGGTGACGGATTACGGCAATTCTTCCTATCGCATCACGGCATTGGGGCCGGGGCAGTTCCTCTGGTCGACGCCGAACCTTGACCTGGTGGATGTGCGCCTGCGGGTGACTGCGAAGTGGGTGGATGGGGACGCCGACAATGCCTTCGGGGTGGTGTGCCGGCATGTGAATGAAGACAATTTTTATGTGCTGATGGTGACGAGCGATGGGTTTGCCGGCATCCGGCGGCGGCTGAACGGCGGGGAGCTGGAGACGCTGACGGGGGAAGGGTCGTTTACGCGGATACGCGGGCTGCCGCACGGTGGGAATGTCCGTCTGATGGCGAAGTGCGTGGGCACCACGCTCAGCCTGTTTGCCAACGAGCAATTGCTGCTGGAGACGGAGGATGACGCCCTGGCGCACGGGGATGTGGGCGTGGCGGCCAGCGTGTTTGATGCGGCCAGCGCGACGGTGGATTTCTATGGCTTTTCGGTTGAGGTGATTCCGTAAGTTCAGGGAGAGTGCAAGGGAATTTCGGGGGCGATGTCTATGATGGTGAAACGGCCAAGTTCAAGGATTATATGATCCTCAGGGCGCACCTCATCAGTGGGGATAAGGGCGCGGGAGAGGTTCGGTTCGAGGGAGTGCATTTCGTCCAGATGGGCGCGCCATATATTAGTTTGTAGGATGGCTTTCAGGCGCCGTCGTAATTCGGCTACGGAGAGGTGAAGGTAAAATCCTGAATGTTTATGCCACTCACCAAAACTGACTTCCTGCTGTATCTGGATGCGCCGAACCACCTCTGGGCGAAGGCTAACGGGCAGATGCCGGATGAGCCTCCTTCGGCCAATGCATTGCACCTGATGCGGCAGGGCCTGGCCATTGAGCCGCTGGCGCGGCAGTATCTGGAAGAAATCATCCTGCCAAAAAATGGGGGAGACCTGTCCTGGCAGGCGACGCACGGCGACGAGCGCTTTGAGATACGTGTCGATGCGCTGGTACGCGCACCAGCTACTGGCGACGTGGACCTGTACGAAATCAAAGCGGTGACCGGCGTCCAGCCGGAACACCTTATCGATGTGGCGTTTCAGTCGCTGGTGCTGAGGCAACGACTTCCGTTGCGGCGGCTCTACCTCGTCATCCTGAACAAAGAGTATCGGAGGGCCGCGGCGTTGGACGCTGGCGAGTTGTTCGTCACCGTGGATGTCACGGAAGAAGCGGCGGCGCTGTTCACCCAGGTGGAGGCGTGGCGGGAAGAGGCGCTGGCGGTGCTGGGAATGGATTCCGTGCCCATGGAAGGCTATTGTCTGAAACCGGCCGATTGCCCCTGCCCGGCGGTCTGCCATCCGGGGTTGCCGGAGTTCTCCATCTATGACGTGCCGCGGCTGAACCAGGAAAAGAAACGCCAGCTCAGGGCGGGCGGAGTGCTGGCGGCGAAAGATATCCCGGACGGGTTCGCGCTCAGCGACAAACAGCAACAGCATGTGCGCGCCGCAAAAGACGGAAAAGCGACGGCGGATGGCGAGGCCATCCGGAAGATATTGGACGGGTTGAAGTGGCCGCTCTGGTTTCTGGATTATGAAACCTACAACTCCAGCCTGCCGCTGTTCAGCGGCTACCGGCCCTACGAGCCGGTGGTATTCCAGGTGTCGGTACACGCCCTGCTGACCGTAGACGCCGAACTGAGCAAGCATGAATTCCTGGGGAGCGGGCCGGAAGACCCGGCACGCCTCCTGGTGGAAAGCCTCACGAAGTTCGGAGAACTGCCCGGAACCGTCGTGGTGTGGAACCAGTCGTTTGAAATGAGCCGTAACCGCGAGATGGCCGAGCGCTATCCGGAATGGACGGAGTACCTCGGCGCGCTGAACGCCCGCGTGTTCGACCTGATGACGGTCTTCAGTCAACAGCACTTCGTGCATCCTGGTTTTCGCGGCAGCAACTCCATCAAGCGCGTCTTACCGGCGCTGATCCCGGGGTTCAGTTATGAGGGGCTGGCGGTAGCGGACGGGTCGCAGGCGATGCTGGCCTGGTATGGCCTGTTTTCCGGACAGGAGCAGGGAGCGGCGCGCGAAAAAACGAAGCAAAACTTGTTGGACTATTGCCGGCTGGACACACTGGCGATGGTCGAAATCTATCGCTTCCTGCATAGTGAATTTGGAGCGGCGGACTGAGTTTCTCCAAGCCAGATAGAAAAAGCCGCCCCGAAGGACGGCCTTTTCTATCTGATAGACACGAATGGGACAATCAGGATCTTACTGATTGGGCATCATTCCAGGGCACGAGACGCCGGGCAACGAACTCGAGAGTGCGGTTCAAGAGCAGGCCGATGACGGAGATGGTGATGAGCGCCGCATAGAGGTAGGTGGTGCGCAATGTTTCCCAGGAAAGCCATATCATGGCCCCCAGTCCGAGTTTGCCAAGAATCATCTCCACCACGATGGTGATGTGGATGGCGCTGTTCATCGAAAGGCGCACGCCGCTGAGAATGGAAGGCAGGCTGCCCGGCAGCACCACGCGGCGAAAAATCTGACCGCGCGAGGCGCCATAGTTGGCGGCCACATCGAAATAGATGGGGTCAATCTGGCGCACGCCCGCCATACTGTTAATGAGCATGGGGAAAAACGCACCGATGCTGACCATGACAATCTTGGAGGTCTCACCCAGACCAAAGATGATGAGCACAAGGGGAAAAAGCGAACTCTTGGGGACCGGATGAAATGCAGCGACGAGAGGGTCGGCCAGATTGCGCAGCCACGGCAGCCAGCCCATGCTGAGGCCGAGCAGCAGACCGATGGCTCCGCCGATGAAAAAGCCCCCAAGCATGCGCATCATGCTGTATCTCAAATGCTCGACCAAAGTGCCATCCTGGATGACCTTTTGCAGAGTCTCCAGAATGCGGCTGGGCGCGGGGAAGAACAGCTTGGAAATCAGTTCGAGGGAAGAAACTACCTGCCAGATTACAAAGAAGAGAACCAGCGGCAGTACATAGCGGGCAATGGTTATCAGGCTATTTCTGATATTCCGGACCACTAGAGACTTTCTTCCATCGAGCTCTTGACTTCGCTCTCTAACATGTTCCATATCTTTCCTTTCAACTCGCCGATGAGCTCGTGTTCCTCGGGCTCAACCAGGTTGCGAGGACGCTTAAGGGGAATGTTGATATCTTCGATGATGCGGCCGGGGCGGCCGGACATGATGATTATGCGGTCACTTAGGAGGATGGCCTCTTCAATATCGTGGGTGACAAAGAGGATGGTCTTGCGATTGGCCTGCCAGATGCGGAGCAACTCCTGTTGGAGGAGAAGACGGGATTGAGCATCCAGCGCGCCAAACGGTTCGTCCATGAGCAGGACGTCCGGATCCGCAAGGAAGGCACGGGCGAGGGCGGCGCGCTGGCGCATGCCCCCGGAGAGTTCGTGCGGGAAGTGGGCGTGGAATTTTTCCAGACCGAACTGGGAGAGAATACCCATGACCTCGGACTTGATTTCAGCGGGGCGTGCGCCGCGCATCTTCATGCCGAAGCCGACATTATCCAGGAGGTTCATCCAGGGAAACAATCCCTGGCCCTGAAAGACCATGGCATTTTGCGGACGGTGGTTACCGCTTTCCACATCGATAGCGAATTTGCCTCGTGAAGGCTCAATGAGACCGGCGAGGATGCGCAGGAGTGTGGATTTACCGCAGCCGCTGGGGCCGACGATGCTGACAAATTCTTGAGAGGTGACCGCAAATGAAACCTCCGCCAGCGCCTGGACCTGGCCCTGGTTGGAGTCGAATATCTTGGCAAGATTGGTAACTTGAATTCCCATTTAGTTGATTTTCAGGGCGCGGATGGCTTCGGTGAGCAGCCGGCCAACGGATGCGCCTGATTCTCCTTTTAGCATCTCGTAGTGATTGTCATGAATGATGTGGGTTGTGGTCCTGCCAGTGGAAAACAAGGTCCAGCCGCGGGCCACATCGTCCTCATACTTCCCCATATCATAATCGGCGCGGAAGTAAAGGATATCCACGTTCTGTGGAACGGGGTAGTAGGGTTCGCGCATCGAATCAGTGCCGATGGGAAGGCCGGCAGGGCGCGGCAATTCAATCCCTGTGCGTACTTGAACCATGTTCGCAATGCGCATCCAATAACGCTTCCACTCCGAGACTTTATTCCAAAGAAACTCGAAGCGCTCTCTCCAGGTTTCAAGACGCTGCATTTTCGTGATGAAGTGCAGGGGTCTGTAAATGAAGAGGCTGTTTGAGGTACGGCCGGGACCCGAGGAATCAAACATGAAGATGAAGGGCACGACATCTCCCGCTTCTTTGAGCTGTCGTGACATTTCGTATGCAAGACGCCCGGCGAAGGAGTGGCCGCCAATCACGAAAGGTCCATCTTCGGACACTGTTTTAAGTTCAGCAATGAATTGGGCAGCGAGCTCGGGAAGTGTAGTCTTTCTCAGTTGTTGGAACTTAAGCAGCCAGGAGTTGAGACCGTAGAGGGTGTAGTCCGGGTCCATGGCGTTGATAATGGCGCTGTAGGCCATGACATCGCCGCGCATGGGGGTCAGAAAACAAGCCACTGGATTCGTAATGCTGCCCTGGCGAATCGGAAGCAAGAAAGTATCTTCCTTTACTTCTACTTCTCCGCCGTCCATTTTTTTCGCGAGGCTGGCAATAGTGGGAGCGGAGTAGAGCACACCGGGAGGAATTGATGCACCGAGATGTTTTTCGACTTCCGCAAAGACCTGGGTGGCAGAAAGCGAGTCGCCACCGAGGTCTACGAATGGGTCATTTAATCCAATCGGATGAATTGCAAGTATCTCAGCCCATATTTTGGCGAGAGCGATTTCAAGGTCGGTGACGGGTTCCACAAACGGGGTGGAGAGGGCAGGGCGCAGCCCAGCGATATCCGGGAGTTTTTTCGAATCCACTTTGCCGGTGGATGAGCGCGGGATGGCTTCCAAGAAGACGAAATAGGCGGGAATCATGTGAGTCGGCAAGTCCGGTTCGAGGAACGCGCGAAACACCCGGGGGTCAGCGCTTCCCGAACGAGTTTCGAGGTAAGCGACCAGGCGGGTATTGCCGCGTGCATCGACCTCGCCCTGTACCAAGACGTTGGCAACATCCGGGTGATGGGCCAGCGCTCCGGCGACATCGTTGGTGTTGACTTTCATCCCGCGCACTTTTATCTGGTTATCTATGCGGCCGGTGAGATAGAGACAGCCATCCTCGCCGAGCCAGCCGAGATCGCCAGTCCGGCAAACGGTTGTATCCGGCCGGGCCGGGTCCACATAGTAACGTGCCAGCGAGGACTGCTCATTGTTCAGGTAATCGTTGAAATTACCCTGCAGCTCGGCGTGAACCTCGCCAATCTCGCCGCACGGCAGGTGATTGCCGTTTTCATCCACAATGAAAATCTGGCGGTCTCCGTACGGATAGCCGACGGGCATTATGTTGGCGGGAATCTCGTCCGAGCGGCGAAGAAATACCGCTGAAATGCCGCCGGCCTCGCTGAGCCCATATCCAATCACAAGGTTGCATGAGTCGGTGAAGTGCTGCTTAAACAAATGAAAGTCGGCGGGACGGGACATTTCGCCACCCAATTGGATGATGCGAATGGTTTCAAGGCGGTCATTTGGACCAAGTTTGCCAACCAGTGAGCGAAAGGTGCTGGGGGTTGCGGCCCAATGATTAATCTGTTGTTGATTGCACCAACCCGCAAAGCTGGAAGTTCCGACACGAGTGATGTCGTAAAGGAAAATGGAGTAGCCATTCAGGAGGGCTGACCAGATGCTGCCCTGCCCACGGCCGAAGTTCGCACTTTCGATAAATAGCACCCGTTCATCAGGCGAAATCTGGTGTTCCCTTGAGCGCTGACGGGCGCGCAATATGGCCGAGGCGTGCTGGCTGATGACGCCCTTGGGACGACCGGTGGACCCTGAGGTGTAGATGACGAGCAATGGGTCTGAAGATTTGAGATGTGGCAACTCAATAGGAGCAGTATTGGTGTTGTGGGCAAACGCTTCCGCCAATGTGAGGACGGGGAGGCCGAGGCTGCGTGCCAGCGCTTCGTTGGAAGGGCCGGGGATAATGAGGGCAGGTTCCAAATCATCAAGGATAAGGCGCAGATGGTCAAGCGGGAATGACGGCTCGAGGGGGGCGTAGGCGCGACCTGCCTTTGCCGCGGCCAGCATGGCGATGCCAATCTCCACTTGCTTGTCAAACAGCAAAACGATAGGGCGGTCATCTGCGCCCATACGAGAGAGGATGGCGAGTGCCAGCTTGGCGCTGAGGTCGTTCAATTGGCGGTAGGTGATGCTGCGCTCATGATCTACCAGCGGAGAGGATTCGGGGCGCTCAGCCACGCAGCGGCGAAAGACATCGACCGCGCTGCCTTCCCAGTACGCCTCTGGATATGGGGTATACCCCGGATTATGAGGGCGGGCGGGGTACTTTTTTTCGACTACTTTTTCCAAGATCATATGAAAGCTCGAGACTTGATCCCAGCGGGATAGCAATGACAGGGAGGGTTATTGAACCTTTCTCGTCAGGGATGGTTTCGGAAGTTCTGTCGCAAATCAGTCCAATTGCGAGCTGGCGAAGTCGACGAATCGAGAATCCCAGAATTGCTCCTCAGTATTGAAGACGGAAATTCGATCCGCGTCCAGTTCCCATTGAATATAAGAAACAGTGGCGGCATAGTCCATCCACCCGTCCAGACGGATGGTTGGGAAACAAACGCGCTGAATGAACTCCGGCTCCAACTCGGTGACTTGCGCAATCAACTCGATGTTGCGCGGTGTGGGGCCCTCCATGTACTGACGGACGGCTTTCAGGTAGGCTACCATGAAGCGTTGGCCCAGTTCCGGGTCATCGATGCGCAGGTGTTTGCCGAAAAGGATGTTGGCGTAGCTCGCTCCGGGCAGATACTCGCCAAAGTCGGCGACGATTTCCACGCCGGCCAACTCGGCGAACTGGGTAATGTTAGGTTCGGAGGCCACCACAATGGCTGCCGCGCCATTGTTGAGGGCGTCAATCTGCGCGGCGCGCGGCAGACGTTCGACGGTGACGTCATTGAGCCCGGGGCCGTAGGTTTCATTCAGCCAGCGCTCCAGAACATAGCCACTGATGCCTACGGGGTTGGCGAGAATGATGCGAGACTTCAATTGGTCGGCTGTTTCCAGTTCGCCGGCGGCAAGCAGGTCGGAGCGGGCCATCACGGCGTTGGCTGAACACTTGGCGGGGTCGGTGTAGCCTTTGTCGGCGACGATGCGGACTGTGTCATCCTGTGCCATAAGATTGAGGAGGCCGACATTGAGCGCGCCGGCTACTACATCAATCTCATCGGCTGCGAGTATGGGCAGGACTTCGACCCCAGTTTCAATGGCGATGAATTCAACTACGATGTTCTGTTCGGCAAAATAACCTTCGAGGTCAGCGATGTAAAGCGGCATGTGGCTGATGAGATTCTGGGCAGCGATGGTGACCACATCCGGTTCGGCGGTATGCGTGGGGACTGTGGAGGTTGGCGCAGGGGTGTGTGCCGATTGAACCGGGGTAGGCGTCAGCGATTCGGGGGTAGCTGGTATGCAGCTTGTGAGCAGAAGAGCACCAATAAATAGAAGCGAAACGTGAGACTTAAATTTCATTGCGTTTCTCCAGAATTCATCGGGCCAATACTAAAGCCAGAAGGGGTTCAGCCCACCTGGCTTTGTGCTGGGTATTTTAACGCTTGCGGGACTTCTTGGCAATTATGGCGTTGATTCTGGAGTGTCCGCACAGCCCGGTGGGGTGCCAACGCCGCTCACGGGGGGATGCCGGTAAAACGCAAAGCCCCCGAAGGGGGGCTTTTTTGTGGCCGCGGGACCTGGATTCGAACCAGGGCTTTCTGTTCCAGAGACAGACGTCCTACCACTAGACGATCCCGCAGTGAGAACGGGCGTTATTCTATCACGGCGAGGGGATGGGTGTCCAGTACGTAAGGGGACTAATGTCAGTTTGCAAGTCAGATTTGAACCGTTAGACTGTGAGTTGCCCGGCAAATCGGCCGGACAACTCACACCCGTTTTCTGGAGGGTTAGATGAAGGCCAGACAAGTAACAGGTACGCTGTTTCTGTTATTGGTATTGCTTGCGAGTACCGTGCAGGTTGCTTTTGCCACTACCGCCATGTTCAAGATTTATAACAAGACGGGCGGCCAAATAACCATCACATTGACCGGACCAAAAATCTACGCGATTCTGCTGAAATTCGGTGCGAGCAACGTAGAAGTGGAGAGAGGGACATACAACTACTCTTATTATGCATGTGGAAAAACCTTCACCGGGACGGTTGTTGTCAAACCCTCTTCCAGCACCCTCGAGTTGCCGAAATGCCCGGTAACCGCTGCGGCAGCGACCGGATCTACAGCCGGTACCAACACTATCCAAGTTAGAATCAATAATCGCACGGGGGTAAAGCTCTGGATCACCCTGCGCGGACCCGCAACCTATACGCTTGAGATGCTCTCGGGATTGAACAAAATCCTGGTGGCCAAGGGGACCTACACCTATAGTTACGAGGCGTGTGGAAAGACGAACACAGGCACTTTCAAGGCTACGTCTCCCAACGTAGAGCTGAAACTGCCTCCGTGCACGGTGGTCGGGAGCGACGGCGAGAAGGCTCAGACCCTGCGACTCAAGATTCAGAATGATACCGGCGCGAACATGACGCTGTATTTATACGGTCCTGCCAATTACACCTTTACAATCACTCCCGGTGTAAACCAAGTCTATGTGGTCAAAGGTACCTATACGTACTATAACTATACTGCGTGCGGGTACACGTCCGGGACGATCGTGGTGAAGCCACAGCAAGTGTGGCGATGGTGGTGTAACAATTAGGATAACCTCCCTTTTAGTGTTCAGTCGAAACCAGGGAGACTGCCGGGTTGATTAGCGGTCTCCCTGGTATTAATGTTGGTGGCGCGGCCTTACTTATGCTGCTTTGCCCAACTGTCTTTGAGACCGACGACGCGGTTGAAGACAGGTTTGCCAACAACGGAGTCCTGCGGGTCGGCGAAGAAATAGCCGTTGCGCATGAATTGGTAGCGGCTGGCGGGGGCAGCCTGGGAAAGGGTGGGCTCCAGTTTGGCGGTTAAGACGGTGAGGGAATCGGGATTGAGGGAGGCGATAAGATCGTCCTCGTCTTCCCCATCTGTTTCGCCAGCCTCGCTGGTGAGCAGGGAATTGTACAGGCGGATTTCGGCATCTACCGCGTAGTCGACAGACACCCAATGGATGGAGCCCTTGACCTTGCGGCCATCGGCAGCGTTTCCTCCCAAAGAGTCGGGGTCGTAGGTGCAACGAATGGCGGTAATGTTTCCGGCGATATCCTTGTCTATCCCGGTGCAGGTGGTGAGACAGGCGTGCATGAGGCGGACTTCCTGGCCGGGTGTAAGGCGATGGTACTTGGGCGGGGGCGACTCTTCGAAATCTTCGCGTTCGATGTAGACCTCGCGGGTGAGAGGCAAACGACGAGTTTCTTCGCGAGTCTCATCGTGGCGATAGAAATCCACATCAAACCACTCGGTTTTGTCTTCCGGGAAATTCTCGATAATGACTTTAAGCGGGTTGAGGACGGCCATGGCGCGAGGGGCAATGTTCTCCAGGTCGTCGCGGACGATGTGCTCAAACAGCGAATAGTCAATAGTGCTGTTGGCTTTGGCGACGCCGATGCGGTCGGCGAAGGCGCGCAGGGCTTCGGGGCGGACGCCACGGCGGCGCAGGCCGGAGAGGGTGGGCATGCGGGGGTCATCCCAGCCTGAGACGTGGCCCTCGTTTACAAGGCGCAAGAGTTTGCGCTTGCTCATGACCGTGTGGCTTAAGTTGAGACGTGCGAATTCAATCTGCTTGGGGGCGTAGACTTCAAGACTCTGAAGGAACCATTCGTAGAGTGGGCGGTGATTCTCAAACTCCAGCGTGCAGATGGAATGGGTGATGCGTTCGATACTGTCGCTCTGGCCATGGGCCCAGTCGTAGGTGGGGTAGATGCACCAGGCATCGCCGGTGCGGGGGTGGCTGGCCTTGAGGATGCGGTACATGACGGGGTCGCGCAGGTTGATGATGGGCGAGGCCATGTCAATTCTGGCGCGCAGGACTTTTGCTCCCTCGTCGAATTCTCCGGCTTTCATGCGTTCAAACAGGTTCAGGTTTTCTTCAATGGAGCGGTCGCGGTGGGGGCTGTTGCGGCCGGGTTGGGTAAGGGAGCCGCGGTACTCGCGAATCTGGTCCTGGGTCAGGTCATCTACGTAGGCGAGACCTTTGCCTATGAGGACAAGCGCCCAGTCGTATAGTTGCTGGAAATAGTCGGAGGCGTACAGTTCTGCGTCCCACTCGAAGCCGAGCCAGCGGACATCTTCTTTAATGGCGTCAATGTATTCCTGTTCTTCCTTGGTGGGGTTGGTGTCATCGAAGCGCAGGTTGGTCTTGCCGCCATATTGTTTGGCAAGGCCGAAGTTGAGGCAGATGCTCTTGGCATGGCCGATGTGCAGGTAGCCGTTGGGCTCCGGCGGAAAGCGGGTGTGGACGCGGCCTTCGAATATGCCGGAGGCCAGGTCGGCTTCGACGATTTCATGGATAAAGGATTTGGGGGCGGGGTTGTCAGTCATGAGCGGCTCAATGTGGGTCGATGGGGCACAGAATGACACAGATGAACACGGATGGGTTAGACGCCGTGTTCATCTGTGGTCCTGTGTGAGGGACTATTGTAATTGAGATTCCAGCAGGGTTAAGGCATGGCGCAAACGGCCCAGAGAGACGTCGCGACCGAGGATTTCCATGCTTTCGAAGAGCGGCGGGCTGACCGGTTGAGCGGCGGTCGCATTGCGCAAGAGGCCAAAGAGCTGGCCAGCCTTGAGACCGAGTTCTTCCACCAGAGCGCGCAGGCGGGTCTCCATGGCGGTGTGGGTCCACTCGGGGAGGGCTTCCAGTTCGGCGGTGGCGCGCTGGAGGGCGGCATGGGACTGGGCGGCGGTGAGGTCTTTGGCAATCAGCGATTCCGGCGCAGGGTCTACCGAGTCTTTGAAGAAAAAGGCGGTCCACTCCGGGGCTTCATCCAGCGTGACCATGCGTTCGCGGATGAGGGGGATGATGCGCAGGAGGGTATCCATGTCTGCCGGAATGCTGGCTTGTTCCAGGAAAGGCATGCAGCGGCGAGCGACGTCCTCGGGGGCGAGGGCGCGGATGTGCAGGCCGTTGAAGTGGTCGAACTTGCGGAAGTCAATCGCGGCATTGGAGGGGTTGAGCTTGTCAATGCTGAATTTCTGAATGAGGTCATCGAGGGTGAAGAACTCAGTGGAGTCGTCGTAGGACCAGCCCATTAGGGCAATCCAGTTGAGGACGGCTTCGGGGAGGTAGCCGAGGCCCTGCATTTCTTTGATGAAAATGGTCTGGCCGGTGAGGCGCATGGCCTCTGTCTCGCGCTTGCTCATCTTGCCTTTGCCGCTGGGCTTAAGGAAGAGCGACAGGTGGACCCATTCGGGTTCCTGCCAGCCGAAGGCGCGGTAGATGTGGGCATGGAGGGGGAAGGTGGGAATCCATTCCTCGCCGCGGAAGACATGGGTGATGCCCATGAGGTGGTCGTCCACCATGGCGGCGAGGTGGTAGACGGGCAGGCCATCGGACTTCACGATGACGTAATCATCTAGGTTGCGATTTTCAAAGGTGATGTCGCCGCGGAGGCGATCTACTATCGTGATGCTGCCATCCTTGGGCATCTTGAAACGGATGACATGGTCTTCACCGACGGCGACTCGGGCGTGGGCGGTTTCCGCGGGCAGTTCGCGGCAGGGGCCGGCATAACGAGCCTGGACGCCGCGGGCTTTCTGTTCCTGGCGGGAGGTGTCCAGTTCTTCACGGGTGCAGAAGCAGTAGAAGGCGTGGCCAGAATCGATGAGCTGTTGGGCAAAGGGCTGGTAGATGGCCTTGCGCTCGGACTGGCGGTAAGGCTCGTGCGGGCCACCGACATCGATGCCCTCATCCCATTGGAGGCCAAGCCAGCGCAGGCTGTCCTTGAGGTCCTGTTCGGCGGTGGGGTCAAAGCGTTTCTGGTCGGTGTCTTCGAGGCGCAGGATGAACTGGCCGCCGGTCTGACGGGCGAGGAGGTAGTTGTACATGGCGGTGCGGGCGCCGCCGAGGTGGAGCAGGCCGGTGGGGGATGGCGCAAAGCGGACGCGCACGGACTGGGAATCGCGGGGTGACGACATGGGTCTCCGGGGAGCGGGTTGAATTTAACGGAACAAGGATACCATAGGGAGACAGAGCGATTTTACTGCCCATGAAAGTTGACATAGATTGTCTAATTTCCTATAATAGCGACAACGGGCGCGACTTGTAAAGTCCGCGTAATTGGCCTTGGGGGAAACACGGAAAGCCGTGACCGTCTTATCGGCTTGCTAGATGAAACATCGTGTTATTCGCAAGCGTGTCTATGCGGAGAGGAGTGTTTGCTATGGGATGGTTCAGCAATGCCGTAAAGAAGGTGGGAACGGCTACTGCCAAGTTTATCAAGAAAGCGGCTGTGATCCTTGGGGTTGTGGCAGGCGGAATTGGTGGTAGTGTGGCGTCGTCCCAGCCGGTGCAGGAATGCATAATGGTTGATCAAAAAGCGGAGTTTGTGGTGGCGCTGGTGAAATTGGAGGACGGGTCCCTGTATGCCATTCCTTCCAATGCATTGCCGGCGAGCATGAAAGCCTATGCGATCCCGTCGAATGCAATTCCATCGAATGCAATTCCATCGAATGCGCTACCAGCCAGCGCCATTCCGTCTAATGCCATCCCATCCAATACGCTGGCACGGGAGTTGCTAAAGAGCCAGGCAATCCCCGCCAATGCGATTCCTTCTAATATCACCACGACCAGTTTGCAGAATGGTGTGGTGGACATAGCGAGAATCTGGACGCAGCTGGCTATTCCATCCAATGCCATCCCTTCGAATATCATCCTCTTTCCGTTCGAAGGGCAGTTGAGGAAGGAACATTCCTTACAACTGGCCGGATTTGGGATACCGGGCGAGGCAAGTGCGCTTTCCGAGCCGCCCTACCAGACGCGGACGGTGGCACGCAGTTCGGTATTGTGTCAGGGTGAGTTCGTGCCAAGCCTGCAGACGAAGACATGTAGCGGACTTTTTGCCGCTGATCTCTTGCCCAGTAGCAGAAACAAGTGCAACGAAGGTTCTCACTATGTGTTGAACCCACTAGTTTTCTCGTTTGCCGCATCGCTTGAGCCATCTCCTACGCGAGCGCCTACCCCGGCAACCAGTTCCGCAGGGGGAGGCAGCAGCGGAGGAACTTCAGGAGGATCATCGGGGACGGTGACCAGCCCGGGGTGCAGTGAGACGTATGAGGAATTCACGGTTTATACTGGCGGGCTGGCCGAGTCTTCACTGGTCATCTTCGTGCGGATTGAGGGCGGGGCGACCTACGAGGGGACTAATTACACCCTGAACATGACGCCGGGGTCTGACCGGGAGTTTGAATGTTCTCTGGTGGAGGGGCACCGGCTGTACTGCACGGGGGCGCATCCGGGGACGAAGTCATTGACGGTGGCTTATGAATTGATTTCCGATGAGAGCGATTGCAGTATTACCAGCGGAAGTCTTTACCTGGACTATGGCGCGGGGCAAGAGGTGGGTGGTTCGGGCGGCAACGAGACGGGCCAGGAATACGCCGACAACGGGTGCCTGGTCGGGGATGTGCTGGATGGACATGGCTATTGCTGTGCCGAAAGCGATTACGAGGAAGAGTGGGATTCGTGCAATCAACCCAACTATCTCCCGGAAGACTGAAGCGGCGAGAATGAACGAGGGACTGACATGAGCGAAACTGTAAAGGAACTGGTCTGTACCAATTGCGGGGAAACGGTGACGGACAAGATGCGCATCTGCCCGTACTGCGGGCACGCGCTGAAAGCAGGTGCGGTGGGGCAGACACAGCCACCCCCTCAATATGTTGCCCAACCTCAATTCATCGTGGTTCCAAGCCCTGCACAACCCGCGAAAGAAGTGAAGGAGGTTTCAAACATCGCGGCCGGTGTGACGTTCGTCGTGTGGGCTTTTGTCGGTTTCCTGCTGGTGTATGGGATGAACTTTGTGTGGGACCAGTACGGGCGGTTCGTTGAGCCCTATACTCCGTTCATCGGGATGTACTCCGCTGAAGCGGGTGGGGTTGCGTATAACTACGTGAGCGAGCTGTACCCTGAATACTTAGCAGGGGAGCAGACGGTCTCGCCGACGTACCTGGACGGCGAACCGGTCTATATCGTTGACTATGTGGTGCAGGATGCGGACGGGTTGCAGGGATTGAGGCTGGTGGTGAGCCGGCGGCTAGATGATGTATACCCCCTGGAATATTACGATGGACGCTAAGAAGAAGCGCGGGTTTGCGCTGCGGTTGGCGGGTTGAATTTAACGGAACAAGGATACCATAGCAGAAGGGAATCGCTAAAAAGGAGACTACCAAGATAAAAAATGTCAGATTGGGAGAAATCGATTGACGGCGAATCTTCGTTTTGCTATAGTATTTGTAATCAATTTTTCGCCCTGACCGAATTGGCCTAGTGGGGAATCCGCCGGCCGGCGACTGTGAGAGTTTTTTCTAAGGTGGTGGTTATTCCCGTCGCAAGCCTGTCCACGCGGAGAGGAGATTTTGCCATGGGATGGTTCAGCAAAGCAGTTAAGAAGGCGGCCAATGTGATTAAGAAAACGGCCGCTATCGTTGGGGTTGTGACGGGCCTGGTTGTGGGAACACTGGCGACGTCCAAGCCGGTGCAGAATTGCATTAACGTTGATGCGAAGGCGGAATTTCAGGTTTCGCTGGTGAAGTTGAATGATGGGGAATGGTACGCTATCCCGTCAAATAAATTACCACCGGACTGGAAGGACTATGCAATCCCGGCGAATGCAATCCCGGCGAATGCCATTCCGGCCAACGCGTTGCCTGACGGCGCGATTCCGGCGAATGCAATCCCGGCGAATGCGCTGCCGTCCAGCGCGTTGCCGTCCAGCGCGTTGCCGTCCAGCTTCTTTGCTCTGGAATTGGTGAAGGAGGAGGCGCTGCCCGCCAGCGCGCTTCCCTCGAGCCTTACTGTGACTCCCGCTATACAAGCCGTGGTGGTCGTGGCGAAATTTGACGCAGGCCTCTATGGGACTAACATCCTGATCGGCCCAACGCTCCTGGACCCGGGTGCCTATGATGGTCCTGCGTGGCAGTTATCAGGGGCGGGACTGGGGAGCGACCTGGCGCGGGTGGGAGGAGCCGCCGAAGTGTTGAGATGGCTGGCGCCGTTGCGGAACCAGTCCAAGTCTTCTGTGCTTTGCCAGGAGGAGTTGATTCCCAGCATGGAAACGCGGACGTGCTACGGCACAGCTGAAGCTGACCTGACGCCGTCCATAAAGAATCGCTGTAAGGGAGAACCAACGCTTTGGGCTTCGGCCTTTGCGACGACGAGTTCTTACAGTGCAGTAATCGTGTCGCCAACGCAGGCGGCTGAAAGCTCATCCTCGGGGAGCACCAGCTCCGGAGGGTCCTCCGGCAGCGGCGGGAGTTCTTCCGGCGGCGGGTCGGCGGGCGGGTCTTCAGGGGGGTCATCCGGGTCGGTATCCAGCGCGGGGTGCAGCGAGGTGTATGAGGAATTCACGGTTTATACCGGCGGGCTGGCCGAGTCGTCGCTGGTCATCTTCCTGCGGATTGAAGGCGGGGCGACTTACGAGGGGACGAGATATACGCTGAATGTGACGCCGGGGTCTGACCGGGAGTTTGAATGCTCGCTGGTGGAGGGGCACCGGCTGTACTGCGCGGGGACGCATCCGGGGACGAAGCCATTGACGGTGGCGTATGAATTGTTTTCCGATGAGAGCGATTGCAGTATTACCAGCGGAAGTCTTTACCTGGACTATGGGGCTTCGTCTTCGAGCCAGGGCAATGAAACCGGGACGGAGTCCGGCGGCGGCAACGAGACGGGCCAGGAATATGGCGACAACGGCTGCCTGGTGGGGGATGTGCTGGATGGACACGGCCTGTGCTGTGCGGAAAGCGATTACCTGGAAGAGTGGGATTCGTGCAATGAACCCACCTATAACCCGGACAACTGAAGCGGCGAGAATGATCGAGGGACTGCCATGAGCGAAAATATTAAGGAACTGGTCTGTACCAATTGCGGGGAAACGGTGACGGATAAGATGCGCATCTGCCCGTACTGCGGGCACGCGCTGAAGGCCGGGGCGGCCAGCCAGACGCAGCCGGTTTACCAGACACAGCCACCCCCTCCATATGCTGCCCAACCGCAGATCATCGTGGTTCCGAGCCCTGCGCAACCCGCGAAAGAAGAGAAAGAGATTTCAAACGTCGCGGCCGGGTTGACGCTTGTTGTGTGGGCTTTTGTCGGTTTCCTGCTGGTATATGGGACGAGCCTGGTGTGGGGACGGTACGGACGATTCATTGAACCCTATACTCCGTTCATAGGGATGTACTCCGCTGAAGCGGCAGGGGTGGCACAGAACTACGTTGAGGAGGTGTATCCGAGTTTTGCGGGAGGAGACAGGACGGTCTCGGCGGCGTATCTGGATGGTGTGCCGGTGTATGTGGTGGACTATGTGCTGGAGGACTGGGCTGGCGCGCAGGGTTTGCGACTGGTGGTGAGCCGGCGACTGGACGATGTGTACCCGATAGAATATCTTGATGGGCGGTAAGTCCAAAAGGCGATTTGCCATCCTATGGGCGATGTTGGTGTGCGCCATGGGGTTGGCGGTCATCTACTTCCTGCTGCCGCAGCCGCGGCCGTGCGGGCCGGAAATCTATGTGGCCGGGGCGGATTTTGAGAATCCGTATGAGAACGTGGATGAAGCATCGCAGACCACGTTCATGGCGTTTGATTTTGCCGGAGAAGCGTTGACGGAGGATGACCAGTACACCTGGTACTGGAATACGCGACCGTTTGGGGCGGTAGATTCAAACAACAAGGGCAGCGGAGTGTGCCAGACGATCCCGACGAACAACCAGGTGTTGTGCCCCGGACTGCCGCACGCAAATATGGAGGGACTGGACGGGTATGAGTACGAAATCGCGCTGGTAAATGACGTGGAGAGCTGCGGGGAGCTAATTTATGAGCAGAAGGGGCTGATCTATTTTGATACCGGGGAGCACACGGATATCCGGCTTGAGATGATGTTTGAGCCTTGACGGAAAAATGGGGCGAAGCATGCTTCGCCCCTACGGATCTACGATGAGGCAGGCCGACATTGCCGGCCCGGTGTTTTCTAGGCTTCCCTGACGTTGACGATGCAGTTGTCTTCGCCGTGGTCGTTTCTTTCGTAGGATTCGGCGTGCCAGTCGTTGACCCACATTTTCTCATTCAGCAGGTAGCGGTAGTGGTGGAGGCCGGGGGAGGCAAGTTCCACCGTGGCCTTGAAGAGACCAGATTTGGTTTGCTTAAAGGGATGGGAGGAATGGCTCCAGCCGTTGAAACTTCCGGCGACAACCAAACTTTTGACCTCTGGGGCGGGGAGTTCGCTGGGGGGTACTTCAAAGGTTAACTGGTAGACCTTGCGGCTCTTGATGAATTTCTGTTTAACCATCTTGATTCTCCTGCGGAAACACAATTTGCTATAACAACAATACCATATGGGCCGCGCCGGGCGGCGAACGATTATCGTCCGTTAATCCTCTGACAGCGAGGTGGGGTCTGATGCGGCCGGACCCCGGTCAACTTCAATGAGACTGGCAAGGTCGGTTTCCAGGGCGAGTTCTGCCGCGCCGACCTGGACGACGGTGAGCGGGGATTGCTGGAGTACCATGACCGGGCGGCCGGGCAGCAGGCCAAAGGCATTGAGCGATTCGCGGCGTGGCGCGGAGATGCCCGGGCGAAACGCGCGGATGCAGGCAGGCTGATGGGGGTCACACTCCGCGAGGGTGCAGATGGCGGAAAGTTCGCAAGCCACTACCGGGGCTTGTGGCCTTTCAGTTTTGAACCAGCGGCCAAGCCACCTGGCCAGGCGCGATGTCTTCAGGTCTGGTTGCTGGTAGCCACAATTGGGGCAGCAGATGAGCTTGCAGCCGGCGTTGAGCGGACAGGTCGCACATGCCGACATGGCGGAGTCGGTGAAGCGATAGCCGCAAAGTGGGCAGGTGTGCGATTGGGTCATCAGATATTCCCTATCCATAGCAAGAGATGATTGAGCAGACCGCCGACAAAGAAGGCAAGGGGGAAAATAAGCGCTACCATACTGACGGCAATCTTGTTGCCGTATTCTTTCGCAATCATCATGACGGTAGCAATGCAGGGAATGAACAGCGTGATGGTGACCATTGCTACGACGGTCTGGGTTGGGGAGAGAACGCCGGAGGCGCTGAGAAGGAAGAAACCGGTGGCGCCGAAGTCCCGGCGCATGAAACCGAGGACGAAGGCCGGCGCGGCAGCGGCGGGAAGCCCCAGCCAACCGACGGTGAGTGGCTCAGCGGCCCTGACCAAGAGGGCCAGCCCCCCGGTTCGGTCCAACAGGAACATGACCAGCGCGCCCAACAGGAACAGCGGGAGCACTTCTTTCATATACCATTCGAGACGGGCGGCGGTCTTGACCAGAATTGCACCGGGGAGTGGCCAACGGAAGGGCGGCAATTCGAGCACCAGTGGTTGGCGTTCACCCGGAGAGAGACGGGCGGCGAGATAGCCAACGGCGAACAAAGTTGCGAGGATGACGAACGACCAGATGAGCACGGCGAGCGCAGATGTGCCAGCCAGCAGCCCCATGACGACTCCCAGTTGGGCCGAGCAGGGGACCGCCAGGGCTAACAGCAGGGTGACGAGAAAGCGCTCGCGGCGAGTCTCCAGGGTGCGGGTGGTGACGGTGGCCATCGTCACGCAGCCCAGGCCGAGCACCATGGGCAGGACGGCTTTGCCGTTCAAACCCAGCCAACTGAACCAGCGGTTGCTGAGAACGGCAAGGCGAGGGAGATAGCCGGAGTCCTCGAGGACGCCGAAGGCAAGGAAAAAGGTGGTGACGATGGGAAGGATGAGGGCGACGGCATAGGTGATGCCCATCGTCCAGAGGCCGTACGGGCCAACCAGCAGGTCATAGAGCCAGCCCTTGCCTGCGAACGATGCCACCCATGACGCGAGGGCCGGATTAATAATCTCGCCGAAGAGCGAAACCTCCAACAGGCCAACGAGCCATTGCGCGCCGACCACACCGACAAACCAGAAGACGGCCACAAGGGCGAGTGCCAAGAGGAACAGGCCCCAGACCGGGTGGACGGTAAGCTGTGCCAGACGCGAGCGAGACACGAGGCGACCGGCAGGGGCGTTTTGGAGAACCCTGGCTGTGATGTTTTCAGCCTGCTGCCAGCGGAAGGACTGGAGGACGGAGGCCAGCGACTCCGGGGAATGACCCTGAAGACGGGCGCGCACGTCCTGGGCCTTCGCCAACTGCTCAAACGGCATACGCTCGACGAGGTACTCCTCGGCCACGCCATCATGGGCGAGGAACAGGAGGGCAAGGCCACGTCGGGAGACGGTGGTTTCGGGCATTAGGGATTCAATAGCCGTTAACGCTACTTCCCACTTGTCTGGAAGCGCGAGCGCGGACTTTGGTCGCTGCGCTGCCAGGAATGCGCCGGGAAGCGCATCCAGACCATGGCCGTGCACGGCAGCGGTGGGGACCACCGGGATGCCGAGTATCTTGCCAAGCAGGGCGTGGTCGATGCTCGATCCTCTTTCGATGGCTTCGTCCATCATGTTAAGGACGAGAGCCATTGGGAGGCCCAATTCCATGAGCAGGAGCGTGAGGGAAAGGGTACGGGGGAGGTTCTTGGCGTCCCCGACCTGCACCGCAGATTGGAGACGCTCAGCGAGCAGGACTTTCTCGGTGATGCGTTCATCTTCGCTGTTAGCAGGCAGGGTGATGACGCCGGGCGTGTCCAAGAGGGTGATGGCATGGTTTCCGGTGAGCGCGCCGCGAGTGATTTCAACGGTGGTGCCTGGATAGTTGGATACCATGGCGCGGACGCCCGTGAGTTTCTGAAACAGCGCCGATTTGCCGACATTTGAATGACCGACGAGAGCAATTGTGCCGCGACTGGCGGCCGATTGTGCAGTGGCTGGAGTCAATGCAATCTCCCAGATGGGGCGGCCAAGGTAATGGTTACAGGTGTGCTCTTCGGTTTTGGCGGCCGGCACTTTGGTGCAGATTAAGATTACCTTTTTGGGTAAATTAGTTCCATTTACAGAGGTACCGAGATAAAGGGGACGGATGCCCTTATATGGTATGTTCTGGAAATTCCAGGATTGAGGAAAGGAAGAGAAATGGTGACGTTCAGACAAATAACATCGGAGAACTATGTGGCGGCGGTCCGGCTGGAAGTGGGACCGGGGCAGGAGAATTTTGTGGCCAGTAACTGCAGATCTTTGGTGCAGGCCTGCTATGAGGCGGATTGGCAGAACCCCCTGCCGATGGGAATTTTTGACGGCGAAACAATGGTTGGGTTTGTCCTGACGATTGAGACTGACGAAGTGGGGCCGGATACGATTGCCATCCTTCGATTCATGATCGGCGCTGACCACCAGAAGAAAGGCTATGGCAAGGCAGCGATGCAAGCTCTACTGGATGGATGGCGGAAAGAAGGTAAATACAAGCAAGCGGGGCTGTCTTACGTGCCGAGCAACTCCGTGGCGCAGAGGCTGTATGCAAGCGTGGGGTTTGTGGAGGTGGGAATCAAGGAAGAGTACGGCGGGGAGATGCTGGCGTTGTGCCAACTGTGATGAATTGGTAAGGAAGTGCGGAAGTGGAGAAGTGCGGAAGCGCTGGTGTCCAGTAGTTCAATAATGTCGAGTGGTAAAGGAAGGGCGCGACAGGGCGCCCCTGTCCGTTCAAGGTGTGGATTTTTGTGGACAGGCGGTCACAGGGGCCGCCGGTACGGTGGGAAAGTTTATCAGTCGGACTTTGTCAGCAGGTCTTCGATGAGCTTGTAGGCGTCGCCCTTGGTCTTGACTTCGCCGACAGCCTGGGCTTCGCGGATGACATCCAACAATTCGCCAATGTGGGGGCCGGGTTGAAGTTTGAATTCGCGCATCAGGTCGTTGCCGTCCACCAGCAGGGGCGGGCGGACCTCTTCCGGGCGTTCCCACCAGGCTTCAAGAAGGGCGCGCATGGTCTCCAGGTGGTGGGCGAAGGCTTCCTGGTCCAGGGTAGGGCCGTGCATGCCAATCTGGTCGGCGATGGAAAGGAGGACGTTGTCAACTCCAGCAGGGCCGGTATCGCGGAAGAAGCGGTATACGGCGCGGCGCGAGGGCGAGGTGGCCTCCCGTCCCAACTGGTTGGGGCGCATGTGGTTTGCGATGACGACTTTTAGGCGGTCAATCTCGTGGTTGCTCAGGTGGAGGAGTATGCCGCGACCTTCAGCGAGCTCGACACTGACTTGCTCATGACCGAGAAAGCGAATGCGGCCGTCCTCTTCCACGGAGCGCGTATGTGGTTTGCCCGTGTCATGGAAGAGGGCGGCGAGCATCAGCAATGGGCGATAGGGCCGGTCGGTGGTAAGGGGCGTGTTCAGGTGATCGGTGATGTGTTGGCGGTAGCGGCCGAGGTGCAGGACGATGAGACCCGCCAAAAGGTTACCGGCGCCTTCGTCCGGATAGTCCAAATCCAAGTTTGAAAGAGTGTCTTCCAGCGCCTGAACGACTTTCAGCGTGTGCTCCCAGGCATCATAGATGTGGGGCGATGATTGGGTAACGCCTTTAAGGTCACTGAGTTCGGGGAGGACCTCGGGAAGGATGCCGAGCAGGTCGAGGGCGCGGATGGAGGCGGCGACTTTATGGAGGCTGAGGATTTTGAAGAGTTCATCTCGCACGCGTTCAGCGGACGTTTCCTGCAGGCCGGGGGCGGCTTTCTTCATCATGCCGCGGGTGGCGGCTTCGATCTGGAGGCCAAATGCAGTGGCGAGGCGGACGGCGCGCAAGCAGCGAACGGGGTCGTCCTGAAGGCTGTCCGGTGAGCAGGCTTTGAGGCGTTTGTGAATCAGGTCGTTCATGCCACCGAGGGGATCATGGATTTCCTGTGGGTGGTGGAGGGGGACGGCCAGGGCGTTTACGGTGAAGTCGCGGCCGTTCAGGTCGGCGTCCAGGGAATCCCCGCGGAAAACAGCAAAGTCCAGTTCATAGCGTGAACCATCCGGCTCCATGAGCACAACGCGGCCGGTTTCGTGCTCCTCATCCAGCTTGTAGAATGCGCCGTTGAGTTTGTCCGCCACTTTGCGAGCAAGTTTCAGGGCTCCCTTGGGGACGGCGAAGTCCAGGTCTTTGCTGGCGGATTGAAGAAGGGCATCGCGCACGGCGCCGCCGACGAGATAGACGCCGGCTGACTCCGGGATCACCGACTGCACTCTTTCCAGGATAGGGGTGAAGACAAGCGGATGTTGCGTAGCCACGAAGGTCACTTCCGGTCTTTCTTTGGGACGGTTCTCAAGCGCTGCGGCTCGGGCCTGCTCTGGCGTTCCCCCATGCGCCACTACCTGTCCCCGGATTTGGGCAATCCAGCGGCCGCGGTAGGCGGACAGCGCTTCGGTTTCTTTCATTTTACCGCGCTCCCAGGTAGCCCACAGATAGTCTCTTGAGACGGACGACTTGAAACTCCGGCATGCTCGTTCTCGAAGAACCGCCAAGACTACTTGGCCGATGCGTCAGTGTTGCGGCGGGGTGTAGCGAGCAGGGTCGACCACGCCAATAAATGGCAGATTTCGGTAAAGCTCATCCAGATCCAGGCCATAACCAAATACAAACTTATCTTCGATATCAAAACCGACGTAATGAATGGGCACGACGACTTCGCGGCGACTGGCTTTGTTCAACAGGGTGCAGACTTTCAGGCTCTTCGGCTGGCGGGTGGTGAGCATATCCAGAACGGAGGCGATGGTGTGGCCGCTATCCACGATGTCTTCTACGAGGATGACATGGCGATTGCGGATGTCGGTGTTGAGGTCTAGCGTGATGCGAACCTGGCCGCTGGTGTTGCGGGCGCCCACGCCGTAAGATGAAACGGCCATAAAGTCTATGCCGTGGGGGGTGTGGATTGCGCGCATGAGGTCGGTTAGGAACATCACGCCGCCGCGCAGAATGCAGATGAGGAGCAGGTCTTCGCCCTGATAATCGCGGGTGATTTCAGCGCCGAGGGATGCGATGCGCGCTTTGAGCGCGGCTTCATCGATGAGGATTTCAGCAAGGAAGCGCTGATAATCTGTGGACTCGTGGGTCATGGGTCAATCGCGCGGAACGTCGTGGCACTTGCGACAGCGGGCTTCGTATAGTTCGGCGGCACCGACGATGACGACGGGGTCATTGTAGTTGGCGGGCTTTCCATTGACGAGACGCTGAGTGCGGGAAGCAGGTTCACCGCAGACCATGCAAATGGCCTGAAGCTTGTCGACCTGCTCGGCCTGGGCAATGAGATGGGGCATGGGGCCGAAGGGTTCGGCGCGAAAGTCAGTATCCAGACCGCCGATGATGACGCGAATGTTGCGCTGCGTCAGTTCGTTGACGAAGGGAATGATGTCGTCGTCCAGAAACTGAGCCTCGTCTATGCCGATGACGGTGGTATCCGATTCGAGTTTGGCGCGAATTTCGGCGGTGTTGCTGACGGGGATGGCGTCCAGCGAAGTGCCCGCGTGGGAGACGACCTTGACCTCATCGTAGCGGTTGTCAAAAGCGTGTTTGAAGACTTGAACTTTTTTGCGGGCAATGATGGCGCGACGCAGGCGGCGAATCATTTCATCAGTTTTGCCGCAAAACATTGAACCGGTAATGACTTCCACAGAGCCGTGTTGGTGATTCATAGTGCGAGCGATGTCCTTGTCAGGATTAGACTGAGCGATGCGAACTGCCGTGGTAAGCGCAAGTTTACCCGATACGCCAGACTAAAGCAAAAGACGCCCGGGAGTCCGGGCGTCTTTTCGTTTTGAGTGATTGACTAGGCGGCTTCAGAGGCTTCTGCGGCCACTTCTTCGGGCAGGTCGTACCCGTTGCGGCGCAGGGCCTTCTTCAGGTCGGCGAGACTCTTGCGGCCAAAGCCTTCGATTGCGAGGACGGCGTCATCGCCTTCAGCGAGCTTGGCGATGAATTCTCCGGCGGTCAGAATGCCGACTTTCTTGAGGGCTTCTTCGGCACGCTTGCCGAGCGAGAATTCGCTGATGGGGCGTTCGGGAGCAATCTGGGAGGCTTCTTTGGCCTCCTGTTCCGCCACGTAGGACTGGCGGGCTTCCAGACGCTTGTAGAAGCGGTCCACCTGGCCCTCGGTGTCTACGATGCGCTGCTCACCGGTATAGAACGGGTGGCAATTGGAGCAGATGTCCACACGGATTTCCTTTTGGGTGGAGCCGGTGGTCCAGGTCTTGCCACAGGCGCAGGTAACGACTGCGTCCGGGTAGTAGGTTGGGTGAATATCTTTTTTCATTGCGTTGCCTCTCTATGACCGCTGGGGCAGAAAACTGCCTAGGCCAGGGGGTCTATGCGTACGCTTTTCTTGCCGCCGCGCAGGGTTTCGTAAACTACCACGCCTTCGGCGGTGGCAAACAAGGTGTGGTCCTTGCCCATCCCGACGTTGAGGCCGGGGTAAATCTTGGTGCCGCGCTGGCGAACCAGGATGTTGCCGGGGATGACTTTCTCACCGGCGTACATTTTTACGCCCAGGCGCTGGCTGTTGCTGTCTCGACCGTTGCGGCTGGAACCGCCGCCTTTTTTATGAGCCATGATTGAACCTCACTCGTCCTATTTCGCGGTTTTCTTGGTGGCCGGTTTCTTGGCCGCGCCGCCTTTGGGGGCGGTTTTGGTTTTTGGGGCCGCTTTGGTCTTGGGCTTTGCGGCTGTCTTGGCTTTGGCTGCCGTCTTGGCCTTAGCGACCGGCGCTTCAACGGCGGGGGCTTCAGCGACCGGCTCCGGCTTGGCTTCGACCTTCTTTTCGGAGACCTTACCGTCCTTGCCGGCAATGCTTTCAATCATCAGCAGGGTGTATTGCTGGCGATGGCCGGTCTTGACGCGAAAGCGCTGCTTGGGGCGGTACTTGAAGATGATGAGCTTGGGACCGAGGATGTGGTCGCTGACGGTGGCGGTCACCTTTGCGCCGGACACTTTGGGGGTGCCAACGGTGATGTCGCCCTCATCCGATACGAGATAGACGTCGTTCAGTTCGACCTTCTTACCGACTTCAACTTGCAGCCGGTCGACTTCAATCATCCGGCCTTCGACGGCTTTGTATTGCTTGCCGCCACTTTCCACAATTGCGTACTTCATTGGTTCCTCCAACGTCACTTCGCCGCACAGCCCGCACAAGTGTGCCGGTGGGCGGGGAAGTTGGGGGTAGTGAATAAACAACATGAACTCCCAGCCAGCGCCGGGAGCATAGCCACGGAATTATACAGAAGGGGGGGCGGATTGTCAACGCTGAATTTGGGAAAATTTTCACCACAGCGATACGGAGGCACGGAGATGGGCGGGCAGTTTGCGACCGGCTGCTGAAAGGCTACTGTTTCTTGGGGTTGGGCGGAAACTCAATGGGCCAGATAAGGGTGAAGCGACTGCCATGACCCAGACCGGGGCTGGTGACCTCGGCGCGACCGCCGTGGGCTTCCATGATACGGCGGGTGATGGCCAACCCGATGCCGGTACCGCCCTGGGCGCGGGAGCGGCTCTTATCCACGCGGTAAAAGCGCTCAAAGACGTGGGGAAGGTGTCCCGGGGCGATGCCAATGCCGGAATCCTCCACCTCGATCACTATGCTCTCGGATTCCCGGCGGGCGCGGACGGTGACCACCCCGCCGGCCGGCGTATATTCCAAGGCGTTGGCGAGAAGGTTGAGGACCGCCTGATAGGCGCGGTCTACGTCGACCTGGAGGGCCGGCAGGCCCTGCTCCAATTCAGAAGCGAGGGATACTCCCTTTTCCCGGTACGCGGCCCGGATGCTTTCAAGGGAGCCGTTGAGCAACGTTTCGACCGAGAGAGGCCCAAGTTCCAGCGTATCCTTTCCGGCTTCCAGACGGCTGAGTTGAAGCATATCGTTCACCAGGCGTTCAAGACGGGCGGCTTCGTGTTGAACCATACCAAAGGTCTGATTGTCCGGGGCCAGCACGCCATCCATCAGGCCCTCCATCGAGCCTTTAATGATGGTGAGGGGAGTGCGGAGCTCGTGGGAAACATCGGCAATCAGTTCACGGCGCAGGGTTTCGGTCTTTTCCAGGCGCTCGGCCATCTGGTTGAAGCTGCCGGCCACGTCCACAAATTCCTGAGGGGCCCCGGAAATCTCCGTTGGGCTCACGCGTTGTTCGTAGTGGCCAACGGCGATGCGCTGACTGGCCTGGGCGAGGTGCTGGAGCGGCTGGCTGACGCGGCGGCTGAGCCAGGCGCTGACCAGTATGGCGGCGAGCAGGGCGGCCCAGGCGGCGGGAATCAGTGCGCCCTCCACGGCGGCGCGGAAGTTCAGGAATTGCCCGGCCGCGACTTCGTCCGGACCGCGACCATGACCGCCCATTGGCATTTCTCCCATATCCGGGTCCGACGCCATCATGAAATGGCGGTCATATAGGCGTGGCAGGCTGAGTTCGGTGGCTGCCACCAGCACCCCTCCGGAAACGACAAAGACCAGGAGGAAGGCCAGAAGGAGACGGCCGAAGAGCGTGCGAGGAATAAGGCGATGCATCTCAGGTTTCCTTGTCTTCAAAGCGGTAGCCGACACCGCGAACAGTCTCTATAAAGTCCCCACCGAGTTTCTGACGTACATGGCCGAGGTGAACATCCACGACGCGAAGTTCACCGAAATATTGTCCACCCCAGACGTTTTCGAGCAATTGCTCCCGGCTGAGTACGAGGCCGGCATGTTCCGCCAGGGCGGCGAGCAGGTCGAACTCGCGCTGGGTGAGTTCGATTTCAGAGTCATGCAGCCAGACGCGGCGTGCGCCCAGGTCGATGCGGATATGCGGGAACTTAAGTTCCTTGTGGTCTGTTCTGCCCTGACCGGCGCGACGCAGACCAGCTTTGATGCGGGCGACGAGTTCACGGGGACTGAAGGGCTTGGTGACGTAATCGTCGGCGCCGATAGACAGGCCGATAATCTTGTCCACCTCTTCCGCGCGGGCGGTGAGCAGGATGACGTACATGTCCGACTCGCGGCGAAGTTCGCGCAGGGCTTCGAGGCCGTCCAGGCCGGGGAGCATGACATCCAGCACCAGCAGGTCCGGTTTCATTCGGCGGGCAATCTCAAGCGCCGCCAGCCCGGAAGAGGCCGTCAGCACTTCGTAGTTTTCCTTTTCCAGGTAGGCGGTGACGAGTTTGAGGATGTTTTCCTCATCATCCACCACGAGAATTCTGGGTTTGGTCATTGCAGCAATTCTACCGGAGTCAGCCGATGCAGGGTTGAAAACGCCAGCCCCATTCCAGTGAAGCGAATGGGGCTGGCGGATAGTCAGCGATGGGTTGCCTAGTATTACAGCGCAAGGTTGAGTGAAGGCCGCTCGAGGCGGCCCTTTCGGTGAGAAAGATAAGCCGCATAATTGCGGCGTTGATAATAACGGACGATCCGAATGGCATCCGCGACGTTGAAAGCGGGCATGGGCAAGACACTCAAAAGCAGCAAGCGGACCTGGGGCACCGTCAAGGCCGGCGCCCGGGATTTGAAAAAGATACGCATCCTGACCAGGAACAGATGAGCCAGAAACGCGAACAGCATGTGATGATGCCAACCCAACCAGCTACGCAGTTCGTAATGGTCGAAGCCGACTTCGACCTTACCGGCTCGAAAGATGATCTCGACCGGCCAGCGCATGCCGCTGATGCGCACCAATTGAGCCGGGTCAAGGTCGGCCGGCGCATTGCTGAAGTAATACTTGATTTCGCTCGGGTCCTCGAGGTTGCGGCGCAAGATGAGCCAGAGCTCCTGACCGGGCAGGCCGTCCCGCACTTCAAAGACCCGCAGGCAGGCGAAATCACAGACCAGCGGACCCTTGGCGCCTTCCTTGATGCGGGCGCGAACCCAGGAGGTGGCCGGCAGTTGCTGGACCATCTGATCGACTTGGATGGCGCCCTGCTCAGGATTTTTCAGACGCAGGCGGGTCGGCCGACGGCCGCGGCCTTTCCAGGGCGGTACCCAGATTTCCGGCTTTTCCAGCCAGATGCGGGTTGTGCAGCGCACTTCGGTGAAGAACCACAGACCCACAGCAGCCACCCCATCCCGGAAACCGGGCGAATCGCCGTACAATTCGTCCGCCGCCACCCATCTGCAGGGCAATTCCCCGCGGGCGAGCGCATTTTCCAGCAATTCCAGGCCGATGGCGGGCTTGGTCTCGTAACTCAGCTTTTCAGGAAGATTGACTGCCTGGCGCAATTCCGCATTGGTCGCATCAAACCATTGCTCCGGCACGAACAGCCGCCCATCCAAAAAGGCATGCCCCTTGCGACTGGCATACCCCAGGTAAACCCCGACTTGCGCATTGGCAATCTTGCCCACCGAGCCGCAGTATTGCGCCCCGACCCCAACCGAATGCCCTCCTTGTTTGACCATCCCCGACTCGTCCACCAGCAGCACGCCATCCGGCTCACCCAACGTCTCCACCACCAGGGCCTGTTGTTTTGCCAGCAACTGCTCTCGTTCCCACGGGCTCTGACCGATGAAGTGCTGCAGGCTGCGCACGCAGCTCCCAAAACGCAGGGCGATGCGTTCGGTTACTTTGCGCGGCAAATCACTCAACAGCCCTTTCAAATACACCCAACCGTGAGCCGCCTGATCGCAGCGCTCAAAGCCGGGCTTGAATTCCTGATAGAAACGGTCCAGTTCAACAACCATTCGTTGGATATCTTCTTCCGCCAATTCCCATTCCGGCGGTGGGCAAATTTCCGATACAATCTCTGTGGACATGGTTCCTTTCTTCTCCTTTGGTTGCTAGCCGACGGAGAAAAAATACCATGTCCTCCTTTCTTTCGCGCGGTTTTATTCGTAAGGCGCGACCTTGCGCTGTAATACTAGTTGTCAGAGGAACTGGCCGACCAGGTGTGGGCGAAGACATCGCCGCTGTTGCCATCCACCATCACGCGGCCAGCGGTTTCGCCGTCCTGCTGGAGTTCCCAGTGATAGATGCCCTGGCGGAGGAAGGCGTCGCCAGTGATGACGGCTCCGGGGTATTCGGAAGCGACGTAGTCCGTCGCGAGCTGGAGAGCCTCTTCTTCGGTCAGGTCAACTTCGATGTCCTGGTCGTAGCCTCCCCAACCGTTCATCATGCCGCCGGGACCAAATTCGCCATCGCCAAAGCCCCGACCCATCATGCCGCCGTGGCCGAAGCCGTCCGGGCTGAAGCCCCGGCCCATCATTTCGCCATAGCCGAGCGAGCCGCCCATGGGATTCCAGGCGGAGGTCATGCGACCGGCGAAAACGCCAGCCATCAATAGTGCGCCGGCGATGATGACTACTCCGGCAATCCCCAAAATCCATTTCAATGTCGTGTTCATTTCAAGTCTCCTGTTTCTTGTAGGTGCCCCCATGTTACCGATTCACCATAAACTGCCAGAAAAGGAATATTAAAGAAACTGTAAAGAGTGGCGCGGCCAGGAGCCAAATTTTTGATGTAAGGACATCTCACCACAGCTATTCGGGGCATTTGTCCCTCATGGATTGGCGATAAAATTCAGATACTTAAGGGCAGATTTATAATATGTATGCGCCCGGCGAACACCGAGCGTGGAGGCTTGCCGTGAACGACACCCGATGGGTTTTTCGATTCGATGAAGTGGGGCTGGCGGAAAAGAAAGCCGGCGACTGGGAGGGCGTGCGCGGGCTGTTAGGCGGTAAGGGGGCTAACCTTGCGGAAATGACGCGGATTGGCGCGCCGGTGCCGCCGGGCTTTACAGTAACGACCGAAGCGTGCAACGCTTACCTGGCGGCCGGCGAGAAATTTCCGGAGGGGATGTGGGATCAGTGCCTGACGGCGATGAAGGAAACGGAAGCCACGACCGGCAAAGCGTTTGGCTCAGCCAAGAACCCACTGCTGGTGTCATGCCGGTCGGGAGCGAAGTTCTCCATGCCGGGGATGATGGATACCGTGCTCAATATCGGGTTGAATGATGAGACCACGGAAGGGCTGGCGAAGCTGACAGGCGACCCGCGCTATGCGTATGATTGCTACCGGCGCTTGGTGCAGATGTTTGGCAGCGTGGTGCTGGGACTGCCGGATGAAGACTTTGAGGATGTGCTCGACGCATGGAAAGAGAAGAAAGGGGTGCAACTGGATACGGGGTTGGGGGCAGGAGAATGGAAGAAGATCACCGAGGAGTTCAAGGGCATCATTCAGAAACACACCGGGCGGGCCTTTCCGCAGGACCCGTATGGCCAATTGCGGCTATCGATAGAGGCGGTTTTCAAGTCCTGGAACGGCAAACGCGCGATGGATTACCGCAACGCGGCCAAGATACGGCATGACCTGGGCACGGCGGTGAACATCTGCACGATGGTCTTTGGCAATATGGGGGATACCAGCGGCACGGGGGTGGCGTTCACGCGCGACCCGGCTACCGGCCGAAAGGTGCTGTTTGGCGACTACCTGATTAACGCGCAGGGCGAAGACGTGGTGGCGGGAATTCGCAATACGACGCCGATAGCCCAGATGGAAAAGGATTTGCCGGAGGCATTCGCGCAATTTGTTGAAATCTGCAACACCTTGGAAAAGCATTACCGCGAAATGCAGGATGTGGAATTCACAATCGAGCAGGGGAAATTGTGGATGCTGCAAACACGCAGCGGCAAGCGGACGGCGAGGGCGGCGGTGCAGATCGCGGCGGATATGGTGAGCGAGGGGTTAATCAGCAAGAAGGAAGCGGTGTTGCGGGTGACGCCAGAGCAGGTAGACGTCCTGCTGCACCCGCAGTTTGACCCGGCCACGGAAGCACAGGCCAAAGCCGAGGGGCGGCTGTTCTGCACAGGTGTGAACGCCAGCCCGGGGGCGGCGGTGGGGCAGGTGTATTTTGATGCCGATACGGCTGAGAAGATGGCAAAGGAAGCCAGGCAGGCGGTGATCATGGTGCGGCCGTTCACCAAGCCGGATGATGTGCATGGCATGCTGGCAGCAAAGGGCATTTTGACCAGCGAAGGCGGTGCAACGAGCCACGCGGCGGTGGTGGCACGGCAGTTTGGCGTGCCGTGCGTGGTGGGGGCGGCGGCGGTGCGCATCAATGTTGAAGACCGGACGATGACGGCCGGGGACAAGAAGGTAAAGGCTGGCGAGTGGCTATCGGTAAACGGGACGACGGGGGAAGTGTTTATCGGGCAACTGGCAACGATGGCACCGAGCCTGGAGGAACAAACGGAATTGCTGACGCTGTTGAACTGGGCGGATGAAGAGGCGGGACGGGACGGCGTGCGCAGCGGGGCGGTGACGCGGGGCTTGCAGGTATGGGCGAATGCCGATTACCCGGCGGATGCGCGGCGCGCCCGGTCTTACGGGGCGAAGGGGATTGGGCTGTGCCGGACGGAGCACATGTTCTTTGAGCAGGAACGGTTGCCAATTGTGCAACGGATGATCCTGGCGGAAACGAGCGAAGAACGGACGGGCGCGCTAGATGAACTGCTGCCGTACCAGCGGGCGGATTTTGCAGGGTTGTTTGAGGCGATGGACGGGCTGCCGGTCATCGTGCGGCTGATTGACCCGCCCTTGCATGAATTTCTGCCGAGCCAGGAAAGCCTGCTGGAAGAGGTCATCACGATGCGGGTGGAGGGGAAGACCGACGGGCTGGAGGAAAAGGAAAAATTGCTGGCAAGTGTGAACGCGCTGCATGAGAGTAACCCGATGATGGGCCTGCGGGGGGTGCGTCTGAGCATCGTGATGCCGGAAATCGTGGAGATGCAGGTGCGGGCAATCATGGAAGCGGCGGCCGAGGTAGCGCTAAAGGGCATGGACCCAAGGCCGGAAGTGATGATCCCGCTGACTGGGCACGTGAATGAGTTGAAAGTCATCCAGCCGCGGCTGGAGGCGATTGCCAAAGAGGTGATGGCGAAAACAAAAGCCAAATTCCACTACAAGTTTGGGACGATGATTGAAATCCCGCGGGCGGCGCTGACGGCCGCGGAAATCGCGGGAGTGGCAGAATTCTTCTCGTTTGGGACGAATGACCTGACCCAGATGACGTATGGGTACAGCCGCGACGATGCCGAGCGCAACTTCCTGCTCAAGTACGTGGAAGATAAGATATTGCCAGAGAACCCGTTCCAGACGATTGACCAGCCGGGGGTGGGGCGGTTGATGCGGATGGCGGTGGACGATGGGCGGGCGGCGCGGCCTGACCTGGAAGTGGGAATCTGCGGCGAACACGGCGGCGACCCCGCGTCGATCCTGTTCTGCCATGCTACCGGGCTCAATTACGTTTCATGTTCGCCGTTCCGGGTGCCAGTGGCGCGGCTGGCGGCGGCGCATGCGGCATTGAAGAGCTGACACGCGAAAAGTCCTGGAATCCCTGGCCCCCATGGCTGGTCCCTGTGGGTGTCTTTCTCTGGATGAACCTATGGTATAAGAATCCAATCTTGATATTTGGAGGAGAGACCCGTGGCCGAGAAGCGAACCTACAGACCCAGTTGGATTGACCACCTCCTTAATTGGGTAGACAGTCTTCCTTTCCCGCCGGCTGTATTTTTTATATTGTTATATGTGTTATGTGTGTTGGGTATGAATGTCCCACTCTGGCTGGAGGGGGCGTATCCGCCGGGGCAGTTTGTCACCGCGTTCTTTTTTGATGCGACCTGGCTTCCCTTTGTCACCGGATTTATCTATCTGATGAACGGAACTGCTGAAAGTGCTATCGCCAGTTTTCGCCCGATGCTGGATGTCTCTGATGTTGAGTTTGATGAAATCGCGTATCGGTTTAGGACGTTGCCGCGAGTCCCCATCCTCATATTTTCTCTGCTGGGCCTTGCCGTAGGAATCTCCGAATCTGCAGCCCGGCATTATGTTTTTGCGCAGCCCGGGATGCCCACTTTCTCTGAAATTACGTGGTACATCTTCAACAATTCTGCCTTTATCTTTTTGCCCGTCTGGTTCTATTTTGCCTTCCGTCAATTGGTGCAGGTCAATCGCCTGTTTGGCATGGTGAAGAAGGTCAATCTATTTGACCTGCAGCAGCTCTACGGGCTTACCTCCGTAACGCTGGTGGTAGGCAGTTTCTTCCTGGCGCTTGCCAACCTGAACTACGTGATTGAAGTCTTCGGTGGGACCGCCAGTTTGACCAACGAGGAGACAGTGAACATTTATTTGATTAATGTTGGTGTGGCCCTCCTTATGGTTATTTTGCCGCTCTATGGCATTCACAACAAAATTAATCGCGAGAAGCGCAATGTGCTTTCGGAGCTGGGCCAGCAGGTGGAAAGCCTGCGGAATGACCTCCAGGCTGACGTCAGTGGCCGAAAATTCGAAAACATACAAGGCTTGGAACGCAGTCTGACCGCGCTGTTCAACCTGCGCGGTCAGGTGCAGGCGATTCCGGCGTGGCCATGGCAACCGGGCTCGCTGCGGAATTTCCTTTCGGCCATCGGGCTGCCGCTGTTCATCTGGCTGATGCAGCGGGTACTCTCGCAGTATTTCTAAAGAAAAGCCCCAGCCAATACGGCTGGGGCTTTTACCTGGCGGAGCAGAACTTCGGCCTGATAAGTCAGGCGGCCTGCGCCAGGGTTTCTCTCGCGATTTGTGCGCCTTCTTCAAGCGCCAGGTAGTTGGCGGGGAGGAGTTTGTGGTGTTTGGCGGGAAGGTGCGCCTTTAGGGAGGTCTGGACGGCTTTCATATCCAGCACGCCGCTGGCACCAAGCCATGCGCCGACCATGACCATGTTGGTGAGGCGTTTGTCGCCGAGGCGCTCGGCGATTTCGTTGGCAGAGACGTAGACTACATGCACATCGGGTCGTTCTACCTTGCGCTCGATGAGGCTGGAGTTGACGAGGAGAATGCCGTTTTCGGCAACCAGCGGTTCGTATTTGTCCAGCGAGGGGAGGTTGAGGGCGATGACGGCTTTAGGGTGTTTGACGATGGGTGCGCCGATGGGTTCGTCGCCGATGATGACGGTGCAGTTGGCGGTGCCGCCGCGCATTTCCGGCCCGTAGGAGGGAATCCAGGTGACGTGGAGGTCGTTGTCCATGGCGGCGTAGGCCAGTACCTGGCCGGCGAACAGCACGCCCTGACCGCCAAAGCCTGCGATGATGATTTCAGTCTGCATTTCAGCCTTCTTTCCACTTCATGGATTTGACGGCGTCAATGACCTTGTAGTCGCCTAACGGAAACGCGGGGACCATCTTGTCTTCGATAAAGGTCAGGGAGTCCAGCGGAGTCATTCCCCAGTTGGTGGGGCATGAAGAAAGCAATTCCACCATGCTGAAGCCGAGGCCTCGCTGTTGGGTTTCAAATGCATAGCGGATGGCCTTCTTGGATTTGCGAATCTCGGCCGGGTTGTGCAAACTGCGGCGCACCACGTAGGAGACGCCATCCAGCGTGGCGAGGATTTCGGACATGCGGATGGGGTAGCCCTGGGTTTCGACATCACGACCTCGGGGTGAGGACGTAGTCTTCATGCCGGGCAGGGTGGTTGGGGCCATCTGGCCGCCGGTCATGCCGTAAATGGCGTTGTTAATGAAAATGACGGTGATGTTCTCACCGCGGGCGGCGGCGTGCATGATTTCGGCCATGCCGATGGAAGCGAGGTCACCATCGCCCTGGTAGGTGAAGACGGTGCGGTCCGGGAAGACGCGCTTGACGCCGGTGGCCATGGCCGGAGCGCGGCCATGGGCGGCCTGAACGAAGTCCATGTCAAAATAGTTGTAGGAAAAGACGGAACAACCGACCGAAGCAACACCGATGCTGTGTTCGCGGATGCCCATCTCGTCCAGCACCTCAGCGACGAGGCGATGGGCGGTGCCGTGGGTGCAGCCGGGGCAGTAGTGAGTGGCTACATCTGCAAGACTTTCGGGGCGTTCGTAAACAAGCTTAGCGTTTTGAATGTCAGTGGCGACCATGTTATTTTGCTCCCCGGACCACTTCAAGGCGGTCCAGCCAGGCGGCGCGGGTGTGGCCGTTGAGGTCGTGCGGCGTGAATCTCGCAAGACGCATGATTTCGGACAGGATTTCGTCCGGCAGGGGGACGACACCGCCCATGCGGCCGTAGAAATCCACCGGGCATGCGCCCTGGGTGACGAGGCGGACATCGTTCAGCATCTGACCGGCGTTCATTTCCACGACGAGCATCGCTTTTGCTTTCCGTGCGACTAACCGGAGGGCCTCTGCCGGGAAGGGGCTGAGGCTGACGGGGCGGAACAGGCCGACTTTGATGCCCTCGGCCCGGGCGTGGCGAATGGCGGACAGGGCGACGCGTCCGGCGGTGCCAAAGCCGACGAGGACGATTTCGGCATCGTCCAGGAAGTATTCCTGATAGCGGACTTCGTTGGCCTCGATTTCCATCCAGCGGCGCTGAAGGCGGATATTGGTGGTTTCTTCGTCTTCAGGCTGTAAGTAGATGGAGGTGAGCAGACGGCGGTCGCGGCCGGGCTCGCCGGTGATGGCCCAGTCCGGTAGTTGTTTCTTGAGGGGCTGCATCTCCGGCAATTCGGCGGGCTCCATCATCTGGCCGAGGCTGCCATCGGCGAGGACGACTACGATGGCGCGATACTTGTCGGCGAGGTCGAAGGCAAGGGCAGTGAGATCAATGGCTTCCTGCACGCTGGCGGGGGCGAGGACGATGGTTTTGTAATCGCCGTGGCCGCCGCCGTGTACCATCTGGGTGTAGTCTCCCTGGGCGGGGGCGATGTTGCCGAGGCCGGGGCCGCCGCGCATGACGTCGATGAGGACCATGGGCACTTCGGTGCCGGCGATGTAGGAGATGCCCTCCATCATCAGGCTGACGCCGGGCGAGGAGGAGGTGGTCATGACGCGTTTGCCGGTGCAGGCGGCGCCGTAGACCATATTGATGGCAGCGACTTCACTTTCGGCCTGGACGAAGGCGCGCCCGAGTTCGGGCATGCGGGCGGCCATGTGTTCGAGGAGTTCGGTTTGGGGGGTGATGGGGTAACCGAAGTAAGCTTCACAGCCAGCGCGCACGGCGGCTTCCGCCATGGCGACATTGCCTTTGAGCAGTTCTTTTGCCATTGCTAGACTCCGGCGACCACGGCCTGGCCGCGGAAGATGGTGAGAGCGCCTTCGGGGCAGACGACGGCGCAAACGGCGCAACCGGTGCAACCCTCGGCGTGCAGGTGGACGGGGTGATAGCCCTTGGGGGTGAGGTGGTCCATGTCCAGACTCATAATGTTCTGGGGGCAGGCATGGACGCACAAGTCACAGCCTTTGCAGTATTTCTGGTTTACTTCGATCCATCCCTTAACGGGCATGCTGCGCTCCTTCTGCTCTATTCGGAGTAATCAGAGTAGATTTAGTTGGCTTGCGCTCTAATCATCGCAAAAAGGGGCGGGTTGCGTCAGGGGCATGTGTCCCGTGTGGGGCGGGAAGGGTGTACCGGGACGGGGCGGGTGTGTGGAGGGAGTCCTGAAGTGCGGATGTGCTGAAGTGCAGGGAAGATAAAGGCTATCTCACGCAAAGTGGGAGACGAACATAGCCTCGTAAGACACAACGAGGCCGCGTAGGCAGGTGTCGGAGAAAAGAGAATCAGGAAATTCGGTAGGAATCGGGGGAGTCCGGGGGGAGGCGGTTCCAGCGGAGGTCCAGTTTTTGAAGGGTGGGCATTCGTTGGGTGATAGGGGGAACTTCGGCGAAGTGGTTGGAGCGAAGGTCGAGGTGGCGGATTTGGGTGAGATTGGCGAACGAATCAGGAAGGGTGGACAGGCGATTGTGGCGGAGATGGAATTCGCGGAGGTTGGTCAGGTTGCCGAGGGTGGCAGGAAGTTGAGTGAGGGAATTGTCGGTGAGGCGCAGTTCGAGGAGGTTCGTCAGGTCGCCGAGTTCGGGTGGGACAGAAGTCAGGGAATTGCTGCCGGCGTTCAGGTAGCGGAGGGAAAGAATTTTTCCAACGAAGGCGGGCAGTTCGGGGATGGCGAGTTCGGCCAGGTAGAGAAATTCCAGGCGCGGGAGGTTTGCCAACGTGGTAGGGATGGCGGCAAGGGGGCTGTGGGCAATATCCAGCACGAGGAGGTTGGACAGGCTGCCGAGCGAGTCCGGCAGAGCGGTCAGGAGATTGGTGTCCAGATAGAGGTGGGTGAGTCCGGTCAGCAGTCCCAGCTCTTCGGGAATGGCGGTGAGGTCGTTGAGGCCGAGCGAGAGCGAGCGGAGGCGGCGAAATTCCAAAATTTCAGTTGGGAAGTGACCGAGGTGCGTGCCGCGCAAGGAGAGGGCGATGACATCCTCGCCGTCGAGGAAGGCGTAAGTGGAGGAGTTGGCGGGAAGGGGCTGGCCGACCGAGACGGTGGGGAACGGCTCGGGGAGCCGGGCGTTGAGGGAGGAGAGAATTTGGCGACTCATACCAGGAATAATACGGCCACGCCAGCCAGGGCGATAATGGTGCCGAAGACGGCGCGGGGAGAGACATGTTCTTTGAAGACAATGGCGCTGACGGGCAGTAGGATAATGGGTTGGAGGGACATCAGGGTGCCGGCGATGCCGACGGGCGCATGCTGGATGGCGACGAGGGAGAAATAGATACCGAGGAACGGGCCGACGAACGAGGCAATCAGGATGGCGCGCAGGGCCTTCGGGTTGTTGCGCACCGCGGTGATGGTGCTGCGGGCTTTGCCGACCGCCAGCGCGGCCAGCCACATGACGACGGCAGAGACGAGCATGCGGATGAGTTGACCGGAAAGGGTGGGGAAGCCGCCCTGAAACCCGAACTTCGAAGTGACGAGGCCGCCGGCCTGGCCGAGCGCGCCGAGCAGGGCGAAGCCGATTCCGATGGCGTACTCGCGCGGGGTGAGGGCATTGCGCGAAGCATTGTGTTCGCGTTCAAAGACCACCCAGGCCACACCCGCCAGGGTAATGGCGATGCCCAGCCACTGAATAAAGGCGAGATGTTCACCCAGGAAGATGAGGCTTAGCAGCGCGCCCAACAAAGGGGAAACGGCAAAGATGAGTAAAGTGAGGCGCGGGCCCAACATGACTAGAGCCTGGAAGAGCGCGGCATCTCCCAAAGCAAGGCCGATGATGCCGGATAGTCCGAACCAGAACCAGCGGTCTGGGGTGGCGGCCGCAATGGCAAACGGTGAGCCCACGAAAAGTGCGTGTGCTGTGGCGATGATGAGGGTGGCAAAAACCAGTCGGACGCGGTTGACGACCACCGAACCAACCTCGCGGCCGGCGAAGGTGAAGAAGGCGGGGCCGATGGAAAAACAGATGGATGTGGCTATGGCGGCGAGTTCGCCGATGTAGGGCATGGGAGTGTCTCCGGGGGCGAAGTATACGACGGGGAACGAGCGCGGGGAAGAGGGATGCGGCCAAGACGTGGATGGTAGAATCGGCGGGATTTTTGAATTCAGGAGAGTGAGCGATGGTGGATGCAGTAATCATAGATGCAGTACGGACGCCGATTGGCGCGCTGGGCGGGGCGCTGGCAGCGGTGCGGCCGGATGACTTGGGCGCGCTGGCGCTAAAGGCGCTGATTGAACGGACGGGACTTGACCCGGCGCTGGTGGAAGAAGTGTATATGGGTTGTGCCAACCAGGCGGGTGAGGACAACCGCAACGTGGCGCGCATGGCGACTTTGCTGGCAGGGTTTCCGGTAGAGGTGGCGGCGGTGACGGTGAACCGCCTGTGTGCCAGCGGGTTAAATGCCGTGAACACAGCGGCGCGAGCGATCAAGGCGGGCGAAGGGGATGTCTATATTGCGGCGGGGGTGGAAAGCATGAGCCGGGCGCCGTATTCGGTGCCCAAAGCAGAGGGCGGGTACCAGTTTGGCAACCAGACGATGTGGGATACGGCGCTGGGCTGGCGGTATCCGAACGCCAAGCTGAAGACGATGTATGAAAACGAAAGCATGGGCGAGACGGCGGAGAACATTTACGACGCGATGCCGATTTCGCGCGAGGAACAAGACCGGTTCAGCGCGCAGAGTCATAAGCGGGCGCTGGCGGCGATGGACAGCGGGCGATTCGCCGAAGAAATTGTGCCGGTGAGCATCCCGCAGCGCAAGGGCGAACCGGTGGTGGTGGCTACGGACGAACGACCGCGGCGCGACACGACTCCGGAAAGCCTGGCGAAATTGAGGCCGGCGTTTCGCGACGGTGGGACGGTGACGGCGGGGAATTCGTCCGGGCTGAATGATGGGGCAGCGGCAGTGCTGGTGATGAGCGACAGCAAGGCGCAGGAATTGGGATTGAAGCCGCTGGCCCGAGTGGTGGCCGGGGCGGCGGCAGGGGTCAACCCGCGCACGATGGGACTGGGGCCGGTGCCGGCAACGCGCAAGGCGCTGGAGCGGGCGGAGTTAAGTATGGAAGACGTGCGGCTGGTAGAGTTGAACGAGGCATTTGCCATACAGTCGCTGGCGGTGATGAAGGAATTGGGATTGAGTGAAGAAATCACGAATGTGAACGGCGGGGCAATTGCGCTGGGGCATCCGTTGGGGATGTCCGGAGCGCGGCTCATCTGTACTCTGGTTCACGAAATGCGGCGGCGAGCGGCGGGAGAGAAGCGACCATATTACGGGTTGGCGACGTTGTGCGTGGGGGTTGGGCAGGGGGAGGCGACTATCGTGGAGTGGGTAGGGGAGTGAGCGTTTGGGGGCAGGGGGAGTCCGTTGTTTTCCAGCGGAGGCGACTGTAATCTAAGCCTGCCCGCGATTTCCTTCACTTCGTTCAGGACAGGCTCTCGCTGGCGCTCGGAATGACAAGATTCTAAGGTAAGTTTTCACTTTGCCGAGCGCGGTTCCGCAGCGTCGGTTTGCTCAGAATGACAGATGACTATTTGCGCAGGATGGTTGTGTCTCCGTACTGGGCGCGGAGGTCGCGCATTGTGCCGACCGCATTGCGCAGGCGGCCGGAGAGGACGCTGATGATGCCGCGTACGACCTCGATGCGGGCATCCATCAGGTCGTAGAAGGGTTCCTGGTCGAGGCGCAGGAGGAGGGAGTCTTCTACGGCGGTGACGGAGGCGGAGCGGGGTTCAGAGTCCAGCATGGCCATTTCACCGACCACCTCACCGGGCCCGAGTTCATTGATGAAGGTGCTGCCGTCGTGAACGCGCAGGCGGCCGCTGGCGAGGATGTACATGCAATCGCCGGGGTCTTCTTTCTTGAAGAGGGGTTGGTCCGCGCCGATCTCGATTTCCTGAAGCAGGCCGGCCAGTTCGGCCAGAATCTCATCCGGGGTGTCGCTGAAGGTGGGGGTGGATTTCAACAACAGGACGCGTTCAATGGTTGAGAGCATCGCGGACTTTCCTTTCGATTTTGCGGCGCGGGTTGCGGCGGCACGGACGCGGGAGTCAGCGTCTTTGGCCAGAGCCTTGAGTAAGGCGCGGTTTTCTCTGGCGTTCAGAGTTATCAGAAGTTCGGCAGCCGTCTCACGGACGAACGGGGAAGCGTGGGCCGCAGCCGCTTCGGCGGGGTGCTGAATGGCGGCGAGGTTCATGCGGGCGGCGGTGTGCAAAGCCACGGCGCGCAACCAGGGGCTGACGCTGCCTGCCGGCCGTTCCAGGATTTCCAACAGCCAGGCCTGCATGATGCGGTCCGGCTGGGGGAAGGCGCGCTGGAGGGCGGCCAGTTTTTCGGCGGGATTGGCTGCGGTGAATACCGGGGCGAACCAGCCGCGGTGCTTTGCCGAGAGGGTAATTTCGAGCAGTTCAAGGGCGTAGGCGCGCTGGCTTTGCCCGGCAAGCGGGTTGCGCGAAACCGCGCGGGCCTGAAGGACCGGCTCCGGGGGATAGGCGAGGGCCAGCGCAAGGAAGGCGGCGCGCAGCGCATAACGCCCTTCGATTTCCAGCGACGAAGTCAGGAGAGACGCTTCGGGTGACTTTGCGGCCTCCACCTGGGCTGCCAGCGTCCAGGCCCATTCGTTCAGTTCGGCGCGCAGCACGTCCACCACGCGGGCGCGGTCGGATGGTGAGGCCTGCCAGCCGCGGCGGGTGAGGGCTTTCAGGACAGCGGCACGCAGGCGGCGATGGGGGTGAGCCAGATGGGCGATAAGGGCGTTAAGCGTCGGCGCGCCTGAGGCGCGGCCCAGGGCGCGGGCGAGCTGGGCTGCGTGGGTCCAACGTTCGGCAGCAACCGCTTCTTCTAAGGCCTTCACGAGTATCCCCTCGGAAGCGGGATTGATGCTGGAAAGCGCGGCGAGGGCAGGATCTGCCAGACTCGGGGTATCGAGCAGAGTGATGGATTTTTCCCAGACCGTCGGAAACGGCACGCGACGGGCGGCGAAGAGCGCGGCGCGCTGGACGCGGCGATCCGGGTCGTCGAGCAGTTTGGCGAGGCGGGCGCCGTAGCGCGGCTGGGCGACGGATTCGAGGATTTCGGCGAGGAGGACGCGGTCGACGACATTCCGGCTTGCGGCCAGTTTGTCCAGCGATTTGAGGGCGAGGCTCAGGGAAAGTTCTTTGTCGTTGTTGAGCAGGCCGATGAGGGCCGCACGTACAACATCCGGCTCGGGAGAATCCAGATAGCCCTTGAGGTTCATGACGTGCTGGACATCTCCGAGAGCGGCGACAACACGCAGGGCGCGGCCGCGCACGGCCGCAGCGGCGCTGGAGTCAGCGAGGGATTGGACTGCGGGGAGGGCGGCGGTCATGCGGCGGGACTCGATGCGGGCCAGGGCTTCGACCTGGACGGTTGGATTGGGATGGTCGAGCAGGCCGAGAATCGCATCATCGAGCGCAGGATACTCGTGGGTTTCCAGCATGTGCAAGGCATAGAGGGCGGCGGCGGGCGATTCGTTCCTGAGGGCAGCGGCGAGGCGGGCGAACGCGTCCGGGTCAAGGACATCTTCTTCACCGCGCCCGAAAAAGCGTTTTTGCAGTGCTTGGACCAGCATTCCACCATACTGGCGACCGAGGGCAAAAGCAATCAAGGTCCAGGCGGCGGCGAGGACGAGGATGAGCGCATAGAGGCCGCGGTAATCCAATTGAAAGAAGCGGGCGAGGACGAGGAGCAGGACGCCGGATGCACCAACGGCGATGGACTGGACGACGCCTTCGGCGAGGGCCTGGGCACGGGTGCGAACCGGGCCGGGCAAGGGCTGATAAAGAATAGTGAGGCCAGTGCGATCGATGGAAAAGCCAAGCCCGAGATTGAGGACCTTAATGATGACGGTGATGATGAATATAAGCGTCAGTGGACCGGCAAATGTGCCCGCGACAAGGCCTGCCAGAGCCAGAATAAGCAGGAGGCCGGGAAGTAGGAGAAGGGTGGCGCGCTCACCGAAGCGACCCAAAAAGCGAGATGCGAAGAAAGTGTTGATGAACCAGGTAAAGACGCCCAACCCGGCAAGGTACTGGCCGAGGAACCCGGCGATGGCCGCGCCGTCCGGGAACTGGGCGTAGACACGGTCGTAAAAGAGGAGGTTGATGGCGAAAAAGGTGACCCACCAGACGCTGACGAGGGCAAAGATGAGCAGAATGTAGCGGCGATTAGCGAGCGGGGCGCGGGGCTTGCGGCCGGGCTGAACCGGCGCGGGCGTTTCGTGGAAGCCAGCGCCATGACGGGCAAGGATGGGGCGGAGCACGAGGAGGCTGGCGGCCATGGCGGCGGCGCCCAGCCAGAGGAGATTCTGGGTGCCGACCCAGCGAACGATGAGCGGCATGGCGAAGCCGGTGAGGATGATGCCAATCCACAGGCCGGAATTGGCGAGGCCGAACAAGCGCTTGCCCTGCTGGACGGTGAACAGGCGGCCGGCCAGCGGCCAGAAGACGAGGTTGACGAAGTTGACTTGAATCTGGAAGTGCAGAGGGAGGATGAAGGCGACGGCGGGCGCAACGGCGGTGAAGAGGCCGAGACGGACGGCCAGGGCGACGGCGCTCAGGGCGATGACGTTGAGGGTGAGCAGCCGCGCGAAGGACAGGCGCATCTCCAGGCGGAGGTAGAGACTAGCCAAAGCGGAGATGACGAACGCGGTGAGAATCTGGGCGTAGGGAAGGTCGCCGGGCGGATAGGCTTCCAGGAAGAGCGTGAAGGCAGCGGTTTCAATGAAGTTGTTGGCTACGCC
>SCUK01000022.1 GCA_004297445.1 Anaerolineae bacterium | reverse complement strand
GTCTTGGCGAGGCTATCTTTTTGCCCACTTTGCGTGAGATAGGTTTTGTCCTTACCCCATCTTTTCAAAATCCCCCACCAGCCGGGTCCAGAAGCCGTCGCGCTCGCCGGGGCGCAGCGGGATGTAGATAGTGACGCGGTCGGCGATGCCGGCGTAGCGTTCGTGCAGGGCGGCGGCCAGGTCGGCTTCCTCGGCGACGGTGGCGAAGGCATTGAGCATCGCATCGGTGATGAGGCCGGGCATCTTGGCCCATTCCTGTTTGGCGGCGTGGGCGCTCAACCGCTCGGCCACATCCGCCCAGCCGTGGTGCGCCATCACCGCGCGGTAGGAGGGCGTGGAGGCGTAGAAGGCGATTTGCATGCGCGCCAGCGCATCATCGTGCGGGTTGCTGACGGTGAAGGCGTTGACCACGATGTCCACGTCCTTCAACGTGCGCCCGGCTTTGGCCGCGCCGGTCTCCATGGCGGGCAGCAGCGTGGCGCGCAGGTACTCCGGCGAGTGGTAGGGGTGGACGTGGAAGCCGTCGGCCAGTTCGCCCGCCAGCCGCGCCAGCCCGGTGTTCACCCCGGCGATGTAGATGGGGATGCGCGGGTTTTCCGGTTTGTCCGGGGTGAAGAACGGCGAGGTGAGGGTAAGTTTGTAGTACTCGCCGCGCTGGTTCAGCTTTTCGCCGGTCTGCCAGTTGGCCCAGAAGGCGCGCACCGCCTGGATCTGTTCGCGCAGTTTTCCGGTGACGGATTCCGGCCAGGCCATGCCGAAGCGCCGTTCGATGTGGGCCTTGACCTGCGTGCCGAGCCCCAGCCGGAAGCGCCCGCCGGAAAGGTCGGCGAGGTCCCAACTGGTGTGCGCCATCACGGCCGGACTGCGGGCGAAGGACACGGCGATGCCGGTGCCGCAGTCTATCCGCGTTGTGTTGGCGGCAATGAGCGCGCAGGCGAGGAAGGGGTTGTGCTGGGTCTCGGCGGCCCACACGCAGCCAAAGCCGAGGGTTTCGGCGTGGCGCGCCAGTTCCGGCACCGCGCCGAGGGGGGTGGAGGGGTCTAAAAATGTATCTAGGTTCACGGCGTGGGCGTGCGGAGAGTGATTATCCCCCGCTGTTCGGATATGTCGAAATCCACATCTTCACCGCACTCCGAGCAGGTGACATAATCCTCATCGTCATTAACCAACTCGGTGCGGATGATTTGCCACTTGCCATCCACCAGAGAAACGACTTCATAGCTGTTGAGGACAGTTAGGAATTCGGTGGAGCCGCAGTTTGGGCATTCCTGATATTCATTGTTCATTGGATTCTCCGCTACAGTCTGAACCCCGCGCTGGATTTCAGCATCTCCGTTTCGTACTCCTTGACCAGCAAGTCGTAATTCATGAACTCGACTCGGCCTTTGATTTGCTCAAAGGAACTCATAGAAACTTTACTTATGAATTCGGGTCGTTTGGACTCATCTGAAACGAAGACCATACGAGTATAGAAATCCTGCAAATCGCTGAGCTTTGAAAGGGAATTCTGAAAGTCTGTGGAGTGTTCGATTTCAAAAAAACTATGAGGCATTTGCCGTTGGTTAGACCAGATGACGTCCACGCTGCTGCTACGGTGAACGAGTTTCTTGTGACTGAAGTCAGGCAATGTTTGAAACGACCGCAATTCATGCAGGGGTTTGCCAACACATAACCTATTCTTGTCCTGGTTTGGGATGAAAGTTGAAAAGCCGCGCAAATTGCCGATGATGGCCAGTAAGCCCTGATAGTATGAATGATTCTGTTCGATTACATCGCGTGTCGGTCTGGCCGAATCAGTCTTTTGAAGTCCCAAATGCTTTCTGTGCGATTCCAAAGCCCACAGGCCGGGCCGCACTTTGAAAATCTCGTCGCGTGTCTGCACAATGCGCCGGATGGAGGCGAACGGTGTCTTGGTTTTCCACACCGGCCCTTCCACCTTCATCGTTTCGCGGTAAAGCTCGGCCAGCGTTGCCTGCCCACCGAGTCTTTCCAGCGTGAGTATGACGGCCTCGTGTTGTTTCAACTATTTCCCGCCTCACCCCACCAAATACGCTACCAGCCACTGCGTCGTCGCGACCAGCGCATCGATGTGGCTGCGCTCGTAATTGTGGCTGGCGTCCACGCCGGGGCCAATCAGCGCCACCGCGGCATCGCCGCCGGCGCGCCACAGCGCCTCGCCGTCCGACCCGTAGTACGGGTAAATATCCACCTTGTACGCAATGCCGTGCTGGTCGGCCAGGTCGCGCAGGCGGTTGCTCAAATCGTGGTGGTAGGGGCCGCCGGAGTCCTTCACGCACAGCGTGGCGTGGAACTCGGTGCTGGTCTGCCCATCGCCGATGGCCGCCATGTCCACCGTCACCAGTTCGGCCAGCTCGGGCGGGAAACCGCTGGCCGCGCCGTGGCCCACTTCTTCGTAGTTGCTGATGAGGATGTGGGTGGTCTGGGCGGGCTTCAGTCCGGCATCGTGCAGGGCTTTGATGGCGGCGAGGATGTTCGCCACGCAGGCCTTGTCGTCCAGGTGGCGGGAGCGCACGAAGCCGTTGGTGAGTTCGACGCGCGGGTCGAAGGCCACGAAGTCGCCGACCTCGATGCCCAGTTTGCGGGTGTCGTCAGCGGAGTGGGTGACGGCGTCCAGGCGTACTTCCATCGTGTCGTCGTCGCGCTTGGTGTCGTTAACCTTGGCGCCATGCACATGGCTGGAGGCTCCGGCCAGCAGGATGCTGCCGCGCACCTCTTCGCCGCCGCGGGTGAACACCGTCACGCCTTCGCCTTCGGCGGTGTTCCAGGCGTAGCCGCCGATTTTGGTGAGCTTGAGCCGCCCGCTGGGCTTGATATCCTTGACCATTGCGCCCAGCGTGTCCACGTGGGCGGTGAGGCCGCGCGGCGCGTCATCGGCCGCGCCGGGCCACATGGCCACCAGCGCGCCTTTGCGCGTGCGCCGGATTTCGAGGTCCGGGAAGGCGCGCAGATAAGCTTCGGTGAGGGTGATGGCGCGGTCGGTGAAGCCGGTGGGGCTGGGCGTGTTCAGCAGCGCGACGAGCGCGTCGAGCATATATTGGGTATCAATGGCGGGCAGCGAGGATTTGGCAGTTTTGGCGTTCATGGCGGGATTATAGCATTGTGAGGGAAAGACCAATCTCACGCAAAGCCGCAGAGAGCGCAAGGAATCCAAGAGGCGGGAGCCCCGTCACATCCACTGTTTCAGACAGCGGGCTTCAGCCCGCTGCCATCTTAGCGATTTTGCGCGGCTATTCTTTATCCCCACTTTGCGAGAGCCGTTTTTTGGGCTTAGCGCGGGTTTGCTTGCTTCTCCCGATACAACGTAGCATCGGCGCAGGTCATCAGTGCTTCTTTGGTTGCACCATCCGCCGGAAAGACCGCCACGCCCACCGAAATCGACACCGCAAACGGACGGCCGTGTTCCGCCTCCCAGGAGAGCTCGCACGAGGACACTGCCTGCTTAATCTTGGCCGCCACCTTCTCCGCTTCGTCCCGCTGCGTCTCGGGCAGCACCAGCGCGAACTCGTCGCCGCCCATCCGGGCGATGAAATCTGTGTCGCGAATCGCTTCGCGCATCACCGCCCCCAAGCGCGTGAGCGTCTCATCCCCCACCGGGTGGCCGAAGGTGTCGTTCACCTTCTTGAAGCCGTCCATGTCCATCATCGCCATTGCAAACGGGTGCTTGTAGCGTTCGGCGCGGCGAATTTCGTCGTCCAACCGAGTGTCAAACGCCCGCCGGTTGGGCAGGTTGGTCAGCGCGTCAGTCAGCGCCTGCAGGCTCACCAGTTCGTGCAGGCGCGCATTCTCGATGGCTACCGCGGCCTGGTCGGCCAGCAGGGTGAGCGCCCGGCGGTCATCGCGCGTAATCGGCCGCGGCACCTGGTAAGCCACGTTCATCACCCCCACCACCCGCTCGCCAATCTTCAGCGGCATCCCGATGATTGCCCCGCGCCAGCCATCCGGGTTGGGCGGGCGGTCCGGTCCGGCGTACAGCGGGTCGGTGCCGGTGTCGTTCACGGTAATGATCTGGCCGGTGCGCGCCACGCGGTAGGTCAGGCCGTCCTGGCGGGGTTGCGCCCAGGGCGAATTCTGGCGGCCATCGGCCCAGCGCGCCGCCCGAAAGCGCAGCACACCGTCCTGAAAGGTGAAGATGTGGCTGTCCAGCGCGTCCACCGAAAGTTGCAGCGACGCATTCAGTACCGCCTCAAACACCTCATCCTGGTTCAAGCTGGCGGTCAGTTTCAGGCTGGCCTGGTGCACCGCTTCCAGTTCGGCGGCGCGGCGGCGCGCTTCCTTCAGCGCCAGAGCGCGGTCAATCGCCACCGCCGCCTGGTCGGCCAGCAGGTTGAGCAGATTCAATTCCTGATGCGGCAGGGTACGCGGCCGTTCGTAGGCGATGTTCATCACCCCTACCACGCGGTCGCTGGATTTAAGCGGAATGCCGATGATGGCGCCGTCCCAACTCATCGGCGCGTCCTGGAACAGCGGGTGGTGGCGCAGGTCGCCCACGGCCAGCATGCGGCCGGAGCGCGCCACGGTGTAGGTGAGGCCTTCCGGCCGCGGCATGGCAAACGGGAAGGCGGCGCTTTGCTCCTCGTTGGCCCAGCGCGCCGCGCCAAAACTCAGCGTTTCGCCGTCGTAGGTGAAGATGTGCACCCCGCGCCCGCCCGGCGAGATTTTCAGCGCCGCGCTCAGCACCGCCTGAAATACATCGTCCAGTTCCATTCCGGAGGTGAGGGTGAGGCTGGCATGGCGCAGGGCTTCCATTTCAGCGGCGCGCCGGTTGGCTTCGCTCAGCAGCAGGGAACGCTCGATGGCCAGGCCGGCATGGCTGGCCAGGACCTCCACCAGCGCGATATCGCTTTCCTTAAAGACGTACTCTTCATGGTCGGCGTACATCTCCATGATTCCGAGTACGCTATGCCGCCCGCGCAGCGGCACCAGCAGCACCGAAAGGCTGTTAACCTTGCGCAGGTACTGGCGTTCGGCGGGATCAGCAGCGGGGTCGTTGACCTGCACCTGCAGGACGTTGCCGGTGCGCAGGATATTCAGGCTTGCCGGGTATTCGTTCAGATCGATGGGTTCGAAGAGCTCTTTGGATGTGCTGCCGCCATCCGGATATTCCTCCGCCCACAGAAATAGTTCCTCGTTCTGTTCATCCCAGCGCGAGATAGCGCACGCCGCCAGACCGGTGATGGCGATGATTTCCCGCGCCGCGGCACGGGCGATCTCGGCAACATCCAGCGGCGCGGAGATGGCAGCGATGGCGACCAGCAGCCGGGGCGCGTCGAAACCGAATGCCAGGGCGGCCTGCGCCATGCGGGTGGCTTCGGTTTCGGCCAGCGGTTCACGCCGGCGGGCGGTACTCATCACAGCGTTCATCCTCCAGATTTAAGTGCCATATACACAACGATAGCGGCGCAACGGGCAGCGTCAATAAGACGTTAGCCCTAACGCCGCCGGTTACCAGCTGACCAGTATTCAGTATGTCGTCTAAAGTATCGTCTAAAATGCCGCGCGGGGACGTAACAATTTCGTAAAAAACCCCGGTGAATCCCCTTGAATCCGCCTTATTTCAGGCCAATGGCCGCCAGCATTTCGGCATTGGAAGAGAATTTGAAGAACTCCAGCCCTTTTTCCGCCGCTTGCCGGGCCTCGAATTCTTCCAATCGCTGCCAGTCCGGTTTGCGTACTACCGGCTTGCCCAGCCCGTTTAGTCGCGCTTCCAGCGCGGCCAGCGCCCCGGGATTTCCGGCCGTTGGCGTGGTAGCCAGGTAATGCAGCACGGCTTCGCCGCCGTTCTCGCCGTCCTTGCGGGCGGTGCCCACCAGCCCGCTGCTAGCCTCGCGCGCCCAACCAGCCACAAACGTACCTTCAATCGCCTGCCCGGTCTGCGGGTCCCACGCTTCGTACGACCAGCCTTCGCGCGGGTAGCGCGGCTCGGGGTGCTTGGCGAATTCCTGCCATTTGTCCAGCGGCAAACCGAAGGACGCATCCACCCGGTCACCGATGCAGAACACCACCGTGTCGCAGGCGATGATGCGATGTGTGCCCAGCCCCACAGACTTGCTCTCGCCGCCGCCCGGCCGCGGTTCCAGGGTGGTCTCTTCCACTTCCAGCCCAGTCACCTGCCCGCCTTCTCCCAGGATGCGGGTGGGCGAGGCGAGGAAGTCCAGCCGGAACACGGTTTCCGAGTCTTTGGGCTCGGCCTTGTCCAGCGCGCTCAGGATGAAGGCTTTGGCGGCATCCGGGTCCTGCCCCACGCTCGCCAATACCGCCCGGCTGCGCTCGATTTCGCTCTCGAGGTGGGCGAGGTCCAGGTTGGCGGCCACCAGGCTCATTTCCTTTTTTGTGAATTTCACATCGGCCGGGCCGCGCCGCGCCGCGGCGGTCACTTCGTCCACCTTCAGGTCGTGGATGCAGTAGTTGGCGATGTCGATCATCACGTTGCCCACGCCCACCAGCGCCACCCGTCGCCCAAAGGGGTACTCCTGCTCGGCGTAGGGCGGCAGCTGGTTGTAGTGGTAGACGATGTCCTTGGCATGATACACGCCGCGCAGGTCTTCGCCTTCCAGCCCCAGCCACTTGGTGCCCTGCGCCCCCACCGTCACCAGCACGGCGGCAAAGCCCAGGCCGCGCAGGTCGTCCAGCGTCAGGTCGCCCGCGTTGCCCACCACCAGGTTGCCGAAGTAGTGCAGGTTGTCTGATTCCATCAACCCGCGGAACTGCTTACGCAGGCCGTTCTTCATCTTGTGTTTGTTGTGGAAAATGCCGTACTCGGCCAGCCCGCCCAGTTTGATGTCGCGGTTGAGCAGCGCCACCGGGTGCCCGGCTTCGGCCAGCAGGCGGGCGGCGTACAGGCCGGCCGGCCCGGCTCCAATGACGGCCACGGCCTGGTTGTGTGCGTTTGCGTTGTCGGTCATGATGTCTCCAATGGTTGGCCGCGCGCGATTATAGCCGTGCCCACCTGAATTCTCAAGGTGAGGGCGCAAGTTGCCCGCCTGCCTTCGTTGCCCCGCCCCTTTCCTTATGCTATAGTGAATCCTGTTCAGGAATCAGGATGCAAACGTCAACCTCTTCCCCTTCGCGCCCCGCGCCCGCCCATACCGCTGACCCGGACGAGCCCCCTCTGGCGCGCCGCTTCGTCTGGCAGGGCCGGGTGCTGCCCGCCTTCTGGACGCTCGGCTCGGCGCTCTCCATCATTCTCAACATCGTGCTGGTGGTGGCGCTGCTGGCCACCAGCCGCCAGTTGTTCGCCCTCAAAGATCTGGTGCAGAACCAGCTGTTGGGCGGCCTGTATTACAACTTCATCCTGATGGACCAGGCCAGCATCGAAACCAACGTGGTGGTGGATGACCGCATCCCGGTGCAATTTGACCTGCGGGTGCAGGCCGACACCACCGTCACTCTCACGGAAGCCACGCCGATTATTGGCGCCATCGTCACCCTCACCACGGGCGGGCTGAACATCCAGCAGGCACCCACCAACATCATCCTGCCGGCTGGCACGCGCCTGCCCATCGCGCTGGACATCACCGTGCCGGTGGATACCACCATCCCTGTGCAGTTGAATGTGCCGGTGAACATCCCGCTGGAGAACACCGAATTGCACGAGCCGTTTGTGGGTCTGCAGGAAGTGGTGGCCCCGTTCTATACGTTGTTGAATGAATTGCCGGATAGCTGGGCGGAGGCGCGCTGCAAGCTGGGGCTGGGCGGCTGCCCGTGAGGTAGTCCCTCGATAAAGAATAAATCCGACTTCTTAAAGACACTTGTGTCTCGAAGTCGGATTTTTTGTTTTTCAGATCGCCGGGGGAATTGGCTCGTCGTCGGGCATCACCTTCGGGCGGCGGCGCGGACCAAAGAAGTAGGTCCATATGCCCAGGGGAATGAGCACCATCCCGCAGGCAAAGCCCATGACGAACACCAGTTCAAGCGGCAAGAAGACCGGCGTGCCAAGTTCCGGGGCAGTGTAGACCAGGGCATCATAGGCGCCAATCATCATCAGGCAGGTTCCCGGGCAGGCACACAGGATTCCTGTGAATATCAGCAGTCCGATACCGAGTTGTCGCTTTTCCATGCGGGGAGTATATCAAGGATGTGACGAACATTGCCAATAACAAAATGCATGATATTTTGTAAAAATACAAATATTATCTATGTATTATGCAATAAAGTTACTCTGTTCCCCTGCTCACCAGACGATTTCCGCCAGCGGGTTGCGTGCACCTGGTTCTGCAGGCCCTCTCTCGCCCGGTGGAGGTGTAATCATCTGTGTTCATGCCAGAAACGACCTTCTGAGGTGAGAGCGGGCATCCGGTTCTTTCATCCAGCCGGCCCGCGTTTGGCTATGAGAAGATTGTCTGCGCCCAGGCGCGAATCTTCGACCAGTCCAGCAGGTCGAATTCCGGCGTCGCCCAGGCAATCAATTTCGGTAACAATCGCACGGCTCCGCGCTGGTCAAACCGGCCCGCGAAGAATTCTTCCGCCTCAGCCTGAATAGAGGGGCGGACCCGGTCCAGATAAGCGAGCCGCGCCGCCCGGCTGGTCGGGTCGTCCTCAAGGTTCAGAATGTGGACGCTGAACAACGCCACGCGCGTGCTCTTCAGGACCTGCTGATTCGCCCTGACAAACTCAATCGCTTCGGGAAGCCAGTCACCATACTGCACAGCGCTCCCAATGACCACGGCCTGATAGTTGTTCCACCGCGTGACCTCAGAGACAGGTTTGACATCCACGCGATATCCACGCACCCCAAGTTCTTCGCCAATAGCCGCAGCAACCTCCATCGTCGAACCCGCATAGGTGGCATAAGCCACCAGAACTCTTGCATCTGCGGAATTCCCCTCCCCGAAGGTGAATTCGGAAGGTTCGAGCCTCGCCATCTTGGTCGCGAGCGAACGCGATGCCAGATAGCCGAGGCCCGAACAGGTCAGAATCGAACCGCCCAGAGTGAGCCCGGCGATTTTAAGGAAACCGCGTCGCGTTACCTTGTTCGTTTCCATGGGTCTCCCATAAGATCCAATGTCTTCGCATCACAATGCCAGGAGAGGCTTAAGCTCCTGCGCCCAGGCATCAATTGCATCCCAATCGCGATGGTCCCCTTCCTTCCACGCGCCGAATAGCACGCTCAGCCGGAATTTGAGGCGGTCGCCAAACGAGGGGATCCTAGCAATGTCCAGCGCGCCGGCGAACAGTCCCTCTTTCACCGGGCGCACCAGGGCGCGCACCGGCTCCAGCCATGTCGCCACATGGCTGCGGTAGTTCTCCGCGCTGCGCATGGAGAGTGTCATGCACACCAGAAAAGCCGCGAAGGGTTTACTACGAAGCGCCGCCTGATGGGTCTGCACGAATTGCATGGCCTCCGGCAGCCAGACGCCGCTATTAATCGCGCTGCCTGTTACGACCGCCCGGTAGCCAGACACGTCTTTTACATCCTGCATGGCGAGGACATCCACTTGCACGCCAGATTCCGCTAGGGTTTTTCCAATGGCCTGCGCCACGCCTGCCGTGGAGCCGAAACGGCTGGCATAGGTAACGAGAACTTTCTCATTCATGCTGTTTGCCCTTTCCTGGGTCTTTCGAGCCTGTTGAGAGACACAGGCGCGATTATAGACAGCCACGCGTTTGGCGAAAGGGACAGATGTCCCCCATCTGGATACGGTTTATCCTGTTGATGGTTGCTATGGCAACAAGGGCGGTCTACAAGTTCTCGATTTTCACCGGCGCGATGCTCTTGTCCACGTTGAACCCGAACACCTTGCCGTAGAAGTACAGCTCGGCTTCCAGCGCCCGCTGGATGTTGGCCGCCTGCCGGAAGCCGTGCCCCTCGCCCTCGAACAGCACATAGGCGGTGGGGATTTCCTTGGCGCGCACCGCCTCAAACATCGTCTCGCTCTGGTTCGGTGGCACGACTTTGTCTTCCGACCCCTGGAAGAAGATGACCGGCGCCTCAATCTGCCGGTAGTGGTTCACCGGCGAGCGCGCCACGTAGGTGTTCTTGTCCTGCGGGTAGGGGCCGATCATTGTGTCCAGGTAGCGGCTCTCAAATTTGTGGGTGTCGGTCGCCAGCGTTTCCAGGTCGCCGATGCCGTAATGCGAGGCACCGGCCTGGAAGGTTTTGCCAAAGGTGAGCGCGCACAGGGTCGTGTAGCCGCCGGCGCTGCCCCCGCGGATGATGAGCCGCGCCGGGTCGGCCATGCCCTGCGCCGCCAGATACTTCGCGCCGTTCTCGCAATCCTGCACGTCCACCACGCCCCAGTTGAGGTTGAGCCGTTGGCGGTAGGCGCGGCCGTAGCCGGTGCTGCCGCCGTAGTTCACGTCCAGCACCGCGAACCCGCGGCTGGTCCAGTACGGGATGCGCAGGTCGAACAGGCTGGCTGTGGCGCTGGTGGGTCCGCCGTGGCTCATCACGATGAGCGGCGGAGCTTCGTCTTTGGGCGCGGTCACGTCTTTGTTCTTCGGCGGGTAGTACAGGCCATGCGCCGTCAGGCCGCCCTCGGTGGGGAACTCCACCGCCTGTGGCGTGGAGAGATAGCCGGGGTCCACATCCACATCGCTTGCGCGCTGGAGGGTGTGCCACTCGTCGGCCAGCAGGTCGTACAGTCGCACGCCGTTGGGCTCGGTCGCCGAGCCGCCCACGCAGGCCAGCCGTTCATCGGCCACCTGCACATAATCAAGGTAGGTGAACGGGGTTTTTACTTCGCGCAGTTTTCCTGTTTCAGTATCCAGCATGCCCAGCGACCACTCGCCATTCTGCGTGTAGATGGCGAGGATGGTTTGCGGCGAGAGGAATCCGTACGAGAATCGTCCGAACACCCACTGCGGATGGCAGAACTCGGCGTCCATTTCAAGCACGGGGTGGATTTCGTCCCCGTCCCAGCGGTACAGATTCCACCAGTCCGTGCGGTCGGAGATGAAATACAGCGTCCCATCCGGCGACCACTTCGGCTGCACGGCGCTTTCGTCCGGCCCGCCGGCCACTTGCCGGCGCCCGTGCGGCCGGACCTGCGCGTCCAGGTCCGCTACCCAGACCTCGGTGCCGTCCCACGGCATGTTGGGGTGGTTCCATGCCATCCAGGCGATTTGCGTGCCGTCCGGGCTGATGGCCGGGCTGGAATAGAAGTCATCGCCTTCGGCCAGCGTGAGGGCGATGTCGCCGCTGTCCAGGTCAATCGCCGCCAGCGTGTTCACGGCCTGCTGGTCGGATTCGCTGTGGTCTTCGACGATGCACAGCAGGCGGTTACGCGACGCGTCCACTACCAGATCGGCGTAGCGCAGAGCGCCTTCGGGCGTGAGCGGGCGCGGTTCGCCGTTGGGCTCCACTGTATAAATGCGCTGGTCGGCGAAGTTGACGAAGAACACCGTGCCGTCATGGACGGTGTACGCGCCGCCGCCGTACTCGTGGGCGCCGCTGCGAGCGTCGTAGGGCATCGGCAGCACGTCGGTCAACGCGCCATCCGGCGTGCGCCGGACGATGACGTTGCGGCCCTTTTCCTGCGGGCGGCCTTCAATGAAATAGACGTACTCGCCGTCCAGCCGCGGGTCGCTCAAGCGCAGCGAACCAGCCACGACCAGCGCCGCCGAGATGGGCGAGGGCCAGGAGCCATAAGGGGTGGGTTTGGGCACGCTTCCTCCAACGAATTCAGTACTTACCAATTGTATAGGACGCAACTTCGCAAGATTCGTAAAGACAGGTTTAAGGATGCGGAGCATCCTAACCTGTCTTTACTCCAATCGCTTTTCTGCCAGCTCCACATAATCCTCATTCACCTCGTACCCCACATACCCCCGCCCACAGCCTGCCGCCGCCACCGCCGTGGTGCCGGAACCCATGAACGGGTCGAGCACCACATCACCGCGGTAGGAGTACAGCCGAATCAGGCGCTCGACCAGCGCCACCGGGAACGGGGCCGGGTGGCCGACGCGTTTGGCCGACTCGGGCGCGATTTCCCACACCGAAAGCGTGGCGGCCATGAATTCTTCCTGGCTGATGTCGCTCTCGCCCTTGTCTGGCCGTGAGAAGGACTGCTTGGCGAAGATGAGCACGTATTCGTGCAGGTCGCGCAGGCGCGGCGCTTTGGCGTTCAGCCAGCTTCCCCACGCCGTCGAGCCGCTGGCCCCCTTCGCCTTCTGCCAGATGATTTCGCCCATCGGCAGGAAGCCCAGCGCGATGTGCGCCTGGTAAAAGAAAGCGTTCATCGGGATGTACGGCTTGCGGCCCAGGTTGGCGATGTTGACGGCATAGCGCCCGCCGGGCCGCAGGACGCGGTACACCTCTGCGCCCACCCGCGAAATCAGGCCGAGGTATTCGGTCAACGATAGGTCGTCATCGTAGTCTTTGTTGGCATTGTAGGGCGGTGAGGTGACGGCCAGGCCGATGCTGTTATCCGGGATGTGGCGCATGTCTTCGGCGGTGTGGCAGTAAATCTGATTCGCCCACTCGCCGGGCGGCGGGACGGGAATTTTCTTCAGTTCTGTCTCGTCCAGCGGTTCAGCGAACAGCCCCTCATACATGCGCCCGTTGTAGAACGCCGAACTGTCGTGCGCCTCGCGTTTGCCCACGCCAAAGGAGGACGTGGCGGTCGGTTTCTTCTTGCGAGGGGCGGGCGTTTTGTTTTCGGAATCCATCGTGTAGGTCGGGCTTCCTGATGTTCGTAGGGGCACGGCGAAAGTTGCGAAGCAACTCACGTGCCCCTACGACTCTCTACGGGTTTTGTTGATTATAGCCTCGCCACCCTTGTCAGACAGAAACTACGGCCCTTAGGGTTTCCAAACCCTAAGGGCCTCTTCGTTCACGCTCGCAGCGTTGCGCCGAGTTCGCGTTCCAGCCGGCCCACGATCTTCTTGCGCAACTTGGCAACTTCGTCATCCGTCAGCGTGCGGTCTTCTGCCTGGTAGGTCAGCGCGTAGGCCAGGCTCTTTTTGCCCGCGCCCAACTGCTCGCCGCGGTACACGTCAAACAGCCGCACCCCTGCCAGCGTCGCGCCGCCGGTCTGCTCAATCAGCGCCTGCACCTGCCCGGCCGGGATGGTTTCGTCCAGGATGAAGGCCAGGTCTTCCAGCACTGGCGGGAAAGCGGGAACCTCCTGCACCTCGTGGCGCGGCGGGGCGGCTTCCATCAGCGCGTCCAGCGCGAAGGTCGCCGCCAGCACCGGCGCCGGGCCTAAGTCATGCTGGCCGTGCACCGCCGGGTGCAGTTCGCCAATCGTGCCTATCTGACGTTCGCCCGCCAGCAGGCGCGCCTGTTTGCCGGGGTGGAACGACGGGTGCTGGCTCGGCTCGTAGCGCACAGCGTTCAGGTGCAGACCTCCCAGCAACCCCTCCACGATGCCCTTGAGGTCGTAGTAATCCAGGTTTTCCTCCGCGCCGCCCTGCCATGCCGGCAGGTCACGCCGTCCGGTGATGGCGATGACCAGCCGCGGCTTCTCGTCCGGCAGCGGCCCGGCTTCTGAGTCGTGGTACACGAACCCGATTTCGAAGAACGCCAGCCGCTCGCGCAGGCGCGCGTTGCGTTCCAGGATTTCCAGCATGCTCGCCAGCATGCTCTTGCGCATCGCGAAACGGTCCGGCGTGATGGGGTTCTTGAGCGTGATGTAGGGCTTGGGGTCGGGTGCCACGCCGGGGGGCAGGCGTTTGGCCTCGCGCTCCGGGCTGGTGAGGCGGTAGGTAACGATTTCCTGCAAGCCCTGGCGTGCCAGCAGGTCGCGCACGCGCTCCTCGAATTCCAGCGCGGCGTTGTTGCGCTGCGGCGGCAGCACATCGGCCAGCCGCGTTTCGGGGATATTGTCATAGCCGTAAATGCGGGCGATTTCTTCCAGCAGGTCGGCCTTGCCGATGACCGGGTCATCGGAGATGTCGACGCGGTGGTCCGGCGCGGTGGCGGAAATCACCTTGCCCTTTATGCTGGTCTTGAAATCCAGCCGCGCCAGGATGGCGGCGATGTCTTTCGGCTTCAGGTCAATCCCCAGCCAGCGCCGCACGTCTTCCGGCGTCAGCTCGGTGGTCGGGTCTTCGTAGGGCAGGGGATACTCGTCCACCAATCCTTTGCAAATCGTGCCGCCTGCCCACTGGCGCATCAGTTCCAACCCGCGGCCCACCCCGCGCGACGCCATGGCAGGATGCACGCCGCGGCTGAAGCGGTACGATGCCTCGGAATTCATCTTGAGATACCCCAGCGTCTTGCGGATGTTGATGAAGTTCCAGTTCGCGCCCTCCAGCAGCACGTTGGTGGTTTTGTCGGTCACTTCGGTGTCCGCGCCGCCCATGATGCCGGCGATGGAGTGCGAGCCTTTCGTATCCGCCACCAGTACGGTGAAGTCTTCCAGCGCGTGGGTTTCGCCGTCCAGCGTGGTCAGCTTCTCGCCTTTCTTCGCCATGCGCGTGATGAGCGTGGGCGTTTTGCCGCCGGCGCGGCGCACCAGTTCGTCGTAGTCGAAGGCATGCAGCGGCTGGCCGATGTCCAGCATCACATAGTTGGTGACGTCCACGATGTTGTTGATGGGCCGCTGGCCGGCAAGGCGCAGACGGCGCTGCACCCAGTCCGGGCTGGGGCGAATTTCGATGTCGCGAATCAGCCCGCCCACGAAGCGCGGATTCAGTTCCGGGTTCTCGATTTTGATGCCGAACTGCCCGGCCACCGGCGCGCCTTCGGCGGTGAAGTCATAGGAGGGTTGTTGGAGTTCGCGCCCGAACAGCGCGGCGATCTCGCGCGCCACGCCGAGGATGTTGGCATTGCGGGCGATGTTGGGCGTGATGGCGATGTCCAGCACCGCGTCGCCCATATAGTCGGCTAGCGGCATGCCGGTGGGCGCGTCTTCGGGCAGCAGCATGATGCCCTCATGCTCCTCGGAGATGCCCAGTTCCTTTTCCGAGCACACCATCGAATACGACTCCACGCCACGGATGACGGCTTTCTTGAGCGTCATCAACTGCCAGCCTTCGGCGTGACCGTCGTACAGCGTGGTCCCTTCTTTGGCGTATGCCACTTTGAGCGGCGGGTCGAGCGGCCCCTGCCCCTTGTAGGGGAACAGGTTGGGCGCGCCGGTGAGCACGGTGTGCTCGCGCTCGCCATCGTTCAGACGGCACAGCGTCAGCCTGTCGGCGTTGGGGTGCGGATTCACTTCCAGCACTTCCGCCACCACGATTTTCTCGCGGTCCCAGGCGATGCCGTTGACCTTGAAGTCGTGCTTGTCGCCAGGCGGCAGCGGCAGACCGACGAAGGTGATTTCTTCGCTTTCCAGTCCGGCCATCGTGAGCCGGTGTGCCAGTTCTTCGATGGAGATGCCATCGAGGTCAACGTAGTCTTTTAGCCACGAAACAGGTACTTTCATCATCGTCTCCTAGAACTGCTCAAGGAAGCGCACATCATTGCGCCAGAAATGACGGATGTCCGTGATGCGGTGCAGCAGCATTGTGATGCGTTCCGGTCCCATGCCGAAGGCGAAGCCGGACACCTTTTCCGGGTCGTAGCCGCCGTAGCGCAGCACGGTGGGGTGCACCATGCCAGACCCCAGGATTTCCAGCCAGCCGGTGCCCTTGCACACCGAACAGCCATCGCCCATGCACACGAAACACTCCACGTCCATTTCGGCGCTCGGCTCGGTGAAGGGGAAGTGCGAGGCGCGGAAGCGGGTGCGCACGTCCGGGTTGAACAGGCGGCGGGCGAAATCGGTCAGTGTGCCTTTCAGGTCGCCAAAGGTGATGTTCGGCCCCACGGCCAGCCCCTCCACCTGGTTGAACTGCATCTCGGAACGCGTGGTCACCTGTTCGTAGCGGTACACCATCCCCGGCAAAATCACGCGGATGTTCTCCGGGCAGTACTCGCGCATGGCGTGAATCTGGCCCGGCGAGGTGTGGGTGCGCAGGATGACGCCCTCGCGGTCGGTGTGGAAGGTGTCCCACATGTCGCGCGCCGGGTGGTGCGCCGGGATGTTGAGGAAGGTGAAGTTGTAGTCATCGCTCTCCACCTCGCGCGAGCGATACACCTGGAAACCCATCTCGGCGAAGATGGCGTAGATGCGCCGCAAGGTCTGGTTCACCGGATGCAGCCGCCCCAGCGGCAGGGCGCGCCCCGGCAGGCTGACGTCCAGATGCTCGCCTGCCAGCGAGGCTTCGAGCGTGGCTTGCCGCACGGCAACCAGTTTCTTCTCCAGCGCGCCCTCCAGTGCCTGCTTGACCTCGTTGGCGCGCCGACCCACCTGCGGGCGTTCCTCCTTGCTGAGGTCCTTCATCCCGTCAAACGCCGCCATCAACCCGGACTTGCGGCCCAGGTGCGCCGTGCGCCAGGCGGCCAGAGCGTCCTCATCTTCGGCAGCGGCCAGCGCCGCCAACCCGTCTTTCTCAATGACATCCAATTCCTTTAAGATATCCATCGTTCCTCCAAGTCCGTTACTCGATCTTCGAGCCTTTAAAACAAAACTCCCGTCCACATGGGACGGGAGGGAATTCCCGCGGTACCACCCACATTAACGGCTGTGCCGTTCTCTCTGTGCCAGCGGCCGAACTGGGTCGGCGATTGGCCCCCGCGCTAACGGGCGGGTCACGTCTCTCGCTACTAGGGCAGGCGCCCATTCACAGGAGCGGCTCACGAGGGAACTTCGGCGGGGTTCAACTGGGTTCGGGTTTCAGCCATTGCCCGGACCTCTCTGGCAGTTTCTGTCCGCCTACTTTCCTCGGTCGATGCCTTTTAATCTCGGTTGTCTTCCTATTATGTGAAAGACGGCGCAGGTTGTCAAGGGGTGAGAGGGAACTTCTAACAAAACGGCACGGCGATAAGCGCCGTGCCGTAAGATGAAAAGAGGAATAAATGGAAAATCAGCCCTGCTGTACTTTTTCCGCGGTCAGGATGGCCAGCGAAGCCAGTTTGCTCACCAACATCATCAGTTCCAAATCGGACTGGTTGAACGGCCGGCCGCTGCGGGTGTTGACCACTTCCAGCGTGCCCAGCGGGCGGTTGCCGTCCAACAGCGGCACGCAGATCAAGGAGTTGGTTTGCAGGCCGGTCATCTTGTCCACCTGCGGGGAAAACGCCTGTTCCTTGCGGCTGTCTTCCACCATGCGCGGCTTGCGGTTCACCACGCACCAGCCCGCCACGCCCTGATTGGCCGGCATGCGGAAGTTCAGCAGTTTGTCGCGCGAGGTGCCGATGACTTCCACGAACACCAGTTGCTTGCTTTCCTCATCCACCAGCGCCAGCGACCCGTCTTCTGAGTCTACGGCCGCCAGCGCCGCCTTGAGGATGTTCTGGATGAGTTCAAAGATGTTGGTGTCCGGCCGGATGTGGTCAAGCTGGTGTTGCAGCGCCGTCAGCGCCCGGATGGCGTTCTGCAGGCGCGTCACATAATCCTTCAGCGAGTTGTTGTCAGCCCGCAAACGGATGTTTTCCTGCTGTAAATGTCGGATGGTATTGGTATCAGCGGTCATAACATACTGTCTCCTCCGAAGAGCGAGTACTGTCTAACCTTTGCCCGTATTCGCGCCTTACAAAATCCTTTCAGTTGACCAATTATACAGGTTTTTGCCCGTCGTTGCCGCCGGCAGTACCAAAGGCCTTTTCTGCCAGCAATGCCTGCAAACGGGGGTGCCCGGCATAGACGCCGTGGCGTTCCGGTGGCAATAGCGCCGCAATCCGGCACATGATTTCGGCAGTGTTTTCTTCCAGCGCCTCTTCGCGCCGTTCGCGCGGCACCGGCGGCAGGTGGAAGGGCTCGCCATACGTGATGGAAATGCGCGGCCGCCGCAGCGTCAGCGCTTCGCGCACCGCGTGGGGGCTGGCTTCAATTCCGGCCGGGATGAGCGGCACGCCGGTGCGGTCTGCCAGGTAAGCCACGCCGGCTTTGCCCGGCATCAGTGCGCCATCCAGGCTGCGGGTGCCTTCCGGCGCAATCCCCATCATCTTGCCGGCCTTCAACCAGGCGACCGCGGCTTTCAGCGCTTTCAAGTCGGCCTCAAAGCGGTTAATCCAGATGCCATCCAGCGCCTTGACCATTACCCGCATGATCCAGGATTCATGGTATTTCTCCGCCACCCAGCCGGTCACATCCTCACGCGGGATGCTCAGAAAAATCATCGCCGCATCCAGCCGCCCGATATGATTGATGACCACAATCGCCCCGCCGCTGGCCGGCAGGGTTTGCGCGTTGCGCACTTCCATGCGCGTCAGGGTGCGCATCAGCAGTCGAATGATAAAGAATAGGATCTTGCGCGGCATGCGGGGCTCCCGACTCAGCATTGTAACCGCGGAGGGCCACCCCAAAACTGGTAAAATGACGCGGTTATGCGATTGGCCCTCATAAAATATCGCGGCGGCCAACGCCCATAGATTGCCTGGAACCCTCCTCCTGATGCGCAAAGCCATCCACTTCCTTGTTCTTCTGCTGGTCCTCGGGCTGGCGGCCTGCAGTGTGCCGCCCGCAGCAGACGAATCCCCCACGCCGGACTTCAGCGCCGGCGGCATTTCCGGCCCGGCGGTGGCCACCTGCACCGCTATCAGCCAGGCCGCGGCGCGCCCGGATAACCCGCTTACCGAAGCCCAACCCGGCGATTGGTCCATCGGCCCCGAAGACGCCTACGCCACGATTATCGAATACGCAGATTTTCAGTGCCCCTACTGCGCTTCGCTCGCGCCCATCCTGGCGCAGTTGCAGCAGGAACACCCGGAAGATGTGCGCTTTGTGTATCGTCACTTCCCGCTGATTGGCACACCGGAAGAACCGCTTAATCCGAAAGCGGCCCTCGCCATGCAGGCCGCCGAGGCCGCCGGCCGCCAGGGCATGTTCTGGGAAATGCACGATGTGCTCTACGGCCGCTATACCCAGTGGGCTACCCAGGAAGCCGCCCTCACCGAAGAAGCCTTCCTCCTCTGGCTGGGCGATTCCGCCGCTGAATTGGGTCTCGACCGCGCCCAGTTCGAAGCCGACCTCACCAGCCCGGAACTCGCCGCGGAGGCCCAGGCCGCCTGGGACCAGGGCGTGGCGCTGGGCCTGCCCAATTCGCCGTTCGTGGTCATCAACGGCCAGTCGCTCAATCTCGGCGAACAAATGGACATCCTGCTGGAGCAGAATTTCGGCAATACCCAGAGCGGCTTCACCTCCGTCCAGGTCTCGGCGTTCTTTTACATCATCCTGGATTACACCCTCGAACTAACCCTGCTGGAGCCGCGCCAGTTCCAGGAGTGCCCGCCGCTGGTGGCCGACCCCGCCGGCACCTACATCGCCACCATCCAGACCGAACAAGGCGACATCGTCATCCGCCTGTTTCCGGACGTTGCCCCCTTCACCGTCAGCAGTTTCATCTTTTTGGCCGACCGCGGCTGGTTCGATGACATCACTTTCCACCGTGTCCTGCCCGGCTTCGTGGCCCAGGCCGGTGACCCCAGCGGCACCGGCGCCGGCAGTCCCGGCTATTATTTCGGCCTCGAGGCCGACCCCAACCTGCTCTTTGACCGCCCCGGTCTGGTGGCCATGGCGCACCAGGCCAACGCCCCGGACACCAACGGCAGCCAGTTCTTCATCACCACCGCGCCGGCAGAAAACCTGAACGGCGATTACACCATTTTCGGCGAAGTCATCGAAGGGATGGACATTGTGCTCAACCTCACGCCGCGTGACCCATCTGCCAACCCCGGTGCGCCCCCCGGCGATACCATCCTGACCATCACGGTGGCCGGCCCATGACCGCCCAGTCCGCAACGTCCGACCGGCCAGTACACTGGCCCACCGTGCTCCAGTTTGGCCTCAGCGCATTGGCTGCCGTTATGCTGTGGCTGATGGCTGCCACCCTGTTGCTGGTCGGCTTCCTCGAAGCCATTGACCGGCAGGTGGGGCCGGAGACCGCCGCCATGAACATCCTCAACGCTACAGGTTTGTTCCTGGCGGGGGCGCTGGTAGCGCCTTCGGCGGTCTTTGCCCTTATGCGGTTGATGGGCCGCCGCGCCGCGCCGCTTGCAGATGGTCACATCTGGCGCAAGTTGTATCGCCCCGGCTGGTGGCTGTTGGCCATGCCGCCGGTCATCCTGCTGGGCGCGCTCGCCAGCCTCAATGGCTGGGCGTCCCTTATCCTGTTGCCGCCCCTGCATTTGCTGGGTGTCAGCCTGCCGGTTTTCTGGCTGGCGTGGTTGGCGCGCCGCGGGCTGGTCAACGTCGCGCCCCAGCGCTACTGGGGCATGCTTGCCAGCGGGCTGGTGCTGGGCCCGTTCCTTATTATGGTGCTTGAGGTCTTCAGCATCGCCGCCCTGCTGGTCGGCTACGTGCTGTACCTGATGAACCAGCCCGGCATGATTCCCATGATTGAACGGATGCAGGTCTTCATGGAAGCCAACCCGGTGCCGGACCCGGAACGCCTGTTGCCGCTGCTGGAGCCCCTGTTGGCTGACCCGGGCCTGACGGTCGTGGTCTTGCTGGCGTTCAGCCTCGTTGCGCCGATGATTGAAGAAGCGCTGAAACCCATCGGCGTCTGGTTGCTGGCGGGCCGCAAGCTGACCGGGGCCGAAGGATTTGCGGCCGGCGCACTGAGCGGCGCAGCCTTCGCCCTCTTTGAAAACGTCTCGCGCGGCGTGGATGCCAGCCAGTGGACCATCCTGGTCGTGGTTCGCATCGGCACGGCGGTCCTGCATATCTTCACCAGCGGGCTGGTGGGCTACGGCATCGCCCTCGCCTGGAGCGAGCGCAAGGTGCTGCGTCTGTTCCTGGCCTACGCCGCCGCCGTGCTGCTGCATGGCTTGTGGAATGGCTCGGTTATCCTGATGGCGCTGCGCGTGATGGGGGCGCTCATGACAAACCCGGCGGATTTTCCAGTGCCGGCATATTGGGTCGTTGCCGGTCCGCTGGTAATCTCTGTCTTGCTCATCGGTATGTTCAGCCTGCTGCTGGTCGGCAATCGCCGCCTGCGGCCAGTCGCGTTAGCCCCAATTTCCAATCCAGAGGAGAGTACAAACTGACATGGAGTTCATCACCCTGATTATCGATTTCATCCTGCATGTGGATGAGCATCTGGAAGTACTCATCACCAACTACGGTTCGTGGACGTACGGCATCCTGTTTCTCATCATCTTTGCCGAGACCGGGCTGGTAGTCACCCCCTTCTTGCCCGGCGATTCGCTGATTTTCGCCGCGGCCACGTTTGCCGCCCGCGAAGTCCTCAACCCGTGGCTGTTGTTCCTGGTCATGGCCGCCGCCGGCATCATTGGCGATGGCGTGAATTACACCGTGGGGCATTACATTGGCCCGCGCGTGTTCCGCGAAGATGTCAAGATTCGCTTCCTTAAACGCGAATACCTGGACAAGGCCCACGAGTTTTTTGAGAAATACGGCGGCAAGGCGGTCATCATGGCGCGCTTCGTCCCCGTCGTGCGCACCTTCGTGCCGTTCGTGGCCGGCGCAGGCTCCATGACCTATCCCAAGTTCGTTGTCTTCAATGTCGTTGGCGCGATTCTATGGGTGGGTTTGTTCACCTTCCTGGGCTACAACTTTGGCAACATCCCCGCGGTGGAAGAGAATTTCACCCTGGTCATCATGGGCATCATCTTCCTGTCCATCCTGCCGCCCTTTATCGAATGGTGGCGCGAGCGGCAGAAAGCCAAGAAGACCGCGGCCTGAGAAAACTCGCACACTCAATCCAATCAAAAAGCAGCCTCTCAAAGAGGCTGCTTTCTTTGGCATATTTTCCTGCATCCGTAGGGGCGACGCATGCGTCGCCCCTACTCCTTCCGCCCCAATAGACTCCATCCGCGTTTATGGTACCAGTTGCAGGTGACCTTCGCTCTCATCCTGAATCGTGGTCAGGTCCCAGTGCAGCGGCAGGAACTCCACCTGCGCCCACAGCGGCGCCAGGTCGATGTAATGCGGGTGCCCGGCATGCCCGGACTGGCCGGTGGGCTGGATGAACCACGAGTTGTTCAGGTTGCCCAGATCCACAATCATGCGGAACGAAGGCGACGAACCGGAAACGCCGTAATGGTCGTTGCCGGTGTTCCAGTTGGTGTTGTTCACCATGTCGCTACCGCCGGAGGTCGGGAACGGTCCTTCATTGAAGACGCTGTTGATCAGCGGGAAGTTGTTCATCACCTGGTGCCGGAAGGTGATGCCGTGCAGCCCGCCCCAGGTCCATCCGGTCGGGTCGTTGCCTTGCACGTCTTTTAGTTCCGCCACCGCCGCGGCAAACGCCCGGTTGAAGATGTCATCCCGCGTTTCGCGTTCCGGCGTCCCGGCGTCATCCCACCAGAAGTTGCTCTCATCGTCCAGCATGTTACTCACCGCGGTGGACCAGCGGTCGCTGCCGCCGGGGAACCAATCCTCGGGTAGGTTGTCCACATATGTTTCGCGCAGCAGGTGTTTCCAAAAGGCGGCGAACAACGCCGCGCCGGGGCTGTCCTGCTCAAAGCGGTAGTCCCACCCGCCCAGCACGGAGTCGCGCAGCGCGGTCAGTTCATCGTTTTCCAGCGGGACAGCCGCCAGCACCGGCATCAGGGTTTCGGCATTCAGGTAGTAGGTGTCGCCCTGCATCTGCTGGAAGAAGGCCACGTCAATCGGGCCGGGCGCGTTCAGGATCAGGTCTAGGATGCGCTGGGCACGCGAACCATACGACCAGGTGTCGGCGATTTGGATGCCATAGGCAGCTTCGTCCACCACCGCGTTATTGGCGGTCACGATGTAGCCTTCCGGTGGGTTGTAGACCCACGGCAGTTGCTCGAAGGGGATGAAACCTTCCCACTCGAATTCACCCGTCCAGCCCGGCACGGGCATGCGGCCATCCGCCCCGCCGCCGCGCAGCGGAATCAGGCCCGGCATCTGGTAGCCGATGTTGCCATCTACATCCGCGTACAGCAGGTTCTGCGAAGGCACGGCGAAATCACGCGCCGCGGCGCGGAATTCTTCAAAGTTCTGGGCGTGTGCAAAACCAAACACCGCGTTCCACGTGCGGTTGGGTTGCAGCGCCGTCCAGGAAAGCGCCAGACCGTAGTTCTCCGGCAGGTCAATGCCGGCATCTTCACTGAAGGTGTCCAGCCCGTACAGGTCTTGAATCAGCGGGCCGTGATGCGTGAGGCGCACTTCGAGGTCAATCGTCTCGCCGCCTGCCACCACGATGCTCTCCGTAACGACGTCCATCTCCCGCCACTCACCCTCGAATTCGTACTGGTAGGGGTTTTCCGGGTTGAGTTTCTCGATGAACAGGTCCATCACGTCCGGACCCACGTTGGTGAAGCCCCAGGCGATGCGGTCGTTGTGGCCGATGATGATGGACGGCACACCGGGGAACGAGAAGCCGACCATATCCAGCCCGCAATCCGGGCCTTTGGGGCGGCAGTGCAGTCCTACCTGATACCAGATGTGTGGGATGTTAGCGGTCAGGTGCGGGTCGTTGGCCAGCAACGCTGCACCGCTGGCGGTGCGTGACCCCGCCACCGCCCACGAGTTGGAGCCCACGCTTTCATCCAGGATACTGCCGAGGATGCTGTCCAGTGCGCGCGCCTGGGTTTGGGCAGCTTGCAGCGCCGGGGCCAGCTGCGCCGCCAGCGCGGCATCCGGCGCCGGGGCGGGCGTGAACGTTCCCGTCGCAAACCCTGTCAGGTCATTAACAATGTACGGCCGATCTTCCGGGTAGGGCGGGTACAACTCCGCCACCTGCTCCGAGGTCAGCAGCGCCAGCAACAGCGCCCGGTCAATCTCGGTATCCATGTTGTCGCGCAGGTCCCAGGCCATGGCTTTCGCCCAGGTCAGCGTGTTCAGTGGTTCCCACGGCTGCGGCTCGTACCCCGCGTTCAACAGGTTGAGGAATAGATACTCCAGGCTGATATCTGTGCCGCTGGTTTGTGCCAGGTACGCATTCACGCCATCCGCATACGCCTGTAGCGTGCTCAGCGTCTCGTCATCGATGGCAGCGAGTTCCTGGCGCGCCACCCGTTCCCAGCCCAGGGTGCGCAGAAAAATGTCTGTATCGACCGTGTTACCGCCCAGCAGTTCAGAGAGCCGCCCGGCGCTCGTGTGACGCTGGAAATCCATCTGCCAGAAACGGTCCTGTGCATGGATGAAACCCTGCGCCATGAACAGGTCGTGCTCGGTGCTGGCGTAAATATGCGGCACGCCGTTGGCGTCCCGGTACACATCCACGGGACCGTCCAGCCCCGTCAGAGTGATGGTGCCATCGATCTGCGGATACGACGCCCGTTTGACCTGCTGGAACCAGTACGAACCGATGATGCTTAATGCCAGTACCACCCCCACCAATCCAAAGAGAAAGCGACGAAGTTTTGGGGACATAGTGGACACCTTTTCTCCTTTTCCGATTGAGAAATTATACGCCAGGTCATTGCCAGGAGTTCTTCCGGACTCCCGGCGTTATACTTTGCGGCGGAGATCCTCGTTTGAAATCGCGCCTGCCTTCATTCCTGCTGCTGACTTGCCTGGCTCTGGCGTATTTTCTGCCGCGTGTCTATCGCATCGGGCAGTATGTCAATCCGGATGAGCCGGCGTGGTTGGAAAGCTCGGCGGCGTTTTATACTGCGCTGCGCGAAGGCGATTGGGCGGCCACCTACCGTTGGGCACACCCGGGAGTGACGACAATGTGGGCCGGGACGTTCGGCATCCTCGCGCAATTTCCGGATTTTTATGAGCAGACCCGGGAGCGGGAAAACTTCCATTTTGACCGTCACCTGAACGAATTCGGCTTCAACCATCTTCAGTTGCTCGCTGCCAGCCGCCTGTTCATCCTTGCCGAGCATACGGCCATCTTTCTAGGAATTGCGCTGGCCCTGCGGCGATTACTGGGCACAGCGGCAGCGGCGCTGGGTGCGGCGTTTATTGCCCTGGACCCGTTTTTGTTCGCGCACTCGCGCTTTTTGCACGCCGAGACCTTCCTACCGGATTTGCTCTTCCTGGCTTTCCTCCTGTACTTGCTTTACCTTAAAGACTACCGCTGGCGAGATGTTCTGCTTTCCGGCGGGGTCTTCGCGTTCAGCCTGCTTTCAAAGTCTCCGGCGCTGTTGCTGCTGCCTGCGCTGGGGTTGTTAAGCCTGTTGCGCATGCGCCAAACGCGGCAAAGCGATGCTCCCCTGCTCTTTCAGGATTGGCTGAAGGCCAATGCCCTGTGGGGACTGGCCGCGCTGGTGGTATTTGTGGCGCTGTGGCCGGCAATGTGGGTTCAACCACTGGCTTCTTTGCAGAAGATGGCGGCCTATATCTTTGAGTCCAGCGCGGGCCAGCATACCTCGACCATGTTCTACAATGGCCAGGTGATTCCGGATGGCGATCTTGGCTTCCGATTCCCTTGGTTCTACCCGGTCACGTTCCTCTGGCGCACCACGCCGGTTGTGCTAGTCGGTCTGCTGCTGGCGTTTGTTGCGCTGTTCGGACTGAATCGCGTGGACCGGGATGTCTGGCTCAAACGCGCCCTGCTCTGGTTTCCGTTGCTCTTCATGCTCTTTCTGCTCCCCACCGCCAAGAAATTTGACCGTTATGCCATTCCTATTTACCCGCCGCTGGATGTGCTGGCGGCGCTGGGTTGGTTATGGGCCGGGAACTGGCTGCGCCAACGCTGGCCGGCGTTGCGCGCCCGCGCGTTGCCGCTGGTTGTGTACGGTTTTCTTATCGCCGCGCAGGCTTTGCCCGTCATCCTGCATGCACCTTATTACCTGAGTTACTACAACCCATGGCTGGGCGGCGGGCCGGCGGCGCTGGATGTGATGATGGTCGGCTGGGGCGAAGGGCTGGACGAGGCCGCGCGCTACCTGAACAGCCAGCCGGGGGCATCAAAGCTTAACGTTGCCGCCTGGTACGCCCAGTCGTTTAACTATCACTTCGACGGTTATGCGGTTACGATTCCAATCCAATTTTCCGTTGGGGGCGTGCCGGGCTGGCTGCTTCAACAGGACTATCTCGTCACCTATGTAGCGCAATGGCAGCGTCAGGCCTCGTGGCCGTTGCTTACCTATCTTGAGGGGTTTGAACCGGATTACGTGGTGGTCATCGATGGCATTGAATATGTCCGCATTTACAACCCGCGTACCATGACCCCGCGCCCCTGATTCCAGCGCTGCCCCACTCAAAACCTACATTATTCTTCCGAATAAGGGGGGAATTGTCCCGGTCAATAGGGGTCATGTGTACCGTAACACTTTGACAGCCATCCTGTACTCTTGTTTCGAGGGTGGTCATCCAGGGAACTGCCCCAAACAGCCCATACAACCCAAACGATTCCAGGAGGATCAACAATGGGAAACTCACGTACGCTCAGGCAGAGCCTGCTTGTCGGCCTGCTCCTGCTTGCCCTGCTCGCACAGGCAACCGGCGTGGCTTATGCCGATGATAGCCTGCCGCCCGAAGAGCCGGTAGCCACCGAAGAGGCTCCCGCCGCAGACGAACAAGCCCGGGCAGATGCCGGCAGCGAAGCCACCGAGGAGGCACTGCCCTCCGAAGAACCGGCCGCTGAAGCCACCGCTGAAGCCACCGAGGAGGCCGCGCCCGCTGAAGGCGAAGTGGCCCCTGTCGAAGAATCCGCGGTAGTGGAAACCGAAACCGTGGCGGATGTGGTCGAAGCGCTGGATGAATCCGGCGCGGTTCTCGTCGACGAATCCGGTGAGCCGCTCTCTTTCGCCGAAGCCGCCACCGAGGAACTGCTGGAAGTTGCTGACCCGTGGTTTGAAGACCCGCTCGACCCGACCCAGGTCATCGCCTATCAGAGCGATTGCACCGGCTGGACACCTCCGGCGGGTTACGCTGGCGGCACCTGCAACGTCTCCGCCACACCGATTCAAGCGGCCATCAACGCTGCTCCTGCGGGTGCCACCGTGTACCTGGAAGCCGGCACCTTTGTGGAGCAGGTCAGCATAGACAAGGACCTCACCCTGCAGGGCGCTGGCGCTGGAGTCAGCATCATCCAGGCGCCCAACAGTCTGGCTGTGAGCTTCAACAATGGCAATAACAATCGTGCCATCATCTACGTCAACAATGATGCCAATGTGACCATTGACGGCGTGACGGTGGATGGCGATGGCAATGGCAACGGCAACTACCGCATCATCGGTATCGCCTACCACAATGCCGGTGGCGCTGTCACCAACTCCGAAGTCACCAACATCATGGAGACTCCGTTCTCCGGCACGCAGCATGGCGTGGCGATCTATGTCTACAATGCGGACGGCACTGCCCGCACCATTGACATCGAAAACAACACCATCACCGACTACCAGAAGAACGGCATCACCATCATCGGCGCCAACATGACCGCCAACGTGACCGACAACACCATCACTGGCGCAGGCCCCACCAGCACCATCGCCCAGAACGGTGTTCAGTTCAGTGGCGGCGCAGGCGGCACAATCACCGGCAATACCATCACCGGCAACTTCTACACCGGCGCAAGCTGGACCTCCACCGGCATTCTGCTCTATGACGTGGACACCGTCGACGTGGAAGGCAATACCATCGCAGACAACCAGGCTGGCGTGTACCTCTATGGCGGTGAAGCCAACATCACCGGCAACGAAATTACAGGCAGCACCTGGGGCGTCATCATCGCCAGTGCTTCCGCGGGCGATAGCACCGGAACGGTGACCGGCAATGACATCTCCGGTAACGAAATCGGCCTCTATATCGACAACCCGGCGATCCCGGTGACCGGCAACAACATCACTGGCAACACCGATGGCCTGCAACTGGATGATTACTACGGCATTGGCGGTACGCTGGATGCCACGGGCAACTTCTGGGGTTGCGAAGAAGGCCCCGGCGGCGTGGGCTGTGACACTGTCATCGGTGATGTGAACACCGAGCCGTATGCCACAGAACTCATCGTTCCGCCAGACCCGGTTGTGCCGGGCAAGCCGGGCAGCGAGACCGAAGACGAGGATGATTTCGCTCTGCCGCAGACCGGCGGCGCGCCCTACTTCTCCTGGTCGCTGCTCAACACCGCTAGCCCGACCTACTTCGCTGTGTGGAACGGCGGGCTGATCATGTTCCCACCGATGCCGGATTGCATGGCGCGCGTGAATGTGTGGATGGGTGACCTGCCGCTGGCGCTGCCGGAAGGCTATGCCTACCAGACCAACCTGCTCATCGACTTTATGCACGCCGGCGTGCAGACCTACAATACCGGCGACACGCTGTATACCATCGCCTATGCGCTGCCGGAAGACATGAACCCGGAAGACGCTGCCATTTTGTTCTTTGACCCGGTGGCGGGCGAGTGGGTGGAAGTGGTCACCTATCTCACGGCGGACGGGTACATCATGGCCTACAGCAACCTGATGGGCCTGTACGTCCTCGCGACGCACTAGTGCATTGTCCAGACTCATAAGTAGATTGAAATCTATGCCTGGACAATGCTTAAAGTGTTCTGTACACAGCCACCTCAACGAATAGTTTGACGTTGGACGGAACACTCAGCTTCAAGCGTTTCAATAAACAGGACGGTCAATCTGACCGTCCTGTTTTTGTTTTGTGTTCGACCGTTCCGTTTATTACTGCGCGACGACGAAAGCGATGGCGTGTTCGTGGGTGTGGCTCAGGCTCAACGACCAGTGCGTGAGGCCCTTGGACTTCGCCAGCGCTTCGGCTTTGCCGTGCAGGATGAGCAGGGGTTCTTTTTCCGGGCCGCGCAGGATTTCGATTTCCAGCCATTCCACCATGCCGATGCCGGTCCCCAGTGCCTTGGCCACCGCTTCCTTCGCCGCCCAGCGCGCCGCCAGCGAGCCCATGTTTTCGTTGAAAAGGTCCAGCTCACGGGAGGTGAACACGCGGCGGGTGAAGTGTTCGCCGTGCCGGTCAATGGCTTCGGCAATGCGGTGGACTTCGATCAGGTCAACGCCGGTGCACAGCATGGGGATATTATGCCACTTTGTTCAGGCTTCCAGCGGCCCGGCGAGGGCGATGGCGAGGGCGTCCGGATTGAGGAATTGCCGCGCCGCGGCCAGCGAATCCTCCCGCGTCACGGCCCGCATCATCTCCGGGTAACGCTGGTAATAGTCCAGCCCCAGGTTGTGCCTTTCCATATTAAGCAGGGCACCGGTCACGCCGCCATTGGTCTCCAGCGAGAGCGGCAGGCGGCCGATGGCGGCTTCCTGGCTGTCGGCCAGTTCTTCTGCGCTCACCGGCTCGGTCACCAGGCGGCGAATCTCCTGCTTGATGAGGTCAATCGCCTGCTCTTCGTCTTTGGGGTGCACGCCCGCCGAAACGCTCCACGGGCCGGGGCCCAGGCTGCCGCCGAGGTTGCTGCCGGCGTAGTAGGCCAGCCCGGCCTTCTCGCGTACCGACTCGCCGATGCGCCCCATCATGCCGAACCCGCCCAGCACATCGTTGGCGAGCGCCGCCGCCACGTACTGCGGGTCATTACGCGCCGGGCCGGGCGCGCCGAGGAGGATATCGGTTTGGGATTTGCCCGGCATCGGCACGCGGCCGCGGCGTTCCGCGCTGTGCGGACCCAGCGCCGGCAGGGCCGGCGGCTCCGGCTGGCTTGGGTTGGTCCAGTTTCCAAGCGCGGCCGCCACGGCCTCCGCGGCGACCTGCGGGTCCACGCCCCCCACCACCGCCAGCAGCAGGCCGCGCGGTCCGTAGTGCGCGGCATGGAAGACGGCCAGGTCGGTGCGGGTGATGGCCTTTACCGTCCACGGTTGGCCCTCTTCCGGCAGGGAGTAGGGGTGGTCCGGGTAAGCGAGTTCATCAAACAGCATCCCGGCGCGGTCGCCGGTGTCGTCGTCGCGCAGGGCCAGGCCGGTGAGAATCTGGTTGCGCAGTTTTTCCACCGGTGCGGCGGGGAAGGCGGGTTGGGTCAGCGTCTCAGCCAGCAGGCCCAGCAGCATGGACAGGTCTTCGGCAAGGCACTTGCCATGAAAGCCGGTGGTGTGTGTGCCGGCGCTGAAGCCCAGGCTGGCGCCGGCGCTTTCCAGTGTGTCATAGATGGCCTGCATGTCGCGCAGTTGGGTGCCGCGCATCAGCGCGCTGGCGGTAAAGTCTGCCAGGCCAAGTTTGTCCGGGGGGTTGTTGAGCGCGCCGGCCATCAGGCCGCCGGAAATCGTGACCGACGGGCTGAACGGGTTGGCGCGCGCCAGCACAACGATGCCGTTGGGCAGTTCGACGCGGGTAATGTCCTGCGGGCCGGGGATGGCAGGGCGGCTCATTCGTCCTCGCCTTCGGCCAGCGGGCGTCCGTCCGGGATATAGGTGCCGATGATGCGGCGGTGCGGCGCCAGCCAGGTCTGCGCGGCGCGCTGCACGTCGGCCGGCGTCACGGCGGCGAGGCGGTCCAGATACGTCTCGAACCACTCGTAGCCCCCGAGCATTTCAGAAAAGCCGAGCCAGAACGCCTGGTTGGAGATGCTCTCGCTGCCATAGGCGAACAGGGCGCGCGCCTGCTTCACCGCGCGCGCCACCTCAGCCTCGGATGGCGCGCTCGCCTGCACCGCGTCAATCTGTTCATCCAGCGCGGCGATGGCTTCTTCCGGCGTGCGCGCGGGGTGCACGGTCTGGTGCAGGGTGTACAGGAACGGGTCCAGTGTGGCCTGCAGGCCGCCGGCGATGCTGACGGCAATCTCGCCATCCACCAGGGTCTGATACAGGAGGCTGGTTTTGTTGGAGATGCCGCCGCCGAACATGTTGAGGTTGCTGGGGCCGGTGAGCAGGCTGTCCAGCACCATGTGGGCGTGGAAGTCCGGGTCGTTGGCATGCGGGGCGCGGTAGGTGGCGTGGACGAAGGCGGTCTCGCCTGGGCCTTCCACGGTCAGGCGCTGTTCGCCTTCGGGTTCCGGCTCCGGGCGGTGCGGGCGCGGCGGCTCCGGCGCGGCGGGAATTGGTTCGTACAGTTCACGGATGCGTTCCAGCAGCGGGCCGGTCTCGAAATCCCCGGATAGGGCGAGCACGGCGTTGGCCGGGACGTAGTGCGTGCGGTAGTGGTCGTACAGGTCATCGCGCGTCATGCTTTGCAGGTCGGCGGTGTGGCCGATGACCTCATGATGGTAACCGTGGTTCTTGTAGGCGGCGTTCTGGATGGCTTCGTCCAGTTTGAAGAGCGGGCTGTTTTCATTGCCCTGGCGCTCAGACAAAATAACGGTGCGTTCGGATTCGACATCCGCAGGCAGGAAGGTGGCGTTGGTGAAGCGGTCGGCTTCCAATTCCAGGGCCAGGTCAATCTGCGCCGCGGGCATGGTTTCGTAGTAAGTGGTCCAGTCCAGGTAGGTCATGGCGTTCCAGTAGCCGCCCTGGCGGGAGATGGCTTTGTCCAGCAGGCCGCCGGGGAAGCGCGGCGTGCCTTTGAAGAGCATGTGCTCCACCCAGTGCGAAGCGCCGGTGCGGCCGGGGGCTTCATCGCGCGAGCCGGTCTTGAACCACAGCCACTGGCTGATAAGCGGGGCGGTGTGCATTTCCTGGAGGAACACGCGCAGGCCGTTGGGGAGGGTGGTGCGGGTGAGAGTCATGGCGGTGGATTGTAACGCAAAGAACCCCTCTTCCGTCTTTGGGAGAGGGGTTCTTGCTTTTGGGGTTACAGGATAGGCAGGAACAGATTGGAGTGATTTGTTCGGGCCACTCAACGGCCACTAGATCTTCAAAGTCACTTGTCCGTGTGGCTGTCAGGCTTGAGGTAGGGCTCCAACAGCGAAGGCGCTTCCGGATGGTCCACATGCAGGGCATGGTCATAATCCCCGGCCGGCACCGGCACCGGCTCGTAGCGCAGCGGCCGCCGCACGCCAAACCCCTCAAAGAATCGGGCGGTGAACAGGCTGATGCGCGACAGCAACGAGTGGCGATACTCCTGCATCTTGAGCGACTGCCACTCCACGATGGACGCCATCGCGCCCTGCACCATGGCTTTTTCGCGCACAATGCGGTGAATTTGAGTCGGTTCGCGGAAGCCCAGCGGCGAAATCAGCATGCCGTGCGCCGCCAGCGCCAGGATGGTGAACGAAACCAGCGCCACCCAACCGCCTTCATGCCATTTGCCCACCAGCTGCCCGATGAACACCGTGGCAGACAGGGCCACTGCAAAAGACGCGCCCAGCATCCCCCAGAATTTGGTGCGGCCTGTGTAGTGGGTCTGGATGTGTTTTCGCACGGCCAACCCCATGGCGGTGATGGGCATGAACACGCCCACGCCGTAGAATGGCACCGCTACCGTGGTTTGGCCGCGCACCAGGAACATGATGACCACCGCCAGGCCAAACGTGATGGTGACCGAGCGGGTGAACGTGCCGCGCCGGTCGCGGTACACGATGACCTCCGGAATTTCACCGATGGCCACATCCCGCCATTCGGTCGCCTGGGCATCCTGGAATGCCGTCATCGAAGCCGCCGCCAGCATCATCACTGCCAGGATTTGATAAACCCAAAACAAAAGCAGGCCGCCGGGGATTTCGCCAAAGCCAATGAAGGCCAGGTTGCCCACCAGAGTCCGGCCAAACGTGCCGTCGAACACATCGAACCGAATCGAGAAGAAGGTCAGGAACAGCGTCGTCAGTCCGCCATAGAACAGGAAAGAGGTCTGCACGAAGCGCCCGATGCCGGACTTGCCGCTGTAAAAGTTCCACAGCCCCATAAGGCGCGGCAGGCGTTTCTTGCCCCACGTCACTAAAGAGGCGTCTTCGTTCTTCATGAACTGGATCCCGTTGGATACCGCCTCCAGGCCGGTCAGCGCAACCATGCCCTTCATTGAAGCCGTCAACATGTGGAAGATGGCTTGCCCCAGCGAGGCCGGCAGGGGAGCTATCGTCTCCGGCACGGCAGGCACGCCCTTGAAGTGGGCGATGAGCAACCCGATGGCCATCGTGATGGTCATGAACACGAAGATGCCGATGATGGCGAACACCACCTTGGCCGATTCCCCGCGCCCGCGGATGGTGAGATACCAGGTGATGAAGGCCAGCAAAGCCCCAATAAGGAAATGATAGACCCAATTCTTGCCGTACAACCCCAGGATGGAAAGCAACTGGTCGCCGCCGGACAGCGCCGACACCACAATCGTGAGGACATAGTCCTGAATCAGTGTGACGGCCACAATCAGGCTGAGGGTGGGCCACAGGTAGCGCATAGACGCGGTATAGGAGCCGCCGCCTTCGTTGAACGGCCCCAGCGAGAACATATACAGCAGGCCAAACACGAAGTTGGCGAACGCGATGATGACCACCGCGATGTAGGCATATTTCTGCAGGCCGTAGGGGTGCAGTGCGGTCATCAGCTCGCCGGTGGCGTAGTAATAGGACGTGAAGTAATCGACGCCAAACAGGGCAATCGCCGCCAGCACGCCGATCTGCCCCACGCCGTGCACATGCTGGTCATGTTCATTCTCGCGCGGCGCCGCGCGCCACGAAAGGAAGATGAAGACAATTAAGAGGAGAACCGAGAAAACCATCTACGACCTCATTCTTTCGGAGTTTCAAAAGCGTTTTCCAGGAGGCGCAACTCTCCCAGAAGGTGATTGCGGGTGGAGGCATTCAGGCGGGTATCCTGCGCCACTTTCGCCTGTTCATTGCGGCAGGCGCGCGCCACGAATCCCAACAGGAACATGATGCGCCCGGGCGGGATGATTTGAAATTGCAGCGTGCGCAATTCCAGAGTCTGGTCATCGAAGTAGGGCAAACTCAGGCTCAGCCCGCGGTTGAGCGCGCCCTGATCGGCGCGCTTACGAATGAGGTCAATGATGGCGCGGGTCTGGAACCAGGCCAGGGCGCGCCCCTGATTAATCAACTGCCCAAGGATGCCCGTGCGCCGGCGCTGGTATTCCGGGTCCGCCACCATGTAGGGCGCCAGCCGGACAGACATGTGCAGAACAGAAAAATAATGCTCCATCTGGGCGATGATGCGCTCCGCCTCTTTGGACGTCGGCACGAGGAGGCTGTCTTCTGCATCCAGCGCCACCCACTCGGGCATGAAGAACCGTTGTGCATACGGTTTTTTCCGCCGCGTCGCGGCGCCGTTCGGGATGGTGGGAATCTCTTCGCCAGCCAGCGGGCGGTAGGTAACCGTCTGCCCGGAAGGAAGGGTGTGATGCACCAATTGGATGCCCGTGGCGTAGCGGGTCAGCCCCGCGCTGAGCGCGACGGCCTCATCAGTACCCGCTTCCAGTTCATCCAGGCGGTTGCGCAGCAGCAGGATTGCCGGGCGGCGGAACAGCCTGTCCAGCCGGTTGCCCAGTTTGTGCTCGCGCTTACTTTCCGAAATGGAAAGCAGCTGGCCGTCTTTTTCACTGGCGACGAATTGCGGCAGGAAGAACCAGGCCTGGCGCGCGGACAGAGTGAGCGTATTCGCCAGGGTTTGCGCCTGCACTTCGAGGAACTGGCGCACTTCAGCTGGTTGTTGTTCGTAGAGGTTTTGCCAGCGCGAGTAATCCGTCTCAAGGATTCCCAGCGGATTGTGTGACTGACTGCTGCGCACCGTGCGTTTGGGAGTTCGTTTCTTGGTTGCCATGGCTTAGCCCATCCAGTTGTTGATGATTTGCAGCACCACAAACATGACCAGCACCCAGAATAGAGCGCCGACCGACCGGCTGGTGTCTGACAGCGCCGGCCATATTCTTATGAGAGCGAGAAACCCCGCCGTGATGAGGCCCATGGCCGTTCCCCAGCCAACCAGTTCCTTCAGTTTTTTCCCGGCAGGATGAGGAATCCGGGCCCTGAAACCGGTGAGGACGTACACCGGCCGGGCGGCCCGCCGTGCCACCAGCGGCGCCAGCTTTGCGCCGAGCCATCCGAACTTCAGGATGCGGTGCTCGTGCAGACACACGCACAAGTCGCCATCCTGGAACAGGCGCCGCCATTGAGACAGAAACTCGCGCTCATCCACCAGTCTGGAAGTAACGCGCAAGCCGTTGGCTTTCAAGGAGGGCTCAAGATGTGCCAGGCTCCAATGGATGTTTTCACGCGCCTGCCGCGACCAGATCGAAATCCCAATCAGTAACACGCTCAAGTCGGTCCCTGCTGTCATCTGGGTGATAAGACGCGCAAGCCCGCCAATGTCCATCGCGCCAAAGGGAATCAGCAGGACCAGGCGGTTGGTGACCGCGCTGATCGGGCGCGCCGGCAGCAGGAAAACGCTTTGCGGGAATCTTTCCAATACGGCTTGTCTATCCGGGGTGGGGAGTAAGAGCGGTAAGCGCTTATCCCGGAGCATTTCGGCAGTCTGGACTTTGGTCAGGCTGGAGTCCCAGAGCATCGGCAGCGCCTTTCGTGTTCTTATGGTTGTGCTTGTCATGCCATAAGCGTAGCAGGCTGGAGTTAAGCCGGGGTAAAGGGGCAGGGCAAAAGAGTAAAGAACAAATAAAAAAGCCCCGCATGCGGGGCTCAAGTCTTTACAGGCAACTTTATTCGGAAGAGAAGCGGTAGCCGATGCCGGGCTCGCTGAGCAGGAAGCGCGGTTTTCTCGGGTCCGCTTCCAGTTTCTTGCGCAGCTGGTTGATGTACACGCGCAGATACTCGACATTGTCCAGGTATTCCGGCCCCCATACATTTGCCAGGATCGCCTGGTGGGTGAGTACGCGCCCTTCATTGGAAGCCAGGTAGGCAAGGAGTTTGTACTCGGTGGCGGTCAGCTTGACTTCCAGGTCGCCAGTCTTTACGACGTACTTCGCTAGGTCGATGGTCAAATCGCCGGCCCGGATGATGGCTTCGGCAGGGCCTTTGGAGCGGGCGGCATGCCGCAGCGCCACACGAATGCGCGCCAGCAGCTCTTCCGTGCTGAACGGCTTGGTCAGGAAATCGTCGGCGCCCTTGTCCAGCGCCTTCACCTTTTCCTTTTCCGCATCGCGCACCGAGAGGATCAGGATTGGCGTTTGCGTCCACTCCCTCAACCGGCTGCAGACTTCGATGCCGTCCATGTCCGGCAGCCCCAAATCGAGGACGATGACATCCGGACGGATGGCGGCAGCCTGCGCCAGCCCCTCTTCGCCGCGATTGGCAATGGTGACGCGGTAATTGTGGGCGGTGAGAATCGTCTTCAGGGCGCGCAATATTTGCGGCTCATCGTCAATTACCAGGATATGCGGCGAGGGGTTCATAAAAAACAGGCGCGGATACCCCGCCCACTTGGGACAGGGAGGAAGCGTCCCTCCTTCTTTTCAAGACGTGAAGTTTGTGATACAAATGTTCTATGAAATTGACGGCTCAAGTCAAACTTCTTCCTACGCCCGAACAGGCGCAGTGGCTCACCCAAACGCTCGAGACGGCGAATGCCGCGTGCAATTCCATCAGCGCACGGGGTTGGGAAAGCAAGACGCTTCGGCAGTTCCCTTTGCACCAACTCACCTATCGGGAGGTTCGGGATCGCTTCCCCCTGGCGGCTCAAGTGGTTGTGCGCTGCATCGCCAAGGTTGCCGATGCCTACAAGACGGGCAGGAACGTCATGCGGATATTCAAGCCGCATGGCGCGATGGCCTTGGATGACCGCATCCTCTCCTACAACCTTGAAACGAGGGAAGTCTCCATCTGGACCGTC
>SCUK01000021.1 GCA_004297445.1 Anaerolineae bacterium | reverse complement strand
CAAGGCACTTGCCGGGCTATCGCTTTGGAAGATCTGAGCGGTATCCGCAAGGCTCCGGTTCGACGCTCGCAGAGAAGCAGGCACAGCAACTGGTCGTTCCACCAATTGAGACAATTTGTCCACTACAAGGCGGAACGGGCGGGCGTGCGGGTGATCCTCGTTGACCCCCGAAACACCAGCCGGACGTGTCCCGAATGTGGTTATGTGGCTAAAGCCAATCGCCGTAGTCAACGTCTTTTCTCCTGTGTATCTTGTGGCTACTCTGCGCCGGCGGATACGGTTGCGGCAGTGAACATCTCTGCCAGGGGCTACGTAAACAGCCCGATGGTCTCGAACTCTCCGGGTTCAGGGACAATGCCCCGTCCGCTTGCGGCGGGGTAGTTTACTCTTTGCCTGTACAATAGTCCCATGCCGCTGGCCAGCCTGCGCCTCACTCCCACCCCGCCGTTCAACTTCGCTGAAACCCTGTCTTCACACGGCTGGGTGGTGCTGGCTCCCAACACGTATCACAAAGAAACCAATTCGTTTTCCCGAATCGAAGAACTGCCCGGGGGGGCAGTGGTACATCTGCGTGTGAGCGCTGAAGGCGAGAATGTGCTGATTCGCGCCGAAAGCGCGGCCACGCTGACCGCGGCGCAGAAAAACGTCATCAAAACGCGGGTGGCGCACATGCTGCGGCTGGACGATGACTATTCCACTTTCTACAAACTGGCGCGCAAGAAAGGTCCGCCCTGGGCAATCCTGGCGCGCCGCGGGCTGGGGCGTATGTTCCGCTCACCCACGGTGTGGGAAGATGCGGTCAAGACGGTACTCACCACCAACATTGCCTGGGGCGGCACCAAACGCATGGCGGCCACGCTGGTCAACAAGTGGGGCGCGCCGTCCCCGCTTGACCCCAAGCAGCGTGCCTTCCCCACGCCGCAGGCCATTGCCGCCGTGCCACTCAAGAAGTTTGAAGCGAAAGCCGGGCTGGGTTATCGTGGGCCGTATCTGCACCAGTTGGCGCGGCGCCTCAGCGCCGGAGAGCTGGACCTTCAGGTCTGGCTCGACCCGTCCATCCCGGCCGATGACCTGTACCGCCAACTGTTGGCGGTGAAAGGCATTGGCCCGTATGCCGCCGCCAACCTGCTGATGCTGCTGGGCCGTTATGACCGGCTGGGCTATGACACCATTTACCGCGACTTCGTCAGCGCAAAGTATTTCAGCGGGCGGGTGCTGCCGCTCAAGGATATGCTGGCGGTGTACGATGACTGGGGTGAGTGGAAATTCCTGGCGTACTGGTTTGAGATGGTGATGGCGGAAGAATGACGGAAACGCGATTTCTCCCGCTGGATTTTATTGAACTGCCGCCGGACGAGATGCGCCGTCGTGCTGCCGAGTTCTATGCCGAAATCCGCCGCCGCCGCACCGTCCGCGATTTTTCCGAGAAACCGGTGGCGCGGGAAATCATCGAGGATTGCCTGCGGGCGGCCGGCACCGCGCCCAACGGCGCCAATATGCAGCCGTGGCATTTCGTGGTGGTGAGCGACCCGGAGGTGAAACGCCGGATACGGATTGCTGCCGAGGAAGAAGAGAAAACATTCTACGAAGAGCGCGCCCCGCAGGAATGGCTGGAAGCCCTCGCTCCGCTGGGCACGGACTGGCAGAAGCCGTTCCTGGAAACCGCGCCGTATCTGATTGCGGTGATGGCGCAGTCCTATGCTCAATTGCCCTCCGGCCGCAAGGTGAAGAACTACTATGTGCAGGAGTCGGTGGGTATTGCTACCGGCTTCCTGATTACCGCGCTGCACCATGCCGGACTGGCCACGCTCACTCACACGCCCAGCCCGATGGGCTTCCTGAACGACATCCTCAACCGCCCGGCCAACGAGCGACCGTATTTGCTGCTGGTGGTCGGTTACCCGGCAGCGGATGCCTGCGTACCGGACATTACCAAGAAGCCGCTCGAAGAGTTCGTTACTTTCATTTGAAAGAATCATTCGCATTCTCATAACTCAAACCCCATGGCATTCGTTGACACAATCAAAATGATCCGCCGCCTGTCTCGTTCTCCGTTGATTCTCCTGTTGCTTGCGCCGCTGGTCCTGTACGCGCCGATCTTCCTGACCGGCAAGGCCGTGTTCTGGGGCACGCAGTGGCTGCAGTTCGCGCCATGGTGGGCGCAAGCGGCCCGCACGCTGGCGGGAGGCGAATTGCCGCTGTGGAACCCGCTGTCCGGCCTGGGCGCGCCGCTACTGGCCAATCACCAGTCCGCCTTGCTCTACCCGCCTACCTGGCTCTATCTGCTGGCGCACGCTCTGGGCGGCATAGCCCTGATGGCCTGGTTGATGGCGCCGCTGGCTGCTTTGCATCTGGCGTGGGGTGGCTGGGGCATGGCCCGGCTGGCGCGAGCGCTGGGGTGGGGGACGCTGGCGCAAACCGTCAGTGGACTGGCGTTCGGGTTGTCCGGTTATCTCGTGGCCCGCTCGCACTTCCTGAGTATCAATGCCGCCGCGGCGTGGACGCCTTGGGTGCTGCTGGCCGCCTTTCAAATCGCAAGGCGCCCTGGCCGCCGCTCAATTTTGGTTTTTGCGCTGGTGACCGGTTTGCAACTGCTGGCCGGACACGCGCAGACGACCTGGTACACGCTGGTGTTGGCCCTGGCGTTTGTGCTGTTCTGGGGGTGGCAGGCCGGTGGGCGCAGACCTGCTTTGGAAGCCGCCGGGCGTTTTGCGCTGGGCGGGGTGTGGGCCGCGGCGATGGCTGCAGCTCAATTGCTGCCCACTGCCGAATACCTGCTGCACTCGCAGCGCGCTGGTGCGTATGCCTACGACCTCGCCATGCAGCATTCCTACTGGCCGTGGCGGTTGCTGGCGCTGGTGGCGCCGTCGGCGTTTGGCAACCCGGCGCACGGTGACCATTGGGGCGTTGGCGTGTTCTGGGAAGACGCCGCCTATTTTGGCGTGCTGGGACTCCTCTTGGCCGGGTATGCCCTGCTGCGACGCAAAGCCCCGGACCGCGCTTTAAGGATGTTCCTGCTGGCCTGCATCCTCGTTTCATTTGCCCTTGCGCTGGGGCAGAACACGTCCCTGTTCCCGTTCCTATACAAGTACATCCCGACGTTTGACATGTTCCAGGCGCCGGCGCGCTGGCTGCTGCTGGCGCAGGTTGCTTTTGCTCTGCTGGCCGGGCTCGGCGCAGACCAGTGGCGCGCTCCCGAGGGACGCGCCCTGTACTGGTCCCGGTTGGGTACGGCGGGCGCGTTGGCCGTGACTCTGGGGGCTGGGCTGGGCTGGTTCGTGTTGTCGCGCCGCCCGTTGGATTATCCCGAGCGGCTGGCGACCTTTGTTCCGGCTATTGCGCTGGCCGGGCTTTGGGCGCTGGGCGCGGGCGCGCTGCACCTCACCGCCCCGCTGCGCGAAAACGCCACCCCGCGCCGCGGCTGGGCCTGGGCGGTCGTCCTGTGGCTGGCGGCGGACCTGCTGGTGGCCGGCTGGGGTCTCAATCCGGGCGCGTCGCTGGCACAGATTACTGAGCCTCCCCCGGCGCTGCCGCTGGCGCATGGCGCGCGCGTCTTCCTCCTGCCTCACGATGAGGAGGCGTTGAAATTTGAAACGTTCCTTTCGGCGCGTACGTTTGATGTGCCGGGCGGCCCGGCCGCGTTGCGCGCGGCGTTAATCCCCAACACCAACCTGCTGGATGGTATTTCCGCGGCGGGCAATTTTGACCCGCTGCTGCCCTATGCCTATGCCGAGATCATGGGCTGGTTTGCTTTGCCCGAGGGGATGGCGGAAGAAGATGCTTATGCCGCATGGCAGGCGTCGTTGGAGTATCTGAATATCGGCCTGCTCGTGCGGCCGGATGGCGAAGGCGGCTTTGTCTACCAGTCGGGGCTCATCCGGCCTTTCAAACCGGCGCGCCTGCACTATTTCCCGGCCGCTGATTCGGTCCTGTGCTGTGGGGAACGACCGCTGCGGTTTGAGTGGCTGCGTGATTCGGCCAACCAGGTGCAGCTGTTGTTCTCCGCCCCGGCCGCCGGCCAATTGGTGCTGGCTGACCTCAACTATCCCGGCTGGCAGGCGGAACTGGATGGCGAGCGGATTCCGCTCAGCCCGGACAATCGTTTGCGCTCCGTGGACGTCCCGGCTGGTGAACACACCCTGAGGTTCATCTACCGCCCATTCTCGTTTTATGTTGGCGCGGCAGTGGGCGTGCTGGCGCTGTTGGGCTGGGCAGCGTTGTGGAGAAAGACCCATGCGGCGGAGTAGGGTAACGTCGCGCGCCTTTGTAGCGCTGGCCGTGTTGCCTCTGCTGGCGCTTGCCGCGGCACCGGCTCAAACTCCCTCGCCGGATGCGACTCCGGTTGAAACCCCCCAGCCGTTCAGCGAAGGACCGTTGACCATCGGCCATTCCGTGCAGGGGCGACCGATTGAGGTGTGGCGGTTTGGCTCGGGCGAGCGCGCCTATCTCGTCGTCGGCGGCATTCATGGCGGGTACGAAGTGAATACCAGCCGGTTGCTGTATGAACTGATTGCGACCATTGAGAAACACCCGGAAGAATTTCCGGCGGACGTGACTCTGTATCTGCTGCCCGTGCTGAATCCGGATGGCGCGCAATTTCCGGACCAGAAGGAGGGCCGGGCCAACGCCAACGGGGTGGACTTGAATCGCAATTACCCCAACCCGGATTGGGCGACCACCTGGCCCAAGTCCGGCTGCTGGAATTACCTGCCAATTCATGGCGGGGAGTATGCACTTTCCGAGCCGGAGACGGCTGCCCTCATGGCGTTCGTCATTGAGAATCGGCCGCTGACGGCGCTGCTCTCTTACCATGCGGCAGCGCCGGGGTTCTACCCGGCTCTCGATGACGCTTCGGAGTCGCTTTCAGCGTACCTGTCGGAAGCCAGTGGCTACCCGTACCCGCCGCCGTTCACCGGTTGCCACATGACCGGAAGCCTGGCAGACTGGGCAGCCGGGCAGGGCGTACCGGCAATCGATGTGGAATTGCCCAATCACCGAGACACGGATTTTGAGACCAACTGGACGTTGATTCAGGCCTTGCTGCGCTGGACTCCTGAATCCGCGGCTACTGCCACCCCGGAGCCCTAGGGACTTTCAAACCGCGGGATGATAAAGTCGGGAGGAATCCAGCAATGAACCCAATAATCCCAAAATCACAACCCGACAAGCCAGCCGAGTCGGTCCTGGAATGGTTACTGGATTCGGATCCATCGATCCGCTGGCAGGTCATGCGTGACCTTACGAATGAGCCGGCTGAAGCCGTTGCCGCGATGCGCTCGCGGGTTGCTACGGAAGGATGGGGCGCCGAGCTCCTCAAACGCCAGAATACGGATGGGAGTTGGGGAGACGGCGCCTCGACTCCGGTGTGGTCGTCCACGCTGCACACGCTGCAACTCCTGTGGAACATGGGGCTTGACCCGCTGAGCGAACCCGCGCGCCGGGCGGTGGACCTCGTGCGCGCTAAGGTTACCTGGGGACCGGGATTCGGGGACGCGTCCTTCTTCGAGGGCGAGACAGAGCCGTGCATCAACGGAAGGGTGATAGGGCTTGCAGGCTACTTTGGAGAAGCCAGCGACAGACTGCTTGAGCGGCTGCTCCGTGAGCAGCTCAAGGACGGCGGGTGGAACTGCGAAGCCGAAAACGGCTCGGTGCGCTCGTCGTTCCACACTACAATCTGCGTACTCGAAGGACTGCTCGAGTACGAAAAGTCCAGGAGCGCCACGGAAGAAGTGACGGCCGCGCGGCTGCAGGCACAGGAGTACCTACTGGAGCGGCGCTTGTTCCGATCTCTGTCCAACGGCGAGGTAGTGGCGCTGGATAAGAAGACAGGCCAGCCAACCGCGTGGATGTCTTTCTCGTTTCCAACCACATGGCATTACGATGTGCTGCGCGGCCTGGACACCCTGCGCAATGCCGGCGTCCGACCCGATGAACGGGTTGCCGAAGCCGTTGAACTGGTGACGAAGAAACGGGATGCTGACGGACGCTGGCCGCGGGAAAACATTCACGCTGACCCGGTTGGCCTCGCCATGGAAGGCGCGGCCGGCACACCCAGCCGTTGGAATACCCTGCGAGCCCAGAGAGTGTTGGACTGGTATTCATCAGGGAGCCAGCACTAGCAATCCGGTCTCTTCAACAAATCAGATTTCTACGACTGCACTAGTCCCACTTCGTTGCGGTGTCCAGCGCGGTTTTCTCTTCCGGCGAAAGGCGCAGGCCGGCCGCGCCGATGTTGTCGTTAAATTGCTCCATGTCCTTTGGCCCGATGATCGGACTGGTGATGAGCGGGTCGCTCAGTTGCCAGGCCAGCGCCATCTGTGAGATGCTTTTGCCGCCCTTTTCGCGGCCCATGGATTCCAGTAAATCCACGACCGCCCAGCCACGGTCGTTCATGTAGCCCTGCACCGTCTGGCTGGTCTTGCCGCGTGAGTTTTCCGGGATGTCCTGCCCGCGGCGGTACTTTCCGGTCAGGAATCCGCCCGCCAGTGGGCTGTACGGAATCACGCCGACCTCGTACTTGCGGCACACCGTCGCCAGCTCGCGCTCAAACTCGGCGCGGTGCAGCAGGTGATAGCGCGGCTGGATGCAGTCCACCCGCACAGTGTTGTGCGAGTCGGAGGCCCACAGCGCCTCCATCAGTTGCCATGCCTTGAAATTGCTCACGCCCACATACAGCACCTTGCCCTGCCGCACAAGGTCATCCATCGCTCGCAGGGTTTCGTCTATTGGCGTCTTATCATCCGGCGAGTGCGCCTGATACAGGTCGATGTGGTCGGTTTGCAGGCGGCGCAGCGAATCTTCCACGGCCTGCAGGATGTGGCGGCGCGAAAGACCCTGATCCAGCGGGTCGTCGCTCATCTGTCCGCGCACCTTGGTCGCCAACACCAGCCGGTCACGCGGGATGTTGTTCTTCGTCATCCAGTTGCCGATGTAGGTTTCGGCCACGCCGCCGGGGTTGCCCGCCACCCAGCGCGAGTACACGTTGGCCGTGTCAATAAAGTTGATGCCCGCTTCCCAGCCGGCGGTGAGCACCTCGTGCGAGGTGGGTTCGTCGGCCGTCCAACCGAATTGCATCGTCCCCATGCACAGTTCTGAAACCATGAGGCCGGTGCGGCCCAGTTTACGCATGTCCATTGTCTATCCCTTTCGATTGGGTGAGTTGATTTCTTTCAGCCGCGTCGTATATTCCGGCTGGTGGTGAGCGCCCCAGGCCACGCGCGGTCGCCCGGTGAGCAGGCTCCAGGTGATGCCGGCCACGTAAATCGTCAGCAGGGGCAGGCTGACCAGCGCCAGCAGGGTGCTCTGTTTCTGGTGATAGAGAAAAGCGAGATACAGCGCACTGAGGGCGGCGGCGGCCAACAGCGGCGGCGTGGCCCAACCCTGCGCCAGCGAAAGTACAATCAGCCCACCCGCCAATAGCAGCCAGGCGGCATGCGCCAGCTGCAGGCGGTAAAACCCGAAGATGGCGACCCCCACTCGTTCCTCAAACAGGGCGCGGCGCAATGCAATGCCCTGGTAAAACGCATTCTTTTGCACCAACCCGCGGAACTTCTGCCAGCCGCGCGAACCGCTTTCCAGGTCGTCATCCCAGTGGGTCATCATCGGCAGGGGCAGTTTCAGCACCCCCCAACCGCGGCGGCGCAGGCGGCAATACAGCAAGGCCTCTTCCTGGGCAATCAGCCCCGGTTCATAACCGCCCGCTTCGTCCAGTGCGGCACGGCGGTAGAGAAAGCCGTGCCCGCCATAACCGACGTGATTGTTCACCGTGCTGCCTTCCGGCGGCGGCACGCGCCGGTCCTGAACCCGAACAGTTTGTTCACCCACGCGCCGCATGGAGTCGGCCAGCCCACCTACGCCACCCACCGCCGGATGGGCCAGGAGATATGCGCAGGCTTCTGCCAGCCAGTCCGGGTGCAGGGTGCAATCAGCGTCCAGCAGCATCACAAACTCGCTCTGGGTGAGGACCAGCCCGCTTGCGCGTCCGTTGGCCGCGGAGTGATAGCCGGGGTGGGCTAGTAGAACGCGCGCACCGTGCGCGGCGGCGATGTCCGGCGAGCCGTCACTGGAGTCGCTGTCCACGTACCAGGTCAGCGTTTGCCAGCCCAACGCGGCATGCAGGCGCGCGGCTGCGGCCTGCGCCGCCTGCAATGTCGCTGGCAGGTGGCGGGCTTCATTGCGGCCGATGAGAATAAGATCCAGATTAGGAGAACCCTGCATTTGCCCTCATTTATAATGGAGCGATGCCTCATTATGCCTGTTTTCTGTGTAGCAGGGCAACCAATTGGATGGATGTGGAGTGGATTGGCACACGTGGCTGACAACGTTGGGCGGGTCTTATTTCTCCTGGGCGGCATGGCTATTCTGGCGGCGCTGGTCTGGCCCCGGTTAGGCAGTCTGCCGCGCGAACGGGTGATACGAGTGATGGCCGTTGTGCGCAAGGAGCTGACCGCGCCAGCGATGGCGACAGGGCTGGCAACCTTCTGCTTTCTCTTTCTGCTGGTTTGGCCCATGCTTGAAGTCGACCAACTGTATGGCGCAGACGTCTGGCGCCATTATTTCTACACGCGTTTTGGCGAAACGCGGGAATTCTATAGCGATACGGTTGAAACGCTGCGGTCCACCATAAGTGACGCTTACCCGACCACCTTGCGCTCCAATATGTACCTGTTTTCCACCCTGCTTGGAGATGACCCCTATCTGACGGTGCGCTACTTCTCGACCTTCCTGCGGGCGGTCTTCTTCCTGTTGGTCTATGCTGTTGTTCAGATATTCACCGGGGAACGGCGCTGGGCGGCGCTGGGCGTGGTCCTGATGATGAGCTCCTACAACTTTGTTTGGCGCTCCACCCAGACCTGGCCAGAAAACCAGGCGCTGTTGATGTACCTGTTGGCGCTGTACGGCTTTGAGCGCAACCGCCAGACGGGGGAGAAACCCGCTCTGGTGCTCGTGGGCATTGCGCTTGTGGGCGTCATCTACAATCATCCGCCCTCGCTCTATACCTTTCTTGCGATGGCCGGCGGCTATGGCCTGGTGGCATTGTTGAATCGAAATTGGACGACGATCAAGCAGTACGCCGTGTTGGCAATGCTGGCCCTGCTGCTGGCCTTGCCGGTCGCCAACGAATTGTTCAACCCGTTTTCAACAACACTGGTGAACAACCTGGGAGAGAATTCTCTCTGGGCGCCCTACGCCCGTGAGCAGGCGCGCTATGACCCGGTGCAAACGGTCTTCTTTCAAGAGCAGCTGGGCAGCGCGATGATTATCCTTGCCGCATTGGGATTACTGGCCGCGCGGAGCGATAGTTTGCGTGAACGCCTGCCCCTGGTCGTGCTGGTGCTCTTCGGTTTTGCGTTGTCGGTATCCACCCATTTCAGTTTCTACATTCCACCCATCCGCGCAATGAGTTATCTGACTCTACCGATGATTCCGCTGGCAATAATCGGCGCGCGCGCGGCAAGTCTGAGCCTATCGGCGCGTGGGTTGCGCGCATTGCTGGTGGGAGTGGTCGCGCTGGCCGGATTGGTGATGGTGCTCAATACGCCGCCCTATTTCACATATACGCGTGGCGAAATAACGATGGGACAAGCCGTTAATGCCCGCCTGGCGGCTGACCCGGGGATCAGTGTTGGCTTTTTGCATGATCAGGGCATTGAGGTACTCTACCTGCTGAACGAGCCCGGCGCAGTGTGCTTTAATGTCCTCCAGCAGACAGATGGCCACTATGATGATAAGCACGCTCCGCCGGAAGATGTGCGCTGCGTGGACCCCACGCTCATTCTGGTGAACCGCAACCTCACGCGCGCCCTGCCCGGCTATGCCCTGATTCTTGAAGACGGCATCTACGGCCTGTGGGAAAGGCGCCGTTGAATCGAAGGTCAGGAATCCTTCTCGAACGTCTTGCTGGCAGCTCTTGTATAATGATGCCTATCAGTCTATTAATCGGTCTTGCACCATAAATCAGCTACCTGGGATTTGCAGATGACTCTGGGACAATTCTTGACTTTTGCGTTGTATGGGGCGGGCTTGATATTGGTGACTCTGGCGGCCGGCGTTGTGGTCAGGCGACTGCCCGGGGAGCGAGCCCAGATTGTCTGGGAGCGTGCGCGCGCCCTCCTGTCAAGTCCGAATGTGGTGTTGACTCTTGCTGTCTTCTTCTTTCTGTTCACCATCATCTTCCCGATGTTGATCAGCTCCAGTTTGTATGCCATTGATCCGTGGCGCCATTACTTCTTCTCCCGCTTCGGCGAGGCGCAGCACTTTTTCACCAACCAGGTTGAGATGCTGAGCGGCCCTATCCGGGATTCATACCCCACGGTGCTGCGCTCCAATATGTTCCTCTATACCGTGCTTTCCGGCGAAGACCCTTACACCCTCGTCAGGTTCTTTTCGCTGTTCCTGCGGGTGGTGTATTTCATGTTGGTGTATGCTGTGGTGCAGGCTTTCACAGGGGAGCGCCGCTGGGCAGTGCTGGGAACTGTTCTGGCGATGACCTCGTATTACTTCGTCTGGCGCTCCAACAACACCTGGCCTGAGAATCAGGTTGTGCTTATGTACCTGCTGGCGTTGCTGGGTTTTGAACGTTACCGGCAGCATCGCCAGCGGCGCGACCTGGTACTGATTGGACTGGCACTGGTTGGCGCGATTTACACACATGCTCCTTCGGTCTATGTTTTCCTGATGATGTTGGCGGGTTATGGCCTGCTGGCAGTTCTGGAGAAGGATTGGGTCACCGTCCGGGCGTACGCGCTCGTGGTCGTCGCCGCGGTGCTGGTCGCCACGCCCAGCATTGTGGAATTGGGGAGGATATTCCTTAACACCTTCCGATCGAATTTTGGCGAGAACTCGCTCTGGGCGCCCACTGCCACTGAGCAGGATCGTTACGACCCGATTGGCATCCTGTCGTACCAGACGTACTTGGGGCAGGGGATGATTCTGTTTGTGCTTCTGGGCGTGGTCGCGTTGTTTCGTTCAAGGTCCCGTGAAAGATTGCCGGTGATTGTCACTTTCCTTCTCGGGTTTATTCTGACCTTGTCCACACACTACAGTCTGTATATCCCTCCGGCGCGGACGATGGGTTTCTTCTTCGTGCTCGTTATTCCCGTGGCGCTGATTGGGGTGCAGGCGTTGTTCAGCCGGCTGGAACGCCGGTCGCTGCGCTCTCTATTTATTGGCCTTGGCGCGGTTGCGGCGTTCATGCTGGTCTTTGGAACCGCGCCCTATGTAGAGTATCCACCAAGCATGATGCGAATGGCAGCCGAGGTCAATCAACTCCTCGAAGACCGGCCCGGCGAATCCATCGGGTTCATGGGCGGCAGCGCGGTGATGTTTCTCATGGACTACCCAGAGGTCGTCTGTCCTCGCCTCGTACAGACCATCGATGGTCATTACAATACCTCACGCGTGCTGGATGGAAATGAACGTTGTGTGGATCCAACCTTCATCCTGGTCAGTCTGGAAAATACCCGTGCTGTGCCGGGTTACACGCTGCTGTTTGAAGTGGGTAATTACGCGGTCTGGGAAAAACGCCGCTAGAAGATGGTTCGACTGTGGAATCAAAAAGACGGATGGTAGTCCGTCTTTTTTGTTTGAATACCCGGGTCAACCCGGATTTGTCTGGCTGGTCCCACGTTTCTGGCGTTGCCAGCCAAGCACGGCTAGCGCGCTGAGGCACAGGACCGCGACCACCGCAATGATGCTCGAAGGCGTAAGCGCCAAACCGAGGCGAGTGAGGTAAACGAAGACGACTGGCTGCACGCCCAGACTCAGGGTGAAACTGATACCAACGCGCACCGGCCAATCTAGTTCGCCGGCGGGGTAAAGCACCAGACTCCACAGGTAGCCGCTTGCAAAGAACAACAGCGCGCCGTTGAGGATAAGCGGCAGAACCGCTTCCGGCCCACCCACCAGGGACACGAGAATAGCCAGCAGGACCAGCCCAATCCCCGTGGCAAACCACGCCGACCCCTGGGGCGGATTGGCCTCGTCCGAATTGGCCTGACTCAATAATCCCCACAACAGGATGGCGAACAGAGCCGCCGCGACCCAGCCGAATAATTCATATTCAAGACTGCGCATGGCAACCACGCTGGACGCCACCAGCCACACCAGGCTCATGGCTGCGGCTTCCAGCCCGTGGCGCCCCGCTGCCCCCGGTTGCTGCCTGGGGAAGGACAGCATCAGCGCGCCGAACAAGGGGCCCAGGATGAGCACCAGCCACCCGCTCGCGCCGTCTAACAGATTGAAACTCTGGTCCAGCAGCGATACTGTTAGCACCGCCATGAACAATGACGGGAACAACTTTCGCAGCCATTCCGGAATTCTCTTTTCCATGCGCCAACTTCCTCCTGGGTGCAGCCCGTTATCCGTGACTATTCTACCGCACGGTGAGTGTTGCGCTGCAATCCTGTATAATACGGCCAACTTACCCAATTGGAGGAGTAGCATCATGCCTGTTCGCTCTGCCAGCGCCGTCTGGCTTGGAAACAATACGGAAGGTCAGGGGACGCTGAAGTTTGCCGATTACGAAGGCAACTATGGCTTCAAGTCCCGCTTTGAAGAAGGCCCGGGCACCAACCCGGAAGAAGTATTGGGCGCGGCACACGCCGCCTGCTTCACCCAGGCGCTTTCCGGCATCCTGACCCGCGCTGGGTTCCCTCCCACCCGGCTGGAGACAATGGCCGAAGTGAAGCTTGAGAAACTGGAAGAAGGCTTCCGCATCACACAGATTACGCTGAACCTCACCGGCGATGTCCCGAACATCGACGCCGCGACTTTCCAGTCCTCCGCCGAGACTGCCAAGAAAAACTGCCCGGTCTCAAAAGCGCTGACCGGCGTGAACGAAGTGGTGCTGAAGGCCACTTTGGCGGGATAACACTGCACTTTGCGTCAAAGACCCAGGCGGCCGCACCCCGGCCGCCTTTCTTATTGGTACTTCTTCGACGCGATCCCAGTGTTAAACAGGGCTCGCGTTCGTGCGAGCGCCAAAGCAGGGGCGATGCCGAATCGGCCATCCCTACAGGCATGGGCGGATAGCGTCTGTCAGCAAAATGGGTAGAATAGCAGGGAGCGAGGTAGGAATGTTCAAGAAAAAACCATCGAAAAATACTCCGCCGCCCGGTTCCGAACTGCGGCCGCTCGAGAGCAATGACCCGGAAAAGATTCGCCAACAGGTCACTGCCATGTTGCAGGGCGACCCGGAGGACCCGGCGCGGGCCCGCAACCAGGTCAGGCTCATTCTCATCCAGGCTTTCGCCAATCAATCATTTCCCCTGCCGGCGCGCCTCGAAATCGGCAATATCCTCGGCAAAGTCGGCGACCCGCGCTTCGACCCGCAATTTTTCTTCCTGCCCAAAGACGGTCAGTGTGGATTCATTCCCATCGAAGCAGGGGAGTTCGTGATGGGCAGTGACCCCAATTTTGACCCGCACGCCTATGAAGAGGAAGAACCGCAGCATGCTTTCAGTCTGCCGGAGTATTTCATTGCTCGCTGGCCGGTGACCGTGGCCCAATACCGCGCCTTCGTGCAAGACAGCGGGCACAAGATAGATAATGATGACAGCTTCAAGGGCGGGAGCAACCATCCGGTGGGGTGGGTGTACTGGACTGATGCGCTGGCCTACTGCGACTGGCTGACCGAGAAACTGCGGTCCTCCCACGGTACGCCGCAAGTCCTGTGGGACCGGCTAAGCGCCGGTTGGCGCGTAACCCTGCCCAGCGAACCCGAATGGGAGAAAGCCGCCCGCGGGACAACAGGCCGCATCTACCCCTGGGGGAATGAGCATACTGTGGAAATGGCCAATACCGCCGAAAGCGAAATCCGTATTCCCAGCCCGGTGGGAGCGTTCTGGGCCTGGCGTAGCCCGTTTGATGTGGAGGACATGAGCGGCAACGTGTGGGAATGGACCCGCAGCCGCTGGGTGGGCAGGCGCTCTTACCCCTACCCGGATACGGAAGCCGAACGGGCCGAACGCGAAAACCTGGCCGCCAAAGGTGACCCGCATGTGCTGCGCGGCGGTTCGTTCAGCGATGTGGCCTGGAACGCGCGTTGCGCCCGTCGTATCGGGAAAAATGTCTATGACCGTTATCCCAATCACGGATTTCGGACAGTGATTTCTCCGCCCGTTTGACGCCAGAGATTATTTTCCTGATGTCATCGCTTTCAGGAAGATTCGCAGGCTGGCAGGTTGCCCGGCCAGCAGCGTCTGGGCGCGAAACAGCCGCGCTGTCGCCAGGATGACGACCACCGCCATCGCCAGAATGCCCAACGCGGCCACGGCCGGCTGCCAGGCGGGTATGCCGCCAATGGCCAGCCGCGTGACCATCAGAATCGGTGCGGTGAATGGAAATAGACTCAGGCCGACCGCGATCGGGCTCATCGGTTCTTCCAATACCAGACTGAGCAATATCAGTGCAATAATGAGCGGGGAAATCACCACAATCGTAATCGACGACGCGTCGCGCACGTTAGCCACCAGCGCACCGACTGCGGCCATCAGGCTGCCATACAGCAGATAACCGAGCACAAAGAAGAGGACCGTCCATAGGAGTGTCTCCGGCGGGAAGTCAAACCCGGCGGCCATTGGCGATGTGCGCCCCGCCAACCGCAGCAGGGTGGTGGAAACGCCGATGTAGATGGCGGTCTGCAGCAGCCCAGCCACTCCCAGGCCGAGGATTTTGCCGGTCAGCATTTGTTTGGGGCTGATGGAGAGCAGCAACACCTCGATGGTGCGGTTGCTTTTTTCATTTGCCACGCTTGCAAGCAGGGTACCAGAGGAGGTCAGGATGAACATATACAGCAGAAAAGTGAGCGCATACGGAACCCAATAGGAGAGGGGATTGTCCTGATTGGGCGTTTCCGGCGCCAGTGAAACCTGTTCGACCACTAATGGCTGGTTCAGCCGCGCCGCCAGTGTCTCATCCCCCCCGGACAGGTTCACTCGCACCGCCCAGCGCATCCAGCCGTTTTCGCTGTTTGAAATCGGGCTTACTTCCGGGCTTACCAGCCGCACCTCGCCGCGGGTGATGAAGTCCGGGGGAATGACGGTATAGGCGGTGATGTCTCCGGCCAGCAGCGCGGCACGCGCCTCGGCTTCATTTGGAAATTCAAGCAGCTGACCTGCAGGGATATCTGATGGAATAGTGTCTATCAGGCCCGCTTCATCCACGAAGCCTTCCGGCAGCGTCACGGTGGGCCGCGCCACGAGGTTGCTGATGGCCTCAGGATTGCTCTCGTTCACCCGGGTGAAGCCGAGGAACAGCAGAAACCCGATGAGGGGAATGCCAAACGTGGTGAACAGGAACGAGCGGCGGGTGAAGATGGTAACGATCTCATGCCGCATGACCAGCAGAACATCTTTCATGCCGCCCTCCTTCGAAAGAATTCACGTAACCTTAACTTGCTGTCAAAGCGCAGCATGCCGAGTTCCAGGGCGCGCGCTGCCAGCCAGAGGGCGCCCAGCGCGCACAGGCAAAGCAGTCCGGAGGTGACGGCAACCTGCCAGACGGGGATGGCAGTGAACGCCCAGCGCACCGGCATCAGGCTGGGCGCGGTGAGGGGAAACAGGCTGAAAAACACCGCCACCGGGCTGTTGGGATTCTCAAACATCAGGCCCAGCAGGTAAAAGGAAAATGCCAGCGGCATGGTGACGAGCGCCGCCAGTTGCTGTCCTTCTGCGGGTTCGGTCACCGCCGCGCCCATGGCCGTCAGCAATGCGGCAAACATCAGGTAAGCGGGCACAAAGATGACAAGGATAAATACGATTGTGCCGGGTGAGAGCGCGAAATTGAGATTCATGTCCGGATTGAGGATGGGCAAACCCCAGAGCATGGCGGCGGCGGCGAACGCCAGCCAGACCGTTGCCTGCAAAACCGCGACGCCCATCAGCCCGATGACCTTTCCGGCAATCATGGTATTGGTGGAAAGGCTGGTCATCAGGATTTCAATGGTGCGATTCTCTTTTTCTTCCGCCACCGCGGCAGTAAAGTAACCGGATGCCGAAAGCACAATATACATAAAAACAAATGAGACGAGAATAGGCAGCGCGATGTCCAGCCAGCGCTCGCTGGAGAATACCCGCGAGCCATCCGGTGTGGAGGCGGCGATGGTGTATCCCTGCGCCAGTCGCTGGGCATTGTCCGAGGGCAGCGGGGCCGTCAGGTTGGCGCGCACCAGGTCTTCAAAATAATCGGTAGCATTCTCGCCCGGTTCATCAAAGTACACCAGGCGCGCCGCGCCGGCCTCGGCCCAGCCTTCCGAAAGCAGGTAGTATGCCTGGATGTTTCCGGCCTCCAGCGCGGCCTGGGCATCCGCCTCGTCCGTAAAGAATAGAAGCTCCACCCGATCCTCTTCCGCGTCAGCGCTGAGTGCAATCTCTGCGTTGAACTGCCCGGAAGTATCCACTACGCCCAGCGGGTCGCGGTTGGTGTCCAGCGCCACCAGCATGGCGATGAGGCCAATCATAAGCACCAGCATCATCGGCACGCTCAGCAGCGCGAACAGGAAACGCCGCCGGAACACATGCCGGCTGAATTCGTGCCGCGCCACCACCCACATCCGGCTCATGGCCTCGACTCTCCTGCCGGGTGGTTTTTCCCCGCCACGACCTGAATGAAGATTTCTTCCAGCGCCGGAACGGCGATCTCGAATTGCTCCACCTGCGCCCCGGCGGCCACCAGCGCGGCCAGCACCTGCTGGGGCGTCGTGTTTTCTTCCAGTATCAGGGTAGTGTTGCCGTTGGTGGTCTTGTGCTCGCGGATGCCCGGTAGCGCAGGCAGCGGCCCGGTGGTGCGCACATTCAGCGCATGGCCGCTGTGCCGGCGGCGGATGTCTGCCAGTTTGCCGTAGAGTACTCCCTCGCCCTTGTCCACCAGCAGGATGCGGTCGCACAGTTCTTCGACCTGGTGCATCTGGTGGGTACACATGATGAGCGTAACGCCCCTGGCGCTCAATTCCCGCAGGATGGTTTTCACCATCTGGGTGTTGACCGGGTCCAGCCCGGAGAACGGTTCGTCGATAATAATGAGTTCAGGTTCGTGAATCAGCGTGGCAATGAGCTGCGCTTTTTGCTGCATGCCCTTGCTGAGTTCCTTGACCTTCTTGCGGCGGTGGTCGGCCAGGTCAAATCGTTCCAGCCAGGCGCCGGTGCGCGCTTTGCTTTCGGATGTGGACAGCCCCTTGAGCGCGGCCATGTAATGCAGCACGCGCTCAAGGGGCAGGTCCTGGTACAGGCCGCGTTCTTCCGGCATGTAGCCGACGCGGTCCTTCTTGGCTTCGGTCATCGGCCCGCCGAAGACTTCGATGCTCCCGGTCTCGCTGTTGAAGATATCCAGCACCATGCGGATAGTCGTCGTCTTGCCCGCGCCGTTGGGGCCGAGCAGGCCGAAGATTTCGCCCGGGTTGACCTCAAACGAGACGTCTTTCACCGCGGCCTGCGCGCCGAAATGTTTGCTTACGTTCTTGACGATGACTGTGGACATGCGTTTCCCTTTCTCACCAAACCACGCTTGATTCTATCGCGACAAAGTGAGCAGGAGGTGAGCGCAGGCGCGCAGGAAACTATGGGGATTTTGTTGCGAATTTCGCCGCGGTGATAAATTAGTTCAACACTTCCACATTCGGTTTCAGCGGGATGCGTTCAATCATGTCGAGGAAGTCGGCAGCGGTGATGTCCGGGTCCGGCTTGGGGCACAGGGCGCGCAGCGTGGCTTCCATCACGTTGGTGCCGAAGGAACGACCCTCCAGCCGTGGGGTGGTGGTGACGAGGACTTTAAGTCCGCGTTTTTGCAGCATCTCCACGTTCTTGGCGGTGGTGGTGTTGGTCACGATCATCTTGCCGCTCATGTCTGGGGGCAGGTAATGCCGAATTTGCAGGAAGTCGCCGGCTATCACGTCGGCCTGTTCATAATACTTTGGCCACTTATTTTCCGGTTCCTTTTCCTGCTGCGCGCCGAGCGGGTAAAACCACATGTAGGGCAGTTGGGTGATGACCGGCAGCAGGATGCCTGCCACCAGGCGCACGGAACGCAGACTGCGCATGGGAATGTCCAGCCCGAGTGCGAACATGAAGTCACCGAAGACGCAGTCCAGACCGGCGTCCACCATCGCTTCCGCCATGCCGTAGCGGTCAACAGCGTTGGTCTTGAGACCTTTCAGACCGCGCAGGGTGCGGCCCTCCTGTTGCAGGTGGCCCTCCAGTGCGGCGAAGGCACGCTTGGCGAGCAGGCCCTTGATGCCGTTTCCGTCCCCCACTTTGCTGATGCGAATGGCGTTGCGGATGCGCTTAATGTCGCGGAATTTATAGCGGCGCGGCCCCACTTGCAGGTGGAACTCCGCGCCGCCCACGCCAAAGGCGTCCACCTTGCCGTCCATGTCCTTGTAACGCTGGACGGCCACATTGAAATCGCCATTGGTGCCCTGCCGCGAAATCTGGCAGTCTTCGCCGAGGAAGTTTACCTGGGTGGTATGGTCGCGGGTGGGGGAACCGACTGAGATGGAGAGGATATTCTTCATGGCGGCTGTGTCTCCTCAAGCTCTAGTGTAGCGCAGATTCGGCGCGCCTGCGTATAATCCGGGGATGCAGAACGGCCTGGCATGCGGTAGGAAGGCGAATTGCGCGAAAACCGCCACTTCAAGGGTTGCTGGTGGACTATGGTCATGTATGGCTTGCTGGCGCGAGAGTGTATGGATAAGCAGGCAGGCGACGAACAGCAAACAAGGTTTGGCTAGACTCATCGCTTAACGCACAACCTACTTTTTCTGGAAGGACTTATCCCTCATGAAATCTATTTGCGTTTTTTGCGGCTCGTCAGACAGCATCCCCGCCCACTACTATGAATCGGCGAGGGCGATGGGCACGGCGATTGCCGGCCGCGGCTTGAAGCTGGTCTATGGCGCGGGCAGTACCGGCCTCATGGGCGCGGTCGCAAACGGCGCGTTGGCCGCGGGCGGTGAGGTTGTTGGAGTCATCCCGCAATTCTTCCACAACCCTGCCCTGGCCCACAGCGGCCTGACGCAAATCGAAGTGACACCCGATATGCACACCCGCAAAGCGCGCATGTACGCCCTTTCGGACGCGTTTGTTGCCCTGCCCGGCGGGCTGGGGACGATGGACGAGTTCTTTGAGGCCGTCACCTGGGCGCAGATTGGCCTGCACCGCAAGCCGGTTGGGCTGCTTAACGTCTCCGGATATTTTGATGGGCTGCTTTCCTTTCTGGATCGGGTCCGCGAGGAAGGCTTCATGTATAAGGAGCATGGCGACCTGTTTCGTTCGCACGCCGAGCCGGAACCTCTGCTCACCGCCCTGGCGGACTACCGCCCGCCGGATGGGCTGGAACGCTGGGTGGCTCGTTAAACAGGGGCAGATCTGAGCATGTCGCGCGAGGGTGGCGCTGAAGGTCGTTGTATTCCACGGGGGGATTGGCTACAATTAACTTATTATCAACCTCACAGGCAGGTGGATTATGGTCAACCGCATCCGGGGATGGCTTGCGCCTCCCACCTTCGACGACGACGAGCCGTTGAACCAGCGCGCGGAGATGATTAACTACGTCCTCTCCTTCGTCTTCCTCACCCTCATTGCCCTAATCCTGTTCACGCCTGCCGCTGACCTGCGCAAGCCAATAACGGTTGCTACATTCATCACTTTTTTCGCCATGATGATTGGCGGCAAGGTGTTGCTGAATCGGGGTTGGGTGCGGCTGACAGTGCTGGTCATGCTGGGGTTGCCGTGGCTGGTCCTATTTTTCCTGGCCGCCAGGTTGAATGGTATTCAGAATATCTCGCTCTATGCCTTGTTGCCCCTGGTGTTGGCGGCGGGCCTGCTGGCCGGCCCGCGCGAAGCACTAACGATGGGCGCGCTGTCCATCATTGGTTTGTTCGTCCTCGTCTGGTTGCAGGACGTAAACATCATTCCGTTCCGCTATGAGTCAATTGCGTCCAATCAGATTGCATTGCGTCTGGCGGTCAACCTTTCGATTGCCACCCTGATTCTGTATCTAGCCACCCGCAATACCGCCAAAGCCTTTGAGAAAATGCGCGAAGAGTTGCGCATCCGCCAAGAGTTCCAGGCGGCTACGTTGCGCCAGGCGAATGAACTGGCGCTGCTACACACTGTGCGCACCACGTTGGCGCGTGAAGAAGACCTGCACAGCCTGTTCATCAAAGTGGTGGAAGCCATTCGCGAGGCATTTGGCTACACGTTCGCCAGCCTCTATCTTCGCGATGGAGACAAGATTCGTCTGCAACACCAGGTGGGCTATGCCACGCCCATCCCGGAGATTGATTTGCACGCTGGCGTCATTGGCGGCGTCATTCGCAGTGGTCAACCGGTACTCCTGGAAGATGTGCGCACCGCTCCCGAGTTTCTCGGCGCGGCAGAAGACCTGACCTCGGAAGTGGCCGTGCCGCTGTTTGACCGTGGGGAAGTGGTTGGTGTGTTGAATATCGAGTCGGCGCAAAATATTACCCTGGGGGATCGCGACCTGCGCTTGATGGAAGCGCTGAGTGAACACGTGTCCCTGGCTATCGAGCGCGCCCGCATTCTGGAGCAATTGCAGCGCAGCGAGGAACGCTACCGGGCCGTTTCAGATCTCACCTCTGACTATGCGTTCTCGCTGCGACGCGTGGATGGCTCAGAATTTCACTTCGACTGGGTCACCGAAGCCTATGAACGTGTAACCGGCTACACGATGGATGAGATTAAGGAATTGGGCGACCCTGCCATGTTGATACTTCCTGAAGACCGGGGGATCGTGGAGGATTTGAACCGGGAAATGGAGTCCGGCCAAACCGCGACCGGCGAGTACCGCATCCGTACCAAGGATGGCGACATTCGCTGGATACGCAGCATCAACCGGCCGCTGTTCGAAAACGGCGAATGGGTGGGCATCCTTGGCGCCTCGCGCGATGTCACCTGGGACATCGAGGCAGAAGAAGCCGTGCGGACGAGCGAGTACCGCTACCGTGCTTTGTTTGAGCGTACCAATGATGGCGTGTTCATCATCAGCGTGGATGGCATCATCCTACAGGTGAACCAGCGCGCCGCAGAAATGCTCGGTTATGAGCCGGCTGAATTAATCGGCAGGCCTTCGGAATCTACCGTCGCGCCGGAAGAACTGTCCGCGGCTCGTGCGCGCTTGGGCCAATTGCGCCAGACGGGTTCGCTGCCCGTGTATGAACGGACCTTCGTGCGCAAAGACGGCACCCTGATGCCGGCCGAAGTTAACGTGGTGCTGGTGTTTGATTTGCAGGGCCAACCGTTGCACATCCAGAGCGTAGTCCGCGATATCTCGGAGCGCAAAGCCGCTGAACGCCGCCTGCTGGAAGAGCGTAACCTGCTTCTGGGTCTTATTAATGCCATCCCGGATGGCCTCTACGCGAAAGATAAAGAATCGCGATTTATTATCGCCAACCGGGCTGTTACCGAAGGAGTTGGACTGCAAGACCAGACCGAGATTGTGGGTAAACACGATCGCGATCTGATGGACCCGGTTTATGCCGAAAAATACCACGCAGAAGAAGAAGCTGTGATGGAGACAGGCGAACCGGTTATCAATAAGGAAGAAACCTGGGTAGACGAGAATAGTCAGCGGCAGTGGACCCTGACCAGCAAAGTGGCATTGCGCGACAGCCAGGGGCAGGTGATCGGCACAGTGGGTGCCACCCGCCTGATCACCGGAATCAAACAGGCCGAAAGCGCAATGCACGAAAGCGAATACCGTTTCCGCTCAGTGTTTGAACAATCGAACGATGGCATCCTGATCAGTACCGTGGATGGCATCCGGCTGGCCGTCAACCAGCGCGCCGCTGAGCAGTTGGGCTACACCATCCAGGAAGTACTGGCCATGCCGCGCAATGCCGCGGTGGCACCGGAAGAAAAAGCTGCGGCGGATGCCAAGATCCAGCGTCTGCTGAAAGGCGAGCGCCTGGCTCCCTACGAACGGACTGCGGTGCGCAAGGATGGCGAGCGCGTGGCGCTTGAGATGAACGTTTCGCTCATCCGTGATGAGGAGGGCGAGCCATTGTTCATCCAGACCATCGCCCGCGACATCACCGAACGCCGCCAGCATGAGCATGAGCGCGAACGCCTGCTGGAAGATTTGCAGCGCCAGAGCAATCGTCTACAGACCGCAGTCGCCATTTCGGCGCGTGCCATCACCATCCTTGAACCGGCCCGCCTGATTCAAGAAGCCGTATCCCTGATCGCTGAACGCTTCGGGTTCTACTACGTTGGATTGTTCCTGGCGGATGAGTCCCGCGAATACGCGGTGCTGGCGGTGGGTAGCGGTGAGGCGGGGACCAAAATGGTGAAAGATGGCCACAGGCTGAAGATAGGCGGCGAATCGATGATTGGCTGGTGCGTGGCGAATAAGCAGGCGCGCATCGCGCTGGACGTAGGCGAAGACGCCATCCGTTTTGACAACCCCAACCTGCCAGACACGCGTTCCGAAATGGCCCTGCCGCTCATCTCCCGCGGGGATGTACTGGGCGCACTGACCGTGCAGAGCGATATCGAAGCGGCTTTCACCGGCGACGATATTTCCGCCCTGCAGGGCATGGCCGACCAGCTCGCCAGCGCCATCGAGAACGCGCGGCTGTATGAGGCCAGCCAGACGGAACTCAAGCGCCGCGAAAAGGCTGAACGCGAGGTGCGCAAGCTGAACAAGGAACTGGAACGTCGCGTGGAGCAGCGCACCGCTCAGTTGCAGGCCGCCAATCGCGAGCTGGAATCGTTTGCCTATACGGTGAGCCATGACCTGCGTGCCCCGCTGCGCGCCATCGGCGGGTATGCCCATATCCTGCTGGAGGACTATGGCGAGAACTTTGAGGACCAGGCGGGCCATTACCTCAGCCAGATTCGCGGCAACATTGACCGAATGGGCCTGTTGATTGACGGTCTGCTGGCGTTCTCGCGCCTGGGTCGCCAGCAGATTAAGCGCCAACCGGTGGAACTGGACTCCATCCTCAAGAGCGTGCAGGAAGACCTGGCGGCTGAGATTAAGGAACGTAAGGTAAAGCTCAAGATTGCCAGGCTTCCAGTAGTGCAGGCTGACCCAACCCTCATCCGCCAGGTGTATGCCAACCTGGTCGGCAACGCGGTCAAATTCACGCGCAAGACCGAAAAGGCCGTAATTGAGGTGGGAACGAGGGACAACGAGGGCGAAACTATCTTTTTTGTGCGTGACAATGGGGTGGGTTTTGACTTAAAATATGTGGATAAGCTCTTTGGCGTTTTTCAGCGGCTACACCCGGCGCATGAATATGAAGGGACGGGCGTGGGTCTTGCGATTGTGAACCGCATCGTGACCCGCCATGGCGGGCACATCTGGGTGGAGGCGGCGGAAAACGAGGGCGCGACGTTCTTCTTTTCGCTTGGCGATGTGGAGGATGGAGATGATGATGGCGAAACCGGTTGAGATTCTGCTGGTGGAAGATAATCCCAGCGATGAAGAGCTGACGCTCCACGCCCTTCGTAAGTACAAGCTGGTCAACGAAATCGAAGTGGTGCGCGATGGCGCGGAAGCGCTGGATTTCTTGTTTGGTCGCGGGGCTTACGCTGACAGAACAGTCAACGACGTACCGCGCATGATTCTGCTGGACCTCAAACTGCCCAAAGTAGACGGGCTGGAAGTGCTGCGCCAGATCAAGGCGGAAGAACACCTCAAGCGCATTCCGGTGGTGGTGCTCACGTCCTCCAATCATGAAACGGATATCGTCGAGTCATATAACCTGGGTGTGAATTCCTACATCGTCAAGCCGGTGGAGTTCGACCAGTTCACAGAAACCGTGCGCCAGTTGGGGTTGTACTGGCTGCTGCTCAACGAGACGCCCGACTAAGAGGTGCGCCGGGTCAAACCGCCCTCGCGACCGAATGCTTAACCACCGCCTCAAAATCCTCTTTGTAGAAGACAATCCCTATGATGTGGAATTGGCCAGCCACGAATTGCAGCGTGCAGGCTACCTGTTTGATTCCACTCGGGTAGACACACGCCAGGACTTCATCGGGGCGCTCACCTCCGGGGAGTGGGATGTGGTGTTGGCGGATTTCAACCTACCCTCCTTCCATGCGCTGGACGCGCTGGAAGTCATCAAGGGCATGGCGCCTGACATCCCGCTGATAGTAGTGAGCGGCAGCATCAGTGAGGAAGTGGCGGTGGATTGTATGAAGAAGGGCGCCGCGGATTACCTCCTGAAAGACCGCCTGGCGCGCCTCGGGCCGGCGGTGGAGCACGCCCTCCTGCAACGGCAACTGGCGCGCGAGAAACTCCAGACCGAAGAGGAATTACGCAAGAGCGAAGAACGCTACCGCCTGTTGGTGGAGGTCGCGCCACTGCCAGTTATTCTCTATACCGATAACAAAATCGAATACATCAATCCCGCCGCGGCTACCGCCCTGGGGCTGGATGACCCGGCCGAAATGCTGGGCAAGACGGCCTGGGACTTCGTGCATCCCGAGGACTATCCAATCATCGCGGAGCGCACAGACCGCCTGCATGCCGGGGAACGTCTTGGTCCGCGCGAGATGCGCATTCATCGCAAAGACGGCCGGGTGCGTACCATCGAGGCCAGTTCCACGCCGGTATCCGTGGAAGGCGCAGTATCCGTGCTTACCATGTTCCGTGATGTGACTGCCCAGAAACAGCGCCAAATGGAATTGGAAGCCATCATGACGATTAGCGATGCGCTGCGTGCGGCCACTTCGCCGGATGAGATGACGCCGGTGATCCTGGAACAGGCCGCCCGCCTGCTGGAAGCGCGCGGGGTGGGCCTGGCCCTGCTGGATGACGCCGGCGGCGAGATACTGTTCACCGATGGGATGGGAGAGTACGCCGACATCCGCGGGGAACGCCAGTTGATGGAAGAAGGCGTGACCGGCACGGTCATCCGCACCATGCAGCGTTTTGTGGTCAACGACACCTCACGTCCGGATGAACTGCTGCTGAACATGGAACGCACCCAGCGCACCCGGGCCGCTGCCTGCGCGCCACTGATGGACCAGGAACGTGCCATCGGCGCGCTGTGGGTGGGCAAAGATACGCCGTTTGAAGCCGATGACCTGCGCCTGCTGACCGTGATATGCAACGTAGCCGGCAGCGCCATCCAGCGTTCTTACCTGAACGATGAAATTGAAGGCAATTTTATCGAAACGGTGCTGGCGCTCGCCAAGACGCTGGATGTGCGCGACACCCGCACCAGCAACCACAGCCACAATATGGCGGCCTGGGCAGAACACACCGCCGCCCGGCTTGGCGCAGGCGCTGATGACCAGCGCGTGGTGCGGCTGGCCGCCCTGCTGCATGACATCGGCAAGATTGGCGTCCCGGACGAGATTTTGCGCAAGAATGGCCCCCTCACGCCGGATGAACGCGCCGTGATTCAGAAACACCCCGAGATTGGCGCGGAGATTGTAGCCCCGGTGAAGAAACTGGCAGATGTGGCGCCCATCATCCGCGGTCACCACGAAAAGTGGGATGGCACGGGTTACCCGCGCCGGCTGAAAGGCGATGATATTCCACTGCTGGCGCGCGTGTTGGCGGTGGTGGATGCCTATGCCGCCATCGTCGAAGACCGGGTCTACCGTGCTGGTCGTGAACCCGCCGAAGCTCTGCGCGAACTGGAACGCTGCGCCGGCTCAGATTTTGACCCGGCGGTGGTCAGCGCGTTCGCTGACGTGTTGAAGGAGATGGGGGAAGTGTAAGTAAGTGGTGTAGTCCTGAAGTCAATCCTTCCAACCCGTCATTCTGAGCGAAGCGAAGAATCTCGCGAAAGGAACCCGGACTTGCAATGTTGGGCAGTTGCTTGCATAACCATTTAGTTGCGAGCCAGACACAAATTGATAACTTTTGGACAATTACGCCTATGATTTCATCCGCAGCAGAGATTACCGAAGATTGGCTGGGGGCTGTCTTACAGGCACAGATCGCGCATGTCACGGCACGCGAAAATCCAGCTTTTAATTCATTGGTCACACATCTTGATATAACATATTCAAACGATGTGAACCTTCCACATCAACTTCTTGTTAAACTCAACAAGGAGCATGACGGGCAAAACGAGATTCAGTTTTATCGTTTTGCAGAGAGCATGAATTTACCCATGATTCCGCGACACCTTGGCATGAGCTATGACTTGCAAAGTGGGCTTTCCTACTTGATTTTGGAAGATATTTCCGAGACTCATAGAGCGCCAGTGACACGCGAGCAGCTACAAATGTTACGCGGCGTGCCAACCAACGAACACATGGAATCGATTGTGGATTGCATTGCGCAATTCCACGCCGCGTTTTGGGAGCACCCTCAATTTGGGACTATCCCTGGCACTACAGAAATGCGTTGGTGGTATCGCGATGAAGAATTTCACACAGAGCATGTCGAACGACGCAAAGCCGAATGGGCAAAGTTCGTTGATATGTACAAAGACGAAGTGCCACAGGAATGGCTCACGTTGGGAGAATTCGCACTGGAGATGTTACCGAAACTATTCAAAAACTATATCAGGCCACGGTTAAGTTCGAAACTATCGCTGACCATGAGTCATGGCGATTGTTATCTTCCTCAATTCCTTGTGCCTAAAGTGAGGTCAGAAAGATCCTATCTGATAGATTTTCAGGATACATGTGTCAATTTCCCCGCCTACGATCTTGTATATATGTTTGCTACATTTTGGACGCGCGAACAACGAACATCCCATGAAGTGTCGCTTCTTCGCCGCTATCAAAGTGAATTGAACCTCCGTGGCTTGCAATATGATTGGGGTATGCTACAAGATGATTACCGACTGTCGCTGAGTTATATGTTGTTCGATGCCGTATGGAATGCAACGTCAGGTTCGTCGCGTGAATACTGGAAACCAAAGATGAATTGTCTTATTGACGCATATCAAGATTGGAAGTGTGCAGATATGTAGGTCAAAGTGTTTTATCAGTCCATGAGTGTGGCACACAAAAGAAACTGCCTAACACAGCGTGCACCCGACTGGTGGGAGTCGGCGCGTTTTTAGGCAGTTTGCGTGGCTTCAAGTTGGTTCCGGCAAAGCCGCGTTCCCTCGTCCCGCCCACCCGCGGGTAACGCCAATCGATAGACGGACGGATAAATCTCTTATGAATCCAAGTGAAAATGAGTCTGGCTTGTTCTGTTGCAGGTCTGTCAATTAGCGAGGGTAGCGCTTCTGTTTTGTTTTCCAACGAGCCGATCTGCAATAAGAATGTGGGACGGGATTCCTCGCTGCGCTCGGAATGACAAAATTTGTGCTTATGGAGGACTCCAACAGAGCAGGATTGGTTTGCTAACTCCGTCGCGCGGCCAGCGCCACCCAATCCTCCATCTGCTGGCGGTCTTCCAGCGTCAGGTCGTGGCGCGTCAGCATCTCGTGCATTTCAGCCTCGCGCTCCTGCAGGATACCGGAAAGCAGCAATACGCCACCCGGCGAGACCAGGCTGCCCAGACCGGTTTCGAGCAGGAAGAGCAGCACATGCGCCAGGATGTTGGCCACCACTACCGGCGCCGCTGTCAGGCTGAACCGCCCGGCCTTTACCTCGGCCACTGAGCCAATCTCGTACTCAATGCCGCCGGTGATGCCGTTCAGCATTGTGTTCAGGCGCGCGTTTTCGATGGAGGCATCTGAAATATCCACGCCGAGGATGGGCGCGGCCCCCAGCCGGTGCGCGCCGATGCTCAGGATGCCGGAGCCGCAGCCGATGTCCAGCAGGGGCTGGCCGGGCTGCGCATAGCGTTCCAGATGAATGAGCGATAGTTGCGTGGTGGGGTGGGTGCCGGTGCCGAAGGCCATGCCGGGGTCGATGCGAATGGGCAGGCGCGCCGGGTCGGTCACGTCGGCCCAGGCAGGCAAAATCAGCAATCGCTTACCCACGGCGATCGGCCGGTAGCGTTCCTTCCAGGCTTCCATCCAGTTCTGGTCTTCGATGCGGCGGTACTGCGGTGCAGGCAGCGGCGCAATCATGTTCAGGTAGCCGAGGCCCTGTTCCAGCCGGGCGCGAGTATCTTCGATGGCGTCGTTCACTTCCAGGTAGGCGCACACCCGCAGCGGGCCGCTGGGCGCGCCGGGGTCGTAGGCCCATTCATGCGTGATGGCGGTACTCTCGATGACCACGCCGCCCGGCGCATGGCGCGCCAGCACGTCGGCTACCGCCTCGGCCATTTCGCCATTCACAATCAGGGAGACTTCCAACCAGGAGGGCATGGGGTGATTATACGGCGAGAATTCTGCAAGGCTCCGGCCTTGTTACAATCACGGTAATTAGCAGGAGGTTCAAATGAACTTTGGCGTCGTATTCCCGCAAAACGAAATTGGCGACGACCTGGGCGCGGTGCGCGCCTTCTCCGAAGCAGCTGATGACCTCGGCTACCGCCACATACTTGCGTATGACCATGTGCTGGGCGCCAATCCCGCCCGGCCCGGCGGCTGGACCGGCCCATACAGCCACAAGGACGGCTTCTGGGAAGTGTTCGCCCTGTTTGCCTACATGGCCGCCCTGCGGCCGCGGCTGGGGTTCATCACTAGCGTGCTGGTACTCCCGCAGCGCCAGACGGCGCTGGTTGCCAAGCAGGCCGCTACGTTGGACCGGCTGGCGGAAGGCAGATTCCGCCTCGGTGTGGGCAATGGCTGGAACGCGGTGGAGTTTGAAGCGCTGGGCGAACGCTTCACCAACCGCGGCAAACGCATGGAGGAACAGGTCGTATTGCTCAAGCAGTTGTTCACGCAGGAACTGGTGACGTTCGAGGGTAAGTATCACAAAATCAGCGATGCCGGACTGAAACCGATGCCCGTACAGCGGCCGATTCCGGTCTGGTTTGGCGGCCACCATGAGAACGTGTTGCGGCGAGTAGGGGAACTGGGCGATGGCTGGCTGCCCGGTTTCCGGCAGGCGGCGGATGCTGCCGAATCATGGGCGAAGATACGCGCCCACGCCGAAGCCGCCGGGCGCGACCCGGCCGCCATTGGTCTGGAACCGCGTTTGAACTATGGAACGGGGGACGAATCCGCCTGGGCCGTGGCGCTGGAAGGCTGGCGCGCGCTGGGCGCGACGCACCTGTCCTTCAACCCGCTGAACGCCGGGTTCAAGCACGTGGACGAGCACATTGCTGCGATGAAGACGTTTGCGGGGTTTGCGGAAATCAGCAAATAAACAAACAAGCCCTGTTCAGGGCTTGTAAAGTGTGAGCGCGACAGGACTCGAACCTGTAACCAATAGCTTAAAAGGCTACTGCTCTGCCATTGAGCTACGCGCCCGCATGTCTGGCAATAAGGCTTGAGGATTTTATCACGCCGGATGGGGCAAGTCAAACAAAACTTTAACGCGCCATTGCTTGACACCCCCGCGTGGGATGGTACGATTGACTCAACTTGGTCTGACTTTAGGAGTAGCCATGAGTGACATCCTCGAAATCCATGAAGAACAATTCCAGAGCGAAGTGCTGGACGCCAGCGGACCCGTTCTGGTGGACTTCAGCGCCGTGTGGTGCCAGCCCTGCAAAATGCTGGACCCGGTCGTTGATGAACTGGCCGGAGACTGGGAGGGCAGCGTCAAGTTCGTGAAGATTGACGTGGACCACAACCCGATGGTGGCGATGAACTACCAGGTAATGGGCGTACCCACCCTGCTGCTGTTCAAGGGTGGCCAGGTGCAGGAACGCCTGGTGGGCTTCAAGCCCAAGGACCATATCGTCGCAAAGCTCAGCCCGCACCTCGAACTGGCCTAAACTTTCAATGTCACAACCAAAGCCCCGCATCTGCGGGGCTTTTTTCTTATGGTTGCGTAGGACATTCGTAGACGGATTTCTTATGGCGGTGTGCTATGCTTATGGTGAACAAATTGGCCCGTGGAGGTAGCCTATGCCAACCCGCAAAGCCCCAACCCCGAAACTGGAAGGCCTGCGCAAGCGAGACCCGCAGCCCTGGTTCCCCACCGACACGACATTCAAGGTCTGCGCCAAGCACAAGCGCCAGTACTTCAAAGACTATGAAGATGCCCTGCTGGGCACCGAAGACGAGTGCATCATCTGCCACCCGCCGGAGAACGATGCGCCGGGTGGCTGAACAGCCGAAGTACTGGTTGAGCGTTTAGTCCGACGACGAAGCCGGCCGGTGGAAGGATTGTAGCAAATACACCGGCCGGCCCTTGATTTCCTGAAAGATGTAGCCGATGTAAATCCCCACCACGCCCAGGCTGATCATGGTGGCCCCGCCCACGAACAGAATTACGAACATCAGCGATGACCAGCCCGGCGCCAGCGTGTGCCCCAGGCCGCGCAACCAGAACGACAGCACATACACTAACTCTACCAGAGCGAATAGCATAAACGCCACGCCGGCGGCCATCATCAGGTACAGCGGCCGCAGAGTGAACGAGAAAAGCGCGTCTGCTGCCAGCCGCAGCATCATTCTTAGCGAGTACTTGCTGCGTCCGCCCAATCGCTCCGGCATGGTGTAGGGCTGGATGATGGCCGGGAAGCCAATCCAGGCCGTCATGCCGCGCAGGAAGCGGTGGTACTCCGGCAGTTTCTTCAGCGCCTCCACCGCCGGGCGGGTAAGCAGACGGAAGTCGGCCACGCCGGCCGCAATCGGTGTGCCACTGACCCTGTTGATGAACCAGTAGAAGAACGCGGAACTGAGGTCCTTGAACCAGCCCTGGCGGGCGTGTTCGCCGCGTTGCATCTGCACTAGGTCGTAGCCCTGCTCGGCCAGCGCCAGCATGCCGGGGATTTCGGCGGGCGGGTTCTGCCCGTCGCCATCCATGCTGATGACGGCATCGGAGTCAGCCAGGTCCAGCCCGGCGCTCAGTGCTGCTTGGTGGCCGAAATTGCGGCTGAGGGTGGCCACCCCCACGCGGGGGTCGGCGGCGGCCAGCGCGGCCAGTTCGGCGGCCGTGGCGTCGCGCGAACCATCATTGATATACAAAATCGTGAACTGCTGGGGCAGCGCGTCAATCGCATCGACGAGCGACTTGTGGAATGTACTCACCACGCCCGCTTCGTTGAATACCGGGACGATGATGCAGACGGTCTGAATATGGGTCATGGGGAGAGGATAACGCAAGGCGGGGGCGGGGGCAAGGGGCGGCCGCTTCCTGCCCTACTCACACACCAATTCAAGCATCGCGTCAATCGTGAAGAAATCCGGCGCGGCGGCTCCAGCCTGAACGCGCTGCCACACGCCGCACAGCATGGCGGCGGTTCGGGGGTTGATGTCCAGCGTTTCGCGGGTCAGGGCTTCGGCGCGGCTCCAGCGGCCGGTCATGGCGTAGCCCTCAATGAAGGGCAGGCGCTCGGTGGCGTGGTTGGGGCTGTCGTCCAGTTCAAAGGCTGCATCGCCCAGCGCCGCCACCGTAACCCAGTCGCCCTGCTGGCGCGCCAGGTCGGCCTGCTGGAAATGGCTGCACCAGGTGGTCGGCGAAAGTTCCTCGCCGAATAAGCTGGCGACAGTCGGCTCCCCTTGAATTAGCCCGTCCGGGTCGGAGAGCGCCAGCGCGGCGCGCAGGTCCTCCGGCAGTTGGGGGTAGTCGGCATCGTAGACGGGATGCAGGACGCGCAGGCAGGCGGGCGGTTGGAACAGCACCACCAGCATTTGGTCGGTGCTGCTCTCAAAGCGCGCCACCAGAAAGTCGTTGGTGATGGGGCGGCCGGGCTCCAGCCGCGCCAGAAAACTACCTGGCTGGTTGCGCAACGGAAAATAAGCGGCGAAATACGAAATGGGGTCATTGGCTTCGCCGGGCGCGTACAGCCAGTTCAGCGGCCCCACCAGCGAATTGTCCGTCAGGTGCAGGCCGTCCAATTCGTGCATCACGAATACCGTGCCGGGCGTCACTTCCGGGGCGCGCGTCAGCAGTTGTTGGAAAAAAGAGGCCTGGTAACGCCAGTCCTGCCGGTAGGCCACGCCTACCAGGAACTGCGAGGACACCGCCAGCCCGGCCAGCACGGCATAAGCCGCGCGCCGCGTGTTGGGCGGGCGTAACAGCGCTTCGACCAGTCCGACGGCCAGCAGGGCCGCCCCGGCCATCATCGGCAGGGAGAGGCGGTCGTTGGGGAAGTCGAAGCGGATGGGCAGGCCGGTGACCAGTACCGGTAGGATGGAAAGCGCCAGCGCCAACAGACCCAGCCCGGCAACGCTCCAACCAAAACGGCGGTAGCCGGGTTCGCTGCGCATAGCCAGAAAACACCCCGCGCCCGTAATCAGAACGAGCGCGGCCGCCAGCCAGGTGAGGCGCGAGGCCCAGTCAGCGGCCAGCAGGTCGCGTACCGGCGCGACCCACGCAGCCAGCCCGCTGGTGAAAAGTCCCTGGACGGCGTTGAGAAGCAGGGTGAGCAAGGATTGGGCGGGCGGCGCGCCGCTGGCGATGGCGGTGGGGTCGTAGGTGTGAAAGCCGAGCACGAAGATGCGCCAATAGGCATAGACCAGAATCAGCAAGGTGAAGGGCCACCACAATCGAAGGGTGTTCGTGACCCGTGTGCGGATGGGTTCAACCGGGAGAATGAGGAACAGCAGAACGGGACGCAGCAATTCCAGACCGAAGAAATACTCGGTGGCGAACAGGCAATAAGCCCCCAGCGCCAGCGCCGCCAACGTGAGCGGCAGGCGCTTTGCCGCGTCTTTGGCCGCGCCCAGATGCAGCCAGAGCGAGGCCAGCGCCAGTGCCAGCACGATGTAGAAGTGCCCGTACATGTTGGCGATGGGATATTGACGGAAGCCGGGATACAGGGTGAATAGCAGGGTGGCCCAGGCGGCCACATCGGTGCGCTGTGGCCACAGGCGTTTCAGCAATGCCCAGAAAGCAAGGCCGGTGAGCCAGCGGGTGAGGATGCCAAAAACCTGCCACACCAGCGGGTTGCTGCCGAGGATGGGCATCGTCAGCCGGTACAGCCAGCCCCACACCGGCCGGTTCGTGGAGAAGTATTGCGCCAGCCCGTCCGGGCCGTAGGTCTCGGCGATCCAGGCCAGCGGCCAGCCGTCCCAGTAATAGCCCAGCGTCCCGGCCAGCAGGCCATAGGCGGCGATGCATGCCAGCAACAGCGTGATGGGGAAGGGGATGCGGGCCAGCCGATTCATCGAAGGCGATTATAACGGTGTGATAAGGCGTGACGATGTGACGATGTGCTGAAGTGCAGAGGTTCAACCCGCTTTCCACAAACAACGAGAGGCAACCTTGCGGTCGCCTCTCGTTTGAGTAGAGAAGAAAGGGAATTACAGCCCCGCGGCTTTCTTCAGCGCCGCGGCGCGGTCGGTGCGCTCCCAGGGCAGGTCCAGATCGTCGCGCCCGAAGTGACCGTACGCCGCCGTGTTGCGGTAGATGGGGCGGCGCAGGTCCAGGTCGCGGATGATGGCGCCGGGGCGCAGGTCGAAGTGTTCGGCCACCAGCGCGGCGATCTTCTCGTCGGCGATCTTGCCGGTGCCGAAGGTTTCCACATTCACCGAAAGCGGCCGGGCCACGCCGATGGCATACGCCACCTGGATTTCGCAGCGGTCGGCCAGGCCGGCAGCCACCACGTTCTTGGCCACCCAGCGGGTGGCGTAGGCCGCCGAGCGGTCCACCTTGGTGGGGTCTTTGCCGGAGAACGCGCCGCCGCCGTGGCGGCTCATGCCGCCGTAGGTGTCCACGATGATTTTGCGGCCGGTCAGTCCGGCATCGCCCAGCGGACCGCCGGTGACAAAACGACCGGTGGGATTCACAAAGTACTTGATGTCGTCGTTCAGCAGTTCTTCCGGCAGGCAGGGCAGGATGATTTCTTCAATCACTGCCTCGCGAATCTGTTCCTGTGAGATGTCCGGGTCGTGCTGGGTGGAGACCAGCACGGTGTCCACCCGCTTGGGCTTGCCGTGGCTGTATTCAATCGTCACCTGGGACTTGGCGTCCGGCCGCAGCCAGGACAGCCCGCCGTTCTTGCGCACTTCAGACTGTTTGCGCGCAATTTTGTGTGCCAGGTAAATGGGAGTCGGCATCAGGGTGGCGGTCTCGCTGCAAGCAAAGCCGAACATCATGCCCTGGTCGCCGGCGCCCACGGCCTCCAACTCGGCCTCGGTCATCTGGCCGGACTTGGCTTCCAGGGCCTTGTCCACGCCCATGGCGATGTCGGTGGACTGCTGGGCGATGGCGACCTGCACACCGCAGGTGTTGCCGTCAAAGCCTTTTTCGCTGCTGTTAAAGCCGATGTCGTTGACCACCCCGCGCACCAGTTCGTCGTAATTGACCTTGGCCTTGGTGGTGATTTCGCCCAACAGCATCACGAAGCCGGTCTTGATGGCGGTCTCGCAGGCCACGCGGGACATGGGGTCCTGCGCAAGGCAGGCATCCAGCACCGCGTCGCTGATCTGGTCGCACATCTTGTCTGGGTGGCCTTCGGTCACCGACTCGCTGGTGAACATCAGGCTGGGGGACTGCATAAAGGTATTGCTCATCGTGGCATTAGCCTCCAAAAAAGAAATGCCCTTTCACGCGCGAAAGGGCACAGATTTCGGCTGAAACCCTCTCATCTTCCAGAATCCCGCTGCCGGAGTTGGCACCTTCCGCCGCTGGTCTGGCCGGGGTTGCCGAGGTTTCAAAGGGCCGGTCCCTCCACCTCTCTGGATAAGAGCGCAGTATAGGGTTGTGGCGCGCCTCTTTCAAGGCGGCGCAATTTCGGGCGGTAGTTTACCACTATTGGCGGTGAGAGTCAATTAATTCGGGGCAGAGCAGGGCTGGCTGAAAGCCTATCACTCCAACGGTTCACGGTCCATCAGGTGCAGTTCCTGGGTCATCTCCTGCGCCGCGAACAGGGCACGGGCTTCGTCCCACTTCGCCTGTGCATCTGCGGCGTCCCCCGCGGCGTGCAGGTAGCGGGCATAGGCGCGCAGGGTACGGGCGCGCTCGGAATCTAGCCCAACTTCCGCCAGCACCCGCAAGCTGGCCTCAAAGGCTTCGGCAGGGTCGGTATCGTTGCCTTTCAGTTTGGCGGCTGCCTCGGCCACGGCACGCAATGCCATGCCCTTCTCGCCGGGCATTTCGTACTCCTCGGCCAGTTTGTGGGCTGTGCGGGCGGCCTCCAGCGCTTCTTTGGGGCGGCCCTGCCCCAGACAGGCTTCAGAGAGATAGGTATAGGTTTCAGTAAGGTAGGCGGAGTTAGCGGCGGCGGGCATCGCCAGCACCCGGCGCAGTTCCTGTTCGGCAGGTGCGAACTGCCGCAGGCCCACGCGTGCCCCGGCCAGGTTGCTGAGCAATACACCTTCCTGGTCACGGTCGCCGATGGCGCGCGCCACGCCCAGGGCATCTTCGTAGGCTTCCAGGGCGCGCAGGTAATCGCCCTGCCGCCAGGCGATGGCGCCGAGGTTGTTCAGCGAACGCGCCACGCCGCGCCGGTCGCTGAGTTCCGTGTACAGGTCAAAAGCGCGCTCAAAACACAGCTGCGCTTCTTCCATACGGCTGATGCTCCAGTAGGTACTGCCGATGACGGTGAGACAGCGCGCCCGGTGGCGGCGCGCCCGGCGCCCCAGCCCGTCGCACAGGGAGAGCGCCATTTCGGCGCGCGAGAGGGCGGTGGCAGTTTCGCCCAGCCGGTGCAGCGCCCAGCCCTGGCCATACAGGGCCTGCGCCAGCTCAAGTTCGCTCGAATCGCCTTCGGGCTTGGCACGTTTGGCGGCTTCTTCGGCCTGCTGGGCGGCTTCCAAGGCACCGCGCTGCATGCCCCGGCGATCCAGTACGTTGGTTAGGCCGTTCAGCGCACGGGCTTCGGCCAGCGGGCTGCCCAGTTGGCGGGCGGCTTCCAACATGCTTTTGAAAGATTCTTCACTGCGCTCGTAGTCGGCCTGCATCCACAGCATATCGCCAAGGCCGTCATACAGTTTGATGCGCAATTCGGGCGGGGTTTCAACGCTCCGGTCGGCGTCAATCTGGATGGCGCGGCGGTAATATTCGATGGCGGCTTCCGGGGCGTAGGTAAGGCGCGCCTGGTCGCCGGCGCGGCCGTACCAGGTGGCGGCGTCGGCCAACTCCCCGGCGCGCTCCAGGTGTTCGGCAATCAGGGCGGCGAATTCTTCCGTCCGGTCACCGCTGCGCTCGATTAGCCATTGCGCCGCCTGGTTGTGGTAGGTGCGTCGCATGCGCTTGAGCACGGTTTCATAGGTCACATCGTGCATCAGCGCATGGCGGAAGATAAACTCATCCGCGCCGGAAAACGCCGAACTGCCGCGGCGGTAAATGAGTTCCTTCCGGCTGAGGTCGGCCAGCAGGGCGCGCCCCGGCGCTTTGTCCGGGTCAGGTTCCAGTTCCGCCAGCGACCACACGGCTTCATCCCAGAACACGCGGCCGATGACCGCCGCGCGCTGCAGTGTGGCGCGTTGCGATGCCGGCAGGCTGTCCAGACGCGCCTGCAGCACGCCGGTGAGCGTGGGCGGCACTTTGAGCGCGTCCAACGTGTGGGCGTGTACCAGCCAGCGGTCTTCCGTCTGCTCAATCACGCCTTCATCAATCATCATCTTGACCAGTTCTTCGACGTAGAACGGGTTGCCTTCTGCCGCATTGACGATGAGCCGGGAAAGCGAGTCGGGGATGTCCTGCACTTTTTGCAGGATTTCCCCTACCAGGTTGCGTGTCTCTGCCTCGTTGAGCGGCTCGAGGTTCAGGTTAAGGGTATTGCCCAGGCGCGCGCCCCAGCCGGGCACGCGTTCAAACAATGACGGTCGCGTGATGCACACCACCATCAGGTGAGTGTTCTGGCAGGTATCCACCAGGAATTCGACCAACTCCAGCGAGCCGGGGTCTGCCCAGTGGATGTCTTCCAGATAAATGATGACCGGCTGGCGGGCGGAAACGGCGGCGAAGAACTGCGCCAGGTAATGGAAGGCGCGGTCATGGATTTGCTGCGGGTCCCCAAGGATTTCGACCAGGTGCGGGCTATCGGTGTAGTCCAGCCCAATGAGGTGGCCGATGAAATGGGTGCGTTCGTCCAGGTCCGGCATGTCGGCAGCCAGTTCGCGCAGACCGGCTTCCAGTTTGGCGCGCGCCGCGGCCTGGGCATCGCTGTCCTGGATGCCAAAGCGCGAGAACATGAGGTCTCGCACCAGAAAAAACGGCAGGCGTCCCAGTTCCTGGGTGGCGCGGCCGCGGAACACCAGCGCGTCCTTGTGCTGCAGTTCCTGCCAGGTGGCCAGTTCGTAGAGCAGGCGGCTCTTGCCCAGTCCGGCCTCGCCGGTAATCATGGCCAGTCGCCCGCGCGGTTTCTTGAGGATGTCTTCCCACGCTTTCTTGAGCGTGTTGAGTTCGGTATCCCGGCCGATGAGCTGAGTTTCCAGCCCCTGCACGCCGCGCGAAATCATGTGGAACGAACGCGGTTTGGCGCGTTCCACCACATAGACGTGTACCGGCGCTTCCTTGCCTTTGATTTTGAGCGGTTCCTGAGGCGCGACATCGAAGATGCCGAGCACATGGCGGTAGGTGTCGTGTGAGATGAGTACGCCGCCGGGCGGGGCGGCCTTTTCCAGCCGCGAGGCCAAATTGACGGTATCGCCGAGGGCGGTGATTTCGCCAGTGGCCCCCAGGCTGCCCAGCACCACCGGCCCGGTGTTCAGGCCAATACGCAGATTGAGTTCGATGCCGCGTTCGGCGGCGTAAGCCATTACCTGGGACTGGATTTCCAGCGCGGCGCGGATGGCGCGCTCTGCGTCATCTTCACGCGCCTGGTCGGCCCCCCACAGGGCCATCACGCCGTCGCCCACATGTTTATCAATAAAGCCGCCGTGCCCCAGGATGACCGGGTCCAGCCGCTGCCAGAGGGCGCCCATCAGTTCGCCCACATCTTCGGCGTCGATTTTTTCAGAAAGGGCGGTGTAGCCGGATACATCCGCGAAAAGCACGGTGAGCAGTTTGCGTTGGGCATCCCCGGATTCGCGCGAGCGCAGGCTGGCGAGTTTTTCCCGCATCGGGGCCAGGGCGGTATCCACCACCGAATCGCCCAATACGGCTCGCTGGGTCTCCAGCGCAGCAATTGCCTGTTCCAGCTGTTCGATTTCAGACATAGGGGGAGAGAGGGGCCAAACCTCGCGGTGTCAATTGGTGAATGGGTGCGGAACGGCTTTCAAGATTATACGCCGTTGGGGCGGAGCGTGTCTAGATGGAAAGGGGAAATGTGCTAAAGTGCTTGAGTCTAGGCTTTGGCCGAGTGGCGGGTTTTGGTATTTGCCAAAGGCTGTTTTCAGCTTGTTCGTCCAATAGGCATTCCGTAGGGGTCGAGCTTACCTCGACCCCTACAATCGCGAATCGACTCTCGTGTGTGGCTGAAGGAATAGCCAGGTTATTCAGATTGGGAAGTTACAGGCTTTGGGTAGAACACAAATTGGGCCCCTAGGAAAGATCCCAGCGTGCCGACCAATCCCCGGCCAACAGGGACATTTGTGCTCGTTTTTCATTGTCCCGTTTACGCTGCTGAATAGCAATGTAATGCCGTTCAAAGGAAAACAATAGAATTGGATCACCAATTTGTCACTATCCAATTAACAAGAAGGTAGATACCGCCAATAAGGACTAGGGTATTCGTGATAAGCATCAGCCAACCGCGGGAGGGACTTGAATACTTGCGTGCAAACCAATCCTCATCCGAAAGTTGCTGTTTTTTCAACAAGATTCCCAATGAAATGTAAATGAAGAACAAGGCAGAAGGAATGATAAGCAAAGATAATATTGGCTGGGCAGTCAGGTCAAAATCCAGTCCTCTTAAAGTAATCGCCAATAGTAAAAGTAGAATGACAAAAACCATCATCGGTTTGACGAATACCGCATTATTGTCATGGTGATTATAGAAATTACGCAGACGTGAAAGCCACGCGAATTTCCGGAACCAATCTTCATGCTGATCAGTCATTTCGAAACCTCATTGGCTAGATTGGAACTCAGAAGCCATACTATCAGCGCGGCCGCAAACGCCCTATCCTGCCATCCCGCCAGACCGTCCGGCGCGGCGCGCAGCCAGAACCACGCCGCCGCCAATACAACAGCCAGCAGCAGGTTGAGCCACCCCGCCTGCCCGCGCCTTGCCCTCCAGGCCACCATCTGCGCGCCGAGAGCCGCGGTTGCCCGTGCCATGCCCAGCGAACCGGCGTGCACCTGTTCCACCAGCAGGGTCGCCACCCCGCCGGGGCCGGGCGAAAACAGCCCCGCAAACAGGAATCCGAAGCCGGCCAGCAACAGCAGGAACGCCCCCAGTTTGCTGTCGCCGGGCGTCTCCACGATTAGCGAATAGGACAGGCCAGCCACCGCCGCCGCCAGCAGGAAGAACGCGGCGCGCATCATCCAGCCGTAACTGCCCAGCATGTACTGGTCCAGATTGTGCCGTTCCGGCAGGTACTGCGGGTCCAGTTGGTGCAGGGCGACCACCAGCCCGGCAGCGAGCAATGCGCACAGAATCGAAACCCAGGCCGCACCCGTTATCTTCTTCATCTCAATACTTCACGCTGCTGATGGTTTCGAGCTTGGGGAAGCGATGGGTGGCCTTGATGCGCCGCACCGTGCCGGTCTCGCCGCGCACCACGATGCTCTCGGTGGTCGCGCCGTTGGCGATATAGCGCACCCCGTCCATCAGTTCACCATCGGTGATGCCGGTGCCGGCAAAGAACACGTTGTCAGACGAAACCAGGTCGTGCATCGTCAGCACCTTGTCAAAGTCGTACCCCATCTCGCGACCCTTGTTCAGTTCATCGTCATTGCGGGCGTACAGCTTGCCCTGTATCTCGCCGCCCATCGCCCGCATGGCGCAGGCGGTGATCACGCCTTCCGGCGTACCGCCGATGCCCAGCAGCACATCGATGCCGGAATTGGGCCAGGCGCTCATCAGCGCGCCGGCCACGTCGCCATCGTCAATAAAGCGGATGCGTGCCCCGGCGGCGCGGATTTCCTTCACCATGTCTTCATGGCGCGGCCGTTCCAGGATAACGACAGTCACATCCGTCGGCCGTTTGTCGAGCGCCTTCGCAATCGCAGACAGGTTCTCCGCAATCGGTCTCTCGATATTGATGACGCCGGCCGCGCCCGGCCCCACCGCGATTTTGTTCATGTACACGAACGGGCCGGGGTCATACATGGTGCCGCGCGGCGCGGCGGCCACAATCGCAATCGAGTTCGGGCGCCCCTGTGCCAGCGGGCGGGTTCCGTCGATCGGGTCCACCGCCAGGTCCATCTCCGGCCCGTCGCCCGCGCCCAGCACCTCGCCGTTGAACAGCATCGGCGCTTCGTCTTTCTCGCCTTCGCCAATCACCACCGTGGCCGTCATATTAATGGAGTTGAGCATCAGGCGCATGCCATCCACCGCCGCCTGGTCGGCGGCGATCTTGTCGTTGCGGCCCATGAACGGCGCGGCAGACAGCGCCGCGGCTTCGGTGACGCGTACCAGTTCGAGCGCAAGATTGCGGGAAGGCGCAGCGGAGGCAGAAGTCATAAAAGGGTGAGCTCCTCGATGAGAATTCAGGCTGATGTACTAATGTGCAGGGATAACTCTCTGGCTAATTAACTTCGGCCCGTCAGTACCCCGGCACTCCAGCATGTTTCCATTATAGGAAAAACCACAGGATTGTGAAATACCCCAATACCGCGCCCCACAGCCAGGAGTCCACCCGGTCAAACATGCCGCCATGGCCGGGCAACAGGTGACCGGAGTCCTTCACGCCCACCTGGCGTTTGAACATGCTCTCGCCCAGGTCGCCCAGGGTGGGGAAGATGCTGAGCACCAGCGCCAGCCACAGGGTGTTGGCGATGGTCAGGCCGGAGTCGGGCGTCAGCCCGAACTGGTAGAACAGCAGGACGAAGAGCGGCAGGAATACCAGCGCGCTCAGGATGCCGCCGATGTAGCCTTCCCAGGTTTTCTTGGGGCTCAGGCGCGGGGCCAGTTTGCGCCGCCCCCAACGGATGCCGATCAGGTAGGCTCCCGAATCCGCCAGCCAGATGCCAAACAATGTGGTGAGCAGCCACCACGCGCCATCCGGCAAGGCGCGGATGAGCACAAAAAACGACCCCAAAAGGCCGATATAGAAGATGCCACCCAGCGTTGCCAGAAAGTCGGTGGCGGCTGTTGTGCGGTCATGCTCATAGCGCCAGAGGTGATAGGTGATGGCCAGCATGGTCAGCAGGGGCAGCAGCCAGGCATCGGCAGTGAAGCCGGTGAAGTAGCGCGCCAGGAACAGAGCGATAACGCCGCCCACCACCATGAAGCGCGAGGCCAGCACATCCCCGGCGCGCAGCACGCCGGCATATTCCCAGGCGGCGATGGCGAACACCGCCAGCAGAATCAAACCAATGACAGCGGGATGGGAAAACGTGGCATAAACAGCGACCGGGAGAGCGGCGAAGGTGACGAGCGTGCGCTGTTTGAGCATATCAACCGCTGGCCGCGCCCGGCACACCGCCGAAGCGGCGCTCGCGCCGGCCGTATTCCTGCAGGGCCTCCAGCAGTTGCTCGCGGCCAAAATCCGGCCAGTACACTTCAGGGAACACCCATTCGGCGTAGGCCGCCTGCCAGATGAGGAAATTACTTGTGCGCAGCTCGCCGGAGGTGCGGATGATGAGGTCAGGGTCGGGCAGGTCGGCGGTGTACATGTAACGGCTCACCAGTTCATCGGTGACATCTTCGGGGGCGATGCCGTCCGCAAGGATGCGCTGGATGGCATGCACGATTTCGTCGCGCCCGCCATAGTTGAAGGCCACGCACAGGGTCAGGCGCTGGTTGTCGCGTGTCGCGGCTTCGCCCTTGCGAATCTTCTCCACCATGTTGGGGCGCACGCCGTCCAGCCGGCCAATGTGTACCAAACGCGCCCCCTGGCGGTTTAGTTCGGCCAGTTCGCGGTCGAACACGTCGTCAAACAAGTTCATCAGGCCGCTCACTTCGTCTTCCGGGCGGCCCCAGTTCTCGGTGGAGAAGGCGTAGATGGTCAGCACCTTCACGCCGAATTCGACACAGGCTTCAATCACCCGCCGCAGGTTTTCGGTACCCGCCTTGTGCCCGGCCAGCCGCGGCAGGCCGCGGGCCTTCGCCCAGCGGCCGTTGCCATCCATGATGATGGCGACATGCTGCGGGATGGCGGCCGGGTCAAGCGCCGGCGCGGGGGAGGGCGGCGCGGCCGTCTTAGACTTCAAGGACTTCCTTTTCCTTGTGGGCGCCGATGGCATTAATCTTCTCGACGTACTCGTCGGTGGTCTTCTGGGTGTCGTCTTCGGCGCGTTTCAGGTCATCTTCCGAGATCAGTTTCTCCTGCTCAAACTCGCGCAGGTCTTTGATGACATCGCGCCGGGCATTGCGCACGGAGATGCGCGCTTCTTCCAGCCGGTGGTGGACGACCTTCACCAGTTCATGGCGGCGGTCTTCGGTGAGCGCCGGCAGGTTCAGGCGAATCTGCTTGCCGTCATTGGTGGGATTCAGCCCCAATTCCGAGGTCAGGATGGCTTTTTCAATGTCTTTTACCGAGGCAGGGTCAAAGGGTTTGATGAGAATCTGGCGCGGTTCCGGGATCGAAATGCTGGCCAGTTGGATAAGCGGAGTGGGAGTCCCGTAATATTCCACCGGGAGCTTTTCCACCAGCGCCGGCGTGGCCCGGCCGGTGCGGATGACGCTGAGGTCTTCCTCAAGGGCATGTACGGCGGCTTTCATGCGGGCTTCGGCTTCTAAGATGGCTTCTTTGATCATCGTGTTCCTCCTGTACGAGGTGCAGGAATCTTCCCGCCCGGCGCGCCAATGCGCTGGCGCGATGATTTTATCATAGCGGTATGGGAGGGGTCAGGCACCTGAGTGCGGGACCAAGCTTGATTTATGGAGATAAGTTGTTCTACGATTCGGCTCGTCTCGCGCCCGGCCACAGTCCCCAGGCCGCCAGCGCCAGCATGATGGCAAACATGCCCAGAAACGTGTAGCGGATACCAGGCGGGGCAGTGTTCACCGCGCTTGCCGGGTGCAGCACCACTGTGCTGGTCTGAACCGACCAGACGAGAAATAATACCGGCGCTGCCCGCAGCAACCCGGCCAGCCGCGGGTTTTCAAACAGGTCTGCCAGGAACCAGGCGATGACGCCGATAACCAGGACATTCATACTGGTGATGAAACGCGGCTCACGAATCGGTACACCGCCCCAGTTGACCAGTGAAGCCAGCATGCTCATCCCGTAACCCAGGGCAAAGAAGGCCAGCGCCACGCCATACAACCGCCGCTGGAAGGCCGCCCATGCCGGCCGTGGCACGGCAACTACCGCTAGCCCCAGCAACGCCGTGCCGCCGAGCAACAGCATGCCCGTCCAAGTGAGGGCCACATGCACATACACCACCCGGATACCGTCGCCAAGGGTCTTTTCTTCGGGAGCCAGCACGGCCAGCAGCAGCGCTGCACTACTCAAGAGTAAGGGCGGCCAGAATGAACGCAGAAAGGTCTTCATGCTGGTCAGTCCGTCACCAGGGTGCCGACGGCTTCGCCCAGCAGGGCGCGTTTCAACGCACCGGTATCCCAGAAGTTCAGCACGAGGATGGGCAGTTTGTTTTCCATGCACAGCGAGACGGCGGTGCTGTCCATCACCTGCAGGCGGCGATTGAGCGTGTCGATGTAAGTGAGCTTGTCAAACTTGATGGCATTCGGGTTGGTCTTTGGGTCAGAGTCATACACCCCGTCCACCTTGGTGGCTTTGATGACCACTTCTGCTCCCATTTCCATCGCCCGCAGGGCGGCGGCGGTGTCTGTGGAGAAGAAGGGATTGCCCGTGCCACCGGCGAAGATGACCACCCGTTTTTTCTCCAGGTGGCGCATCGCGCGGCGCCGGATGTACGGCTCCGCCACGGACCGCATCTCGATGGCGGTCTGGACGCGGGTGAGGATGCCTGCCCGTTCGATGGCGTCCATGAGGGCCAAGGCATTCATCACCGTGCCCAGCATGCCCATATAGTCGGCGGTGGCGCGGTCCATGCCGCGTTCCAGCCCCTGCGCGCCGCGCCACAGGTTACCGGCGCCAATGACAATGGCCAGTTCCACGCCCATGTCCACGACCTCGCGCACCCGTTGGGCGATATCTTCCGCCCGCAGGGGGTCGATGCTCTGGCCGTCCGGCCCGGAAAGGGCCTCGCCGCTGAGTTTGAGGAGGACGCGCTTGTATTTGAGGGTGGGGGGCATGGGGTTGGCTCCAGTTTCGGGTTCCGGGTTTATTCTATCGCAAGCCTGCCGGCCATAAAAAAGGCCAACCGGAGGGTTGGCCTTTTTGTTTAGTCTTCGCTTTCGTCTGCCCCGGCGTGTTCGCCGAGTTCCCAGCGCACAAAGCGCCGGACGAGGATGTTCTCGCCCAGTGCGCCAACTTGCTCGGCGATGAGTTCCTTGATGGTGCGGTTCTCGTCGCGGATGTAGGTCTGGCGCAGCAGGCACACTTCGTCGTAGTACTTCTCAATGCGCCCGGCCACGATCTTGTCCAGGATGTTCTCCGGCTTGCCTTCTTCTTTGGCGCGGTTACGTGCTACCTGGCGCTCGCGTTCCAGCGCGGCTTCCGGCACGTCTTCTTCGGTCACGTATTCAGGGGATCCGGCGGCAATCTGCAGGGCGATTTCGTGGGCCAGGGTGCGGAAGCCTTCCGAGCGCGCCACAAAGTCGGTCTCGCAATTCACTTCCACCATCACGCCCACACGGCCGTTGCCGTGGGAATACAGTTCCACGATGCCGTCCGAGGCTTCCCGGCCGGCGCGCTTGGCGGCGCGGGCCAGGCCCTTCTCGCGCAGGATGTCCACGGCTTTGTCGAAGTCGCCGCCGGCGTTGGTGAGCGCTTCGCGGCAGTCCAGAATCCCGACGCCGGTGGCCTCACGCAGTTCTTTGATCATTTGGGTGGTGATTTCCATCGTTCGTTGCCTTTTACTTTGCTTCGTCTTCGGTTACGGTTTCGCTGTCATCGTCTTCTTCTTCGATGACATCTTCTTCGTCTTCGGCCTCAATCGCCGCATCCGGGGCCACCATCGTCACGTCGGCGTCGGCGGATTCTTCCAATTCATCCACTAGTTCGCTTTCGGCGGCGGCTTCCATCTTCGCCAGCGTGGCGGCGCCCAGCAGGTCGGCATCGCTCATTTCATCTTCGATCACCGTTGGTTCAGGAGCGCTGGCCGGCATCAGGGTGTCTTCTTCCTCGTCCTTGCGCATCGAGCGGCCTTCCAGCGCCGCATCGGCAATGTAGCCGACCATCAGCTTGATGGCGCGGATGGCGTCATCGTTGGACGGGATGACGAAATCAATGTCGCGCGGGTCGCAGTTGGTGTCCACCAGCGCCACAATCGGGATGTTCAGGGTGTTGGCTTCCTTGACTGCGGTCTCTTCGCGGCGCACATCTACGATGAACAGCATGTCCGGCAGGCGGTGCAGTTTGCGGATACCGCCGAAGCGCGATTCCAGGCGTTCAATCTTGCGGGTGAGCAGCAGACCTTCCTTTTTGGTCAGGCGCTCAAAATCGCCCTTTTCCTTGGCGCGTTCCAGCTTTTCCAGTTCCAGCACACGGGCGCGCATCGTGGTCCAGTTGGTGAGCATGCCGCCCAGCCAGCGCACGGTGACGTAGGGCATGCCGCAGCGCTGCGCTTCCATCTCGATGGTTTCGGTGGCCTGGCGCTTGGTGCCCACGAACAGCACTGTGCCACCTTTGGAGACGGCGTCGCGTACCTGGTTGTAGGCCCCTTCCAACGAGCCAACGGTCTGTTGCAGGTCGATGATGTGAATGCCGTTGCGCTCCGTGAAGATGTACGGCTTCATGTACGGGTTCCAGCGATGGGTGCGGTGCCCGAAGTGGACGCCGCTTTCCAGCAGCGCCTTCATACTGATCTTTGCCATGGGGTCTTGCTCCTTTGCGTTTTAGCGTCCGCTTTCTTCTCCCGGCCCTGCCGCCGCACTGTGTGCGGCACGCGCAGACCCGTCTGAAAGCGTGTGAATTTGCCCGGCTGGCAACCGAGCCGACGGAGTATATCATGCCGCTGGTCGGACTGTCAACAATAGTTTCTTTGCTCGACCCTGCTTTTCCGGCGCCGCGGGTTCACCCGCCGGATGCTACAATCGCGGCATGGATGAACTTGCTTTTCGCGCCGCGTTGGAGGGACTCCCCATTGGCCGCACCGCCTTGCTTGAAACCATCGGCTCGACCAACGATCTGGCGGCCGAGTGGGCCGGGCAGGTCGCACCCGATTTCAGCCTGATTCTGGCCGATGAGCAGACCAAAGGCCGCGGCCGCGCCGGCCGCCGCTGGCTCACGCCGCGCGGCTCGGCGCTGGCGTTCAGCCTGCTGCTGGACCCGGCCGCGCTCCCGCAGGCGGAACCCGGGCTGGTGACCGGGCTGGGGGCGGTGGCCGCCGCCGAAGCTCTGGAAACGCTCTTCGGCCTCCAGCCGGAAATCAAGTGGCCGAATGACGTCCTCCTGGGCGGGCGCAAGGTGTGTGGCGTGCTGGCTGAAGCCCACTGGGCCGGAGCAGAACTCCAGGCCATTATCCTGGGCATTGGCATGAATGTTGCGCCGTCCTCAGTGCCGCCGCCTGAGGCGCTGGCGTTGCCCGCCACCTGCGTGGAGGCTGAAACCGGCCAGCCCTGTGACCGCCCCATGCTACTGCGCGGCATCCTCGAAAGCCTGTTGCGCTGGCGGCCGCGCCTGGGCCAGCCCGCGTTTGTGGCCGCCTGGGAAGAACGGCTGGCTTACCGTGGCCAGGCCGTAGCGCTGGTTTCCGGCGCCGAAGAACTGCATGGCCGCCTGCTGGGCCTTGCGCCAGACGGGCAGTTGCGGCTGGAGGATGACGCCAGGGCAGTGCGGCAGGTGCCGGCCGGTGAAATCCGCTTGCGTCCCAAGTTGACAGGGAAGTGAAATCGGCTAAACTGAAATTGGACCTGTTTAAGGAGCATGACCATGTTGGATGATTCCTCAAGTTTCCTGGATGACCTCGAATCTGAACTCAATGAAAACAGTTCGCCGGCGTTCTTTGATGATTCCGAGGCGGAGGCCCAGCCTGTCGCCCGGCCCTCCCGCCGCCGCTCCGGCGGAGGCAAACGCCTGTTTGGCCTGACCGGCATCCAACGCATGGTGATTTCCATGTTATTCTTCGGCGTGGTGTGTATGTTGAGCACCGGTTTTCTGCTGGTGGCGGGCAAGATCAGTTTCTAGGTTTGATTCCCCTTAACACATGAGCGCCCGGCATGCCGGGCGCTTTTCAATTCAGGATTTCGGCAGGTTGCGCCACTACCTGGTCGCGGGTGCGCTTGGCTTTGTACATCGCCTGGTCGGCGCGGTTGAGCAGCATATCCATCGTGTCGCCTTCGTGCAGGGTGGCGACGCCGATGCTCAGCGTGAGCGAGTGGCTGCGTCCACCGACGCGGAACGGCTCCCGGCCAAAGTGCTCCCGCAGGCGGTCGGCGAGGCCATAGGCCTGTTCCTGGGTAGAGTGCGGCAATAACAGCAGGAATTCATCGCCGCCGTAGCGCCCGGCGCTGTCGGACTGGCGCACCAGCGCCTGCAGACGGCCGGCCACCAGCGCCAGCACTTCATCGCCGGCCGGGTGGCCGAACTGGTCGTTCACTTCTTTGAACTGGTCCACATCCACCACGCACAACGAAAACGGCCTGGCGAGCTTTTTCGCCTTGAGAATTTCCTCTCGCAGGCATTCGAGCAGCACGCCGCGATTAATCAGTCCGGTCAGGGTGTCGGTGTCCGCCAGTTTCTGCAACTTATAGAAGTGCGATTCGTTGGAGATGAGCAGGAAGGAGAAGGGCAGCATCAGGTTGCCAATCAACGTCAGGGCGGTAAGCGTAAATGTATGCGGGGAGGGCTGGAGCAGGCTGCTTTCCGGCAGCAGGTGGGCGAAACCGAAGACGGCGCGGCCCAGCAGCATCAGCCCATAGACGGTAAATACAACGCCGGTAAATGACTGGCTGCTCACCCGCCGGAACGGGTCGCGGTAGATGAGTGTCCAGGCCACCTGCAGAATTTGAACGCCCAGCGCCAGCGACATCCACGCCACGCGCAGGTCGTACTGGGAATCATAAAGCCCGTAGGCGACGGCCGCGGCCAGCACGACGCCTATCGCGCCCAGGGAAAGCCGGTAGTCCGGTTTCAGACTGAGCAGCCGGCACAGGGCGCGGTACAACAGCACGACGCTCAGCGTTAATAGCAGGTTGGATACGACGATTCCGATGACCGCGGAGACGAGACCGCGCACCACAATGAGCGCGTAGCCCAGACCGGAAAAGACGTAAGAAACGGCCAGGGTCCGGCCGCCTTTCAGGGCGCGCGGCGTGCTCAACGTGGTCACCACCAGTCCCCCGGAGATGGCGAAGAACGCCAGGCTGGTAATCAGGTAGATGGTGCGCAGGTCAAATGCGAACATAAGCCAAAGGGGCCGGGAGCCATCTCCTTATGCGTTCATTGTATATGGGAACTAGGCCGAGCGACAAGATATTACTTATCAGTATTGTCAGACAGGTAGGCGCGTCAAGCGGCAGGGTCTTCGGTGGGGCCGGGTTCCGCCGGGCCGGGTTCGGCCTTGCCGTTCTGCTCGTCTTTTTCGGCCAGCAGCAGGTCGGAGGCGGCGATGCGTGCCAGCGAGGCCACTGTATCGCCTTCGCCCAGGTTCATCAGCCGCACGCCGCGGGTGGCGCGCCCGGCAGTCTTAATCTTGGCTACGGCGGTGCGGATGATGACGCCGCCGGAGGACATGATGGTCAGGTCGTCTCCCTTTTGCACCACGCGGGCGGCGGCAATGCGCCCAATTTCGTCCAGCGCCTTGTCGTCAATGGTTCTGACGCCCATGGTGGCGCGGCCCTTGATGGCGTATTCGGTGAGCGGAGTGCGCTTGCCGTAGCCGCCGGTGGTGACCACCAGCAGGTCGCCGCCCGGTTCCACCACTTCCATGCTGGCGAGCTGGTCACCGGGTTTGACTTTGATGCCGGTGACGCCGGCCGCCTGGCGGCCCATGGCGCGCACTTTGCTCTCGGAGATGCGCAGCGCCTGCCCGCCCTGGGTGATGAGCAGGATGTCGTCTTTGCCGGTGGTCAGGCGCACCCAGTTCAGGCTGTCTTCGTCATCCAGGCCGATGGCGATGAGCCCGGACTGGCGCACGGACTCGAACTGGTCCAGCGTGACGCGCTTGATGCGCCCGCAACGCGTGGCCATGATGCAGTAGTCTGCGGCCTTGAAGTCCCGCACGCGCACGGCGGCGGTGATGGTTTCGTTGGGCCCGATGCCCAGCACGTTGATCATCGGGCTGCCCTTGGCGGTGCGGGCGGCTTCCGGCAGGCGGTAGGCTTTCTCGGAGTACACCTTGCCGCGGTCGGAGAAGAACAAGATGGTGTCCTTGGTGCCGGCGGGCAGGAGGATGACGACTTCGTCTTCTTCTTTCATGTCATGCCCGATGACGCCCTTGCCGCCGCGTGCCTGCTGGCGGTAGGCTTTGGCCGCCACGCGCTTGACGTAGCCGCGCTCGGTGATGCTGATGAGCACGGCTTCGTCCTTCACCAAGTCTTCTTCGTTGAAGGAGCCGGTGCCTTCCATGTCGATGCCGGTGCGGCGCTCGTCGCCGAATTGCTCGGCGACTTCGGTCATGTCGGTCTTGACGACGGCCAGGATTTTCTTCGGGTGGGCGAGCAGGTCTTCGAGGAAGGCGATTTGCTGCATCACTTCCTTGTGCTCGTCCTCAATCTTCTGGCGTTCCAGCGCGGCGAGGCGGCGCAACTGCATGTCCAGGATGGCCTGGGCCTGAATTTCGCTGAGCTTGAAGCGGGTCATGAGCCGCTCGCGGGCGGTGTCCACATCCTTGCTTTCGCGGATGGTCTTGATAACATCTTCAATCTTGGCGAGGGCGATGAGCAGGCCGTCCAAAATGTGGATGCGGGCGCGGGCTTTCTCAAGGTCGTATTGCGAGCGGCGGGTGATGACTTCCTGGCGGTGTTCGATGAACACCATCAGGCATTGTTTGAGGGTGAGGGTGCGTGGTTCGCCTTTGACCAGCGCCAGCAATTGGGCGCCGAAGGTGCCCTGCAGGGGGGTGTATTTGTACAGCCGGTTGAGCACGGTGCGCGGCGAGGCGCCCTTCTTGAGTTCCAGCACGATGGTGAGGCCGTTGCGGTCGCTTTCATCGCGCAGGTCGGAGATGCCTTCCAGCCGGCCGTCGCGCGCCAGTTCGGCGATGCGCTCGATGAGCGTGGTCTGGTTGAGCTGGTAGGGGATTTCGGTAATGACGATGCGGAATCGCCCGGATTTTTCTTCTTCAATGGCGGCGCGGCCGCGCACGGTGAGTTTGCCGCGCCCGCTGGAATACACCTGGCGGATGCCTTCATCGCCCACGATGAGGCCGCCGGTGGGGAAATCCGGCCCTTTGACGAACTGCATCAGGTCTTCCACCGCCACGTCGTCCGGCTTGTCGTAGTGGTCGATCATGTAGTTGATGGCCCCGGCCAGTTCGCGCAGGTTGTGGGGCGGGACGTTGGAGGCCATGCCCACGGCGATGCCGTACGAGCCGTTGAGCAGCAGGTTGGGCAGGCGTGAGGGCAGGACGACCGGTTCCTGCAGCGAGCCGTCGAAGTTGTCGGTGAAGTCTACGGTGTCTTTGCCGATGTCCACCAGCATTTCGGCGGCGAGGTGGGACATGCGGGCTTCGGTGTAGCGCATGGCAGCCGGCGGGTCGCCGCCGATGGAGCCGAAGTTGCCCTGGCCGTCCACCAGCATGTAGCGCAGCGAGAATTCCTGCGCCATGCGCGCCATGCTTTCGTAGACGGCGCTGTCGCCGTGGGGGTGGTACTTGCCGAGCACTTCGCCGACGATGCGGGCGGATTTCTTGTGGGAGGAGTTCGGGCGGATGCCCATTTCGTGCATGGCGAACAGGATGCGGCGGTGCACGGGTTTGAGGCCGTCGCGGGCATCCGGCAAGGCGCGCGCCACGATGGTGCTCATGGCGTAATCCAGATACGCCGAGCGCATTTCTTCGTTGATGTCTACTCGCTCGACCTGACCGATATCCATGGGCGACGTACCTTCCGAAACGCTAATTTGGGCCAAACAAAGTGGGTGCGGGCCGGGGTCTGCACGGCTCGCACCCGTCCATTATACCGCGCCGGGCGTGTTCGTGAGAGGGTGGCTTTTCCTTTTAATGCTGGAATTGAGGTTGGGAGGCCGGATAATGGGACAAACCCTACCCCCCCTCCCGGGAATTTTGTCCCAATAGTGGGGAAACATGTCCCATTTCTTCGATTCTTTGTCCCAATAATCCATGCCGGTTGCCCATACGTAATGGGAAAAGATGAAAGAGAAAAGAATTGACCACAGATACAGCCGGTCGGACGAAGTCCGACCTAAGGCAGAAAGTCGTAGACTTTCTGCACACGGATGAACACGGATGAAGCAAGGGGTATAGACTGACCAGACTCCCCGACTTGGCGATTATCGCGTGAGTTGTTCAAGATACAAGATGCGGGCGTGAGTCTGTTACAAAGCAAATCGCCATGAAAACTCAATTGTCTACGGTCCACTTCTTACTACTTCGTCCCAGTCAAAAGGCCTTACAAAACTCAGGTCTGTAGATCCCACATGCTTATCCAAGTAGACATCAAACGGTCCAGGAGCAAAATATCGTATTCCAAACGGCACTTCCTGAACATCGATCAAGGAGTACAAAAATTCAAATTCAACTCCGCCTTCCAGATAAATAATTCGTAGGTTTGTGTAGTCTTCGGACTGTTCATGAACCACATATCTGAAACCAATTATTGCATCTGGGCAACCATAGCTTTCTATGATTTGCCCGAGAGTCGGACCATGCTGGTCCCCAGATGTGACAATGGACTCAACCCTCTTTACATTATCAGGCCCAACTGCAAAAGTTACGTTCACTCCTGGGTCCCTGTAGGCCCAAACGTCTTGAGCGTAAAGCGGTGGCTCCTCGGGTAAACCCAATATCTCAAGAACTTGTTCCGTTGTGGAAATACCCGGAAGGATTGTGAGAAAATCTACTTGCACGGTGGTTTCATATTCGCTGAACTCCTTACACTCGCTCATATACATTGGATTCGTAGAAAGTTCTAGAAAAGCCTCCAATGTTGAAGTTGCAGGCGTCAAAGTTGCGTCTTTTTCCGACGCAGTTAGATCTCTGCTGTAGTCGATATTCACTGCGCAACCCGCACAAGAAGCAGTTAGCAAAAGTAACAATATTGTTTCGTGTGTGCGAGTAAAAGGGCAAGGGTTTAGCGAAATCATAGGTCTTGAGCCAACATCTTAATACCTGGGTGTATGACCTGAAGGATCGATCAGGTTGGTTGGGTTGTAATTTACATATGAGTAACGAATCAACGCTTGCGGATTGAACGGCGTTGACACTACACTTTCCGGTTGTAAGAAACTTGCTAAATTGGGGGAGTAGACGCTGACTTTCGCCCCTTTTTCCAAGACCTGTAAATTCCTCGTAATACTTCCCGCGCTCATGGTTCCATTATAGAGAATTCGCGCGGTAAATCAACAATCTTCAATCCAAAATCAGCACTCCCGCACTTCCGCACCCCGGCACGCCTTGTGACTGTCCCATAAACGGTGGGTTTTGAGAAAAAGAAAGACCTCTTGTATGATTAGTTTGTCGAAACAATCCACAAGAGGCTTTCCATGTCCATTGTCATATTACAACTGCCCAAAG
>SCUK01000020.1 GCA_004297445.1 Anaerolineae bacterium | reverse complement strand
GGTCTTTCCAGAAGCCGCGGGTCATACCAATCCACGGGGCCTTGATGACCAACTCGCCGACCTTGCCAGTAACGGAGTTGCCATCCTCGTCAAATACGTCGGCGGCGATTCCGGGACAGGGGCCGGAAAATGCAGTGGGCTTGAGCGGCAGGAGCGGGTTGCCCATAAGAATACCGCCGGAAATCTCTGTGCCGCCGGAGTAGTTAATGATGGGTCGGGTCTTGCCGCCGACGGTTTCAAACAGCCAGTGCCAGGGGTCGGGGTTCCAGGGCTCGCCGGTGCTGGCAAAGCAGCGCAATGAGGTGAGGTCTGCGCCGGCGAAAGGGGTTTCCCCGGAAGGGAGAAGGGCGCGGACTAGCGTGGGAGACAGGCCAAGGGCAGTAATCCCATGGCGGCCGACCAACTCCCAGAGGCGTTCCGGCCCGGGAAAATCCGGAGCGCCGTCATAGACCAGCAGGGAGGCTCCGAGGAGGAGCGCGCCGAATACCAGCCACGGCCCCATCATCCAGCCCATGTCAGTCATCCAGTAAATGGTGTCACCGGGATGAACATCTGTACCGAAAGCCATATCCTGGGCGGCCTTAATGGGGAAGCCACAATGAGTGTGAACCGCACCTTTGGGCTTTCCGGTCGTGCCGGAAGTGTAGATAATCATCAGGACATCTTCGGCGGCGGTGCGTTCAGTGGGCGACTCGATTGACTGGGTGTCTACAAGTTCGTGCCACCACTGGTCGCGACCGGGCGTCATGGTGCAGTCGATTCCTGCATGGCGCAAGACAATTGTCTGCTTGAGCGTGGGAACGAGGTCGGCGATTTCATCGGCGGTGGACTTCATCCCAACCGGGTGGCCGCGGCGGTGAGAGCCATCCGCCGTGAAGAGGGCTTTGGCATTGGCATCGTTCAGGCGGGCGGCTGCGGCGCTTGCCCCATATCCGGAAAAGAGCGGCAGAATGACGCCACCAATCTTTGCGATAGCGAGCAAGGCGACGACGATTTCCGGGCACATGGGCATGTAGATGCCGATCGCGTCGCCCTTGCCGAGGCCCAATTCACGGAGAGCATTGGCTGCCTGACTGACTTTTTCGAAGAGCTGCCGGTAGTTGAGTGTCCCGAATCTGCCATCCTCGCGTTCCCACTTGAGCGCGGTAGTTGTCTCTGCCGGCGTGCCGATGACCTTGTCGAGGCAGTTGTGAACGATGTTCATTTTGCCGTCCGGGCACCAAACGGGCCAGGGCATGCCGCGGGAAAAGTCAACGATTTTTGAATAAGGTTCGTAGAATTCGATCTTCAGAAACTCCAAGACCGCGCGTGTGAACCAGGGCACATCGCGTGTTGAACGCTCCATCAGACTCTCAAAATCGGGGATGCCGTGCTCACGCATGAAATGGGTCAGGTTGGCGCGTTCAATTGTCGCGGGGTCGGGCGCCCAGACGATTTCGCTCTCGGCTGTGAAGCTTTCAGTCATACGATTCTCCAAGTGTGCCTATGGAATTTTACCGTAGGCGACTGTTTGGATGCTAAGCAATATAGACGGCGATTGCAGCAATTGAGGTGGCCTTACGGCAGCGTCGCGCGCGCGAGGGCTTCCGGGTTGTGCCGAAAGTCAGCGGCCCGGTTGGGGTCATTTATCAACACAGTCAGCAGCCTTTCGAGAGTCTCATTGATAGGGGCGCTGAGACCAGCCTGCCTTGCGGCGCGAACGACTGCGCCATTCAGATAGGTCACTTCGCTGGATTTCCGGCCACCGTGGAGGTCCATGTGCAGGGAGGGCATCTTTCCGCCACGCCCACTACCGATGGCCCGAGCCAGCAGCGGCCTGGCCAGGCCTGGGGGTAGGGCACGAAATGCGGAGGCCATCGCGCGCACGGGAGTGCCGGGCAAATCGGTGACCCTGTGGCCCAGGGCGGTCAAGGTGTGTAAGGCTTCGCGCATCATGGCGCGCTCCACCTCGAAGCCAACCCTGCTGGCGTAAATCTGTGCAGGTGTCATGTCCAGGATGGCCGATGTGGCATTAGCGACCAGATTGGTAAGCAATTTTGACCATTTCATGGAGGCGGCATCCGGGTAATGGCGCGGATTAAGTCCAGCGGTATTGAGAGCAAGCATCAGTTTCCGGGTCAGCGGATGCGCGCCGGCGATGCCAATGCCGCGTAAGCGTTCTATGATGAGGCGTCCAACAGCCTGTTTGCCCACCGCGGTGGTGACAGTCCCGGCAATCACCCGATCCGGTCCCAGATGTGCCGCGAGAAGCCGCTCGTTGTCGATTCCGTTCTGAAGCGAGAGAACCGGTGGCAACTGGTTCAGGAACGGTGTGACGGAGTCCAGAAACGCGGGAGTGTCGAAGGATTTGAGAGCGAGGATGATGAGGTCAAAATTCCGTAGGGCAGTAAGCGCGTCAAACGATGGAAAGAGCTCAGGCATCGTCTGGAGAATTGAACCGTCCAGATGCTGGACTACCAGGCCGTCAGCGCGCAGTACTTCGATATTGTGGGGACGTTCAATAATCGTAACCCGATGCCCGGCGGCCAGCAGGCTTGCGGAAACATATCCGCCAATCGCGCCGGCACCCACGCAGATGAAAGAAAGCGGCTTCTCAGGCGTGGTCAATTGATTTCTCCCTGCATGTTGTTGGGCAGAGTGGCAAAAAGCCGGCTTCTCATCCATCCCCAGCGATGGAGCCGAAATGCAAGCGAGGTCTCGATGACACCGAACCCGTAGCGGAGGGAGTTGGTGAAGTTGATAGAGGACGAATCTTCCGCATAGCGGGTGGGGCAGGAAATCTCACCGACACGGTAGGCGGCAAAGATAATCTGGCACAACATCTGATTGTCAAACACGAAGTCATCAGAGTTGTTCTCCAGCGGAAGGGCGAGAAGAAGTTCTTTGCTGAACGCTCGAAAACCGGTGTGGTACTCCGAAAGTTTGTACCCGATAATAGCGTTCTGCACTGCGGTGAGGAAGCGGTTTGAAATGTACTTGTAAACGGGCATTCCGCCCTTCAGCGCGCCGACGCCCAAAATGCGGGAGCCCAGTACACAGTCGAACAATCCTTCGGCAATTAGCGAGACCATGGCTGTGATGAGACGCGGAGTGTACTGATAATCCGGGTGCAACATCACGACGATGTCGGCGTTGAGGTCCAGCGCGGCGCGGTAGCAGGTTTTCTGATTGCCGCCGTACCCTTTGTTTTCCAGATGGACGATAGTCTTAATGCCGAGTTCGCGGGAGACCTGGGCGGTATGGTCGCGGCTGGCATCGTCTACCAGAATCACCTCGTCGGTGATGTCGTGAGGAATCTCCGAAAAAGTCTGCCGGAGGGTGCGCTCGGCATTATAGGCAGGCATCACAATCGCCACTCGTTTGCCCTTATACATGATTAGCCGTTTTCTTCAGCGACAAGATGTGAATGGAGATGATCGTTAGAGCAAGCGGAAAGACTGATTTATGAACAAACTCCGCCAGATTAATTTGCCAGCCGGGCGGCAGGAGGGTCAACGCCAGAACGAAGACTGCCCAACCGAGAGCATACCATCCCGCCACAAGCCAACTTAACGGTCGCACATACTCCGGCGTAAGTTCTTGTAATGCTGAAAAAAACAGTATCAACACGACAGGAATGGCCACCAGGTGAATCATCACTATGGACTCAAATGACCACCACCAGATGCCCAGCGCGATGCAAACTATCAAGCGGAACTCGGGAGACAATAGATCGACCGTGCGGTGGGGCCAGAACACGCGAATGGCCAGCGCGAAGAGTAACAGCGCTGCGGCAGGCCCGAGAGTCCCTCCAAGGAAGCTGTAGCCGGGCCTGGCGATATCGCCAAGAGGGGCATAGGCTTGGAGGGCAGTCAGAAAGCCTGATATCCAATCTGGCTGCAAAAGGAAGGCTGAAGCCAGGAGCGCGAGGAGTGCAGTAGCCAACCCGGCTATTAGCGGGCGGGCGGAGCGGTGAAACCAGGCCGCGACAGGGAGGATAATCAGGAGGGGCAGGGCGTCCTGCGGTTTGAGAGCCAGGCCGGCCAGGGCAACGCCGGCCCAGAAGGGTTGCTTCTTCTTCACTAGAGCAAAGGAAACTGCAAGGCAGAAGGGGGCGATTGTATCGAACTGGCTCCAAATCGCGTGCTGGAATACCGGTAAGGAAATTGCCGACAGGATGACGAACACGGTCAGTTGATTCGCGTCTGAGGGCCAACCAAAGGTTCGGTGGGCGATGGCGATGGCTGAAAAGAGAAGGAATAAGCCTGTGGCGGTCCAAACGAAATGGGCGGCCTGGAATGGGATGATTGCCAATGGCAGGGTGATTATCAGGAAGTAGGCGGGGTAATAATAACCGGCCTCAAGGGGGCTGGGCGGTACGGGTACCAGAGCGGCCGCTTCGACGCCATTTTGCTCATCATACAGACTGCGGCCGGTGTCGAGCCACTGGCGCGTAGCATACCAGCGGGCCCAGAGGTCGGAGCGCATGCGGACCAGCTCGATGCGGTTCAGGACGGCGGTAAGCGAAAAGATGAAGATAACACCGACCAGCAGAAGAATCAGCATTTTCTGCCTGTCGACGATTTCGGTAGCGGGATGGGCGGTCATCATCGGTCTCGTAAACGGTAGACGAATTTGAGGCCAGACCAGGTAGAGTCGATGGCGGCAATTTTGGTATCGACCAAGCCGAGTGACAAACCCAATGCACGTACGTCGTTCTCGTTAATATCGGTTTCAACCCCGGATGATTTCTTGAGCCAGGACGCCCAGAGCATGCCGGTTTTCTCAAGGTGGGTGACTCCCAAGGCCATCAGGCGATCCAGGTCAGACCGATTCCAAGCGAACAGGTGGATGAATTCGTATTTCGCATGTGGTGAAGGAGTAGTGTCAACAGACTGGAGAGGAATATCGACAAGTTGCGCATAGTCAAGAGGCGAGTTCAGAATCAGGCAGTGAGATTCAGAGTTGATGCCTAATTTTGCGGAAAGGCGGACGCCAGAATAGCCTGCGGTCATGGCTCTTCTCAATGGGAGGACCAGTCACGGGCGCCCTGCAGGAAACTGTTTCCATCCATGGGTCGCTTGCCAGCGGGTTGAAGCGATTCGAGCAGGAGTATGCCCTCTGAAGTCCCAATCGCAGGCAGGCTATCCAGCACGAGCCGTTCCCCGGCGGGACGGTTTCCGGATTGGACGGAGGCACGCAGAATTTTCAACGGCTGCCCCTTCCACAGGATTGCTGAACCCGGCCAGGGTTGATAGGCGCGAACCTGGCGCTCCAACTGGACGGCAGGGCGCGCGGTATCCAACCAACCATCATCCTTTTTCAGCATCCCGATATACGTTGCCCCGTCCTCCGGTTGGGGAGTGGGTTGAAGCGTCCCTTCAAGATAGCGGGGCAGGGTGGCGGTAAGCAGTTCCGCCCCCAATTCGGCCAACCGTAACGCCAATGTCTCGGCCGTGTCCCCTGTCGAAATCGGCAGTTCTTTCTGGGCGAGAATTGGACCGGTGTCTATTCCCTCGTCCATCTTCATGATGGAAATCCCGGTGACGGAATCGCCATGGAGAATCGCGGCGTTGATGGGGGCGGCCCCGCGCCACCGGGGGAGCAGCGAGGCATGGACGTTGATACAGCCGTATTTGGGCAGGTCGAGAACAGCGGAGCGGAGAATCTGTCCAAAGGCCGCCACGACGATTAACTCCGGAGCAAGCGCGCGCAATTGGTCCAGGGCCTCCCCCTTGAGCCGGGGAGGCTGGAATACCGGCAAGCCGAGTTCTTCGGCGGCCTGTTTCACGGGTGGCGGTGAGACCTTTTTGCCGCGTCCGGCCTGGCGGTCAGGCTGGGTAAATACGCCGACGATGCTCGCAGACTTCGCCAGAGCCCTAAGGCTGGGAACGGCAAATTCCGGGGAACCCATGAAGGCGGTTCGAGGCTTCATGGCGAGATTCTAGCATCAACAGGCCGTAACTCCTGGGCGAAAAACGGGTTAATTAATTCGCCAGCCGAAAACACAAGCATAGATGTGCCGCTGGTGCTAAAATCCATCATCCAATCATACTTAAAGGAGCAATCGAAATGACTGATGCAAACATGTCCTCTGGCGTCACCAGTGATGATAAGCTGTGGGCAGCGCTTGGCTACGTGTTCTCGCCGCTCGTCCCGATCATCATCATGCTAATGGAAGACAAGAAGTCCCGGCCCTTCATCCGCGCCCACAATGTGCAGGCGCTGATCATGGGTATCGTTATCTGGGTCATCGCCGGCGCCACTCTCGGTTGCGGCAGCCTGCTCTGGTTTGTGATGCTGTTCTGGGCTTACAAGGCCTACCAGGGTGAGATGGTGCAGATCCCCGTAATCACTGACCTTGTGAAGAATCAGGGCTGGGGATAATCTGAAATTCAATTTGGCCCGTTGACTCTTGAGGGCCAGAGTTACAAGATGCGCTGAGGACCGCAGGCAGTACTGCCTGCGGTCCTTTACATTGTCAGAAAGAAGGGGATTTGCGCATATAATTGGAGTGCGAACAAGTCAGTTGAAAGGATGCCGCATGGAGAAACCGCAACAGATTAAGACTGTTGGGACGTTGATGCTCATCAGCGGAATTTGGAACGTGCTGTATGGACTTGGCGCCACATTCGTGGTGGTGGTTGGGTCGCTGGGGCTTGGATTGCTGTGTGCCCCAATTACAATCCTGCCGTCGATCCTGGGCGTGTTTGAAATCATCAATGCCAGCAAGCTCATGGGTGGGGATGACCTGTCCTTCAGCACTGTTCAGACGCTTTCCATCCTTGAAATTACGACGCTGCTGTTCGGGAATGTGCTTTCAGCGATATTTGGCATTATCGGGTTAGTGTTTTATAATAGCCCTGAAGTAAAGGCGTATTACGCCAAAGGTTAAAATCTAACGCGGGCAGGGGAGAGCGCCAGCCGAAGGCTGGACACCGAAGGGGCAAATTCGTCGAAGACTCGACGGATGAATCTCTCAGGTAAATGGACCCTGACCGCGCACCACTCTGGAAAGTATCTGCTCGAGTTTGAGCAGGTCACCGACGGGGCAAAGGCGGCTACTCAGCCGCTTGAATCTCTCAGGTCTCCGACAGAGGGCGCACGAGTTCTTAGCGTGCGCCCTTTTCTTATCCCTGTATGTTGCGATTGGAGAAACCGTATGAACATCCCAGCAGAACTGAAGTACACCAAGAACGATGAATGGCTGCGAATTGAAGGCAACACCGGGACTGTGGGCATCACAGACTTCGCCCAGGACCAGCTCTCGGATATCGTTTTCATCGAGTTCAATGTCTCTCCCGGCGATGTCATCGCCAAGGGGGCATCCATTGCAACAGTTGAATCGGTGAAGGCGGCATCCGATGTTTACTCGCCGGTGAGTGGGAAGGTGACGGAAGTGAACAATGCGCTCGCCGATGGGCCGGAAGCCATTAACTCGGATCCCTACGGCAAGGCCTGGATGGTGAAGATTGAGTTGAGCGCGGCTGCTGAAGCCGGCGAATTGCTTGATTCTGCGGCGTATGAAAAAAGCGCGCAGGAAAGAGGCTCCTGATGTTTCATCCGCACACTCCCGCTGACCGCGAGCGAATGCTGAAGGCGATCGGCGCGAAATCCCTCGAGGACCTCTTTGCCGACGTGCCGGAGGCGTACCGATTTCCGAAACTGGACCTGCCGGAGCCGATGACCGAGGTCGAGGTGATGGCAGAATTGAAATCCATCGCAGCCGAGAATGACAGCGTTTTCGACATGCCCTGTTTTCTGGGGGCTGGCGCTTACAACCATTACATTCCGGCGGCGGTGGACAATATCCTGCGCAGAGGGGAGTTCTTTACTGCGTATACGCCTTACCAGCCGGAAGTCTCGCAGGGCACGTTGCAGGCCATTTTTGAGTACCAGAGCCATGTTGTAAGTCTGACCGGGATGGATGTGTCCAATGCGTCGCATTACGATGGGGCGACGGCGGCGGCGGAGGCCATCAATATGGCTGAAGCGGTCCACCGCGGCAAGCGGAAGAAAGCGGTTGTTTCCCCGGCGGTGCATCCTCACTATCGGGCGACAATCAACACTTACATCAAGAGCGCGGACTTCGACATCGTTGGCGAAGACCTCAAGCCGGAAAGCGGACCGGACGACCTCATCCCGCTCATCACCCAGGACACGGCAGTCGTGCTGGTCCAATACCCCGATTTCTTCGGGCGAGTGTTCGATTATACGGAATTGGGTCGAGCGGCCCATGAAATGGGCGCGTTGCTGGCAGTGGCAATAAACCCGACCGCGCTGGCACTGCTTAAGCCACCGAGCGAATTTGGGGCAGATATCGTGTGTGGTGAGGGGCAGCCGCTGGGCATCCCGCTGTCATATGGCGGCCCCTACCTGGGGATCCTTGCCACAAAAACTGACTATGTGCGTACTATCGCGGGGCGGTTGGTGGGCGAGACCACGGATGTGGAAGGCAAGCGCGGGTATGTGCTGACTTTGAGTACGCGCGAGCAACACATTCGCCGCGAGAAGGCCGCATCCAATATCTGTACCAATCAGGGGTTGATGGCGCTCGCCGCCACGGTATACATCAGCCTGCTGGGCAAGGAGGGGCTGCGCGAGGTCGCCAATCTGTGTTACCAGCGAGCGCATTATGCGGCTGCTGAAATCACCAAGCTTGCCGGTTACGAATTGTGGGATAAGGGTTCTTTCTTCCATGAATTCGTTGTCAAGTGCCCGCGACCTGCGCAGGAGCTGGCAACGAGCCTGCTGGAGAATGGCATCCTGGGTGGGTACGCGCTTGGCACGGATTATCCTGGCATGGAGAACTGCATGATGTTCGCGGTCACAGAAATGAACAGCAAAGAAGAAATCGACCACCTGGTAAGCGTTCTGGATGAGGTGCGAAATGGCTGAGCTACAGATTTATGAAAAGTCCTCGCCCGGCAGGCGCGCAGTCCGCTATCCGCAGCCTGATGTGCCCCTGACACCTCTACCTGCTGGATTGATTCGGGAGTCACTCCCTCTGCCAGAACTTGGCGAATTGGAGGTCGTGAGGCATTTTACGAGACTATCGCAACTGAATCACAGCATCAACACCGGCTTTTACCCGCTGGGTTCGTGCACGATGAAGTACAACCCGCTTATCAATGAGGAAGTAGCCCGACTGCCGGGATTTGCCGGACTCCACCCGATGCAGCCGCCGGAAACCACGCAGGGCGCGCTGATGCTGATGTTCTACCTGCAGGAATTTCTTGCGGAAATCGCGGGGTTCGCCGGCGTGACGTTGCAGCCGGCAGCCGGCGCGCAGGGTGAGCTGACCGGAGTGATGATCATTCGCAAGTACCACCATAAGAATGGGCAGGGCCACCGGAATGTCATCCTTGTGCCGGACTCTGCCCATGGCACCAACCCGGCTACTTCGGCGATGACGAACTACAAGGTCGTCGAAATCCGGTCGGACGGACGCGGGAATATTGACCTTGACTCGTTGCGGAGCAATTTGAACGAAAACGTTGCCGGATTGATGCTGACCAACCCGAATACGCTGGGCCTGTTTGAAGAGCACGTGGTTGAAGTCATTGAGGCGGTGCATGGAGTGGGGGGGCTGGTCTATGGCGACGGCGCGAACATGAACGCGTTGCTGGGGATTGCTAAACCGGGCGAGTTGGGATTCGACATCCTGCACTACAACCTGCACAAGACATTCACCACGCCTCACGGCGGGGGCGGCCCGGGTTCCGGGCCGGTAGGCGTGGCCAAGCACCTGGTGGATTACCTGCCCGGACCGGTGGTCGATATCATAGAAGAGGGGGATGACGAAGAACCGCCCGTGTTCGGTCTCGTAACGCCCAAATACAGCATCGGGCGAGTGAAGGCGTTTCATGGCCAGTTTGCCATGATGGTGCGAGCCTTCACCTACATCATGATGCACGGGGATCAAGGCTTGAGAGAGGTCTCGCAGCACGCAGTGCTGAACGCTAACTACCTGATGCATGGCTTAGAGGACGTTTACACGGTGGCCTTTGAGCGAACCTGCATGCACGAGTTTGTGCTTGAGGGCCGCTGGGCGGACGCGCCGGATGTGCACGCGCTGGATGTCGCCAAGCGGTTGATGGACTTCGGGTTCCACCCACCGACCAATTACTTCCCGTTAATCGTGAAGGAGGCTCTGATGATCGAGCCCACCGAAACGGAAACGGTTGAGACGCTGGATGCCTTTATTGCTGCGATGCGCCAGATTGCCGAAGAAGCGCACAGTAACCCGGACATTCTGCACGATGCGCCGCACACGACCCCGATGCGCCGGATGGACGAAGTGAGTGCAGCCCGCAACCTGGTGCTGTGCTGTATGCCACCGCGCGAAGAGCCCGTCTGAATTCCAGCGCCCAGGAGACCCCTGGGCGCTGTCTTTTCTACCTGAGTGGTAGAATTTGTTTTCCTGGACTCAGGACCTCCCGATGACCAAGATGACTGAAGAATTCAAATTCACCAAAGTTCGCCATACGGTGCAAGTGCTGTTACCGGACGGGCGAGCGATTGAAGGCCCGCGCGGCGCCACGATTGAGGCTTTCCTGCAGCCATTGGCGGCCGAAGGCGGCGCGGAGACGGTGGGCGCGATCATCAATGGGAGTCTGAGGGAACTCACCTTCTGTATCGGAATCGAGTCGCAGGTCGTACCGGTTACGATGCACTCTTCCGATGGGATGCGGATATACCGCCGGTCCCTTAATTTTCTGCTGGAAACTGCGTTCGAAGAATTGTTTTCCGGGGGACATCTCATCATCGACCACTCTGTGTCTTTTGGCGGTTATTTCTGCCGGGTCACCGGGCGAGAGGCACTCACGCAGGCGGACCTTGACCGACTTGCAGGGCGGATGCGGGAATTGGTTGAGCAGGATCTCCGTATTTCCCGTTCTGAAGTGCCGCTGGCGGATGCGATTGAAATCTTCCGACAGGCCGGGCAACAGGACAAGGTGCGATTGCTGGCGCATCGCAAGAAAGATTACCTTATCCTCTATGAACTTAATGGCCATCGAGACTATCACCATGGCTACATGGTGCCATCGAGTGGTTATCTCAAATGGTTTGAGCTGACATTCATCGAGGGTGGATTTACGTTGCGCTTCCCGCGCCGACACAACTCCACGGAGATTGAACCGCTGGGTGAATATCCCAAGTTGCTGGCAACATTCCGGGAGTATGGGGATTGGCTGGAACGACTGGGTATTGAGAGCGTGGGAGCGCTCAACGATGCGATCCTGGATGGGCGAATACGCGAACTAGTGTTGGTTTCCGAAGCTCTGCACGAGCAACGCATTGCGGAAATGGCGGGGCAGATCGCGGCGCGCAAAGACAAGGTGAGGGTGGTGCTCATCGCGGGGCCATCGTCTTCGGGAAAGACAACGACATCAAAGCGACTCTCGGTGCAATTGCTGGCTCATGGGCTCCATCCATTCCCATTGGAGATGGACAACTTCTTCGTCAGCCGGGACATGACGCCGAAAGACGAAAAGGGCGAGTATGACTTTGAGCATCTGGACGCCATTGACCGGCCGCGGCTGAACCATGATGTCAAGAAATTGATTGCCGGGGAGGAGGTGCAGATCCCCCGTTACGACTTTCATACCGG